>CANRIL010000025.1 GCA_947630625.1 uncultured Clostridia bacterium
TTACGGTCAGAAAATTTCCGTTTAAGTGCTGCAAGCATATCTGCCGACAAGTCGATACCCACCACGGACGCTTCCCCGTTTAAGGCAAAGTAATATTCAAGTTCAAGCCCTGTACCGCAGCCCAGATCAAGCACATTTGCATCATATTCCAGCGGCATCAAGGCTGCCGTATATGGATAAAATTCCGCAGCGCCTTCAATTTCCGTCATCATATGCTTGTCGTATCCGTTCAATCGGGCGGCGAAAAAATCATCCATTTTCTCAAGTTTCATATTGTCCTCAATAATTCCCGATCTGCCAGGCAGTCGCCCGCCTGACAGACAGAATTATACCACATAAATTTAAAAAAATCTACTGCCGGTTAAGCTGGTCTATCCTACTGCCGGTTAAGACTGTCGATCTTTTTTGCGAAATCTTCATGCCAAAAAGAAACGCTCCGGCGATTTTGTTCTCGTCCGGAGCGTTTGCAGTCTGCTGTTTCGGCATGCCGCCGTCGATCATATTTATGATCTGCGCCCTGAAGCGGCGGCGTCATGTTTTTAGGCTTGATTTATTTTGCCTTGACCATGTAAACTTCGGGATAATCGGGCAGCGGATAATCCGTGTCAAGGAACCACTCTGTGTGCGGCGGGATGTTGTACGCGACGTTTTCATTCGCGACGCCGCAGCGATACATCGTGTTGTGCATGAGAGTCGGGAGCCTGTATTCAGTCTCAAACCGTGTAAGGAACACGCGCAGCGCTTCTCCGTCCTGCCTTGCCATGACGATCTCCTCACGCCAGTCACCGAGCAGGTCTGCCGTCAGGCACGGCGTCGCCTTTGTGCCGTTGCAGGCGATCGTTCCGGCGAGAGACATGACGTTTCCGAGCTCATGCGAGTAAACGTTCGTCCCGTCAAGTCCGCACCGTTCGAGCTTGCCCGTCATATATACGGCAAAATTGAGTCCGCCGCTCCACGTGCCCCTGAACTGTCCGTCTACGCCGGTGAATACGGCGGACGTTGTGGCGCACATAAACTCAGCCGAGTCGTTCCCCGTGATGAAGTTGTCGGCGAGGGCGCGGCCTGTGTCGCGGTCGGAATTATAACGGCGAAGCAGTTTTCCGGACTCAGCCTCGGCGAGGTACGCTCCGTGCGAGCCCTCAAGGCAGCCCCAGATCTCAAGCCCGTCGCGGTCGGGGAGGAAATCGCCGACGTGAACAGCGTCACCGTGACCGAGCCCCGTTGACCAGAGAAGCGCTCCGTCGTGATCTATGCAGCACTGACCGTATACGATCTCGTCAAATCCGTCTCCGTCAACATCGGCGACAGCGAGGTTGTGGTTTCCCTGTCCGGCGGCTCTTGAGCTCGCGCCGCCGTCATTTGAATCAAACGTCCACACCTTATTCAGGTGATTGCCGTCAAAGTTGTACGCCACAAGCACGGCGCGGGTGTAATATCCGCGGCACATCACGATCGAGGGCGTTTTCCCGTCAAGATAAGCGACGGCGGCGAGGAATCTGTCGCAGCGGTTGCCGTAATTGTCGCCCCATGAGTCAACGGAACCTCTTGCCGGCTCATATTTTATCGTCTCTATCTCACCGCCCGTTTTGCCGTTGAATATGGTGAGATATTCAAATCCCTTGAGTATTCTTCCGCCGCTGTCGCGGTAGTCTGTATTATCTCCGGTATTTCCGATCACGTAGCCTTCGCCGTCGACCGTCCCGTCGGATGTCTTGCAGACGACCTCTGCAATTCCGTCGCCGTCGAAGTCGTATACGAGAAACTGCGTGTAATGCGCGCCGGCGCGGATGTTAACGCCGAGGTCGATCCGCCAGAGCTGCGTGCCGTCGAGCTTATACGCGTCAAGATACACGTTGCCTGTGTAGCCGTTCTGCGAGTTGTCCTTCGCGTTTGACGGGTCCCATTTTACAACGATCTCATATTCGCCGTCGCCGTCAAGGTCGCCGCATGAGCAGTCGTTCGGGGTGTATGTATACATCTCCCCGGCAGGAGTTTTGCCGGGATCGGGTTTGTTGAGCGGAATATCGAAATAATTGTATCCGATAGGCGTTACGCCGGCAGTCGTCTCTTCCCCGGTCTTTACTGTGTAAACCGAATCCTGGCTGCCGTCCTCGTCAAGGTAGCATGTCGGCATGCCGGACTCGCTCTTATATATCATTTCACCGTCGCGGTAAAGCTCGTATACGGTATCATTTGACTCAGTTCCGAGCGAACGCCAGCTGACAAGATAACCGTCCTTGCCGTTATCCTTTGCCTTGACTGCGAAAAGCCCGCGGTTGAGCGCTTCGACCTGTCTTCCGTTCTGTACCAATTCTTCTTCCTCCTTCGGCGCGTCCGTTGCAGGCGCATTCGTACCTGTGCTGCCTGTCGTCCCGTCTCCGCCCTTGTCCGTGGCGCATGAAGCCGCGGACAGCGCGAGCATTATGACGGCGAGCGCCAATGACAAATACTTATAGAGCTTTCTCATCGTGTTCCAATCTTCCTTTCTCGTCTTAGACAGTCTTATTATACAATACCGGAAGTTCTTTTTCAACAGATTTTTGGCAAAATGATGATAAAATTTTTGCAATTCTGTTGTAAAAAACGCGGAGTTGTGGTAGTATGTCATATAGAGAACAAAAGAAGAGGGGCTTTATTGCCATGTTTTCGGAAACAGTTGAGCTTTATGACGGAGATCCGCGCGTGACGCTCACCGCATATATCCACACGGACGCCCCGGAGCTGCGAATTGCGCCGCGCCCGGCGCTTATCGTCTTTCCGGGGGGCGGGCTCGAATATTTGTCAGAGCGCGAGGCGGAGCCGGTCGCGGTCAGTTTCTTCGGGATTGGGATGAACACGTTCGTGCTGCGGTATTCGATCGGGGAGTTCGGACATTTCCCGCTCCCGCTGCTTGACGCGTCGTTGGCGGTGACATATATCCGCCGCCATGCGGACGAATACCACATCGACCCGCACCGCGTATTTGCGGCGGGGTTTTCAGCCGGGGGCTACATCGCCGCGATGCTCGGCGTCCGCTGGCAGGAGCCGTTTATCGAAGAAGAGCTCGATATAGAATTCGGCGAAAACAAGCCGGACGGGCTGATCCTCGCCTACCCTGTCATAACGGCGATGGAATTTGCCCACCGCGGGACGATCAACATCTCAATAGGCGAGGACGCGAAGGAAGACGAGCTTGAGGCGCACAGCCTTGAGCTGCTCGTGACCGAGGACACGCCGCCCGCTTTCATCTGGCACACCTCGGACGATCGCTCGGTCCCGGTTGAAAATTCGCTGATCTTCGCGGCGGCGCTCTCATCTTACGGCATACCGTTCGAGCTTCACGTTTACCCGAAGGGACCTCACGGGCTTTCGCTCGCGACGCGCGAAACATCGTGCGGCAGCCGCGCGCTTGAGGACGCGCGCGTTGCCGAATGGACGCGCCTTGCGGCGTCGTTTATTGAAAGCCTCGGCAGCTGACTTACACGATACGTCGTTTATAAAAAGCCTCGGCACCTGATTCATACGAGGATCGGCGCTCTGAAAAACAGTTCGCGCAGCCTCGCATAAATACTGAAAAAATCATCCGGCGGCAGCGGGTTTTTCCCTCTGCCGCATTCTATTGTGAACGAGGGCTTCCCGTATTCGGCGACAAACCAATCTGTCAGCCCGCCGTACGCAGCCGTTCCCTCCGGCTCTGCGAGCTCATACCCTGTAAGCTCGGAGATCACCCGTCCGATCCGGCGCGACGCGCGCGGGCATTCTCCCCCGCTCGTATAATAGATCTCCTCGCCCTGCGTATGAAGCGTAAGTATCAGTTCCGGTCCGACCGTGCGGATAAGCGTACAGAGCGCGGACGTTTCAGGCTCGGATTCGGGATATTCGCCGCTGTATTTCGTAGGTCCCCCGCCGTATATGCCGTTTTCATTCTCGACGGATTTATATTCGAAGAACCCGGCGCTGTAATTGTGGTTTAAGTCGACCCCGCGCTCGTTTGCCTGCCAATGCGTAAAATCCTCGCCGCCGTTCATTTTTATGAGCCGCTCGTAAAGCGGACTTTCGCGGGACGCGCCGTGGAGCGATAGCTCCGCCCCGTCAGGGTTCAGCATCGGCAGAACGTATATGCACCGCTCCGAAAAGAGATATTCCATACCGACGCCGTAGAGCCGCCCGCCCGTCCTCATGCTCTCGCAGTATTCGTTGATGAACCGAAGAAGCAGCGCCGAGGTCAGGTGTTCCATTCCGTGATGCGTCCCGACATATAAAACGGGCAGCGCGTCGCGCCTGCCGAGGCGGACGCAGTAAAGCTCGCGCCCGCGTATTGATTTGCCGACCAAAACGCGCTCAAGAAAATCGTACCGTGAAGAGAATTCGTCGATGCACGCGCCGACAATCGCGTGATCGACATCGCCGTCAAGAGGGATTATCGTTTGATTGATTTTTTCGGGTTTTTCCATAATACCGCACCTTTCGTTCCTGTCTTTGTAACAATATATGACGGCACATGCCCGGATAGTCAAAAAAATGTCTTCCTTTTCTCCGCTTTATGTGGTAGAATAGTTACCGAAGCATATGATAAGGAGATCATATTATAATGGATAAAGCAAAACGCGCCCCGTCCCATCTTCCCCGCGATTTTATTGTCGGCGTCATAATTTCCCTCGCGGTGACATTCGTCGCCCGCATACTTAACGTCATATATACGGAAATTTCGTCGTCTTCCTCCGTATTTGTTGAGATACTTGACACGGTCGTCTTCGTATTCGACAGCATTATATACGCGGCGGGCGCCGCGCTCGTCATACATTTTATCCGCCTCGGCAAAAAGCGGTATGTCCGCATGTCGCTGCTGTTCGTCCTTTTGATACTTGCCCTTGACTATACGGCGTCGTTTTTGATCGACCTTCTGACCGGCAATATGATCGAGGGGCTTGAGCTGTTCGGCGTCGTCTATCTGCTGCTGAATTTTGCCGCCCGCGCGCTGACATACGCGCTGCTCATCTGGCTTGCGCCCGCTATAACGCGGCACGCGCCGATGGACGGAGGCCACTTCCCTATAATTTCACGCCGCCATCCCGTCAGCCGAATGACGGCTGCCGCCGCGCTCTTTCACATGGCTCCGTATTTTCTCTTTGAGATATATTCGAATATAAGCGGCATTGTCGAGTACGGATTCAATATGACCGGAAGCGACATTCTCTCAATTCTCTCCGCTTACGGCGAGATAATCCTGATAGACGGCGTGCTCACATATATGACCGTTTACGCCGCGCTCGCCGTCCTTGCGCTGGCGGGAAAGAAAAACTCCGTCACCGAAGCAAAAGCGCCGTGACCCGGCGGCAGAATTCCATATAAAAAACATCCCGACGCTGCGGGATGTTTTTTATTGAAGCTATTTTTTTCGGGCGCGTCTTTAATTAAAGGAACTTATACCGCTCCTTTACCGCGTCGTAGATGTCGGAGATGAGCTTGACCGTCATTGCGATAAAGAGAACGGAGATGACGGTGTTGATCGCGCCCATGCTCTCGAATTTCGGGAGGTAAATATAATATTTGAGCGTTTCGTCCTCGACAAGAACTCGTTTATTTATGCCGACGGAGATCATATAAACGATCGACGCGGCGGCGGTGATCATCGCGAACACAAACGAGCGCTTGTTGTGCTTTGTCAGAGTCTCACGAAGATAAGTTGTCCGCTCGTCCGTCTCGCCGATGTCGGACATATAGCCCGTATGAGAATTTATGATGACGGCGACCTCGCGGAACACGAGGACGATGAGCGCGGCGAAAAGCAGCTCAGACAAAGCCGTCAGCACGCAGCAGACAACGTATCCGACAAACGCCGCGTCGGAACTTGAGGTGCGGGTGAAATCCGTGAAGTTGTCTATATATCTCAAAAGATATATCCACTGCGCCGCGGACATTACCGCATATGCCGCGGAAAGGGCGATACCTAAAATGTTCGGCTTTTTCCCGTGCGGGATGATCAGGAAAAACACCAAAAACAGGCAGGCTGCAATAAAATCGGGTACAAAATTTTTGTAGTCGAAAAAGAAATCAAACGTGAATACCATGCCGAGCCCGAGCACGATGAGCGCTGCCGAGACTCTGCGGCACGTGTAAAGCTCGACGTGCGTTCTTGTAAATTCGGCGTATTTTTCCTTGACCTCAGTCATAAATGTGCGGTCACGCGCGATTCCGTTTATATAGCGGAGCACGCGCACGAGCCAGAAGATCGACACGACAAGCGCCACGAGAAATCCGAGCGAGATGAACATGCCCTTATAATTGGCTATGTCGAGATCGTATCCGGAGGTGACATCCCCGCGGTTTTCATGCGACGAAAGTACCGTAAATTCCGGCAGAACGCACATCGCGGTCTTAACGATGACGAATATGAGCAGGCTGTGCGTCAGCGCCGTGATCCCGTCCTTTTCGCGGTGGACACGGTTCTCGTCCGCGCTGATCTTTGCGACGGCGGCGCGGTAATGCTCCGTCGCGCGGCTGCGCTGTTTTTCGTCCGCCCCGTCTGCGGTTTCGCGCTCGTATTTTTCGCGCTCCCGCTCAAGGATGCGGGCGAGCTTTTCTCTCTCCGCCTCCTCCTTCTTTTCGATCCGCTCCGTCTTGCGCTTTGAGTCGTGCATATATATGCCGACCCCGTCAAACTTTGTGCCGAGATACATGATCCCGTCAAAAGTCTCTCTTCCGGCAAGAAACATCATGACGCCCTCCGCGATCCGGAAGACGAACACGAACAGAAGCCGCATCGTTTCGTCGCTTGCCGGGATCACGCTCGAAAGGATCAGATCACCCCCGGTAAGAAGAGCGAGCTTCAGCCAGAGGCGGCGCGCCTCCTCGATTTTCGGGGAAAAGAACTCGACATGTGAGGTCGCATACCAGATAAGCATGCACCCGAAAACGTCCGGCAGAAGATCGAGCACGGATATATACGGATTGGCAAATATGATGACCGCAATAACAGCTGCAATGATCGGCACTTTCTTTATCTCCCCTTTAATTTTTTATTTTTTCCTTTTAACGTCGGAACTTACGGGCGGCAGAGCGTCTTCATCCGCCGCCTTATCCTTTGGCTTTGATTTCGGCGTGAGCTTTGCGAAAAATTTGTCCATCGGCGAAAGATGCGTCATATCGTGGTCGCCCTCAAGGCATATCCACATATAACAGCTATATAGGAATATACAGTTTAGAAGAACGGTAAGTATCCGGAAAACAAATCCGAACGCCGTGAACGCCGCGATGAAATCACCGAGAAAATCAAAGTCGAGCGACAGAAGTATCATAAATACGTAGCTGACGGAAAACAGCCACACGTTTCTAACGCCCTTGTCGGCGAGCTTTTTGTCTCCGACCGAGGCGGCGAGCTGCGACAGAGCGAGCAGGATCGATACGGTGAGCGCGAACATAACGGTTATGCGCACAATCTCAAGCCCGCTTTCAAACGTCCCGTTCCCCTCGATCAGTCCGACATATTTTATCGCGTAATAAACGCACTGTACGGCGCAGACAAAGAACATCACGATGTCCGCCGCCTCTGCGTATCTGAACCGCGAAGCGTGCCGCCGGAGCTTTACTGTCGCATTGAAGATCACAAAGCTGCCGATGAGGTCGGTGATAAAATAAGTCGGCGCGAGCGTGAATACGGCGGCAAGGACGTAACCAATAAACAGCACTCCCAGACCCATAAAACGTACTTCCCTTTAATTTTTATTGCCTTCAGGCGCGTCCTTCACGATGCCCGAGCCGCAGCAGTTCTTATATTTTTTTCCCGAACCGCACGGACACGGGTCGTTTCGCCCGACCTTATTTTTCTTGACGACGGGCTTTTTCTTCTCGCCCGTTCTGATAGGACCGTTCGTGCCCGTGACGGTGTTTTTGACGACGAACGTCTGGCGGCGGCGCTCAAGCTCCTCGCGCGGGACGGCCGTCAGCATCAGGCGGGCGGTGTCGCGCCTGATCTCGTCCGTCATCTGCTCGAACTGGTTCATACCGGCGATCCTGTATTCGGTTATCGGGTTGCGCTGCGCGTATGCCTCAAGGCGGATCGCGTCGCGCAGGTCGTCCATCGCGTCAAGATGCTCCATCCAGTGAATGTCAACGTACCGCAAAAGCACGTTGCGCTCGACTTCCCTCAGCCATTCGGAGCCGAATTTCTTTTCCTTATCCTCATATATCGACATTGCTCTGCTGACAAAGAGGTCTTTGATCGCGGACGGCGATTTTTCGGAAAGCGCTTCCTTTGCAAACTCCGGTTCGCCCGGCGCGAATATGATACCGGCGTAATTGCGGATGAGCTCGTCAAGATTCCATGAAGACGCGTCCTCTCCCTGAACGTACGCGTCAACGTCCTCGCTGATCGTGCCCTTTATCATTCCGATTATCTTGTCGTGCAGGTCGTGTCCCTCAAGCACCTCAAAGCGCTGGCTGTATATCAGCTTGCGCTGCTGATTCATAACGTCGTCATATTCGAGCGTGTTCTTGCGCCTGTTGAAGTTCTGCGCTTCGATCCTCTTCTGCGCGCTTTCGATCGAGTTTGAAAGGATCGAGGCGTCGATCGGCATGTCGTCCGGCAGCTTCAGCTTATCAATGACGTTATATATCCGATCCCCGCCGAACAGACGCATAAGGTCGTCCTCAAGCGAGATATAGAAGCGGGATTCGCCCGGGTCGCCCTGACGACCGGAACGGCCGCGGAGCTGGTTGTCTATGCGCCTGCTCTCGTGGCGCTCCGTGCCGAGCACGAACAGACCGCCCGCCTCGCGGACGCGCTGCGCCTCCGGCTCGATCTCGCGCTGATATTTTTTATAAAGCTCCTGATAAAACGCGCGCGATTCGAGAACTTCTTCGGGCACCGACTGCGACGAACCTGTCGCGAGCGCGATCATGCGCTCGTCGTATCCGTTGCGGCGCATTTCGGCTTTCGCAAGATATTCGGCGTTTCCTCCGAGCAGGATATCAGTGCCGCGCCCCGCCATGTTCGTTGAGATCGTGACGGCGCCGAATTTTCCCGCCTGCGCGATTATCTCCGCCTCGCGTTCGTGATATTTTGCGTTGAGGACCGTGTGCGCGATCCCGGCTCCCTTAAGCCGCTTCGAGAGCGCTTCCGACTTTTCGATCGAGACTGTGCCGACGAGCACAGGCTGTCCCTTCTCGTGGCAGCGCTTGATCTCCGCGACTACCGCGTCATACTTCGCCTTTTCAGTCTTATATACGATGTCGTTGTGGTCGACGCGGATCATCGGCTTGTTTGTCGGCACCTCAACAACGTCGAGATTATATATCTCGCGGAACTCGTCCTCCTCGGAAAGCGCCGTACCTGTCATGCCGGACAGCTTTGTGTACATCCTGAAATAATTCTGGAATGTGATCGACGCGAGCGTCTGGTTTTCCCGCTGGATCTCGACGCCTTCCTTTGCCTCGATCGCCTGATGAAGTCCGTTTGAAAAGCGCCTGCCGGGCATCATTCTGCCCGTGAACGAGTCGATTATCATAATGCCGCCGTTATATATAACGTAGTCGATATCGCGGTGCATTATGCCGTGCGCCTTGAGCGCCTGATATACGTAATGGTTCAGCTCGGAATTTTCTTCGTCTGAAAAGTTTTCGATCCCGAAGAATTTTTCCGCCTTCTCGACGCCGCGGGCGGTGAGCGTCGTCGTCTTCTGCTTTTCGTCGACAATGTAATCGGCGTTGACGCCTGCCGTTTTAAGAAGCTCCTCGACATCCATCTTCGCGTCGAGCTCCTTTATGACGTATGGACGCATATGCGACACGAGCTCATCCGCCTTTGAATACATCTCGGTCGACTCTTCTCCCGCGCCGGAAATGATGAGCGGCGTGCGCGCCTCGTCGATGAAGATCGAGTCGACCTCGTCAACGATCGCGAAATTGTGCCCTCTCTGCGCCAGCTGTTCCTTATATTTTACCATGTTGTCGCGCAGATAGTCGAATCCGAATTCGTTGTTCGTACCGTACGTTATATCGCAGTTGTAAGCGTCTTGCTTTTCCTTAAGCGTCTGATCATGGATGACAAGTCCGGTCGTAAGTCCGAGAAATTCATGGACTCTGCCCATCTCTTCTCCCTGGCTGCGCGCGAGATATTCATTGACGGTCACGACATGAACGCCCTTGCCCGTCAACGCGTTAAGATATGACGGCATCGTCGCAACGATCGTCTTGCCTTCGCCCGTCTTCATCTCGGCGATGCGCCCCTGATGGAGCAGCACACCGCACACAAGCTGGCAATTGAACGGACGCTTGCCGAGCACCCGGTCGCAAGCCTCGCGCACGAGCGCGTACGCCTCGGGAAGGATATCGTCAAGCGTTTCGCCGTTTGCGAGCCTCTCCTTGAACCGGGAAGTCTCGGCGAGCATCTCCGCATCGCTCATCGCCTTATACTTGGGCGCAAGCGATTCTATTTTATCTACGATCGGTCTGATCTTCTTTATCTGCCTGTCGCTATAAGTTCCGAAAACCTTATCTATTATTTTCACTATGTTCCTCTGTCCTTATGAAACTTGATCGTATTTTCATTCTATTATACATCAAAAAGCTCGGAATATCAATCCTTAAATGCGCAAATTGCGGCAGATGCCGCAAATGCGATAAAGGGGACTCCCGAAACGGATGTCCCCTTGTCAACAAAATAAAACTGTCACCGTGCCTCGCCCGCGAGCGAGAGCTCAAGCCTGTGCCGCTCGGCGCCGCACGTGTCGCACGCTTTGTCAAACCCGCAGCGCGACCGCGCCCAGCAGCCGCTGCATTCGGGCGAGCCGCCGTCTTCATCCGGAGCGAAAAGCCTGCCGCCGCAATAGAGCCGGTAGAGCCCTTCATATGCGTCCTCGACCATGCCGCCGTCATATTTCGCCAGATCGTAGCGAAGCGCAGAGGGCAGCTCTTCCGTGAGCGGCGGCTTCAGATATGAGAGCATCTTATACTGGAGCGCCGACACCGTGCTGACCGCGCCGCTGCCCCTGTCGAAAACGAATCTTTCACCGTTCACTTTGAAAATGTGTATCATATCTTCAGCCTCCCCCTCAGTTTTTAATGATGTCCCGCCCGGCGAACATGCGCTGGGTCGATTTTATATTTTGTCCCGCCCGGCAAAGCGCGCCGCCGGATCGGATTTTATTTTTTCCCTTGCCAATCAGCGTTTTTTTATCTTCGGCATCTTCGGCGAGGACGCGAACCGCTTCCCCTTTCCGTGCCGCGAGGCAAGATATGCGCCCAGAAGCGACACGACAAGACCGAGCAGCCTCACAAGATACGAATAAGGAGCCGCGATCTCTCCATGCCCACCCGATATGAGCGACGCCAAAAAGACAACGAGCGCGAGCGCCGCGCCCGATATCGCGCCGGGCAGAAACGAGCCGCCCTTCTTCGACGCGGCAAATCCCGCGACAAACGACATAATGCCGAGTATGAGAAGCGACGCCCCCGTCACAAGGCTGTTCGGGTCAGCCGTCGAATAAACGACAGCGCCGGCGATGAACACGAGCACCGCCGCCGTCGCCGCGGCTATGCCGACGCCGAACAAAGCGGGGACAATCAGCTCCGAAAAAGAGAACCCTTCGTCATTTTTGTTTCTTAACGCACCATTCACGTTTTTGATCTCCCGTATATCATAATGTACTTTTATTACAGTGATATGCGGGGGTGCGTTCAAATTATGACAATCCGGTTATTCCTCGGCGTCCTCCGCCTTAACGTCGACGTTGCGGACAGCCGTTTTAAGTATTCTTATCTTCGTCTTTTCCTTTCCCGTCTCGATCATGAGCGTCTCTTCCTTTATCGAGACGATCTTGCCGATGATCCCGCCGATAGTCGTGATCTCGTCGCCGACCTGAAGGTTGTCGCGCATCTCTGCGTTTTCCTTATCCTGCTTTTTCTGTGGTCTTATCATAAAGAAATAAAATACCACGACAAGAACGACAAGCATGATGATCGAATACCATCCGCTCCCGTTCGACGGTGTGTTTGTTGCTGCTTCCAAAAAGAGATCGTACATCAAATTACCTCTGCCGGGGCTTCCCCCGGACATCCTTTCATTTCTCGTATGCGACTATTATATATTATCTCGCCGCCTTTTTCAAGTGCCGTTTGTCATTCTGTTTAAAAATTATGAAAAAACTATTGACACGGCGCTGTACAGGTGTTATCATTACAGTGTACTATTCATAATAGTACACAAAATCGTATGTGAGGTGTGCAAAGGGGAATATGAGTTCGTTCTATGTTGATTTCAAGAGCCGAAAGCCGATATACGAGCAGCTTGTCGACAATATCAGTTCGCTCGTCCTGCGCGGCATCCTGAAGCCGAACGAAAGCATCCCGAGCGTGAGACAGCTGGCGCAGGAGCTCGGAATAAATCCGAATACTATTCACAAGGCGTACGCGGAGCTTGAGCGGCGCGGGATAATATATTCGTCCCCCGGGCGCGGCAGCTTCGTCTCCGACGATATATGTCCGGCACACGAAACGAAAAAAGCCGATCTCCGCCGCGCGCTCGCCGCGTCCGCAAAGGAGGCGCATGACCTCGGGGTCACGTTTGAGGAGGCGGAGGATATTATCAGGAAGGAGTGGGGCAAAAAGTGATATCAATTAACGGCGTCAGAAAAAGCTTTGATGATGTTGAAGCGCTTGCGGGCGTGACGACGACCGTTGCCGACGGTTCGATATTCGGACTCATTGGCTCAAACGGCAGCGGAAAATCTACGCTTTTGCGAATACTTTCGGGGATCTACAAACCCGACGCGGGCGTGGTCGAATATAACGGCGAGCCGGTCTATGAAAACTACGCGGTAAAGCAGCGCGTCGTTTACCTTTCCGACGAGCAGTATTTTCTCCCGCACGCGACGCTTGACGAGATGCGTTCGTTTTACCGTTCCGTCTACGACACGTTTGACGACGATATGTATATGAAAATGACGAACATGTTCGGGCTTAACAGAGGGAGAAAGATAAACACGTTTTCAAAGGGAATGCAGAAGCAGTCTTCCCTGCTGCTCGGGCTGTCCGTCCGTCCGAAATACCTTTTGTGCGACGAAACGTTTGACGGGATCGACCCCGTCATGCGTCAGCTTGTCCGCCGCATAATCGCGGAGGACGTTGCCGAAAACGGGCTCACCGCGATAATTTCAACGCACAATCTGCGCGAGCTTGAGGACCTGACCGACCACATATGCCTTCTGCACCGCGGGAAGATCCTGATCGACCGCGAGCTTGACGACATGAAGATGACGGTACACAAGGTGCAGGCCGTCTTTGAAAAGGACCCGGCGGAGACGTTTTCCGCGCTCGATGTCATTTCACACGAGACGCACGGCAAGCTGCACATTCTCATCTGCCGCGGGAGCGAGGAGGAGATCGGAAACGCGCTTCTCGCCGCCTCGCCCGTTTACAGCGAGATCATCCCGCTGACGCTTGAGGAAATTTTCATTTCTGAAATGGAGGGGATCGGATATGACGCGAAAAACATCATCCGCTAAAGCGCGCTCCCCGCTTGTGACGCCGCGCTACATGTTCGGCACCGCAAAGCGCGGCTGGCCGTGCCTTGTGCTGTTTCTGATATTGTTCATCCTGTTCTATACGCTCATCCCGGTGCTCTCGCTCCCGCGGCTGAGGCTCAGCATTTTAAACGATGCGGGGTACCAGAGCACCTTATGGACGCACGAGGACATTTTAAACAGCCTGACGGATATCGCGTCGGCCATGATGACAACTTATGTCGTCTTGTCCGCTGCCTCAGCGATCTTTGCGGGAGTCTACTTCATGCAGTTCATGCAGAATAGGACGAGCGCGGGATTTTATCACAGTCTGCCTGAGAGAAGATCGGGTCACTTCATCTCGGTGATATTCTCGTCGTTTGCCGTCTATTTTATCGCCTCGGTCGTAAATCTGCTGCTCAGTCTTCTGATCTTCGCATGTCACGGGTTTTTGTATTTTGAACTTCTGCCCATCTTTTTCAGCGGGCTCGGATACGGGATATTCTACTTCATCGTATTCCTGTCTGTTGCGATGCTTGCGGGCGTAATTTCCGGGAACCGCGTCATTCATACGATAATGACCGGGTTTATCCTGTTTGCGCTCCCCGTCGTTTACGTCTCGGCGATGCTCCTTCTGCGGCACGGTGTGCAGTATCTCGAAACCACGGAGCTTATGGGCTCGATCAAGGTGCTGAGCCTTCTCTCGCCCTTCTTCCGCGTAATTTATGTTTTGTCGCCGCTGTCCTCGAATGGATCGGTGTGGCCGATGATCATTTTTGACGCCGTTATGTCCGCCGCATTCTTCGCGCTTGCGTATTTTGCGTACTCAAAGCGGAAGATAGAGCGCTCCGGCAATCCCATCATTTTCGCGCCGCTCGGCGAGATAATCAAATATGTCATCATCGGACCGACTGCCGTTTTGTTCAGCGAATTCTTTGACTTATTCGGCTCCGGCATGCTCGGATTTGCCGCAGGGCTGATCCTTTCGTACATGCTCTGCAACACGGTGCTGAACCGCTCCGCCAAAGCGATGTTCTCCCACTGGCGCGGAATGCTGATCTATTCGGCGTCGATGATCGCTTTGTCGCTCGTTCTGTCGCTCGGCTGCTTCGGCATATTTGACTACGCGGTCCCAGTCGCGGGAAAAATTTCGATAGAATTATACACCAACGGCGTGAACTCCTCACAGGAGATAGTCATTTCCGACAGAGATGATATAGAAAAAGTGAGGGATACGATGAAAGACCTCACAAACGCATTCCGCTCCGGCAACGGTATGCTCGATCACTATTCATCATTCGATTTCATGAACGATCCCGAATCGTACGCTCGCTATGCAACTCTGAGTATCACGTATACGTCCCCCTTCGGCATCGAGATACCGTATACTTACAACAGTGTCGCTTACGAGCTGACCGCACCGCTCATTGATATCATGCTCGAAAATCAGACAAACGACGTTCTGCCGGGGTCGAATAATCCCTATTTCTTTGATATAAACATGGACATGAAGCTTGCGGGCGCGCATTTCGTAGACAATCTCTCGCAGTATTTCGAGGAGAACGGCGAAGAAAACGCCGAACAGTACAGGGACCGCATGACAGATGCCCGCATCGTCCTGTCAGATTCCATCAAAAACACGGCGAAGAACGAGATAATGCCGCACGCAACAAAAGGATACCAGAATTTCACCGTCGGATACGCATCTCTTAATTACAGATCAAGCTCCGCGACCGGAGGAGATTACTGGAATTATGTCCCGATAACTGTTTCCGATCTGTCCGCTATCGGCTCCTACATCGACAAAAACGGGTTAACGCAGCCGGTGATCGACTCGACCGACCTGCCGATGTTCTTTAACTATAATGAATGCGGCTTTATATTCAAACTGTCGGAGGACGAATATTTTGATTCGCTTGCAAAGACGATCGAAAGAATAGTCGTATACAACCGCAAAACAGGCGAAAAAACAAGCTATACAGGCGACGAGATAAGAGCTATTCTTCCGAGCCTTGCCGCAGTCGACAGGAATGACATTTCGACCTTCACAAAGACAGACCCTGACTATAACATCCTCATTGAGGCGAGGGGCGCGTCTTTGTATACGGATTACGATTATGAAAAGTACGAGATGAGCGAGGCTTACCCGGACGTTGACGTTGATATGTATCCGGACACTTACGAGACAAACGAGATCAAAACTTATATCACGTGGTTTCTTGAAGGACAGGCGCCCGACTTTGTGCGGTAAACGTTTATAATGAATAAATTCCCCCTCTTCTGCGGAAAACTAACCGTAAACCGTAGATGAGGGGGAATTTTCATGCTCGAAATAACGACGGATTTTGCCGCCACCGTCAAGTCCATCGACGGAACGCTGCTTGT
Source organism: uncultured Clostridia bacterium (assembly GCA_947630625.1). Taxonomy (GTDB): domain Bacteria; phylum Bacillota; class Clostridia; order Oscillospirales; family CAG-272; genus DTU064. Next base: position 15,864 of record CANRIL010000025.1, read on the forward strand.
CGACAAAAATTTTGACATGATAAAGCGCGACATCGGAGCGAACGACCATCAGGCCGCGCTTTACTATATAGACGGCTTCATCAAAGGGGGCGAGCTGCAAAAGCTCTTGATGTTCCTTGTCGGGCTCGACGACTTCGGCGACGGACAGCCGGGCGCCGCAGACAGGTTCGCCGCGATCCATCTGCCCGATGTTGAAGTCGACGTGACATCGAACGGAGACGACATCGTCCGCTCCGTGCTCGGCGGCTGCTGCCTTATGGTATCGGACGGCTTTGCCGGAGAGGCCGTCGTTATCGATCTGCGCTCATACCCGTCCCGCGACACGCAGGACGCCGAAAACGACCGCGTAATGCGCGGCGCGCGCGACGGCTTTGTTGAAACGCTTATCTTTAATACAGCGCTCATACGCCGCCGCATACGCGACACGCGGCTGACGATGAAATATATATGCGTCGGCAAAAAATCGAAGACGGACGTAGTCGTCACATATATCGACGGCGAGGCAGACCCGGAATTTGTCGCGCGGCTCACCTCCCAGCTTGAAAATCTCGACACGGACGCGCTCCCGCTCGGTCATCAGTCGCTGACCGAGGCGCTCTGCCGCCGTCAGTGGTATAATCCGTTCCCGAAGGTGCGCCTGACCGAGCGCCCGGACGCGACAGCGGCTCATCTTCTGGAGGGCGGCGTCGCCGTACTCTGCGACACTTCCCCTGAAGCGATGCTTTTGCCGACATCCGTATTCGATTTTCTTCAGGAGACAAACGATTTCTATTTTCCGCCGTTCACCGGCTCATATCTGCGGATAATCAGGATGCTCGTCTTCGCCTCGACCGTGTTCATCACGCCGCTCTGGTATCTGCTCATCACTCACAGCGCGTATCTGCCGGGGTGGCTGCGCTTTATCCTGCCTAACGAGCTTGGCTCTCTGCCTATAATTGTACAGCTCTTCCTGACCGAATTTGCGCTCGATGTCCTGAAGCTCGCCTCGCTGACGACGCCGTCAACAATGTCAAATTCGCTCTCGATAATCGGCGGGCTGCTGCTCGGCGATTTCGCGATCGAGACGGGCTGGCTCATCCCGGAGGTCATCTTCTACATGGCGTTCACCGCTATATCGAACTTTACGCAGTCAAATTATGAGCTCGGCTACGCGTTCAAATATTTCCGCCTTATGCTGCTCGCGCTGACGGCGCTGTTCGGGCTTTGGGGATTCATCGCGGGATTCATCATTATCGTTTTGCTGCTCGTGACGATGCGCGGCGTCTGCGGGTGGAGCTATCTTTACCCGCTGATCCCGTGGAACGGAAAAGCGCTCTCCCGCCTGTTTCTGCGCAGAAAGAAGCGCAAGCGCGAATCGGGCGAACAAGGGTAAAATTCGGCAGCGCATAACGTCAAAATCGCCCCCGTGCGGGGGCGATTTTTTCAATTATTCCGATATAGTGAACGTATACGAGCCGGAGCCCGATGGCTCGGTCACGTGAATATATCTTCCGTCCTCCGTCAGCTCCCCGCCGACCTCATCGCCGTCGAGCAGAACGGTCTTCCCCTCTCCGACGACGGGGATATACACATTCGCCGTGACGCCGACAGGTATATCGAGGGTGAGCGTAAACACGCCCGATTTATATTCCCACGATGAGCTTATCGTGCCGTGTACCGAATCTATTTTCCCGGAAACGCTCGTCAGCCCCTCGACCACGCAGGGTCTGACGTTGATCACATCGTAACCGGCCTCCGCCGCGCTGACGCCTGCGAGATATTTTGTGAACCATTCCTTGACGTGACCCATCATCGCGTGATTGCGGGAGCGCGCCATGCCGTACCAGAGGTCCTCGAAATTCCAGTATTCCGGCAGCGTCGTAAGTCCCTCGTCAACGAAATATTTATAGCTCGGCATCGTGTCGTTCGTGACCATTTTATATATCACATCGCTCCGTCCGCCCTCTGCAAGCGCCGAGAAGACCTGACGCAGACCGACCTCGCCGGAGGTGAGGTGGTAGTCCGCCTTCTCTATCGCGGAAACGAGCAGATCAAGCGCCGCCTCGCGATTCTCGTCGAGGACGATCCCGCTGTAAAGCACGCACCCGTATCCCGACTGTGTGCCGTTCCCGTAAAGGAATTTGTCGTTATAACATTCCTTATTCTCGTGGAACGCCGTTTTGATCAGATCGGCAAGCTCCTCGTAACGCTTCTCGTCCCCGTCATCGCCTCTGACGCCGGCGATTTTCGCCATCGTGACCGCCATTCGGTAGTATGCAGTCGTTTCAACAAGGACGACAGGCGTCGTCCCGTACGATGTCATCTCGCCCCATTCGCCCATCTGACCGGTCGTGATTAGTCCGCCTTTCGCGACCTTTTTTTCAAGGTAGTCCATGTATTTTGTCATGGCTCCGTAGTTCTCATCCGAGAAAATGCTCGCGCTGCCGTACGTCTCGTAATACTGCCATGCGGTAAAAATTATCGAGCCGTTCCAGTTCAGATCCTCGTACAGACTGCCGATTTTGAAGTATTCGGGGGCAATCGCGGCGATCCTGCCGTCGTCATACTGAGAATTTACCATGTCGCGGATTATCTTCGGTATCCATGAGCTGATGTCGTACGTGTGCGCCATCGAATCGAACATGAGTCCCGGCGTTTCGAGCCAGCCTAGCTTTTCTATCTGCGGGCAGTCCGTAAACGTAAAAAACATGTTGCTCTCGATCGACCGCTCGGTCAGCGTGTTTACTGCGTTCAATATCTCGTCCGACGAGGTAAACGACCCGTTTTTGCCGTTGTCGGTCCGGAGGATATAGCCGGTGAAATTGTCGGCGGTAAGTTTTATCTCCGACGGCAAAACGACTTCGAGATACCTATACCCGTGATAACAGAATCTCGGGTGCCAGCTTTCGGTCCCGCCGCCCTTCGTTATGTACGTGTCGTATATAAGCTCGCCGTTGCTGCTTGCGCTCTGAGTGCAGGACGCCTGATTTATATGTCCCGCGTAACCGTCGAACGTGTCCGTTTCCGCCGGATACATCGTTATCTTCTGCCCGGGGTCGGCGCTTACGGTTATCTCCGGGAATCCCGCACCGTTTCTGCCCATGTCGACAAGATATGTCGTATATCCGTCTTTTTCAGCGATCTTTGTGACCGCGATGTCACCAGAGCTGACCGTGTCGCTTTCCTGCGCGGCGACCGGTTCAAACTCGCGCCCGATCAGCTCGCCCGTCGGTATCTCACCCGCCGGAACCAAGGACGCTTTTCCCCACTTGTCGCGCGGGATAGATGGGTCAACGTCGTTCCAGCCTTCGATTTCAAGGCGCGCGTCATAGTCTTCTCCGCCGTACCAGCTGTTCTCCGTTATCGGGCTCTCTACATATGCCCACGTTTCGTCCGTGCCTATGATGTCGCGTGTGCCGTCCGTGTACGTGATGACGACCTCGGCGATTCCCTTCGGCGTGCCGAACATGCCCGCGACTTCCGCTGTGCCGCGCGCGTCGTCAGTCTTATAATATCTGCCGAATTGACGGTGGATGCGGTAATTCGCATATTGCCCGTTTCCGAGCAGGAACGAAACGGCGTTTTTCCCTTCGTGAAGAATGCTTGTGATATCGTATGTGCAGTAATAAACGGTATCCCGCACGTCGCTCTCGCCGGGATTGAAATACGTTCCCTCTCCGAGCATTTTGCCGTTGATGTAAGCCTCAAACATCCCAAGTCCGCTTATGTAAAGTCTCGCGGACGAAACAGTTTTGCCGTCCTTTGTCGAAAATTCGGAGGACAGTATCGGCGCGTTCGAAATCTCGCCTGAGCTGCCGCTGATCGTCGGGGCGGAGGCCACATTTATTTCTTCGCCGACGCGCCCGAAAAGCGTGCCGTCATCCGACGTTTCGTAATAGTATTTTTTCGGATAGTTCGGGCAAACGTCCCCGTCCGTTGAGGCGCTGTCCGTCCGGCAGACGAGGCGGATTTCGTCAAATGTGACGTTTTCCTTGAAATTGAGCGTTATCTCGACCGGTTTATCATATACAGGGCGGGACGACGTATTTGACGTATATCCCTGCGCCGTGTTTTTGTCTATGATGAAATCCTTGTTCCACTGGCTGCCGAAAGAAAACGTATTGCCCGCAATAACGGCGGTACCCGCCGGGATATTCACGCGCTCCCCGTCAAGGTAAAGCTCAAGCTCCATGATCTGCACGCGGTAAATGACGCCGCCGAGGTTCCCGTCGTTATATTCGCCGATCGCTGCCGGGCCCGATTCGGTCACGTTGATCTTCAGATACTGCGCCGAAGTTTTGCCGACCTTGTCCGTGAGCACATATCCGGCCGCCTTCATGCCTTCCGCCTTGTCGGGCATGAGCGTTGAGAGCACGCCCGCCTCCCCGGCTTCGATCCATTTTGCCGCCCAGCCGTCGCGTTCGAAAATGCCCGTTTCAAAATATGCGGCATCCGAAAAATCTGTTTCCCTGCCGTCCTTGTTCCAGACCTTGACGCACCAGTATACGCCCTGCATCGAGGAAAGCGGCGCGCCGCCGTAAACGACGCCGTAATTATCCTCGTCCTCGACCTTGCCGGAATCCCAGATATCGTATTCGCCCGCCTCAAGTTTTTCTTTTGTAGACGAAGCCACGACCCTGTAAGCGGTCTGCCTTTCGCCGCGGCCTTCAGCCGAGAGCTTCCAGCTGAATACGGGCTTGTCCGTATCTATGCCGAGCGGCCCCGATAAATTCTGCGTCCGCAGATCGTATATTTCCATAAAACCGCTCCCCTCCGCGTCTGTTTTTCCTGTCGTCTCCGCCGTTCCGCTCTCACTGCCGTCACCGCCGCCGCTGCACGCAGCAAAGCCAAGGATAAACGACAAAATGAGGATCACGCTGACCGACCTTAAAATGTTCGCCCGCTTCATGACCGCACCTCCGCAAATGTTTTGTAATGCGCCGGATATATTTATCCATCAATTTATAATATCATGAAAGCGGATGACGTGTCACCGTTTATTTAAAACCACTTTTACTTGCTTTATCTGACCTGTTTCGGGTATGCAAACAAAAAGCGGACAGACGCTCAAAACGAGCTTGTCTGACCGTTTTTATATTTCGTCACAGCCCCGCGCGCCTGAACTGCGCCGGAGTGACGCCAAAATGGGCTTTGAACGTCCTATAAAACCTGCTCTCGTCCGTATATCCGACGGAGAGGCATATCTCCTCGACCGAAGCCGCCGAATTTCTGAGCATGACGGCGGCCTGTTCGACCCGCATTTCACAAAGCAGCTCGCGGAATGTTGAGCCCGTCTCGCGCCTGATGACGCGGCTCATGTACCCTTCGCTGAAATGAAAATGCTCCGCCAGCGCCGCGAGCGTCACATCCCTTTTGTGCTCGTTCATGTACGTTATGACCTCGGCGATCCTTGACGGCTTTTCATTTCCGGGAAGATCAACGTCGCGGTCGATCTCATAATACCTGAGCATCTGCCCGAAAAACAGCATGATATAGCTTTTGAGCATGATATTGCTCGCCGCGCCGCCAAGCGCGAGCTCATGATATATTTCGAGCACATTGTCCGTCAGATCGGCGCCGGAGGTTTTTCTGAAAAAGAGGACATCGCCGCCGTTTTTCTTATAAAGCATCCGCCAGAGATAATCGGAAAGCGTTGATGTCTCCATCAAAAGGCTCGCGAAGCTCGTTTCAAACGTGCTCCTTTTGACGATCACGTTTATGACGGCGTCCCCGTCGTCGCACGAAAACGCTGCGTTTTCAATGCCGGGCGGGACGATGCACATCTCGCCTTCTCCGATAAAAAACCTCTTCCCGCCGGTGAAAAGCAGCGCGCTCCCGCAGACAACGTAAACGATCTTGATAAATTCGAGCTTATGCAGAAACGGCGGACAGTATCTGTCGTTTTTCACGATCGCGACATCAAAATTGTCGCGGAAGAAGATTTTTTCGGAGAGCCACGGCATTATCGGGGACGGCGCATCATCAGGCAGAGTCCCGTCGTATCCGCCGTCGATAAGGCGCGCTTTGAATTCAGCCCACCCGCTTATCGGCGTTTCAAACGCGCCGGGACAAGCGATATAGAGTTCTTTATAAATATGCTCGGCATGATAAAATTCCTTCATGCCGTCAACGGTCACCCGCTTTTCCTCCGGCGTCATCATGACTCACCCAAGCCGAAAGCCGCGCGAACGCTCAGTCGACCGTAACGCTGCCGCTGTAATTCGGCTCGCCGTACTTGTCGATCAGCCTGTCGTACTGTTCGTCAGTCAGCGTTATGACGTATCCGTGGCGCGGGACAAAATCAAACGAAAAGTCGACCGACTGGCGCATTATGGTGTAATTTTGAAAATCGGTCGTCTTTGATACGCAGAATCCGTTTCCGAACGCGTTTCCGTCCGCGCAGATCACCCATGTGTCGACGCCGCCGCTGTCCTTCGGGAGCAGCTTATAAACGTTTGAGCCTTCGAGCGCCGCGGCGCTGTGCGTTCTTTTGTACGGTTCGCGGAGCTCGGTATACGGCCCCTCGATCGTGTCCGATTCGGATATATTCCTGCCGTCAAAGAACATGAGCCATCTGCCATTGACAGTGTCCTTTATTATATCGCCGTCGATCGCGCCGTTTGTTTTCCCGTTCTGCCCGTTGTATTTTCCCGATTCCTCGCCCGTCAGCATCATTTCGGGGACCGTATATTTTGATGCGTCCATGAGGTCTGTCGTGAAGTGCCTGTACATGACAGTTCCGTTTCCGTCGCCTATCTCGATCGCGAGATAGATCATATACGCGCCGCGCGAGCCGTCCTCGTTTTCATGATCGGGGCACCATATGACCTGCGGCGCCCATGCGCGGCTGCAATTGACGAATCCCCTGAATTTCTTGTAGTCTATGAGCACACCGTCGCTGATGTTTATCAGATCGGGGGTGCTGTATATGACGATCGTCGACTGGCTGTTCCATCCGAGCGACGACCGCATATCTGTCGCCACGATATAGAAAAGTCCGTCCTCGCCCTCGAAAATAAACGGGTCGCGCATGCACTTCGTCCCGAGATACGACGTGAAAACCTCCCTCCCGCCGTTAAGACAGCGGAAATTGTGCCCGTCACGGCTGACGCCGTAGCAGAGGTTTTCCTGGTCGTTCCCTCTGAAATATGCGAAAAGATACGATGTCTTCATCTCTTCCTCACCTTTCCCGTCGTCCGGCGCCGTCTCGCCTTCTGTCACGGATTCCGATTCCGGCGACGACGTGCCTGACTCCCCTGACGTGCCGCCGCTTTCCTTCCCGCCGGAACACGCTGCCGCGGCGACGATCATTATAATAAGCAGAACAAGGAAACCAAACTTTTTCATCTCCAAATTTGTCCCTTCGTTTTTTCTTTAAAATTATCATACCATACTTGAGGATAAACTTCAAGAGAAAAAACTTCGTGCACGGCGGCTGAATCCTTTAGTGCGAGAGAATTCTAAAAATATCAGTGATATTCTATAAATAACAGCGCTGATTTTTTGGTTGTCTTTAAAGATAATATGTTAAAATTAAAAAGGATCATAAACTGTCCGCGAAAGTCGCGGCAAAATCGGGAGGTCAACATTTATGAAAGCGAACACGAGGGCGGCGGCGCTTATATTGTGCGTTCTGACAATTTTATCGGCTCTGCTTCCGGGATGCAGTCCGGGCGGTGGGCAGGATGAAACGGCAGCACCCCAAAGCGCCGGGGAAACCGCGGCAGACACAGACCCCGGCGGGGAGGAGGGACCGGTGAAGGAAAAGATCAATTTCACAGAGGACAACCTTGATCTATACGAGGTGCCCGAATGGTACCGCGATGCAAAGTTCGGCATATTCATCCATTACGGCGTATATTCGATCCCCGCGTTCGGCGACGAATGGTACGGACACTGGATGTACATGCCGGGGACGGCGAGCTACGGCGGCAGCGACATTTACAGCTACCATCTTAAAACATACGGCGGCGTGAAAAAATTCGGCTACAAGGATTTCATCCCCGATTTCTGTCAGGCGCTGAAAACAGGCACGGAAAACGGGATGATGGAAGACTGGGCGCAGCTATTCTATGACGCGGGCGCTAAATTCGTCATGCCCGTCGGCATACATCATGACTCATTCGCGCTCTATGACTCCGACATACAAACTACGTATAATTCCGTAAAACAGGCGGGCGTCGACTATGTTGCGGAGCTTCAAAAAGCCGTAAAAAGCAAGGGGCTCAAATTCGGCATCTCGAATCACTTCGCCGAAAACGACTGGTTCTTTGACGACGCCGCAGGCCGCGGGACAGACATTTCAGACAAAACATATTCCGAGCTATACGGCGAGGGCGGCAGCAAGACGAAACAGCACGTCGAAAAATGGTTTTCGATCTCGATGGAAATAATCGAAAAATATCATCCCGACATGTTATATTACGACTTTGATCTTGTGGACGGGGCGTTTAACAAATACGATGACGCGAACCGCTATCTCATGCTCGCGAATTACTACAATATGGCGCAGGAATGGGACGGGTGCGACGGAGTTGTCGTCGCGAACAAAAACGGCGCGTTTACGGGGACTGAGGCTGTGCTCGACAAGGAGCGCGCGGCGCTCTCCGCGATAAACCCCACCCCCTGGCAGACGGACACGTCGGTCGGCTCGAAGTCATGGGGATATACTACCGACGAGGTTTACCGAAAGGGAGACGAATTTATCGGCGCGCTCATAGATATCGTTAGCAAAAACGGGAATCTCTTGCTGAACGTAGGTCCCCGCCCCGACGGAACTATCCCGGACGAGGCGCGCGCAGCGCTTCTCACCGTAGGCGGCTGGCTCAGCACATACGGCGACGCGATCTATTCAACAAGGCCGTGGATAATATACGGAGAGGGACCGACGAGCAATTCCGGCGACTCATATTCTTACACGTACAAGGACATCAGATTCACAAGGAGCAAGGACTTCAAAAAGCTCTATATCTCGGCGTTAAACTCGCCGCGCGAAAACGTCATGTCCGTAGTCTCGCTTAAAAAGGGCAGCTGGGACGCCTCGGCGGTTGAGAAAATCTGCCTTATAAACGGTAGTGACCGCATCCCGCTTGAATGGACGCAGACGGACAAAGCGCTCGAAATAACGCTGCCGCAGGAAAAGCCGACAGGCGCGTATTCGGTCGAGGTCAGTTTTGCGGACGGCAAAACTATCCCGCCGCTCGCGCTCAGCGCATGCTCGACGGTTGAAATTAGCAATCCGGCATCGGTAGAAAACGTGTCGTTCGGCTCCGCGACCGAGGACGGCAGCGATATGATATATAATACGAAAGATCAGGCGCACGCCGCGTATCTTTTAACGTTTGACGGCAGCGAAAAGAGCTTTTTGTCGAGCATCTCCGGCACCTCGGAAGGAAAGCTTTCGATCAGGCGCGGCTCCCCTGACGGCGAGGTACTGCTTGAAATAAACGTCGAGAAGAGCGGCGATAGATCATACCGCAAAATCTCAGGCGATATCCCTTCCCTTACGGGTACGGAAACGGTGTATCTCGTCTTCGAGGGCAAAATCGAGCTCAACTGGTTCAAATTCGCGAAAGGAAGAGATGTCAACACGATAATCGAGGCGGAGGATTTTGACGCGTCGTTCGGCTCCGTCCAGGCTGAAAACTGCCCCGACGTTGACGGCACGGAAAATCTCGGATACGTTCAGGAGGGTGACTACGTCATGTACGCCGGAGTCAATTTCGGCGAGGGCGTTTCAAAGCTTTATATGCGTCTCGCAGGTTCGGGGCAAGCGTGCAATATCAGGCTTGACAGTCAGAACGGTCAAAAAATCGCCTCGACAGGTCCCGTCAACACGGGCGGATGGACTGTTTACCGCACGTTCTCGTTTGATATCTCCGGCGTCAGCGGAACGCACGACATTTATATCACGTACGACACCGGCAACAGCCAGCTAAATATAAACTGGTTCGCGTTCTCCGACGGAACATATTCGCCCGATGGGGAGAGCATGCCCGACGACTCAGATGAGAAAAAGGTGGGAGTGCAGTTCGGCGCGGAATTCTTTGACGAGAAGAAGGGCGGCGTCAGGGCTGAGCCGTGCGCCGACGCCGGCGGCGGCAAAAACCTCGGTTACGTCACGGCAGGCGACTGGGTCAGATACTCCGGCTTTGATTTCGGCGGCGGCGTCACCAAACTGAGCGCGCGCCTCGCCGGTTACGGCAGCACGATCGAATTCCGCCTTGACGCGCCGGACGGCGAACTTATCGCGTCCTTCGCGCCGTCGACCGGCGGCTGGACGACATACAACACGATGAAGGTCAACCTCGCGGGGACCGTATCGGGGACGCACGATCTATATATCGTCTTCAAGGATTCCGTAAACGTGAACTGGTTCAAATTTGAATAACTCAAATTTTCCACCGAAAAAGCAATAAAAAAGCCGCGGCGCGCCCGTCCTCCCGGGCGCGCCGCGGCGCTTTAACGGTTTATATCAAAATCTCTCCGGGAACGCGATGCAGTCATATCTGATCGCCTTTCCCTTCACGGAATAGCTCGGCTCGACTCCGGCAAGACACGCGCCCCTGAGCGGGCGCTTTATGATGATCTTTTTCGGCTGTACCGACAAAGCCGCGTCAAGTAGTGTTTTTTCGTCAACGCACGGCTGCTCAAGCTTTTGTATCAGCTGAAGCTTTTTGTTTATCAGTCCCGATTTCTGCCTTGCCGGAAACATCGGGTCGAGATATACAAGATCGACCGTGCCGCCCGCATCGGGGATCATCTCCGTGCTGTCGCCCTCGTAAATGTGCATTCGCCCGACGATGTTCTTCAACAGCGGATCATTCTCTGCCCGCCGCATGGCGTCACGCAGAAGCGCGGCTACGACGGCGTTTTTTTCGTACAGCGTCACCTCGTATCCGCAGGCGGCGAGCAGGAACGAATCCTCTCCCATCCCCGCCGTTGCGTCGATCGCGGAGAGTCCACCGCCTTTCGGCTTCGCGACATGGATGAGCATCTCATGGGACAGCCTCCCGCGGGTCACGCGCGGCAGCATGTGTTCAAAATCCCCCTGATACCGCATCCCAAAGCCGAGAAGCGATATTCCGTCAGCGTCCGTCATAAGCGTGAGCCCGTCCCCGATTTTTTCAGAAAGCGGCGCGTTTACACGCTCCGCCAATGCTTCGGCATCGTCCCTGTCGGCGCCTTCTCCCATGCAAACTACAAGATCCATTTACCGTTCACCCGTTTTTTCGTTTATGCGCGATCGTCAGATATGAAAGCGTCCGCCGAAGTCTTCATTCCGCCGTCTTTGAAAGCGTTATCAGAACGACCTCCGGGCGGTTGTTGAATCTGACAGGTATGACGCTGTTTCCGAGCCCGCGGCTAACCACCATTGAAGTGCCGCCGTCTTCATAGACTCCCGCGTCGTATTCGGGGAAAAAGCCCTGCCCGGGCGCAAACAAGCCGCCGATAAACGGCAGCCTGAACTGCCCGCCGTGCGCGTGTCCGCACATCGCGAGGTCGACCCCGCAAAGGACATATTCCCGAAACGCCTCCGGTCTATGCGAAAGAAGTATCATGTATTCTTCGCCGTCACCCACAAGTTCGATCAGCTCGCGGCGCAAAAGCTGCGAGGGGTTAAGACCGCCGCCCGATCGACGCGCCGCCGAGTCTTCAAGCCCGATCAGCAAAAGTTTGTCCCCGTCCCTTTCAAGTTCGGCGGTCGCGTTATTCAGCACGGTGACGCCGAGCTCTATCAAAGCCGCTTCCAGCTCCGCGTAATTGATGATCCTTTCCTCGTGATTTCCCGTGACGTAGTAAACGGGCGCGATCGTCACCGCTCCCTTTATAAATTGCAGCGCCGCGCCGATGTCGGTATGATTTGAATCAACAAGGTCGCCTGTGACGGCGATCATATCAGGGGCGCACTCCGACAGCATTGAAAGGAGCTTTTCGTTTCCCTCGCCGAACTCCGCGTTATGAAGGTCTGACACATGGGCTATGCGAAAGCCGTCAAACCCCTCCGGCAGATTTTCGCCGGAAACGGTTATCTCTTCGAGCATCAGCGCCGTGTTCCCCCAGACCGTCCATATAACGAGCACGGCGGCAGCTATGCAAATGATCAATATTGCCGCTCCTCTCCGCCTATTTTTAGGCGGCGCGGCTCCTTCGGTTTCGTTCATTCTTTCCCGTTTCATTTTTCAGTGCCGGAATGATATGCTTTGATCCCGCGTGAAAATATTTTCATCACGCAAAAACATTTTATAGCGCGATAACATTTGATCAAATATAAGCCCGCGTTATGATTTTACGGCTTCCGGACGATGCCCGGCTCGCCCTCGGCGTCGCGGATATGACCGTACAGTTCTTCGAGCTTGCGGTCGATGGCGGCGCATTCCTCCGCGCATTCGAGCAGCACCGCACTGTCCTCCGGGGTGACCGTATAATTCTTTTTGTATCTAATCTTATGTTCCGTATTCGCCCACAGATTCATTGCAAGCGTTCTCAGCTGCACCTCAACGCACATCTGCCTTTTTTCATTGTGCAAAAATATCGGCACGCCCACGATCAGATGAAGGCTGCGGTACCCGTTCGGCTTCGGATTTTTTATGTAGTCCTTTTTCTCGATCAGCGTTATGTCGTCCTGCGAGAGCAGCGCGTCCGCGAGCATATATACATCGGACTGAAAGGAACACATCACGCGCACGCCGGCTATATCGTATATATTGTTCTCGATCGAGGAAACGGACATCGGAAGCCCGCGCCTTGCGAGCTTCTGCATTATGCTTTCCGGCTTTTTCAGCCTCGTGATTATAGATTCGATCGGATTCCTGTCGTATTTGAGCGAAAGGTCTTCGTTCAGCACCCTGAATTTTGTCTCGACCTCCATCATCGCGCACGTATAAAACGACATGAGCTTCCGATAAGGCTGCGTGTGTTCCCGCACCCATTCGTTGAAGGCAAGCGCGAGTTCGTCATGTTCGGGCAAGTCGATCTCGCCGCTTTCGATAAGCGAATTATTTTCTGCCATGTTCACTCCTCATTTTCTTCGCCCGCACGTCGTCCGTGCGGCGGAAATACTGATAGTACCAGCACGGTATCATGCCGTTGTAGAGCTTCTTCGTCTTGTCGGGACGCCTGCCGTAAAGGCGCGGGAAATTCTCGCTTGATGATATAACATATATCTGCCAGTTGTCAAGCGTTTTGAAATGCTCGCCCATGCGGCGATAGAGCTCCTCCGCCTCGGCAACTGTCATCATCCGCTCGCCGTAAGGCGGGTTGCATACGATCGTTCCGCGGCGTCCTTCCGTTTTAATTTCAAGCGCGTCGCGGCGGAAAACTCGGACGCAGTCGCCGACTCCGGCGCGTGCGACGTTTGATTCCGTGAGCTTAACGCAGTTTTCGTCAATGTCGGAGGCGTATGCTTCAAACGAGGTTTTGACGACGGAATCAGCCGCTTCCTCCCTCGCCTGCGCCCACGTCTTTTGCGGAATGTACCCGAACCGTTCACCGGCAAAATACCGCATAGCGCCCGGCGCCATGTTTTTCATCCGCATCGCCGCCTCTATCGCAATCGTGCCGGAACCGCACATGGGGTCCCAGAACAGCACGTCCTCGCGCGGCCTTGAAATGTTGACGAGCTCGGCGGCAAGCGTTTCGCGCAGCGGCGCTTCATTCGATTCGGGGCGATATCCCCTTCTGTGAAGCGGCGCGCCGGATGTGTCTATCATCAAAACGGCCTTGTCCTTGAAGAGGAAAAATTCGATCTGGCAAAGTTTTCCCGTCTCGGGGAGCACCGTCGTGCGGTGCGCCTTCATCAGCCTGTTTGCCACCGCTTTATTTATGATCCTCTGGCAGTCGGGGACCGAATAGAGCGTGCTCTTTATACTGTGCCCCTTGACCGGGAACTTGTCCGTTTTCCCGATATAGCGCTCCCACGGCAAAGCGTAAGTCCCCTCAAACAGGTCGTCGAATGTCAGCGCCTCAAAGCTTCCGACCTCGATCAGTATCCTCTCGGCATACCGCGTCCATATGTTCATCCGCGCGATCGCGTCTTCCCCGCCGGAAAAATATACCCTTCCGTCTATCGTTTCGCGCCGCTTATACCCGAGCTTGTCTATCTCTTCGCCGAGCGAATGCTCAAGCCCGAAAAGGCACGTCCCCACAAGATCATATTCCATGCTGTTTCCTCCGATGTCACCTTTCTTTGTCCTTCTACAATTGCCACATAGACCTTTTGTGCATAATTAATAATAACTTTTTTGCGAAAGCGCAGACTCAGCGGCTTTCTTCTGTGACAATTGTCATATATTGTCATATTTTGACGCTATATTGACTGAACTTTCGTCAAAATTAAAGGTGCGGGGGCTTCCCGCACCATGATTATACAACATCTTTCACTAAATTTCAACTTTGGAAATATAGATTGTTGATTTTTTTCTTAATGTACATTATAATATTGTGGGCAAATTGAAAGGGCGTTCATATACCCGTTTCTGCGCCGCCGCTGCCGCCTCTCGCCGTCCCGGTGAGCCCGGCGATAAACCCGTTTACGTCGGATGAGCAGATGTCCGCGGCAACGACGCGGTTTTTGTAGATCAGAAGATTACAGTAGACGGTTCCGTTATAATCTGGGTAATTCGTTATTCTGTACGTATACCGCATCATGTCGCGGTTCCTGTACTTTGAAAGGTCGAATCCCTGCTGCCGCTGTATCTGGTTGTAGCTCTCCATGACCCGGTCAAATTCAGCCGGAACGGTCACCTTAGCTTCTTCGGCAGGCGTCCCCTCGACCTCCCAGCCGTAGCTCTTTATCAGCGCAATCCTGTCTTCGTTCGTCTTGACCTTATCGAAATTCACGGTCTTTGATGCTTCGGCGTCCCCCTCCGGCGTGACAGCTGACGGCGGGGCTGACGGGACAGCGTCTGCGGCGGGGTCGCGCGGCTGTGCCGCCTCTCCCTTCGGAATAAACGCGATGAGCAGCGCGAGCGTCAAAATCGAGATACCTATTATCCCGAAAAACTTGATGGTATTTCCGTGTACGGCGTATATGAACATACACAAGCTCTCCCTTCGATAATACCTTATTTTGTTCTATATATATTTTCTCCTCGCCGGAAATATTCGGTATATTGCAAAAAGGAGCCAAACAAATGCTTGAAAAGGCAAAAAAGATTGCCGCCGGCTGTTCCTGCGGCAAAGAACACCGTATTGTGACATCCGTTCTCGAAGTCGGTGACGGGGCGACGGAATCGCTCGTTTCATACGTCAAAAAGAGATATATGTCATCAAATGCGCTTTTGGTTTGCGACGAGAACACACAAAAATATTCGCCGCCGATAATATCCGCTCTCGGCTGCCGCTGCTTTGTCCTCCCCGGAAACGCGCACGCAAACGAGGTCGAAACCGCGCGCCTGTCGTCATATATCGAATCTATAGGAAAAAGCAGCGTTGATGTCATGATCGCGTGCGGCTCAGGCTCCCTACACGATATAACGCGCTTCTGCGCGCACCAATATAATGTTGATTTCATCTCATATCCGACGGCGGCGAGCGTCGACGGATTTGTTTCAGGCGTCGCCGCGATGACGATGTACGGGCAAAAGCTCACGTATCCTTCAAGCTCGCCCGTCGCGCTGTTCGCCGAGCCTGACGTGTTCTGCTCCGCGCCCGCACGGCTGACGGCTTCGGGCGTCGGCGACATGATCGGCAAAATAACGGCGCTGTTTGACTGGCAGCTTTCAAATATACTTACAGGCGAACCGCTCTGCCGCGATATATTTGATGTAATGAATGAAGCGCTCGACGAGGTAAAACGCGCCGCCGAAAATGAAGACGCGGTGCGCTCGCGAAGCTTCCCCGTCCTTATAATGAACGGGCTTCTGCTCTCAGGGCTTGCAATGCAGCTCGCAGGTAATTCCCGCCCCGCTTCCGGTTCGGAGCACCACATGTCGCATTTCTGGGAAATGCACGTGTATAACGATCCGACAGACGCGCTCCACGGTGAAAAAGTCGGCGTCGGAACTGTTCTTATGCTGTCGCATATAAAGGCAAATGCCGATATTATATACAAAGATATCAACATAGACGAATGTAAAATTTACAGTAAAGACACCGTTGAACCGATATACGGCAAACTGACAGACGGCATCATCGCGGAGAACCTTCCGCGGGGCACCGGAAGTTCTGCACTTGCAGAATTAGGCAAGGATTCGTTAAAGTCAAACGCCGAAAAACTTCTCCCTCTAATCGAGGCGCTGCCGCCCGCGCCCGAGATCAGCTCAATGCTCAAACGTGTCGGCGGCTGCGTCGACCTCGGCAGTCTATCGCTGCCGGAGAATAAAAAATTCATTGAAACATCTGTCACATATTCGCCGTATGTGAGAAACAGGCTCACATTTGCAAAAATAATTTCCGCGGTCCGCGTATCCCAAGGAGGCTAAAAACAATGATAAAATTCAAGAAAAACTACCCGAACATCGTATTTGCCAAAAATGATTCGGAGGACATCTCCGAGCTTCGCCACGAACTTTCCGGCTTCGGTATTTATGTACACACGGTAAATTTCGAAGAGGCGAAGGAATGCCTCAAGGATGCCGCGATGCTCATAATTCTCTCCCCATCATATTCCGAAAGCGCATCATCCCTTATAAACTGCGCCGCAGAAAATAAAGGTGTTAAGATACTTTATATCGGAAGCGACGGAGACGTTTCGAATGAAAACATTACAGTTGTCGCAAACGTACATTCATCTATCGTTTCCGAGATTGTCCGCCTGTTCAAGGAAACATTCACGTTTGACCCGGCGTGCTCTGAGGACGATGAAATAACGTGCGAGCTTTCAAAGCCGCCGCAAGTTTATTATAACGGCACAAAGCTGCTGCTCTCAAAGAGCGAATCAAAAATCGTGCATTTCCTTCTGACTGTCGAGCCGAAAATGCTCGTCCCGAAAGAAACGATCGGCGAATATCTTGCGCTCGCCGCCGGCGCCGTTCCCGTACACATCCACAACATCAACGACAAGTCGATGAAGAGCTATCATGACAAGCTCGTCTTCTCCCGCAGCGGCAGAGGCTATTTCGTATATTGATCCGGCAACAGCAAAAATCGCGTCCGTTTAGGGCGCGATTTTTTGTTGCCGACCGCATATTTAGTCGTTTGTATATTTAGTCGTTTGCATATATTATGCCTTTTTATGTTATGCGCTTGCCGTTATAGTCTGCTGCATAACAGTTTTACAGTGTTATAGACAAGTGTAAATGACTCAGTATCGAGCGCTTCCCTCGTCGTATGCTCGCCGAGCGTGCGCGCTCCGGTCGCGATTATGTCCATATCAGGCACGGCGCGCTTGATTATGCCGCATTCAAGCCCGGCGTGTATGCCCATGACTTCTATATCACGGCCGGATGTTTCCCTATATGCCTTTATATATTCGTCTCTCATGACCGATTCGGGCGCATACTCCCACCCGTTATAGCGCGAATCCGTCCTCGTCTCAAAGCCGTACTTTGATGCAAGCGCGCCGAGGCTTTCCTCTATCTCTTCGAGCTTGCCGTCAACGGACGAGCGGGACGATATGTGAAGCTCAAAGCTTCCGTCGGGGCTAACGCTGATTATAGCGAAGTTCTGCGAGGTTTCGACCATATCTATCTCCCGGCACATCGCGATCACGCCGTTCGGCACCTCGCGCGAAAATCCGAGCAGGCGCGCGGTAAAATCGTCCGCCGGAGCGTCCCCGTCATATTCGCCCGCCGAAACCGTCACGTTCATTTTGGCGTCGGCATCAGTCAGCGCCGCTCTGACGGCGCGTTCCTTTTCTTCAATTGCGCGCTTTGCAAGTTCGGGGTCGCTCACTGCAATAGTTGCGGAACAGTGGGACGGGATCGCGTTATCCTTGCTGCCGCCGCTCATATTTATGATCCTGACTCCGCTGTCGGCGCTTCCGGCGGCGTCTATCAGCGAAAGCGCGATCAGATTCGCGTTTCCGAGCCCTAGATGTATGTCCGCGCCCGAATGTCCGCCTGCGAGACCGTCAACGGTGATTGTCAGCGTTTTCCCGCTATAATGTCCGGTCTTCGCCTTAGTGCTGACGCGCGTTCTCATTCCGCCCGCGCATGAGACGATGATGACCTCGTCTCCCGTATCGAGATTTATCATCCTGTGCGAGAGCAATTTCCCGTAATCAAACGTGGAAGCTCCCGTCAGCCCTGTTTCCTCCTCGGTCGTGAAGAGACATTCAAGCGTCGGCGCACGGAGCTCCTTTTCCTCAAGCATCGCGAGCATGATCGCGACGGCAACGCCGTCGTCGGCGCCGAGCGTCGTTCCGTTTGCCTTGATAAACCCGTCCTCAAGCCGCAGCTCCAGCCCGTCATGCGCGAAATCAATATGATTTTGCGGCTCGCTTTCGCATACCATATCAATGTGCCCCTGGATCAGCACCGGCGCGTGATCTTCATATCCCGGCGACGCCTGACGGCGCACCAAAACGTTATTGTTGCGGTCACGGTAGACATAATGCCCGTGTGCAGCGGCAAAGTTCTCGATAAAATCAGCAAGCCGCCCTTCGTTTCCGGAGCCGTGCGGTATCGAGCATATATCCTCAAATCTGTTGAAGAGGTGTTCGGGTGAAATATACTTTATGATATACTCCATAAAATTTTCCTTTCAAAAAGAACTCACAGCGTAATTGTACCACCGTCCGCGCGCTTTATCAAGTTATTCCACCAAAAAATATATTACATGATAGTGACAAACTCAATTCTGTGTGATATAATTAATTCGTGTAAAAATCGCGTTTGAAGAGAAAGGACAGCGTATATTTTCGATGAAGATAGTCTTGAAAAACTTTGACAGCATCCTTCACGTCAAGCGCGCAACGATGTCCGCCGTGATCCTCGCCGCCGGTTCCTCGGTCAGATTCGGGGAAAGCAAAGTTTCGGCGTCCGTCGGCGGGATGACCGTGCTCGAACGAACGCTTCTTGCGTTCAATAGTTGCCGCGCCGTCGACGAGATCATACTTGTTTTGCCGCGTGAGGGCTTCGAGAAATACCGCCGCGATTTTGACTCAATACTTCCCGAAAAGGTCAAACACGTCGTCAGAGGCGGCGACACGCGGCAGGAATCGGCAATATGCGGGATCGAAGCGTGCCACCCGAAGGCGGAGTATATCGCCATACATGACGCCGCCCGCTGCCTTGTCACGCCGGACATGATCGAGTCCGTCTTCCGCGAGGCGTATGAGCACCGCGCGGCGACCGCCGCGTGCCGCGTCGTCGACACCGTAAAATACGCGGACGACAAGGGATTCATCGACCGCACGATCGACCGGGAAAAAGTCTGGCTTGTCTCTACACCGCAGATATTCTACGCGAATATGTACCGCGCCGCTGCGTATACAGCGCGCGACGAAGGCTTTGAGGCGACCGACGACTGTATGCTCGCAGAAAGGCTCGGCTTCAAAATCAAGCTTGTCGATGTCGGCCGCGACAACATCAAGATCACTTATAAGGAAGATATCGCGCGCGCGGAAGAAATTTTACGGCAGAGAGGTGAGATCGTATGACTGGGCTGAGGATCGGTCACGGTTACGACGTGCACCGCTTTGACAACTCGCGTCCGCTTATCCTCGGCGGAGTCCGCATAGAAAACTCCCCCGGACTTCTCGGTCATTCGGACGCGGATGTTCTCGCGCACGCGATAATGGACGCGCTGCTCGGCGCCGCTGGGCTGCGCGATATAGGCTATTATTTCCCGGACAATGACGAATCATACAGCGGCGCCGACAGCATGAAGCTTGCCGCCCGCGTCTCGGAGATGCTCCGCGAAAAAAACTTCCGCATTGTGAATATCGACGCGACGGTCATAGCGCAGGCGCCAAAGCTGTCGCCCTACATCGAGGATATGAGGCGCGCGCTGTCGTCGGCTTTCGCTGTTGACGAGTCGCAGATCAACGTCAAGGCGACGACCGAGGAGGGCCTCGGCTTTACAGGTGAACGCCTCGGCATCGCAGCCCACGCGGTCGCACTTATCGAATCTATATAAAGCGCGGCGGGAGAGGCTTTCCCTTTTTACGTCCGCATTTTTCAACTTCCATGCCGCCCCCGCCGCGCGATAAATCTGTTTAGGGAAGCCGCCAAATCGTCTTCCCGTAATATGATATGGCGCGGCGCGAAACATGCCAACGCGCGCCGTCGGCGCACCCGGACGTGTTGACGCGGTTTTTAGGTCGTCAAACTCCCTTTGGCGTCGAAAAAGCAAAAAGGCCGACCAAAAAAAATTTTTATCTTCCGAGCGCAGTAAAGGAGCACTTATGATTTACATTTCACCGTCCATTCTCGCGTCAAACTTCGCCATACTCGGCGAACAGGTATCCGCCGCACAGGCAGGCGGCGCGAACATGATCCATGTCGACGTTATGGACGGAGTTTTCGTTCCTAACATCAGCTTTGGCTTCCCCATAATCAAATCGCTGAGCGCGCATTTCAGCATCCCGCTCGACGTGCACCTTATGATAGACGACCCGGATAAATACGTTGAGCTCGCGTGCACGTCCGGCGCTGATTTTCTGACGGTCCACATCGAACGGCTCGCCGACCCGAAAAAGACTTTACAGAAAATTCGCTCGCTCGGCGCGCATCCTTCCCTGACGATCAGCCCGAAAACTCCCGTCGAATCCGTGTTCCCGTACATAAACTACGCGGACATGATCCTCATAATGACGGTCGAGCCCGGCTTCGGCGGACAGCATATAATTCCGGAAACGCTCGAAAAAGTCTCGCGGCTCCGCGAGGAAACGGACAGGCGCGGTCTGCGCGGATACAAGATCGAGGTCGACGGCGGGATACG
The DNA here is from genome assembly GCA_947630625.1 of uncultured Clostridia bacterium. Taxonomy (GTDB): domain Bacteria; phylum Bacillota; class Clostridia; order Oscillospirales; family CAG-272; genus DTU064. The sequence goes on from CANRIL010000025.1 coordinate 36,669, forward strand.
CGCCGACAACATCCGCTCCGCGGTCGACGCCGGCGCGAACGTCATCGTTACAGGCAGCGCTGTTTTCGGCGAGCCGGACATTCCCGGCGCGATAAAGCGTCTGCGCGAGGCGGCGACAAATTGACCGTACAAAAATTACGTATACATAATGATATGCCCGGAGCAGTTTCGCCCCGGGCGTTTTATTTTCATGATCAAGTCGTCAGTCCGCCGTCAGAGTGAAGTGGAACTCACAGAATTTGCCGTATTCGCTCCGCACGTCGATCTCCTCTCCGTGCGCCTCGATAATCGTCTTCGCGATATAAAGCCCTAGCCCGACGCCGGTTTTGTCAAGTCCGCGGCTCTTGTCCGTTTTATAGAAACGGTCAAAGACGAGCGGCAGCTCCTCCGGCGCGATGCCCACGCCTTCGTTATATACATATACGTGGACTTTTTTGCCCCGGTGCGTTATGCTGACCCTGTATCTTGCGCCCTCGCGCGAAAATTTGACGCCGTTGTCGCAGAGGTTATAAAGTATCTGATATACGGCGTCCCTGTCCGCCAAAACATAAATATTGTCGCTGTCGCAGTTGAACTCGACCGAAAGATTGTAAGCTTCGAGCCGCTTTTCAAGCGAAATTATGATCTCGCGCGCCATCTCGCATATGTCGAACCGCGTCATGTTGAATTTGCGTTCGCCCGCCTCGATCCGCGTAATGTCAAGCAGCGAACTGACAAGGCGCGACAGCCGCTTGATCTCGGCGCTGACTATGCCGAGATAATGATTCTGCTGCTCCGGCGGGATCGTCCCGTCAAGAATTCCGTCGACGAAGCCGGAGATCGTCGTCATGGGCGTCCGCATATCGTGCGATACGTTTGCCAGAAACGTTCGGCGCGTTTCCTCAAGGTTTGCAAGCGAGCTCGCCATATTGTTGAACGCGACGGCGAGCTCCGTCACCTCGTCATGCCCAGTCACGACGACGCGCGTATTAAAATCGCCCGCGGCAAAGCTCTTGGCGGCGGCGCACATATTCTTTATCGGGGCTGTGACGCGCTCGCTGATAAAATAGACCGCGATAAGCGCCGCGAGCATTATCCAGAGGCTCGACATAATGGAGCTGTTGATGAGCGAATCGAGCAGTATGTCCGTATTTGAATCAGACGAACACGTGAAGACGACGCCGACGACGCCCTCTTCCTGCGATATGACGGAACCGTACACGTATATGACGTTCGAAAAAACGCCTGTCGCCTGGTCATTCTCGTCGGAAATGAACGTACCGTTTTTCCCCGAAATGACTTCATCCATTATAGTGCTGCCGACGTTATATATCTCCTCCCCCCGGTCGGGATATACCGGAACGTCGTCCCCTATCGTGAGCAGCACATCTCCGTTTTCGTCCGCGATGACAAACGACATGTCCCCGGCGTACGTCATCATCATTTTGACAGTCTCGACTATCGACTCCCCGTTTTCGGCGACATATCGGCGAAATGACATGTCCTCAAGCCCGTCCGTAATGAATCCCGTTATCGAGGCGGAGGCGCGGGAAAGCGACATTTCCTTTGAGGTGTCCGAATAACTGCCGATAAGCGTTGAGATGATCGAGATCTGGATTATAAAGCTGACGATGATTATCAGCATGAATACGGTTATATATTTGGTAAAAAGCGACCTGAACATAATAAGCTCCAAATGAAAACGGAGGACGGCCACGGGGCTGTCCCCCTTTTTCAAAAATCAGAATTTACTCAAAGACATTCGAATTTGTATCCGACGCTCCAGACGGTCTTAAGCGTCCATTTGTCGGATGCGCCGTCTATCTTTTCGCGAAGGCGCTTTATATGAACGTCGACCGTGCGGGAATCGCCGAGATAATCAAATCCCCAGACCTTATCGAGCAGCTGATCGCGCGTGAACACGTGATTCACATTGAGCGCGAGGAAATACAGAAGCTCCAGCTCCTTGCGCGGGATATCGACGTATTTGCCGCACAGCTTCATCTCAAACGTCTCGATGTTTATCTCAAGGTTGTCAAATTTGACGACGGCGGATTCCGTCTGCGTTTCCGTATGCGCAGTCCGGCGCAGAACGGCCTTGACGCGCGCGGCAAGCTCCTTCATGTCAAACGGCTTTACAACAAAGTCGTCGGCTCCGAGCTCAAGCCCCAAAACCTTATCAAACACTTCGCCCTTCGCCGTGATCATTATGACGGGCTTATTCGATTCTTCCCTGATCTCGCGGCAGACCTGCCAGCCGTCCTTGCGCGGAAGCATTATATCGAGCAGCACAAGGTCGGGGTCATATTCCCGAAAGAGCGTAATTCCCTCGCTGCCATCATTCGCGGTCTTCACCTCGTAGCCTTCATTTTCAAAATACAGCCTCAAAAGGTCACATATATTGACATCGTCGTCAACCACGAGTATTTTCGTTCCGGTATCGATCTCAGATACGTTATCCATGTTTTCTCCTCCTTTTCGGTATACGTCCTCTACTCCATATTAATTATAACATAGCCCCGAGCGAAATACAAAAAGATCAATAAATACAGGGTAAAAAGCGTGCTCGGGAAAAGACTTATCACCCCAAATATATAGAAAACGGTCATCTCAGATGGTATAATATTGTTGAGCAAAAACAAAAAGCCAAAGGAGATGACCGTTATCTATCGTCAATTACTTATCAACGACATAGCGCTGTTTACATCGCAGCCAAAAGCAAAGTTTTACGACACGCTGTTCATGAATCTTGACTTAAGATCGTTTCCCGAC
>CANRIL010000026.1 GCA_947630625.1 uncultured Clostridia bacterium
CAAAACTGCGCCTTCGGGTTTTCTTATCAGTCAGCGGCGAATATTTAGGCATGCGCCGTCATGTCAGTCGGCGTAAAATCCCATAAAATAATCGAATATTTCCTCTTTGTCACGACAGAAGCGGCAGAGTGAGAGGCATTCCGATCTCATGAACCCGTGCGTGACCGTCGACTCGACGAGCTCACGGAGCTTGTCGTAGCAGCCGCCGACGTTGTAGACCGCGATCGGCTTTTTCAGCTGTCCGAGCTGCGACAGCACGAGCACTTCAAAAAATTCCTCGTATGTACCGATCCCGCCGGGGAGGACGGCAAACGCGTCGGCGGATTCTTCGAGGATCGCCTTACGTTCGCGCATCGTCTCCGTGAAGATCAGCTCGGTGCAGCCGCGGAAAAGCGTGTCGCCGACATCGAAAAACGACGGCGCGACGCCGAAAATTTCACCCCCGTGAGCGGCGGCTCCGCGCGCCGCCTCTCCCATGACGCCGTGCGCGCCGCCGCCGAACCAGAGCGAATGACCGCGGCTCGCGACGGCACAGCCGAAGCTGCGCGCGGCGTCGAGGTATTCACGCGGTATATTGTCGCTCGAAGCGCCGAAAATGCAGATTTTCATGGGCGTTCCTCCCCGGGAATTCTGATGAGCGGGAAGATCGTGTCTGCGATGAGGCGGTGCCCCTTCGCGTTCGGGTGCGGGTCGAGCCCGGTCAAAAGCGAACCGGAGCTCCCGGCGTCGGCATTGACGACATCGTTTTCCTGGCTGAACGCTGTATAAACGTCGGCGACATCGTAGCCGAGCTTGTCACTGTTTGCAACTATTATCTCGTTGAGCCTGCTTACGAGCTTGTCCGCCGTCTCGCTTATGTCAAACGTCGCGACGCCGAAATCGAGCTTCAGCGGGACGGTCTTATACGGATTGTAAATCGTCTCGAATATTATCTGCGCGTCCGGGGCGCGGTTGCGTACGGCGGCGATTATGCCCGGCAGGTCGTCGGCGAACTGCTTTATCCCGTCCTCCGTCTGCGTCACGAATTTATTATAAAGCGCTGCATTTGCGGCGGCGCGCGCGTCCGCGTCCTCGATCAGCAGATTGATGCTGTACTGCGTCAGAAGCTCGACGGACGGGGCGAGCACGTTGTTCGCGCCGATGCTGATCGTGACGAGCTGCGCCTTTTCAAGCTCAGGGGCAGTGCCGGACTTCAGCGAATCGAGCAGCTCGGCGCTCGTCTGCCCGTTGACGCCGTAATTATAGCTCGTGCAGTCGATCGTGCCCGTTTTGTCAAGATATTTTTCGAGCAATGCGGAAAACCGTTCGGTTTCGGGGTTCGCGAGCGCGTACCCGGCGGCGATCGAGTCACCGAGGGCGACGTATGTGAGCTCTTTTATTTTCGGGTCGGACATCACATCGTCAGACGGCTCTGCCGTCGTCCCGGGCTCACTCCCGCTTTCGGGCGGTGTATTTGTGTCATCTGTGGACGCGTCCGTCTCGGGCGCATCCGTTTCGGGCGCATCCGTTTCGGTCGCATCCGTTTCCGGAGCGCCCGTTTCGGGCGCGCCTGTTTCAGGAGCTTGCGTTGATGGTTCCGCCGCCGTGCCGGTTCCGGACTCGCCGCCCGTCTCGACGGGCGAATTCCCACCGGCGCAGGAGGCGAGCGGGGCGAGCAGCAGCGCCGCGATCAGGATCAGTATCGGAAGATGTTTTTTCATGTATTTTTTCTCCTGAATTATTCTTCGTCAAACCGGATCGTCTCGGTTTTTCCGTCATAGCCGCAGACGGCGTCGGGGAAGACGGCGCGCGCTTCGCCTATGTATGATTCCGGGTCGGGCATCGACGGGCTGAAATGCGTCAGCCAGAAACGGCGCGGCTGCGCCTCCTTCGCGAGCGCGGCGGCCTCGGAAAACGTCATATGCTTCGCCGTCACCGCCTTGTCGTGCTTGTCCTCGTCTCCGTACATGCCCTCGCAGATAAAGAGATCGGCGTCCCTCGCCTGTTCGGCGATGACGGGGACGGGGCGCGTGTCCGTGCAGTACGTGACCTTTATCCCGCGCCTGTCGGGACCGAGCACCATGTCGCGCGTGTACGTGACGCCCTCGTATTCGACCGTTTCACGCTTTTGCAGCGGGCTCCAGACCGCCATCGGGATGTTGTTCCGCCGCGCGCGTTCGAGGTCGAATTTGCCGACGCGCGGAATTTTCACCGTATATCCGTATGTCGGCAGCGTGTGATTGACGCGGAACGCGGTGATCTCAAATCCGCTCGCGGTGAGCGTTTCTTCGCGCTCGACGATCGGGCGGCAGATGACCTCATACGGCAGCTCCGGCGCGATCGTCAGAAGCGCGCGGACGTATTTTTCGATGTGGGCGGGCCCGATTATCGTTACGGGATCGACTCTCCCCTCGCCGCCCATCGACAAGAGCAGCCCCGGCAGCCCGCTCAAGTGGTCGGCGTGATAATGCGTGATGCAGATCGTCGATATCGGCTTAAACGGCAGGGAAGCTTCCTTCATCGCGATCTGCGTGCCCTCGCCGCAGTCGATTAACAGGCATTTCCCCTCGAACCGCATCATGCACGAGGTCAGCCATCTGTTTTTGAGCGGGATCGTTCCGCCGCACCCCGCGAGCGTCACATCGAGCACGCCTCATCACTCCCTTCAATTAATATTGTGCGCTGATTTGATTAAAGTATATCACAAAGCCGCCCCTTTTTCAAGGAGGCGGCTTTATAACGCAATGTGATTCTTTTTGGGAGCGCCGAGTCGGCGCGGCAGGGAATCCTTCGCTCCGGATTCGGACGCGCCGTTTGAAATATTTTCTCACCTCCGACGCGCGCCGCGTAGGCACAGCCGGGGAAATCCCTTAACATGAATTCGCCGCATGGAACATCCCAAACCGCGAATTCGCCGCGCCGCGTGTTACCGCTCCTCGCGGAAATACGACAGCCCGAGCGAGGCAGGCCCCTGATTTTCCTTCTTCTTTCGCGTGCTCGCGATGACGAGCACGAGGATCGTGACGACGTAAGGCGTCATTTTGAGCAGCTCCGTCACGGATGTCGGGATACGGATGCCGGTCAGCGCCGGCAGATTCGTCGCCATCCAGAAGAGAAGGGCAAACAGATACGACGCCCAGATCGTGTTTTTGGGCTTCCACGTCGAGAAAATGACGAGCGCGACGGCGAGCCAGCCGACAGCCTCAAGGCTGTTCTGCGACGACCATTTGCCGCTGCTGTACTCGATGATGTAGTAAAAACCGCCGATGCCGCAAATCCCGCCGCCGACGGAGGTGGCGATGTATTTATACAGCGTGACGTTGATGCCCGCGGCGTCCGCCGTGCCCGGATTTTCGCCGACGGCGCGCAGATTCAGCCCGCGCCGCGTGTGCATCAGGAAGTAATTCATCAAAACTGCGAGGATTATGGCGGCGTAAGTCAGAAATCCGTACGACAGGAATATCTGCCCGAACGCGCCGAGATTCGTTACAGAATTGAGATTCGCCGTGTAAACGGCGCTCGTCGCCGAGGCGACGGAATAGCTCTGGCTTCCCGTAACGCTCAGAAGGCGCGCGCTGCCGAACGTGCCGATGCCGACGCCGAGCGAGGTCAGCGCAAGACCAGTCACGTTCTGGTTGGCGCGGAGCGTGACCGTCATGAAGCTGTAGAGAAGGCCGCCGAGCATCGCCGCCAGAAACGCGCACAGAAGCGGGATCAGTATCAGAAGGACGGTGTTCGGGTTTTCGGTCGAGCGTTCATATATGAACGCGCTCGCGAATCCGGCAAATCCGCCGAGGTACATGAGCCCCGGCACGCCGAGATTCAGGTGTCCGCTCTTTTCGGTCAGCGTCTCGCCGAGCGCGCCGAACATTATGACCGTGCCGTAAATGATCGAGCTGTGGAGCCAGCTTATGAGTGTGTTCATTTTTTGGCGTCCTTTCTGCCGCGGAAAACGACCTTGTAGTTGAGGAAAAACTCACAGCCGAGCATGAAGAACAGGAATATGCCTATGTTGATGTTGGCTATGGATGAATCGAGCGTCGTCGTGTTGCGGCTGACGATCTCGCTTGAGCCCGAGCGGACGAACGAGATCAGCATCGAGATCAGCGTCATGAATATTGGATTGAATTTCGCGAGCCACGCGACGATGACGGCGGTGAAGCCGTAGCCTCCGCCCATCGTCTCCGAGATCGTGTGGTCGATCGCCGAAACGTATAAAAATCCGGCAATGCCGCAGACAGCGCCCGAAAGAAACGCGGTGCGGAGAATGACCTTGAGCTCGCTGATGCCGGCATAGCGCGCCGTGTTCGGCGCTTCGCCGACGACGGATATCTCGTACCCTTGCTTCGTTTTGTTCATGTATATGTACATGAGCACGACGCCGACGGCGGCGATGACGTATATGAGCCCGTCCGCGTTGCCGAAAAGGGCGGGGAGGGAGCCGGATTTACGCTGTATCATGCCGAGCGCGTGGATCGGGCTCCAGCTTATGCGAAGGTATTTGACGAGCTGGATCGCGATATAGTTCATCATCAGCGTGAAAAGCGTCTCGTTCGTAGAGAACTTAACGCGGAAGACGGCTGGGATTATCGCCCAGATGCCGCCGCCGATCGCCGCGCTGACGAACATCAGCGGCAAAATCGCCGCGTTCGGGAGCTTGTTGCCGAGGTAAAAGAGCCACATCGCGGCAGCCATGCCGCCCGCGAGCACCTGCCCCTGACCGCCGACGTTCCAGAAGCTCATCTTAAACGCAGGAGCTAACCCGATCGCGATTATGAGAAGCATGCACGCCTCTCTGAAAAACGTGTTGATCGTTATCGAATTGCGGAACGTGCCGGATACCATCGCCGAATAAATTTCAATTATCGACGAATCGGTGACGGTGATAAAGAATATCCCGCAGACGAGAAGCGCCGCGATTATTGCGACGGCGCGAACGATAACGGCGCGCGCGGGTGAGATCGAGTCGCGCTTGACGAGGCGAAGCGCCGGCTCGCGTTTTGCGTCTGCTTTCATTTTTTGTCACCGCCTTTCATGGCGGGATCGCCGCCGGAAGTCCCGGATTCGGCGCCGCCGATCTTTGTCATGTATAGACCTATCTCCTCCTTCGTCGCCGTAGAAGCGTCAACGATGCCGGAGACGGCGCCGCCGCAGAGGATGAGAATTCTGTCGCAGAGTTCGAGCAAAACGTCTATGTCCTCGCCGACGTAAATGACGGCGACGCCCTTCTTTTTCTGCTCGTTTAAAAGGTTATATATCGCGTATGAGGTGTTGATGTCGAGTCCGCGTACTGCGTACGCCGTCATGAGCACCGTCGGCGCTTCCGCGATCTCGCGGCCGACGAGCACCTTCTGTACGTTTCCGCCGGAGAGGCGGCGCACGGGCGTTGTGACGGACGGCGTGACGACGCCGAGGCTGTCACGCACCGATTCCGCAAGCTGCTGCGGTTCGCGCTTGTGAAGGAACACGGGCGCGCCCGACTCGTAGCTCTTGAGCATCATGTTGTCCGTCATGCCCATCGAACCGACGAGCCCCATTCCGAGCCTGTCTTCGGGGACGAACGAAAGCGCGACGCCGAGGGAGCGTATCTCGCGCGGAGTCTTGCCGATAAGCTGCTCCGGCTCGCCGCCGTCGGGGTAATAAAGCACGCTGCTGCCGGTGACCGTCTGCTCTAGTCCCGCAATAGATTCGAGCAGCTCCTTCTGTCCGCACCCGGAAATGCCCGCAATGCCGAGGATCTCGCCGCCGTAAGCGGTGAAGGAGACGCCGCGCAGCGTCGGGACGCCTTCGGCGTTGACGCATGAAAGCTCCGAGACTTCGAGGCGGCGCACAAGCCCCTCCGGCTTCGGGCGCTCGATGTTCAGCGAAAGCTTTTCGCCGACCATCGCCTCCGCGAGCGTGCGCTCGTCAGCGTCCTTCGTCTCGAGCGTCGTGATATACTGACCGTGCCGCAGAATCGCGACGCGGTCCGAAATTTCCATGACCTCGTGCAGTTTATGCGTGATTATTATAATTGATTTGCCGTCCGCGCGCATGTTGCGTATGACGGCGAACAGCCGCTCCGTCTCCTGCGGGGTGAGTACCGCCGTCGGCTCGTCTAAAATGAGAATGTCCGCGCCCCGGTAAAGCACCTTCACGATCTCAAGCGTCTGCTTCTCGCTGACGCTCATGTTGTATACTTTGCGGTCAGGGTCGATCAGAAAGCCGTATTTTTCGGATATCGCCCTGATCTTTTCCTTCACGGCGCGCATGTTGAGCGACGATTTTCCCGGCAGACCGAGGACAATGTTCTCGGCGGCGGTGAAAACGTCGACGAGCTTGAAGTGCTGGTGTATCATACCGATGCCGAGGTCGAAGGCGTCCTTCGGGGAGCGGATCGAGGCGGGGACGCCGTTGATCTCGATCGTGCCCTCGTCGGGGAAGTAAATTCCTGAGAGCATGTTCATAAGCGTCGTTTTGCCGGAGCCGTTTTCGCCGAGAAGCGCCAGCACCTCGCCGCGCCGCACGTCCATCGTGACGCCGTCGTTCGCCGTCACGGAGCCGAAGCGCTTCGTTATGCCGTTGAGCCTTACTGCGATTTCATCTTTCATGCGTTTTCCTCGTCTTTGCGTAGTAAAAGAGGATAGGGGAAACCGGATATTTTCGATTCCCCCTATATCGTCTATGTTTGGGCTTTTATCAGTTGCCGGTGTTGAGCTCGGTGATGCCGTCTATGCGGAGCGTGAAGGAAGGCGCGCTCTGCGTGTAGGATTCATGATAATAACCGTCGGTGATCACGTTGTTGGCGTCATAGTTGAAGTCGCCGTCCGTGTCGGTCGCGTAAGCCCATGTTACTGTCTTGCCGCCGACCGTGAACTTCGAGGTGTCGAATACGTGCAGCTTGCCGGACTTGATGTCGGCGATGACTTCATTGACCTTAGCTTCCGTTCCCGCGGCAGCTTCCTTGCCGAGAGCCGTGATCTTCACGGCGTCCTGAGCGTAACCGCCGATCCAGTTCGTGGCGATCTTGCCGCCGTTCATAGCGGTCTTTATTGCGTATTCGTAGTAAACTGCCCAGTTGTTCGTCGCGGAGGTGAGGATAGCGTCGCCAAGGCTCGTCAGGTCTACGTTGTAGCTGACGGAGTAAACGACCGTGCCCTCATTGTACGCGTTCTGAACTGCCATCGGCGCGCCTTCGGAGTCGGCGTGCTGGCTGATGATAACGCAGCCGTCGCTGATGAAGCTCTTCGCAGCCTCGGCTTCCTTGTCGCTGTCGTGCCATGAAGACGTGTAGGAAACGCTCATGACGACGTTGTCAACGACGCTCTTTACGCCAAGGTAGAACGCGGTGTAGCCGGAAACGACTTCCGCAAACGGATAAGCGCCGACGTAACCGATCTTGATGTTGCCGTTCGCGTCCTTGTTCTTGTCCGCGATTTTTCCCGCGTCAACGAGCTCCTTGAGCTTAAGACCAGCAACGACGCCCGATACGTAACGCGCCTGATAAACTTCGGTGAACGCGTTTGAAAGGTTCGTAAGACCGGAAGAAAGCGCCGTGTCGCCCGTCATCGCGATGAACTGGATGTCCTTGTCCTTATACTTCTCGGCGGCTGCCTGAGTATAAGTCTGATGACCGTAGGAGTTCGTGATGATGAGGTTGCAGTTCTGCGCCACAAGGTCGTCGATGGCGGCGGTGCAGCCGGCGTCCTCGCCGACAGTCATCTTCCAGATGACCTTAGAAGAATCGTCGGGGTCGATGCCGAGGTTCGTGCATGCGGTGCGGATGCCGTCGATGTGAGCCTTCGAGTACGTCTCGGTGTTGTCGCCGATCAGAACGACGCCGATCTTGAGCTCTTTCTTCGTGCCCTCGGCCACGTCTGCAGCGGTCGTGGAAACGACGCCGGACTTGGCGAGCTCTTTCGTTCCGCTCGTGCCGTAAGCGCCGGTGTCAGCCGCGTCTTCCGCGCAGGCGGCGAAGGCGAGGAGAACGAACAGCGATGCGAGCATAAGCGCGATCAACTTCTTAAACATTGTTTTTTCCTCCATAAAAGGTTTTATAGTCAAAGGAAAATTTTCCTTGTGACATCGTAAGAAATAGGGAACGGCTCAGCCGTGATCGAACACGATCCCGTCCTCGCTCATCGAGGCGATCTTCGCGAGCGACTCTACGCGTATGCCGCGCGCGCGGATCATGTCCCCGCCGCCCTGATACGCTTTTTCGATCACGATGCCGCAGCCGACGAGCGCCGCCCCCGACTGCGCGGCAATGTCGACAAGCGCGTTCAGCGCCTCGCCGCGCGCCAGAAAGTCGTCGATGATGAGAAGCCTGTCCGCGTCGGTCAGATATTCGCGCGAGACGGTCAGATTATTGTCGGTGCCGTGAGTATACGAATGAGCGGCTGCCGAATAGACGGCGGACGAGATGTTGGACGAGCGGGATTTCTTGGCGAAAACGACAGGGCAATCAAAAAACTGCGCAGTCACACACGCGATACCGATCCCCGATGCTTCCACCGTCAGTATCTTGTTGACTCCGCAGTCCGCGAAAAGCCTATGAAATTCGCGCCCGATCTCGGAAAGAAATCGCACGTCGATCTTATGATTGAGAAAACTGTCTACGCGCAGAACGTCCCCCTTAGCGATTTTGCCCTCGGTCATTATTTTTCGTTCGAGAGAAATCATGACAAATCACCCCAGCTGACACGCGCAGAAAAACAACTCTCCGTCCATTGCGTCTTTTATAGTATAATTTTACTCCATCCGCGACATTTTTCAATTGGCGTTTTAACGAATAATCAATCATTTTGCAAAAAATTCTGTGAATGTTGTCCATTAATTTTTAAATCCGTCTTTCCGCCGTTCATAATTGGGCAGTATTTTCCTGATATGCCCGCAATATGGAGCCGCGCGAGCGCGATTTTGGCCCGCGCCGCGCCGACAGGGAAGCGCTGACGCGGATTTTTGCCGCGCGCCGCTTGCGCCATTGACAGGCGGCGGGGGAGCTTTCGCGCGGAAAGCTCCCCCACAAAAATTTTACTGCTTGTTGTAAACGACTTTTCCGTCGGCGACGGAGGCCGTCACGGTGTCGCCCGATTTGATCTTGCCGGAGAGCATTTCCTCCGAGAACGCGTCCTCGACGAGGCGGACGACGGCGCGGCGGATCGGGCGAGCGCCGTATGTCGGATCGAACCCTTCCTTTGCGACGAGCGCCACAACGTCGTCGCCGAACGTGACGTTGATGCCCATGTCGGCAACGCGGCGGCGCACGCGTTCGAGCATGAGCGCGGCGATCTTGTGAACGCTCTCGTCGTCAAGCTTTGAGAAGACTATGATCTCGTCGATCCTGTTCAGAAATTCCGGCTTGAATGTGCGTTTGAGCGAATCGGTGACGGACGAACGCATGCGGTCGTATTCCTCGGCGTCGTTCGAGCTGTCGGCAAATCCGAGGTGGCGGCGCTCGATTATGTCAGACGCGCCGACGTTCGAGGTCATGATTATGACCGTGTTCTTGAAATCGACGCGGCGACCCTGCGCGTCGGTGAGTATGCCGTCGTCGAGTATCTGCAGAAGAATGTTGAACACATCCGGATGCGCCTTTTCGATCTCGTCAAACAGCACGACAGAGTAGGGATGGCGGCGTATCTTCTCGGTGAGCTGACCGCCCTCGTCGTAGCCGACGTAACCCGGAGGCGACCCTATGAGCTTCGAGGTCGAGTGGCTTTCCATGTATTCGGACATGTCGACGCGTATCATCGCGGACTCGTCGCCGAACATCGCCTCCGCGAGCGCCTTTGAAAGCTCGGTCTTGCCGACGCCCGTAGGCCCCAGAAATATGAATGAACCGACCGGGCGGTTCGGGTCCTTGAGCCCCGTCCTTCCGCGCCTTATCGCGCGGGCGACGGCGTTTACCGCCTCGTCCTGACCGATGACGCGCGATTTGAGTATCTCGTCAAGGTGCAGGAGCCGCTCGCTTTCCTCCTCGGCGAGCCGCGAAACGGGTATGCCCGTCCACGCGGTGACGATCTCGGCGATCTGTTCCTCTCCGACGGCGAGCTCCTTGCCGTCGCGCTCGGTGTGCCATGAAGATTCCGCGGCGGCGTGCTTTTCGCGCAGCGTGCGCTCGCGGTCGCGGCAGGCGGCGGCGCGCTCGAAATCCTGCGAGCGGACGGCCTCCTCCTTTTCGTTCGCGGCGCGCTTTATCTCATCTTCGAGCGCGCGCAGTTCATCAGACGGGGTGACGTTTGAGATGCGCATGCGGGAGGCGGCCTCGTCTATCAGGTCGATCGCCTTGTCGGGAAGGAACCTGTCGCCGATATAACGGACGGACAGGCGGACGGCGGCCTCTATCGCCTCGTCCGTGATCTTCAGCTTGTGATGCGCCTCATACTTGTCGCGCAGGCCGTGCAGGATCGCGATCGCCTCCTCCGGCGTCGGTTCGCCGACCATGACGGACTGGAAACGGCGTTCCAGCGCCGCGTCGTGCTCGATGTGGCGGCGGTATTCTTCGATCGTCGTCGCGCCGATTATCTGAATTTCGCCCCTCGCGAGTGCGGGCTTCAGAATGTTAGCCGCGTCGACCGCGCCCTCGGCAGCGCCCGCGCCGATTATCGTGTGTATCTCGTCGATAAACAGGATGATGTTCGGATTCTTCACGACCTCGGACATGACGCCCTTCAGTCTTTCCTCGAATTCGCCCCTGTATTTCGCCCCGGCGACCATAGATGAAATGTCGAGCGTGACGATAGTCTTGTCGCGCAGCGTTTCGGGGACGGTCCCCTCGACGATCATCTGCGCCAGCCCCTCGACGACGGCAGTCTTGCCGACGCCCGGCTCGCCGATGAGGCAGGGATTGTTTTTCGTGCGGCGGGAGAGTATCTGGATGACGCGCTCCATCTCGTTCTTTCGACCGATTATCGGGTCGAGCTTGCCCTCGCGGGCGAGCGCGCAGAGGTCGCGCCCGTGATGTGAAAGCGTCGGCGCGCCCTTGATGCCGGTGCCCGCGCCGCCCCGCTGCGGCTCCGGTCTTGCGCTCTGCGGCTGACCGCGGTCGGAGCCGTCGACGCCGCCGGAGAGAAACGATTCAACATCGGACGCGATGTCGTCTATCGAAACTCCCATCGACTGGAGGATCTTCACGGCGACGGACGAACGCTCGGAGAGCAGCGCCGCGAGCAGATGCTCGGTGCCGATATAGCCGTGACCGTATCTCGCGGAGATATATGCGGATGTCTCGATTATCTTTTTCGTGCGCGGCGTCATGTCAGAGGGGGAAACGCGGCATTTGTCGCCCGTCCCCGATATGGCGGCGATGAGGTTGCGTTCCTCCTCCGCCGTCGCGCCGTGCTCGGCGAGCAGCTTCGCGCCGACGCTGTCCGTCTCGCTCGTTAGCCCCAGAAGGATGTGCTCGGAGCCGACATACGTGTGTCCCATTTCGGAGGCAAACGAAAGCGCGTTGTTTATGGCGTTCTCAGCCTTTTCGGTAAATCTGCTTGTCATTTATCATCATTCCTTTCTGAAAATATAACATATCGTTTGTTCCCGCTGTCATCCCGCCTCGCCTAACCGTTCGCGCAGAAGCGCCGAACGGCGCAGGTCGCGCTCGCGCGGGGTGAGCTCCCCGCCGCCGGACAAAAGCGTCAGCACGGCGGGCTGCGATTCGATCAGCGCCGTGTCGAGCGTTTTATACGTCACATTCGACGGTATACCGAAATCGACCTTGCCGTCCGACAGCTGCGAAAGCGAGACGCCGAGGCGGACGTTCACCCAGTTGTCCATGAATTCGCGGCAGCTCATCAGGCGCGAATGCGTCAGGATGCCGAACGAACGCGAGCAGATGTCGGCGGCTTCGTCGGCGCTTTTGCCGAGCAGCTCACGGCGGCGGCGCAGCTCCTCGTTTATGATGGTGTCGACGAGGCGCGTCAGCTTGGAGATCGTTTCTTCCTCCGTGATGCCGAGCGTCACCTGATTTGAGATTTGGTATAGGCACGCCGCGGCGTCCGAGCCCTCGCCGTACATGCCGCGCACCGTCATGCCGAGCTTTGAAAGCTGGCGGGCGAGAGACGCGATCTGTCCGCTCTCGGTGAGCGCGGGCAGAAACATCATCAGCGAGGCGCGCATCGCGGTGCCGAGATTTGTGGGGCAGTGGGTCAGATAGCCGAGCTCCGGATCGAACGCGAGCTTGAATTTGCCCGAAAGCGCCGATTCGGCGGCGGCCGCGTGCGCGTAAGCGTCGTTCAGGGAATATCCGCGCGTGATGCTTTGTATACGAAAGTGATCTTCCTCGCATACCATGATATAGGTGTCGGCTGATTCGTTCGTGAAAAGCGCGCGCGGAGATTTCGCCGCGGCAAATTCGGTAGAGACGATGTGTTCCTCCGCGTATGCGGCGGCGGTCACCGGATCAAGGCGGTCAAAATCTATTCTGTCGTAACCGACAAGCGCCTCGCCGGCGCCTTTTATAAGCTCCGCGGCGCGCTCGTCAGCCAGCATATCTCCCATCGGCAGCCCCTCAACGTTTCTCGCAAGGCGCACTCTCGACGAGAGCACGACATCCGACATGCTTCCTTCTTTACCGTACCATGACATAACTTTATTTCCTCCCACCTCTGAATAGTCAGCTTTCGAGCGACTTGATCTTGTCGCGCAGCTGTGCCGCGCGCTCAAATTCTTCGTTCTTTATCGCCTCATATAGCTCCGCGCGCAGCGCGTCAAGCTCGGAGGCGGGCTTTTCCTTCGCCGCCGCGGAGTTGTCGGCGGCGGGCGTCGTCCCTTTATATGTGACGCCGCCGTGTATCTTTCGTATCGTCGGGGCGAGCTCTGCGCGGAACGTCCTGTAACATTCGGCGCACCCGACCTTGCCCTTTGCGGCGATCTCCCGCAGCGTGCTGCCGCAGACGGGGCAGCGCGTCTCTGTCTTCGGCTCCGCGACTCTGCCGACTGCCGGGTGATCGAATATGTCCCCGAAAAAGCCGGAGAGCAGGGAACCGGCTCCGAAGGCTTCAAACGGGTCGCCCTTGACGTTTATCCCAAGCGCGTCGGCGCATTCCTCGCAGAGCGAGTACGAACGCTTTTTCCCGTTGACTATTTCGCTGTAATGTATCGTGGCTTCATTCTTGCCGCATCTTTCGCATAACATGACGTTTTCTCCTTTTTGACCTTTGATATATTTTAATGTATGAGCGTCAGAATAATATGGCGCAGGATGTCGGCGCGGACGGCGTTTCTCGCGTCGGGCGCGATAGATGAAAGCGCCCTGTCCGAAACTGCCGTGCCGATTATGGCGGCCTCGCGCTCGTCTATGATGTCGGCTCCGTAGAGATTCGAGATGAACGCGCCCGCCTCCGCCTCGCCGAGCGAATTGCCAGTCGCGTGGAAGAAGTGCATCAGGTAGTCGTTTTTCGAAAGCTGCTTGCGGACTATCCTGATGTAGCCGCCGCCCCCGCGACGGCTCTCGATGATGTAGCCGCGCTCCGGCGTGAACCGCGACGTGATGACGTAGTTGATCTGGCTCGGAACGCAGCCGAGCTTCGTCGCGAGGTCGTTCCGCTTCATCTCCGCAAAGCCGCCGCCCTCGTCGAGCATCTCTTCTATCACCGACGCGATGTAGTCAGACAATGTCATTTTATCTCACCTCTTTGACTTTGACTATCCTTGACTATTGTGAGTATACCACGAAGGTCAAAGAAAGTCAATAGTGTTTTTCAAAAAAGTCAAAAAATTTTTCGGGCAAGCTGAAAAGTCGTGCAAATGCGACGATTTTAAAGCTCTGCAGCCGTATATATCTTGCAAAAAAACAGCTTTCATTATACAATATGAATCGACAAATCGGGACCGGAGTCATACATGAAAAAACTAACGTATAAACATACGACCCGCGCGTGTTATCTCGGATACATAACGCAGGCGATAGGGAACAATTTCGCGCCGCTCCTCTTCGTGATGTTTCACGACAAGCTCGGCATACCGACAGGGAAGATAACGCTTCTGATCACGCTGAATTTCGCGGTGCAGCTCGCGGTAGACCTCATGGCGGCGAAATTCGTAGACAAAATCGGATACCGCCGCGCGATCGTCGCCGCGCATATCTTTTCAACGGTCGGCGTCGCCGGGCTCGGAATTTTCCCGTTTATTTTGAATGACGCGTTTACGGGGCTGCTCTGCGCGGTGCTGTTCTACGCCGTCGGCGGCGGGCTGATCGAGGTGCTCATAAGCCCGATCGTCGAGTCGTGCCCGTCCGACAACAAGGCGTCCGCGATGAGCCTTCTGCATTCGTTTTACTGCTGGGGCGTCGTGTTCGTCATCCTCGTTTCGACCGCGTCGTTTGCGGTTTTCGGGCTCGACTGCTGGCGGATACTCGCGTGCGTCTGGGCGCTCGTACCGGCGTTCACGGCGGTGCTGTTCACGCGCGTGCCGATAATGACGCTTTCCGAGGTGGAAGGGGAGAGCATGCCCGCGGGAAAGCTTTTGCGAAAGCCCGTTTTCTGGGTGCTCGCGCTTTTGATGTTCACGGCGGGCGCGTCCGAGCTGGCGATGGGGCAGTGGGCGTCCGCGTTCGCGGAGAGCGGGCTCGGCGTTTCAAAGACTGTCGGCGA
This sequence comes from uncultured Clostridia bacterium, assembly GCA_947630625.1. Taxonomy (GTDB): domain Bacteria; phylum Bacillota; class Clostridia; order Oscillospirales; family CAG-272; genus DTU064. The sequence continues at coordinate 14,550 of CANRIL010000026.1, forward strand.
CATAGTGGGGCCGTGTTTGTTCGGCGCGCTGCAGGGGACGGCGCGTGTGATCTACGCGAAGTGGGGAGAGCGCGTAGACCTTCTCAAATATATCATCATCTGCGGCGCGGTCTGCACCGCGTCCTATATCTGCGCAGCGTTTTCGCCGCTGCCGCCGCTCGCGCTTGCGGGCTGCGCGTTATGCGGGCTCTCGGTCGGAATAATGTGGCCGGGCGTGTTCAGCGTCGCGGCGGTGCGCTGCCGCGGCGGCGGAACGGCGCTGTTCGCGCTGCTCGCGCTCGCGGGCGATGTCGGATGTACGACGGGGCCCTCGCTCGTCGGATTCGTTTCCGGCGCGTTCGGGGACAGCTTCTCCGCCGGCCTCGCGTCGGCGTCCGTTTTCCCGCTTATGCTCGTAGTATTTGCGATCTTGTGCCGGAAGCTTAAGGATTGAACATTGCCAACCTCGCGCGTGCGCGCAAATAAAAAAATACACCCCCACGCGGACAAAAAAGCGGCGCGGACTTGGACCCCGATGATCCATTCCGCGCCGCTATGGCGTCATATTAAATTTATCCCGCCGACTCAGCCTTCCTTGCCGCCCTCATAGTCGAGGGCGATGCTCCCGGTCGTGACGCTGACATTAAGCTCCGTTTTGCCGGAACCGCCCGACTCGATGCCGCAGACGCCGGTGTTGACGGACGCCGACACCGTGTAGTCGCCGCGCGTGCCCGTAAGGCGGCCGGTGACTTTGCCGGTGACGACCTTGATCGAGATCGACTTTTCCGCATTCAGTGAGCGGACGGAAACGTCGCCGGTGGCGACGTTTGCCGAAATTTCGGCGCAGTCGATGAAACAGAATTCAACGTTTCCGGTCGCCGTGACGGCGGAAACGCCGCCGTCCGTCTCAACTCCGTTGACGGAGACGCTGCCCGTCTCAACTGTGAGCTCGGTGTCGCCGACGAGCGCAACGCCGTCTACCGTGATATCGGAGACGCTTGCCGAAATGCGCAGCTTAATTGATGTGCCCGCAGGGACGCCGATCTCGACGCCGCATTTCTCGCTTTCCCGGCGGCTGAGCTTGTCGACCCATGAGCTTTCGCCCTCGGTGACGCTGATCGCCCCGTCAACGAGCTCGGCTTTGTAGAGCCCCTTTCTCGATTCGGAGAAATCTACGGCAAACACCGCGTCGGGCGACTCAAATACGTTGATGTAGCCGATGTTGATGTCAATGTCTATCGCCGCCGCCTCGTCCGCGCCAAATGAAAACGACTCGCGCACCGTATCGGTGGACGGCGCGTAAACGAGCTCGTTCAACAAGATCACCGCGCCCGCGATCAACGCGAGCAGAATGACGATGCCGACGACGGGAATTATGGTTCTTTTCATGTTTTACAGTCTTTCGGAGTCGGATGCGACGGGGACGAGCCCGCAGATGATGTCGAGATTTCCGTTGCGGCAGCGGATATCGTCGATCATTTCCTTTTCCTCGTCGAGATTTTTGATCGTGATGTTATATGTAAGCTGATACATGCTGCCGAGATTCGTCGTGCGGACGCGGATGAGCTCCGCGGACTTCGTGTATTTTTCAAATATGTCGTCAAAAATGTGCGGATAGTTGAGCCCTTCCGGGATCGTGATCTTCAATTCGCGTACGCCGCGCTTCTCCCCGCCCATGCCGACGAAGGATATAATAATGTAGGCGATTATCGCGATGACGGTGAATATCACGGCGAGCGTCACATATCCGACGCCGATCACAAGCCCTGCGGTCATCGAGATGAAGAGCACAAGGATATCGGACGCCGTGCCGGGATTCGAACGGTAACGGATCAGGCTGAACGCGCCCGCGACGCCGATTCCGACGCCGATATTGCCGTTGACGATCATGATTATGACCTGAACGATGAACGGGATTATAGTCAGCGAGATCGAAACGCTCTTCGATTTTCTGCCGACGAACGCCGATGCGGCGGCAACGGCGAAGCCGAGCAGCAGCGACACTGCGGATGCGATGAGAAAATCACCTATCGTGATCTCTCCGCCCTGTATGATCGAGGTGAAAGGCTGGTTAAACATGAACGTTTCTCCTTACGTGTTTTTTAAAAGGTCGGCGTACGCCGAGCCGTATTTACTGAACGAGGTGGGGAAGATCTGCAGCTCGTCGAACTTGTGCGCGAGCCAGAGCGGCATCGAATCGGGTATCTTGACTTCCATCAGGCACTCGCCCGGACCGAGCAGCGGCTTGCCGTAAGCGCCGAGGGACAGATCGAAATCGTAGTCGCGGGAGAGCAGGTTCGTGTCGAACGTGATGCGCAGCTCCGGGTTGTCCTTCGCGAAGAACGCGATCCTGTCATACGTCAGAACCATCGCGGGCGAGATCTTGTCGTAATATTCGAGCAGCCATTTGATCTCGTGCGCGATCTGCGAATCATGATCCGGCGGAAGCCCGCGGCACGTGAAATTGATGGCGTCGCGGTAAGACATGCTTATCCTGCGCTTGTAAACGACGCCCTTGTATTTTTTCTTGATCTCGACGAACGCCGTCGTGTCGTCGGTCGGCTGCGTATAGCAGCGCAGACGGAGCTTTTCTTTGTAAACGGGCTTGTCGATCGAGGCGCGGACAAGCGCGTGCGTCGGCGTGTCGAAGTAGATGTTGTATATCGTGCTGCGCCCGTATGAATCGCCGCACATGTGCTCCTCAACGAGCGGCATCATGCCCTCGTGCTGTTCCTTTGAGAGGATATATTTTTTCTCGACGCGCTTAAATACTTCCTTAAACGGCAAATAATTCACCCCGCTTTCGGTGTCGGTCGCCATAAATCGACTTCATAACTCCATTGTATTATAAAATCTATGTAAAGTCAAGGAAAAATATCTGATAAGTATGTGAAATCCGCACAAAAAAATCCCGCCGCCCTGAGGCGCGCCGATTATCGCCCCATGGCGGCGGGAAACAAAGCAAACAAAAAGCGGCTGAAAAGCCCATGAGGCGGTATCATGAGCTTTTCAGCCTTGCGAGGAGGGAAACACGGAAAAATCGCCGCGCGGAGCGGATGGAACAACCCCGCCGCGCGCTGAGCGAATGAAACAGACCACGGGACACCCCCGCCGCGAGGGAAGAATGAGACGGAACACGAAAACGCCCCCACGCTGAACGGATGGAACACCCCGCCGCTCGCGAAGCGGACACCCTCGCCGACGCGGAAAAAGCGATGCGGGGAGGACGCGCATCAAAACGCGCGCCCTCCCCGCATTTTCAGTTGTACATTTTATATTTGAGCCGGAGGTTGTCCGCGATCATGGCAATAAATTCGGAATTCGTCGGCTTGCCGCGCGAATTCTGGATCGTGTAGCCGAAATACGAGTTGAGCGTGTCAACGTCGCCGCGGTCCCACGCGACCTCGATCGCGTGACGGATCGCGCGCTCGACGCGCGATGTCGTTGTCGAATATTTCTTCGCGACGGACGGATAAAGCACCTTTGTGACCGAATTGATTATGTCGCTGTCCGCGATCGTCATCAATATGGCCGTGCGAAGGTACTGGTACCCCTTGATGTGCGCGGGAACACCGATCTGGTGGATGATCTTCGTCACCTGCGTTTCGATGTCGGGCGGCGCGCCCGCGTCGGACGGGGAAATGCTCCGCTGCGAGCCGGTCAGTGATTCGATGTGGCTGACGAGACTGCCGTAATCGAGCGGCTTCAAAAGGCAGAGCGACGCTCCCGCGTTCATCGCGTCGACGAGGATGTTCTGGTTCGACACGAGCGAGATGATGATGAATACGGGCTTCGGTTCGAGCGTGCGGCATGCGCGAAGGAGTCCGATTCCGTCAAGCTTTGAGAGCCAGATATCGGCAATGACGACATCCGGGGAGAGTCTTTGTATCTTCATGAGCGCGTCTTCTCCGTTGTAGGCTTCTTCAACTGTGCGGAAGCCCGCACGTGTGAGCGCTTCCTTGCATCTTTTACGGGATTCGCTGTTTTCATCGGCAATGAGTATTTTTTTATTCTGTTCCATTTTCCGTGTCTCCGTTTTTTGTTTTTGTTGACATGATTATGATACCATAAAATTCCATTAATATCAAGAAGACACCAAAGAAAAAAGTACACAAACATTGCCCGCCCGTTTTGTTCGTTTTTACAAAAGTTGAAGGCGAAAACGAGCGTGTCTTCGCCCCTTTGGTCAGAGAAACTCGAAACGCTGCGAAAGCCGTAAAAAACCGCCCGGCATGATCTCGCGGGGCGGCTTTCGTGAACGAACATATAATGAAATGTAGGAAAAACGTCAGATGTCACAGGCGATCAGCTCGTGTGCGTAGGGCAGGGACATGATCCAGTCGCACAAAACGTGCCACTCGTCGAGCTTGTGGTCGCGGCGGGCAAAATACATATTGACAAGGTTTTCGTAATTCATCGTCACGGTGCGCATCTGATTATATGATGAAGGAAGAAGCTGTATCATGTCATACCAGTCCTGCTTGTCCTTCGTCTCGACAAAGCGCAGCCGCGTCTCTTCAAGGTGGGCTATCATCGAATCGAGCATGGCGAGCGCCGCGGGGGAACACTTGTCGCAGGAGAAATCGTCGCGGGAGAATGGCTTGCTGTGAATTTTGTGCATCGTCGAGGTTGAGTTCGCGACGGTGCCGACCTTGTACGTGTCAAATTCCTTCCACCAGTAGAGCGGCGCCGTGATGTCGACGGAGACGAATATCTGGCGGATGAACTTCCGGTGGTCGCTGCCCGCGCGGCGAAGGCGGACGGCGAGCGAAAGATCGTTTTCACCGAGCACGTAATTCCCGTTTTCATCAAAATAACTGTCGGAGCGCGCCCAGCTGTTCATTGGATTGCGCGCGCCGCGCATAGCGCCGTCAAGATTCATGACGCACGTTCTTTCTGTCTTCAACATATATTGACCCTCGCTTTCGGAATTAAGACATTTCCATTATATAATATCGGGCCGGTTTAGTCAATATAATTCGTCAAATCGTCCGGCGCGTGAATAAAAACCGGGAAACGGGCAAAAATAAGCTTGCCAAGCAAAAAAAGGAGACAACGATTACATTATGGAAAACAAGAAAAACGAAAACCGAATCGTATACGCGGCGCTCATCCTTGTGCTGACGGTGCTGGCTGTACTTGTCATAGTGACCGGAGTCGCGAGCCGCAGGGCGCGCCCGAACGACTTGCCGGAGGGCACGACGGGCGCGGCAAACGTCATCGAGCCGGGCACAGCTGAACACGACCCGAATAAACCGACGCTCGGCGAGCCGTCGCTCCCGGAGACGGACAACAAGGGACAAAAGCCTGAGACGGACAAAAAGCCGCCAGTGACGGAAAAGCCGGAGACGCAGGAACCGTCCGCAGACGTTGATTCCCCGTCCGAGCCGCCGTCATTCTCGGCGCCCGCGGACGGCGCGGTTTCGAAAGGGCACAGCGAAACGGTGCTCGTTTATTCAATGACGATGAACGATTACAGGACCCATACCGGCGTCGATATACTTGCCGAGGTCGGCTCGTCCGTGAAGGCGGCGGCGCCCGGCGTCATCTCTGACGTGTGGGAGGACCCGATGTGGGGCTGGTGCGTGTCGATCAGCCACGAGGGCGACGCCGTGACCGTATATAAGAACCTCTCGCGCGAGTCCGCGGACGAACTGGCGGAGGGGCAGGAGGTCGCCGCAGGTGAGATCATCGGCAGCGTCGGCGATACGGCGCTCTGCGAGCTCGCGGACGAGGCGCACCTCCACTTCGAGATCAATATCGGCGGCAAGCCGGTCGACCCGGAAGATTATATCACATTCGCGACAGCTGACGTTTTCGCCGAATAAACAAAACGGGGAGGGGACTTTTTTGAAAAGCCCCTCCCTCATATGTTATTCTATGAATTAGACAGAGCGTGGAGGGGACTTTCTGATGTCCCCTCCCTCGCATATTATTTTATGAAAGCAAAGAAAATTTTTCCCACAGCGCGCGCTCAGTTTATCCGCCCCTTTTTGACCTTGTTTGAAGAATAAACGGTCAAAAGCGCCAAAAGACAAGCGATCACCGCCGCGAACAGGATGCAGTATATGGGCTGCGGCATTCCCGCGGGCGAAAGCCTATACAGCCGGTCGATATCATATAGCGCGGTAAAATCAAGATACTCGGCGGCGGGGACCTTCGTCGACACGGCGAGCTGCGGGATCAGCAGGATCGCCGCCGTAATCGGATAAACGAAGATCGCGCGTTTGAAGAGCAGACCGATCGAGAACGCGAGCGCCGAGATCATGAGCACGCCGAGCAGGGAAAGCGCCGCGGAGATCACAATGTATCCCCGGATCGAAAAATTGAACATCGAGCCTTCGTACTGCGGCAGATTAAGGATCGACACGCTCATGTCTGGCATTTCGTATGAGGTGAAAAGGAAGTATAAGTCGATCATACGGAAGAGCCACCACGCGAACGATGACATTATGGCGCAGATGAACGCCTTTTTCCGGAACATCACATCGCGCCCGAGCTTTGTGGCGTTCGATATCGCGATAAGCGACGTTCCCGCCGGCGGTTTTTTGTGCTCGAAAAGATACATCCGGCACGACAGCGCGGCGACGAACAGCAACAGCAGCCAGTCGACGCCCTGCGACATATATTTGTTGTAGCCGGCATCGTAGACGAACACGCCGGTGAAGCCGCGCGTTTCGCGAAGCGTGCTGAGGTAGTCGGCTCGCTCGGCGAGATATCCGAGCGCGTCCGTCTTGTAAACGGCTTCGCGGTACTCGTCGTGATAATATTCATACGTCTCCGAAGACATCTCCCCGTGCCAGAACGCATCCTCTATCTTATCAAAATTGTTGAGCACCTCCGAATATGATTCGTATTGATCCCTTATATATTCGGCTTTTTCCTCCGTATACTCGCCGCCGATCTCGGAGACATATTCCTTCAGCGACTTGTCAAACACCGATTCGGGCGGCGCGTAATAAGCGGCGGAAACGAATAGCTTTATGACCGTGAGCGCGGCGAGCAGCACGAGCATCGCGCGCTGCTTGTAAATTTCGTAAAATGAAAGCGAGAGCGAGAAGCGCATGTAGAATTTGTCGGTCAGCTTCCGTACGCGCGCGCCGAGCTCCTGCACGCCGCGCCTCAACAGCTTCGGGAACCGGAGCTTCAGAAGGAAGTTCTCCTTCGGATAAAAAATACACGCAAGAATAAGCGAAATGACGACCGCCAGCGCGAGCAGCGCGAGCATCACCGCCCAAAGCCCACAAGGAAACCCGAACAGATCAAACGCGCGGTACTTTTCGGCGAAAATATCGGCCGTATGAATGCACCAGATGTTGAGATACCTGACCGGGGTGAGGTCCCGGCTGTCCGACAGCGACGCGACGTATCCCGCGTAACTGCCGACTATAATACCGATCCCGGCGGCGATAGACAGGACAGTCCCCTTGATTATCGAGGTGAGCGCGAAGAAGACGGAGCAGAAGAGCAGGGCGGACGCGAGCTTCAGCCCGACGCTTACGAACACGGCTCCGCGGACGCTGACGCGCAGCGGCATAAGCTGGAGCCGGTCGATCGCCTGCGCCGCCTCGGACGGGTCGGAATACCCCCGCGAGCATATGCCCGTGACCGTGAACGTGGCAGCCGAAAAGATGACTATCACCGCCGCCGTCAAAATCAGCGAGGCGCACAGCTTCGCCGCCACGGTGCGCCCCCGTCCGTTTCTGCACGCCGACGCAATAGCGTACAGCCCGCACGCGCGGTCTTCGGTCACGGAGACGACGGCAATGACGACGACGAGAAGAAACGCCGCAAAAAAGTCGGTCGTGTACCGGAAATAAGTGTCCCAGCCGCGTATGTACGTGTTTTTGATATGCACGTTTTCGTCAAGATACGCGTATACTTCCGTCAGCCGCCTGTTGTACCTGTATGTGAACGAATCCTCTCTGCCCGTCCTTTCATAGTGCATAGAGATGCTGCGGGAGCTGTTAAGAATATCGGTGAGCGCTTCGTGATACGTCTTGTCCGCGTTTACGGTGGCGTCTACGATACTGAACAGCAAATTGTCCGATATGACGCCGCCGCCGTAGATCGAGGACATTTCATAATCATCATCGATCGCGTGATGACTCTCATCCTTTATCCGCTCATATTCGGAATAGAATTTTTCCGGGTCGCTGTAGTAGAGCTCGAAAACCGAATCGAGATATTCATCCCGCCCGGTATCCGGATAATATGAGAAGTCCGCGCAGATGATGATGTTCAATAGCAGCAGCACGACCGCCATCACGCGGACGAGCCTTGAGGAAATTATTTTTTTTATTTCAAAGAAAACAAGTCTTCCAAACATAAAAGCTCACCATCTATTTCCCAAAAATATCTTCCGCAATGACCCATTCTTTCCCGGTGCCGATGTCAAGACATGAGATGACCTCCGAGGCATGATGATCCTCATATATTTCAAAGGTGTCAAATACAATATATGTGTCCGAAAATGCATGGAAGCTTTTTTCCTCTTTGTTCGGATTTATATTTTCTACAATAGTTTTCATTTCTCCTGTATAAATATCATATGTGGAAACCTTTTGTTCGACCATTATGTAACATACGTCTTTAAAAAAGTCACAGCGGATATATTCAACAAGCGATTCGCGCTCTTTGGGGGCGTTTTTATCAGAGCGGTATAAAGTGGAAAGGCGCGTGCCTTCGCCGCCTTTCGGCTCGCCGTAGTACATGTACTCATCCGAGATATAGAAAATTTGTATATAGGAATCATTAAACTTTGTCTTCCCGGTAAAATCCGTTCTGCACGTGTAAACACACGAATCGTCATGGTCCAAATAATAGATCAGGTCGTCCCTGATATACTGGATCGTTATTTCATACGGTGAAGACTCGCCCATTTGAAGCTCGCCTCCGCCGTCGCGGTCTATCCGGCGAACAACAAATTCTCCGCTTTCTCTGCTGAATGTGGAAAAGTAGATCTTGTCGTTATATAACGCAAGCTGCCTTGGAGAACCGGAGAAACCGTCCGCCAGCGTCTCCAGACGGTTCGTTTTCGTGTCAAAGGAACATATTCTTGTTCTTTCATCTTCGAACGAATCATCAGCATAATATGAGTAAGCTATTATGAGGACGGGGAAGTTATCATTTTCAACGGTCGCTTTTTCGTCGATGAGAAAGTACGACCAAACCCCGTGAAATGGGTCGTCTATGCCTGAAGCCAAAGGGTCGCCCATGAGCGGCTGGCGTAAGGGGTATGGGTCACTCACGCATTGATAAAAATATCTATTGTCGGCTAAGCTGCGGTAATAAACAAAATCCTCCCATGTGCAGCCGAATTGAGTTCCGTTGATAAAATCGCGCGGAGTCCTTTCTTTATTGATCGTTACACTGATGTTCGGATCAGGCTTAAATCCGCTTTCCGGGTTTTCCGTCCCACCGGATCCCGAACTTCCGGTCTGATCCGATTCCGGGCTGTTCCACGAACATGACGAGGCGCACAAAATCCCGATAAGCAATAGCAGCGAGCAGATAAATTTAAGTTTGTTCATACGTCCTCCAATCGTTTTTCATCAAAATTAAAATACGTTCCGAATACGTATCCAAAGCTTCGACTTCCGAGGAAACGAGCAGGAGCCGCTGCGGGTGTGAACAGCTTTTGAAGCTACCAAACATAAAAGCTCACCTGTTCTCGGCGATCGCCCATTCTTTTCCGGTCTTTACGTCAAGACATGTGATAGTCTCTATGCCGTGGTGATCCTCTATGCGGTCGGTGTCAAATATAATATATGTATCAGAAAAGGCATAGAAGCTTTTTTGCTCGTCGTTCGGAGTCAGATTTTCTATGAGCGTTTTCGTTTCCCCAGTATAAATATTGTATGTAGAAACCTTGCCTAACACTATTATATAGCATACGTCGTCAAAAAAATCACATCCGAAATAATCCACAAGCGATTCGCGCTCTTTGGGGGCGTTTTTATCAGAGCGGTATAAAGTGGAAAACCGCCTGTCTTCGCCGCCTTTCGGCTCGCCGTAGTACATGTATTCATCCGAAATATAGAAAATTTCCATAAAGGAATCATAAAACTTTGTCTTCCCGGTGAAATCCGTTCTGCACGTGTAAACGCACGAATCGTCATGGTCTAAATAATAGATCAGGTCGTCATTGATGTACTGTATCGTTATTTCATACGGCGTAGACTCGCCCATTTGAAGCTCGCCTCCGCCGTCGCGGTTTATCCGGCGAACGACAAATTCTCCCTTTTCCGAGTCGAATGTGGAGAAATAGATCTTGTCTTTATATAACGCAAGCTGACTTGGGTAACCGGAAAAACCGTCCGCCAGCGTATCCATACGGTTCGTTTTCGTGTCAAAGGAACATATTCTTGTTCTTTCATCTTCGAACGAATCATCAGCATAATATCTGTAAGCTATTATAAGAATGGGTAAGTTTTCATTTTCAACGGTTGATTTTTCATCAATAAGAAATAATAACCAAGCCATGTAAAATGGGTCGTCTCTGTCTGATGCCAAAGGGTCGCCAAGAAGCGGCTGGCTTATGGGATATGGGTCATTCACGCATTGATAAAAAATTCTACTGTCAGCTAAAGTGCTGTAATAAACAAAATTGTCCCACGTGCAGCCGAAATGTGTGCCGTTGATAAATTCGCGGGGAGCCCTTTCTTTATTGATAGTCACATTAATGTTAGAATCCGGCTTAAAGCCGCTTTCCGGGCTTTCGATCTCATCCGATCCCGAACTTTCGGATTCGTCCTGCCCCGCACCGGATTCAGAATTTCCGGTCTGGGTCGACACCTGTTTGTTCCACGAACATGACGAGGCGCACAAAAACCCGATAAGCAATAGCAGCGAGCAGATAAATTTAAGTTTGTTCATACGTCCTCCGGTCGGTTGAAATTAAAATAATCATATTTCGCTCAATGAGCCTTATGAGTCTCTACGGTGCGGGGAAATTATCAGGTATAATATAGGATATCATCGGTAAAAAAGTATTATCACTATTTTATTATATAATCCGTATATATAATAATTTTATATAACAATCGTCATATAACAATAATTTATTTTCATTCACAAGCATAATGTATCATGCAGGTAAAATATTGTCAAGGCATCGCGCACAAAATTAATAAAATCTTAAGAAATTCAGCGCCGTCCCCGATTTTCGGGAAACGGCGCTGAGCGTTTATTTGCACGAATTATTTCACACGTCTGAAAAATCGGACATTTTGCCGCCGCAGGCAGGAATCAGGCGCTCGGCGAGCCCTGATTTTCCGCATTCCGCACTTCAATGCGGCTTGAGATGCCGCTGATGACGGGCAGCCTCCCCACAGATCGAGTGGTCAATGAAGATGCGCGGAAATTTCCCCGGCAATAGATTTATAGTCAGACGTATAGGTGAGCCCGTAGTCGCGGGCGAGCGCATCATATGTAAGCGTTTCGCTGTCCGGCATAATAAGGACTTATCACCCAAACATAAAACACTCAGCGCCGTCCCTCTTTTGGGAAAACGGCGCTGAGTGTTTATTTGCGGCGAATTATTTCATCATGTCGGAAAAATCGGATTTTTTGCCGTCGTAGACCGAAATCAGGCGCTCGGCAAGCCCTTCGACGTAGAGAAGCGAATTTTTCTCACGGATGAGCTCCGGCGAGAAGCTGCCGATAGAGAAGTCTTCGCCGAGCTTGTTTATGAGCCGCGTGTGCTCGGATGCGGCGCGTATGCCGCAGACCGGAGAGGGAAGCTCTCCGCGCGTGATCGCCGCGGCGACGTGCAGCTTGCGCTCCGGGAACGCAAACGGGTCGCCGTAGTCGCGCATGTCTCCCGCGTCCGTGACGCCGACGATGTGCCCGACGGCATAGCCGCCCGCGCCCTCAAGCGAGTCCGGCGGCGGATTTTGCGAGAACGTGACTCTGCCGCGCTCAAATTTATAATCGAATATCGGATTCACGGTCAGATCTATCGCGTGCGACGCGACGAACAGCGCGCGCGCGCCGCCATCGAGCTCGCATTCGATGACGGACGTGTCGAAATTTTCAATATCATTGACGCGCGCGAGCGCTGCCTTAACGCCGGTGACGCGGCGGGCGCTGTCCCTTTCGCCGCCGGTGACATAGAGCATGTTATGAAGATAATGCGCGGCGGCATTGTTCGCAACGCTGTCGTAAATGAGCGAGCCGTCGGCGGCGCGTATTTTTCCCGCCCAGCCCGTGCCGCGCCCGAAATATTTGCGGTCGCGCGGCCATAAAACGAGCGTGCGCAGCTCGCGCGGCTCGCCGTAAACGCCCGCCATTATGTCGTCCTTCAGCCGCGTTATCGCCTCGCTGTGCGACCATTGATATCCGATCGAGACGCGCCTGCCCGAGCGCGCCTCCGCCTCCGCCAGCCTCTCGATATCGCGCGCGTCCCCGCAGAGCGGCTTTTCACATAGCACGTCAGACCCTGCCCCTAGCGCCGTGATTATATTTTCCGTGTGAAACTGTATCGGCGTCGCGATCACGGCAAGGTCCGCGCGGCGTTCGCGGTAAAAATCTTCGAGCGAGGCGAACGGCTGACCGCACCTCTCCGTAAGCTCGCCGAGCCTGCGGCACGACTCCGGAAACGGGTCGACGACGCCGGCGAGCCGGAAGAGCTTTTCGTTCTCCGGCTTAAGCACCTCGTTTACATATATCCCCCCGTAACCGCCTATTCCGACGAGAACAACAGAAACCTTTTCCATCCTGCAAATTTCCCCGTGATTTTTTATGTTTTTATATAGTATAATCTCATCCGTGTGAAAAATCAAGCCGTATACGATAATATTTTACGATGTATTTGTCTCTTTCGCACAAATGCGAGCCGTTTTACGGCTTAAATTTATTGAAAGTGCGGGTTGCAAAAAAAAATTAACATAGTATAATAAAGGTGACAACGGTAAATGTGCCGCTGTCAAATACTACCCGGAAGGGATAGCGAAAGGGCGAAACATTATGATTAAAAGAGAAGTCCAGATGCACGATGTTGACATTGCCGAGTTTATCCACGCGCTTGACGGCTGCAACGGCGATGTTTATCTTGAAACACCTGAAGGCGACTGCATCAATTTGAGATCGCGTCTCTCGCAGCTCCTCGGTCTGGCGGAGATAATCAACGGCGGTCTTATCGCGAATGCAACGCTCCGCTGCGAGAATCCGGAGGACGAGTCGAAGCTGTTCCGTTTCTCTCTGTTCCGCGAGATGCCCAAAAAGGAAGGCGAAGAGGGCGCGGACGAAAACTGATTTTGTCGCAACTGAAGCGGAAAAGCACGGCATGCCCGTGCTTTTTGCGTTATATCGGAAAATTGGCGCGAACGCAAAAAAAGGCGCGTCTTTTCCGCGTTTTGCCTTGCGCGCGTGCGCGATATAATGTATAATTAATATGTAAAGCGACATTTTAAAACGAAAAGGACAAAGCGATGGAACAAGAGAAGAACAATCCGATAATCTGGGCTGATATACCGGATGTCGACATAATCCGCGTCGGCGACACATATTACATGGTCAGCACGACGATGCACCTCTCGCCGGGCGGCGTCATATTCCGTTCGTATGACCTTGTCCACTGGGAGACGGCGACGTACATATACGACGTGCTTGAAAACACTCCCGGCGCGCGCCTCGAGGACGGGCGCGGGATCTACGGCGCCGGAATGTGGGCGGCGACGATCCGCTGGCACAACGGCAAATTTTATGTGATCTTCGTCGCAAACGACACACGGGCGGAAAATAAATCCTTCCTCTATACGGCGGATAAGATCGAGGGTCCCTGGGAAAAGCGGAAGATCGAGGGATTTTATCACGACTGCTCGCTCTATTTTGAGAGCGATCGCCCGTTCATCGTCTCCGGCTGCGGAAATGTCCGCCTCGTCGAGATGAAGCCCGATCTGTCCGCTCCCTTGCCGGGCGGGATAGACAAGATCATATTCAGGGACACCGAATATGTGGGGCTGCCGTGCGAGGGCTCGCACATGTATAAGATCAACGGCAAATATTACATATTCATGATACATTGGCTGAACTACGGCACAAAGCGCCGGTGCGAGGTCTGCCTCATGTCGGATAACATCGACGGTCCCTACCGCTTCGGCAACGTCGTGAACGACGATATGGGATATCACAACGCCGGCGTCGCGCAGGGCGGCATCGTCGACACGCCGGACGGCGACTGGTACGCGATGCTGTTCCAGGATCACGGCGCGGTCGGACGCATCCCGGTGCTCGTCCCCATGCGGTGGGATAAGGACGGCTGGCCGGTCTTCGGCGAGGACGGCAAGGTGCCGCATTACGTTGAACCGCGCCCGACGCGGCACGGATACGAATACGAGCCGATAGTCACGAGCGACGGGTTTGATTACGCCCCCGGCGCGCCGCTCCATCACGCGTGGCAGTGGAACCACATTCCGGATAACTCGCTCTGGAGCTTGTCGGAGCGTCCGGGTTTCCTCCGGCTCAGAACGGGGAAGCCCGTCCCGAACGTCACGCTCGCGAGAAATTCGCTCGGTCAGCGCACGGTGGGCCCCGTCTGCGAGGGCTCCGTTAAGCTTGACGCGTCAAATCTTTCGGTCGGCGACTATGCCGGGATCTGCGCGATGCAGAGCAGCTACGGCTTCCTCGCCGTGACGCGCGAGGCGGACGGATTTTATATCGTCATGCTGACGCGCAGCGAGCCCGAGCGCGACGAACACGGCCGCCAGCGTCCCGGAGACAGGCTGCCCGGGGTCGAACGCGGACGCGTCCGGCTCGCCGGCAGCGAGGCGGAGCTGATGATCCGCTGCAACTTCGCCGACAACGTTGATATGGCTGAATTTTTCTACAAGGAAAGCGGCGAATGGAAGAGCATCGGCGAGCCTCTTCACATGCTCTATACGCTCGACCACTTCATGGGATACCGCTTCGAGCTTTGCTGCTTCGCCACAAAGCAGCCCGGCGGCTATGCCGACTTTGACACCTACACGGTCAACGTGATCGAATAAATATTACCCCCCACCTCGGAGCCGGTTCCCCCGGCTCCGATTTTTTGGACTGCGATAATCCCGCGCCGCGCCCCAAAACCGGCACCCCGCCGCCGCACCTTTGCGCCGTTGTCGCCTCGTCTTCGCGCCTTTGAATTGCAATTATCCCGCCTCCGCGCCCCAGAACCGGCATCCTCCGCCGCCGTTTTTTGCGACGCAATCCTCGCGCCCCCGCGCCCTCGCCCCGCCACCCTGCCGCGCTTTTTCGCGTGCACGCATCCGCCCGGCGGCTTGACAGGGGGCGGCGGATGGAATATAATATGCGTGCGGTACATTGAGCTTTTAGACACTACTGGGTATGATATGACGCACCTTTATAAGTTCGTGAGGGAAAAGCTGCCGGACGGGCACGCGTGGGATTTTATCGTTCGCCGCGCCTATCTCGTCATATTTGCGGGCACGCTCTTTTTCTCCGACATTTTCTTCCGGATCATATATAAAAACGTCGGACATACGTCCGTCACGGCGCTGAAGCCGAATTTGTTCTCGCTTTTGTGGTGCGTGATTTTGGCGTCCGTCGCCTACATCCTGCCGGGGCTTGCCGGGCGGATCTATATCGTCGCCGTGACCGCGTTTTATAACATATTGATCCTGATCCACTGCGGCCTATACAGCTTCGGCGCGCGGTTCTTTTCGTTTTCGGATATGATGTTCGCCGCGGACGGGGCGGAATTTTTCAGCGCCACTTATATTAAAATCAGGATCATTTCGATCATCGCCGTCGCATTGTCCGTCACCGTGTCCGTCGTCGCGGCGCTCATGAAGACGAAGGAACCGTACACGGCGCGCCGCGCCGTTTTATTCCTGCTCGCGTTCGCCTTGCCGTTTGTAGGCATACATCTGCTCGAGGCGGAATGGCTCGGCGCGTTCGTCTACGTGAGCTGGGACAGCTACGCGCAGGAGGGGGACCTCTACCAGAGCTTCACCGACACCCCGAACTGTATGATGCTGACGGGGCTTTATCAATATACGGCGCGCGACATATGGCTCTCGTCCGGCATCGGCGATATTTTCACCGACAACGACGAAAAGGCGCAGGCGATCGCCGATTATTATGATGCAAGGCAGACGCCGGAGGCGAACGCGATGACGGGGAAGCTGGCGGGGAAGAACCTCATCCTCGTTCAGCTTGAGGCGATCGACACGTGGATGCTGACCGAGGACGCGATGCCGAATCTCTACGCGCTTTACAAGGGAAGCGTCGTCTTCGGCGAGCATTACGCGCCGATGTACTTATCGGGCGGCACGTTCAACACGGAGATCATGGCAAATCTCGGACTTTTCCCGCCGTTTTACGGGGGCAAGACGGGGCTTTACGCCGGAAACGAATTCCCGCTTTCGCTGCCGCGATTGTTTGCCGGGAGCGGATATAGGGTCCGTTCGTTTCACAACAGCCGCGCGGAGGTCTACGCGCGCGGGCTCACGCATAAAAACTGGGGCTACGAACGGTTTTACAGCGGCGTCGATATAAATATGCCCGACATTGATTTTGATTCGGGGCTTATATCCGGCTTTGACCTGATGACGGAGGGCGATAAATTCTTCTCGTTCATCGTGACTTATTCGGGACACGGCCCATATGTCGGTTCGTCCGTGTCGGCGAAATATTATGACAAATTCCGCGCCCGTTATCCTGACGCCGAAGAGATGTACGTTCACTCCCTCGCGCACGCATACGAGACTGATATTTTCATCGGCGAGCTCGTGGATTCGCTCGAACGCGCCGGGCTGCGCGACGATACGGTGCTCGCGTTTTATTCCGATCACTACAATTATTATTCGGAAGACACCGCCATCGTGATGAAGTATAAGGGCGTGTACGACAAAAACCTGATGAAGCGCGTGCTGTTCTTCGTAAATTCAAATGTTCTGTCTCCGATGACGGTCGGGAAAGTCACCTCGTCGATAGATATTTTGCCGACGCTCGTTGATCTGTTCGGTTTCGATGTCGACACGCGCTATTACGCCGGCGACTCCGCGTTTTCGGACGGCGGCGGCTACGTCATATTCGAAGACCGCTCGTGGTATGACGGTGAGCGTTACTATATCGCCGGTTCGGGCGAGACGGACGATCTCGCCGCCGCCCGCTCTGCCGAAATTGATGACCGAATTTATTACAGCAACCAGATCCTGCTAACTGACTGGTTTTCAAGGCGGGAATATAAAGACAAAGGCTGACGGGGAGGACTATATTTTATGACCGAAAGAAAAATGTGGGTCGACGCGATGATGAAGATCGCGATGCCGGTGCTCGAAGCGCTTTCCGCAGGCGAGCTGCGGGAGAAAATGCCCGTTTACGCGCGTCCGGCATATTTCAAAAAATATGACGGCGGCTCCGACCGGGCGAATTATACGTATCTTGAGGCGCTCGGGCGGACTGTCTGCGGGATCGCGCCGTGGCTCTCGCACACGGTAGAGGACGCGGAAGAGGAGGCGGCGCGCGTGCGCTGCGCGGAGCTGACGCGGGAGGCGATCCGCTTTGCGGTCACGCCAGGCTCGCCCGATTATATGAATTTCACGTTCGGCGGGCAGCCGATCGTTGACGCCGCGTTTCTCGCCGAGGGGATACTGCGCGCGCCTGACGAGCTTTATCACAAGCTCCCGCCCGAGGTGCGCCGCGAGCTTATATTGAGGATGAAGGAGACACGGACGCGCAAGCCGTACGCGAGCAACTGGCTTTTGTTCTCGGCGATAATTGAAGCGTTCATCGCGTTTGCGGGCGAGCCGGACTGGGACCCGATGAGGATAGATTACGCGCTGCGCCAGCATATGCAGTGGTATCTCGGCGACGGTTTTTACGGCGACGGTCCCGAATTTCACCTCGATTATTACAACAGCTACGTGATAAATCCGATGCTCGTCGACGTTATAAACACGGTCGGCGACAAATATCCGGACTGGGAGAGCATGCGCGGCACAATAATCGAACGCGCGGGCAGATTCGCGTCCGCGCTCGAGTCGATGATCGCGCCTGACGGGACGTATCCGGTGCTCGGCCGCTCGTCATCTTATAGGTTCGGCGCGTTTCACGCGCTTGCCGCCGCCGCCCTCGGCGGTTATCTCCCGAAGGAGATTTCGCCGTCCGCCGTCAGGTGCGCGCTCGGCGCCGTCATCTCCCGCGTGATGGAGGCTGACAGGATGTTCGATCCCGACGGCTGGCTGACCGTCGGCGTTTACGGCTATCAGCCGGAGATCGGAGAGGGGTATATCTCGACGGGGAGCCTCTATCTCTGCCTGACCGCGTTTCTTCCGCTCGGTCTGCCCGCGTCCGACGCGTTTTGGACGGGACCGGACGAGCCTTGGACGCAGCGCCGTATATGGTCAGGCTCACTTTCCGCCGTCACGCGCCACTAAGGCGCGAAGCGCGCAAGCGCGCGCCAATTTGATCCCACCGACAAAAAGCGTGCTCCGCTGACCGCGTGAGCACGCTTTTTTGAGATGATCATTTCGTTTTGCCGTTCAATTTTCGCCCGCCGCCTTTTTGAATTCGGCGATTATTTTTGCCGCGACAACATCAGATGTCAGGTGCGTCGTGTCTATGACGAGATCGTAATTGTTCGGGTCCGTATAATCGACACCGTAGATCGACAAAAACCGCTCGCGTTCGAGCGCGCAGCGCTTCTCAAGCGCCGCCTTAGCCTCATCGACCGTCGCATATTTCTCGACGCTGCCGCGCTCTGCCGCAAATACGCGGCGCGCCGCCTCGTCAAGCTCGATCGTCAAAAAGACGCGAAATGCGTTGTGCGCGAAATGCCACGCCATCCTTGAGTCGAAGATGATGTTGTCGCGTTCGAGTGAGACGGACGCAACGGTGTCGTCGATCACGTGGTCAAACGACGGGTCGCTCATCATGCGCTGATTCAGTTCAAGCGTCGTTATCCCCATGTCGGACGCCGCTTTTCGCTGGATCTCGCCCGTCGAATACGTCTCGAATCCGAGCCTTGACGAGATCAGATTCGCCACAGTCGTTTTTCCGCTTCCGAGCTTGCCCGTTATAGCGATGTGCATAAGAAAGATTCCCCGATATTGAAACTGTATTTCGTGTCATTGTAGCACATGTCGGGAGAATTGTAAAGTGCTTTTGACGCGCCGGACAAAAATTTGTAGAAAGAAATTGTTTTATGAGCCGGACGAATCTATAAAAGCGTGTTGCGCGCGGGGAAATTATGTTTTATAATATATCGGTAAATATTTTTTTCGGGGAGCATTTATGGATAAGGTTCGCTCGGCGCCGGATAAGATCGAGGTTCGCGGCGCTAAGGTTCATAATCTCAAAAATATAGACGTTGATATTCCGCTCGGGAAGATCGTCGGGATCGCCGGCGTGTCCGGCTCGGGGAAGTCGTCGCTCGCGCTCGGCGTGCTTTACGCGGAGGGCTCGCGGCGGTATCTTGAATCGCTGTCGACGTATACGCGGCGGCGCATGACGCAGGCGATGAAGGCGAGCGTTGACGACGTGCGCTATATCCCGGCGTCGCTCGCGCTTCATCAGCGTCCGGGAGTCCCCGGCATCAGGAGCACGTTCGGCACCTCGACCGAGCTTTTAAACAGCCTGCGGCTGATGTTCTCGCGCCTCGCGTGCCATATGTGCCCGAACGGGCACTACCTCGAGCCGACGCTCGATGTCGCGGCGGAGCGCCCGATCGTGTGCCCCGTCTGCGGGGCGAGCGTGCACGCGCCCGGTGCTGAGGAGCTCGCGTTCAACAGTCAGGGCGCGTGCCCGACGTGCGGCGGTACCGGCGTCGTCCGCACCGTCGACAGGTCGACGCTTGTGCCCGACGAGTCGCTTTCGATCGACGACGGCGCTGTCGCGCCGTGGAATTCGCTGATGTGGTCGCTGATGACGGATGTCTGCCGCGCGATGGGCGTCCGGACGGACGTTCCGTTTTCGGAGCTGACGGAGAGGGAACGCGGGATCGTGTTCGACGGTCCGGCTGAGAAAAAGCACATCTTTTACAGGTCAAAGAAGACCGAGGAGGCGTGCGAGCTCGATTTTACATATTATAACGCGGTCTATACGGTCGAAAACGCGCTTTCGAAAGTAAAGGACGAGGCGGGGATGAAGCGCGTCGAAAAATTCCTGCGCCAGGACGATTGCCCCGACTGCGGCGGAACGCGCCTGTCCGAACGCGCACGCGCGCCGAGACTGCGCGGGATTTCGCTCGCGGACGCATGCAAAATGACGCTCTCCGAGCTTATCACATGGGTGTCCGGCGTGCCCGATTCGCTGCCCGAATATATGCGCCCGATGGCGAAGAGCATATGCGAATCGTTCCTCGGCGTCGCGAAGCGGCTCGTCGACCTCGGACTTTCGTATCTGTCGCTCGATCGCGCATCGTCCACGCTGTCGACAGGCGAGCGCCAGCGGACGCAGCTCGCCCGCGCCGTCCGCAACAGGACTACGGGCGTGCTTTACGTGCTCGACGAGCCTTCGATCGGGCTGCATCCGGCGAATATCGAGGGGCTTGCCGGAGTCATGGACGACCTCGTATCTGACGGAAATACGGTCGTGCTCGTCGACCACGACACAAACGTGTTGTCGCGCGCGGATCATATTATTGAGCTCGGGACGGGAGCCGGCGCCGCCGGAGGCGTCGTGATCGCGGAGGGCGACGTTCGAAAAGTCGCCGAAGACCCGTCATCCGTCATAGGAAAATACCTTTTGCCGGGCAGCGCGCCCGTGCTGCGCCAAACGGCGGGGGGCGGCGTGTTTGATATCGGCAAAATCACGATGCAGACTCTCGACATCCATACGGTCAAGCCGCTGTCTGTCGCGTTCCCGAAGGGAAGATTGTCCGTCGTGACTGGCGTTTCCGGTTCGGGGAAGACGACGATGGTGCTTGAAAGCCTCGTCCCTGCGCTCGAAGCGGCGACGGAAGGGAAAAAGCTGCCCAATCACGTGAAGTCGGTTTCGGCGGAGGGTATACGCCGCGTGAGGCTGATCGACGCGACGCCGATCGGCATCAACATCCGCTCCACCGTCGCGACTTATGCGAACGTACACGACGAGCTGCGCCGCGTGTACGCGAGAACGGAGGACGCGAAGGCAGCGGGACTCCACGCGGGCGATTTCTCGTATAATACGGGCAGCCTCCGCTGCCCGACGTGCGACGGGACGGGCACCGTCAGCCTTGACGTGCAGTTTTTGCCGGACGTTGACATACCGTGCCCGGACTGCGGCGGATCGCGTTACGACAGGCGCGCGTTCGGTGTGAAGCGCAAAAGCGGCGGCGCGGAATATTCGCTGCCGGAGCTGATGGCGATGAGCGTTGACGAGGCGATGGAGGCTTGCCGCGACCTGCGCCGTGTTTATGAAAGACTCAGCGTGCTGCATGATGTCGGCCTCGGCTATCTGACGCTCGGTGAACAGACGCCGAGCCTGTCCGGCGGCGAGGCGCAGCGGCTGAAGCTCGCCGAAGAGCTTGGTCGCGGACAGAGCGATTCAGTATTTGTGTTCGACGAGCCGACGATAGGGCTGCACCCGCTCGATGTCGCGACGCTTTTAAAGGTGTTCGACAGCCTGATCTCAAACGGCGCGACGGTCATTGTGATCGAACACGACCTTGATGTCATAAGAAACGCGGACTATATCGTCGACATGGGTCCCGGCGGCGGCATCGAGGGCGGTGAGATCGTCGCCTGCGGCACGGTCGAGGACATAAAGCGCGAACCCCGCTCCGCGACAGGTCGGTACCTCTGAGCCGCTCCACGCATACGGACGCAAAGCGCGCGCACAAAGGATACGTCCCGCGCCGCTCATTCACCCCCACGCACGCGGACGCAAAGCCGTCGACAAAAGCCCCGCCGCCTGAGCACGGATATCGGGCGCGAGCCGTCCTTTGCACATGAAATTTTCCGTCTTCATATAATATATAATAACGAACAAAACGGGCTCACCCATACGCGGCGAACCCGTTTTTTTCAATCGTGCGCAGTGAAACCCCGCTTTAATCTTGACGGCAAGTAAATGAAGCGTCTATAATATATGGAGCCGTTTATGATCAAATCGCCGTGTAACAGACGGTATGCACGGTCGGCTGAAACACATCGGCGCAGTGAGCAAGAACAGTTATTAAAAATTGACAATCTATGATAAAAATTCACTTCACTATTGAAAAATCTGCGTAAATATGGTACAATTAAATTAATACAATATAATTAAAATGATCTGAGCGAAATAGAGGACTAAAAAACGTGGCAAGAAAAAAACGGGACGACAAAAGCCTCCCGAAAAGGGAGGGAAAAATCGCCCGAAAAAGATGATCAGGCGGAGCGGAGAGCTGATTTACGAGAACGGATGA
>CANRIL010000027.1 GCA_947630625.1 uncultured Clostridia bacterium
GGACACCCCCGCGCGGCGTTTTTCGTTGTGCGCGGCGGCTCCGCCGCGCGCGATTTTTTATTCGCACGCACGCGCAATTTTTTCCACACGCGCGCGATTTTTTATTCGCACGCACGCGCACGCATTTTTCCCTGCCGCGCGCTTTTTTCTCACGCATGCGCGCAATTTTTTATTTCTCGACCTGCGCACAAATCCAAAATAATTTTACCCCGCAAAAAAACCGCCCTCTCCAAAGATAGTTCCCCGCCCACCCGCAAAAATCAATTATGAGTTTCGAACAGCGTAGAAAATTCCCCATAAAAGTAACCGCGCGGCGGAGGCGGAGCCGAGCGCCCCGCCAAAGAAAATCAAAAGAAAATTTCAAACGGCGTGGGAAATCCCCCATAAAAATAACCGCGCGGAGCGCGGTTGCCGCCGCGGTGCGGCGGGCGGAGGCGAAGCCGAGCACCGAACGCTGCGCAATTCTTACGAGATTTCGAGCGCGAAATTCGTTAGAATTTCGCGCACACCCAAGCGCCCCGACAGAGCGCACCCGCAAGCGCCCGGCTCCATAAACAGCTCCATAAAGAGTTTAGAAAGGGGCGTGGGGAAAACCTTTCCCAAAGGTTTTCCCCACATAAACTCCTCCCCCCTCTATCACTCCCCGGCGCTAAAATAGCCGGTCGTGTTGCCGTCGAAGAGGTAGTTATATTCGAGCATCGCGTATTTGCGGAGCCATTCTTCGTTATAGACTTCGTTGATCGGGTGGAAGACGCCGTCCTCGTCCATGAACGAATTGGCGGAGACGACGGGATAGCTCTTCATCATCTCGGAGAGGAACTTCTGCGAGTCGGTCAGCTCGATGTTTGCAACTTCGCAGAGAACGGTCGAAAGATAATTGAGGCTCATCGCGGGGATGACCTTTTCCTCGATGTCGTAATTTGCCCAGATGAAGAACGGAACAGTGTAATATTTTTCACGCTCGGTCACGTCGGTCTGGTCGATGTGGATGCCCTTTTTGCCAAGGAGCCCGGCGGAAACCCAGTCGCCCGGCTGGTGGTCGCCGAAGAAGACGACAACCGTCGGCTCCTCGAACGACTTTAAGCGGGTTATCAACATCTGAACAGCCTCGTCGGTGCGCTTTATGAGCGAGAGATATTGAGAGAGCTGCTGATCGTCCTCGCGGCCGTTCGCAGTTATGAGCCTGTCGTTGAAGTTGTCGTACGACTTCGTGTACGCGCCGTGATTCTGCATCGTCACGTTGAACGTGAACAGCGGCTTGTCGTCTTCCTTGTAGGTCAGCTCGGAGAGGATGTAGCGGAATACGGAAATGTCGGAAACGTAATTTCTTATCGCCGTCATGCCAACGAGGTCGGGACGGAAGAGCATGCGGTCGAAGCCGAAATATTTGTATACCGTGTTCCGGTTCCAGCCGGACGCGCTGTAGGGGTGGATCGCAAGCGTAGAATACCCGTTCGCCTTGAGCTGGGACGCGAGACTCGGCCTGTCGCTCTTTATGTATTGCTGATACGGGATGCTCCCCGTCGGCAGATATGCCATCGAAAGCCCGGTCAGAAATTCAAATTCGGAGTTCGCCGTGTTCCCGCCGAGAACGGATACGTGAAGATTTCCGCGAACCGTGTCCTCGGAGAGAGAATGAATGAACGGCATGTAGTCCTCGTTCGTCTCAAAGTCGCAGAGCGCCGCAAGGTCGGAAAACGCCTCGTCCATCACAACAATGATGTTGGGGTGCACAACGTCAGAATATTGCCCGCCTTCAACTTCAATGTCGTCGATCTCTTCCCCGATGTCGGAAAGCGCGTCGGGAGAGTAGCCCGCGGGCTTGTCGATCTTGAGGAAGCGCATGTTCGTCATGAACGAAACGGTGAACCCGTTGCGGTAATAAAGCGTCGTCGGCGTGAAGAGATACGGATAAAGCCCGAAATCATCATATACGCGGTCGGTGTTGATGTAGAAGCCGTAACCGAAAAATAAGAGGACCGCAACGGCGCATGACGATATACGCACGGGCAGACGCTTCAGCGCGTCAACGGACGCGCTCACGTAAAAGCCGAGATAGATCAACGATAAAAGAACGTTTACCGTCATCGCAAGCGCAGGCGTCACAATGAAATCGTAGTTCCCCACAACGGACGCCGCGATCGCAATGCTGCCGAAATCCCACGGGAAGAGCGGCGCCGAACGGAACAGGAGCACGTAGTGCTCGGCGAGCCCGGCGACGAGCGCATATACGCACGGGACGAGCACCGCGATAGAGGTGCGCCGCGTCAGACAGAACGCGATCGCCGCGATTATATAGAAAAAGATGCAGTTGAGGAAAATGATGTGCCCGCCGATCGAAAACGGGTCGTGATCCATGTTCTCAAGCAGCAGCATCGCGCACGCCGGGGCAACAAGCGCCGGGATCATCGCGAACTCGCGCGGCACCTTCACGTGAATGAACAAAAACGCGATCATCAAAACGGTCATAAACGCCGAGGCGCACAGGTTGAAGAGCGGCCAGCCGCCGTTTATCTCGGTGCGTGTGGCGAGGATCGTCGCGCACGCGGAGAGAAAAACGAGGATCAGGTATGGCAGCTCCTTCGGCCTCGGCAGCCGGAATATCGAATCTTTTGTCTGTTCCTTATCCATTTACAATAATACTCCTCGAATATTGCTTTGCTTATTGTACCACAAAAATCGGGAATGTGAATAAATATACCCCCGTTTTTTTTGTAAACTTTTTGTTAACGAGGCAAAACCGAGCCGGTTGAACGGTTTTTTATACTGCATATTTTCATACGGTATCAACATCAACAAAATTCAACCGCTCCGTCGCGGTTTTATCGTTATATTTCGCGTTTGACACCGCTTTTGCGATATGGTATATTATTATATGTAAGCGTCACATAGCGCCGCCGTTATGTGACGCCATATCTATGGGAAAAACACGCATCAAAGAAGGAATCATTTCACTACTATGGCATCACTGAAAGAAATATTCTCACCGAAGGATATGTCCGTCGGCACACCTGCCGTCAGGATCGCGGAATTCGCGATACCGATGCTGATCGGAAATATCGCGCAGCAGCTTTATAACACGGTCGACACGATAGTCGTCAGCAATTTCGTCGGCGACAACGCGCTCTCGGCGGTCGGCGGGGCTGCCCCTATACTGAATCTGATGCTCGCGCTGATGATCGGACTTTCAACGGGCGTCGGCGTGCTCGTCTCGCAGTATTTCGGCGCGCGCGACCGCAAAATGCTCTCGCTCACGATCGGTAACTGCATCACGCTGACCGCGATCGGCTCGGTCATAATCATGATAATCGGCTCGCTGATCACGACGCCGCTGCTCGAAGCGCTCAATACGCCGGAGGGCGATATTTTCAGATGGTGCCGCGATTACCTGCTCGTCTGCTTTATCGGCATCGTCGGGATGTTTTACTATAACATCCTCTCCGGCGTCCTGCGCGGGATGGGGGATTCGATCTCGGCGCTCGTGTTCCTGCTCATCTCGGCGGCGATAAATATCGTGCTCGATATCTGGTTCGTCGCAGGGCTCGGACTCGAGGTCATGGGCGTCGCGCTCGCGACCGTCATCTCGCAGGCGATATCGGCGATCTGCTGCTATGTCAAGATGATGTTCATGCGGGACGTGTTCGATATCAAGCTGCGCTATTTCAAGCTGACGCGCGTCACCGTCGAAATGCTGCGCCTCGGCGTTCCCTCCGGCGTCACGCAGGCGATCTTCTCCGTCGCGATGCTGCTCGTGCAGTCGCTCACAAACAGCTTCGGCCCCGACGTTATGGCGGCGAACGTCGTCGTCATGCGAGTCGACGGATTTGCGATGATGCCGAACTTCTCATTCGGTCAGGCGATGACGATGTACGCCGGGCAGAACGTCGGCGCGCGCAAGCTCGACAGGCTTAAATCGGGGACGATACAGGGCACCGTCATGGCTGTCTCCGTCTCCGCGTTCTTTCTCGGACTCATACTCCTGTTCGGGCACCCGCTTATGGGACTGTTCACGAAGACGGAGGCGCTCATCGAGATGAGCTTCGGGATGATGTGCATCCTCGCCGTCGGATACGTCGCCATGGGCGTCACGCAGTCGCTCGCCGGCGTCATGCGCGGCGCGGGCGACACGATGACGCCGATGTGGATCTCGCTTATCACGACGGTCATCCTCCGCGTCCCGCTCGCGTATGCGATCGCGTGGTTCACGCGGACGGAAGCGCTGCCGAAGGGCGACTACCGCGCGATCCCGATCTCGCTGCTCGTCTCGTGGCTGATCGGAATGCTGATACACGTCGTCGCGTTCGCCGCGGGGCGCTGGAAGCGCCGTCTGCCAATGTTTGCGACGGATGGGACGCAGGCGGGGGACGATCTCGCCCCGGTCGACGCCGGTTCCGGTTCTGACGCGGAATAAAGCCGCTATTTCGCGGGAAAAAAGGACATGGGCGCTCGCCGCAATATCAGGCGGCGCGGTCAAACGATAAAATAAGGGAGCCGGAAGGAATTTTTCGGCTCCCGATTTTTTGTGCGAGTGGCGCGGCTTCCCTTTCAAACGCAAGCGAGGCGGCGCGGTTACGCGGGCGGGGCGGGCGCGGTGCGCAAGCGGAGGCGGGGGCGCAAGCTTGCAGGCAGGGAGGGCGCGGCTTCCCTCCCACCTGAAAAAAGAGAACCGGCGGGTGCCGGTTCTCTTGACATTATGATTTAATTACGCGTCGAGCTTGCTGCCCCAGATGGATTTGTCGTTGTCGCCGATGAGCGTGAACGTCATCCTTTCCTTGTGAGCGGTGGATTCGTCGTACTGCTTGAAGAATACGCCCTTATATGTCGCGTTGCCGATCTTCATCGTGACGTAGTAGCCGTTGCCGTCCTCGCCCGTGTGCTGATCCCACGTGCCGGTGACATCGCCGGAGATCGAGCCGTCGGCGTTGAGCGTCACGTGCTGCGTCTTTATGACGGGCGTGAATCTCGTCGTCGCGTCAAGGCCATGGTCAACGAACTCGTATTCGCCAACTATGTCGTCCTCGGAATAGCCGTCCTTCGAGATGACGCTGCCCTGATGCTCGAACACCGCCGTCACAGGCCAGCCGTCCTCATTCATGAACTGCTGATGTACGCGGACTGAGTGCCATTCCGTGCCGTTATTGAAGCGCGTATGATAGATGAGATAATGCTGCCCGTCGGTGTCGATCAGGGCGGAGTTGTGTCCGGGGGACATATAGCCGTCCTTCGCGTTGCCGGAGAGCGCGGAGAGGACGTAGTTGCCCATCAGCTTTATGCCTATCTCTTCGCGGGGCGTTCCCTTTGCGCTTGAGAGCGCCTTGTGTCCCATCGCGTCAACGTACGGTCCTTCAACGTTCTCGGAACGGAAGAGGCGCATGTGATAGCCGCTGAAATTGTCCGTCGCGTTCAGGCCGCAGTACGAAACGTAGAGGTAATAATATCCCGTGTCCTTGTCCCAGACGATATACGAGCCCTCGCCGGGGTCGCCGAAGCCGCCGGAAATTCTGTATCCGAAATATTTGTCGCTCGTGCGTCCGGTCGTGCTGTAGTCAAACGTCATGTCGCGGAGTCCCGTTTTGTTGTCGAGCTTCAGAAGGAATATTCCGCCGAACCATGAGCCGTACGACATCCAGAGCTGACCCGCCTCATCGTAGAAGACGCAGGGGTCTATCGCGTTGGGGCCGTTGTCCGTGTTCCAGAAGTTGCCGTTGACGAAGCGGGCAATGTTCGTGCCGCCCGTGACTTCCTCGTAATCAGTCTCGGAGACTTCCTGCTTCGTTTTGAATCCGGAATAAACGATCGTTCCGACGTATTCATATTTGCCGTTTATCTTGTCGGCCGTCAGAAGCGCGATCGAAGAATAGTAGTTGTCGCCGTTGATCGACATATACATGCACCATTTACCCATGGCTTCATTATATATGACATCGGGAGCCCACATATTTCCGTCGACGCTGTAATTGCCGTTCGAGCCGTGCGCCGACCAGCTGATGTTTTCCGCGAACAGCGTATTATAGTTGTTGTCGATTGACGACATGACCGTCGTGTTCCACGAAGCGAGGTCGCGGCTGATAGCCCACGCCCTGTGCGAGCCGAAGAGGTAGTAATTCTTCGAGTTGGGGTCATAAACTATCGACGGGTCGTGAACCGAAACTTCCTTGATCGTCAGCTTTTTGCCGCCGTATTTGAGCGGCTCGTATTCGTCGCTGCCGGTGTTCGGTTTGTCCGGAGCGTCAGTTCCCGGTGCTTCCGTCCCGCCGTTCGTGCCGGTCACCTCGCCTGTCGTATTTCCCGCGGGGACTTTTACGCCGCCGTCGCACGCGGCGATCAGGAACATTATTGCGAGCAGCGCCGCAACCAAAGAAACGAATCTTCTGTTTTTCATTTTTCCTCCAAATTGTTCTCACTCGTCACAAAGCGTTTTGTGAAATTTGCTATATACTATCAGTATACCTCATCCGATTCGGTTTGTCAATAATATCCGCTCTTTTTTTGCGTTTTCCGTCAGCGCCTCGCCGAAAGCGTTTCCGCCTCGTAGCGGCGCACCGTGTCGAGCCATGCCCCATCGGACGGGACGGAGTTTCTTTCGCAGTACTGCTCCCACACGCTCCTGAACGGGAACGTTTTATATTCTTCCATGAGCGCGAGGCGCGAGGTGTAGTCACCCGCCTCCTCGTATTTTTTAAGGAGCGCCGACGGTTCGAGCGCCGCCCAGAGCAGCGCTTTTTGCATGCTGCGCGTGCCGATGACCCACGCCGCGACGCGGTTTATCGACGCGTCAAAGAAATCGAGCCCGATGTGAACGCGGCTGTCGGCTCCGGCGCGGATGATCTCGCACGCGATCGCGCGGAGCTCGTCGTCAAACGTCACAACATGGTCGCTGTCCCAGCGGACGGGGCGCGAGACGTGAAGCAGTATCTCCGGCATGAAGAGCAGCGCCGTGCTGATCTTGTCCGAGATAAATTCCGTCGGATGGAAATGACCGGCGTCGAGCGTCCAGAGGACGCCGCGGCTTATCGCGTAGGCGAGGTAAAAATCGTTGCTGCCGACGGTGAAGCTCTCGGCTCCGATGCCGAACACCTTCCCTTCGACCGCGTCCTTGTTGTATTTTTTGTCGACCGGGCGGCTGAATATCTCGTCGAGCGAGGCGGCAAGGCGTTCGCGCGCGCCGAGCCTGTCGGCGGGCGTATCCTTGTGCCCGTCCGGAACCCAATAGTTCGTCACGACCGTTTCACCGAGCTTTTTGCCTATATATTCGGCGATGTCGCGCGAGCGGCGGCAGTGCTCTATGAAAAATTCGCGCACCTCGCGGTCGGGGGACGAAAGCGTGAAACCGGACTCACTCATCGGGTGCGAAAAGCACGTCGGGTTGAAGTCTATTCCCAATCCGCGCGCCTTCGCCCAATCTATCCACGAATCGAAATGCTTCGGCAGAATGTCGCATCTTCCGACGCGCTCACCGTCGGCGTCAAAATATATCGCGTGCAGGTTGATGCGCTTTTTGCCCGGTATGAGCGATAGCGCGACATCGAAATCAGCGCGCAGTTCGGAGACGGTGCGCGCCCTGCCGGGATAATTTCCCGTCGTCTGAATTCCGCCCGTCAGCTCGCCGTCCGGATTTTCAAATCCGCGAACGTCGTCGCCCTGCCAGCAGTTTATCGACACCGGAATTTTCGAAACGCGTTCGAGCGCCGCCTCAACGTCGACGCCGTACTGTTCATAATACGAAACGGCAGACTTATAATCCATGTTCTTGTTTCCTCCCCGTAAAATTTTTCAATTATTTTTCATTCTGAGATGCGAAGAAATTTTTAATTGCATAACGGCGTCAGTCGGCAGAGATGAGCTTTAAAAATCTCCCGTAGGCATCGTCCCACATGGCGCGGTCGCCTTGCGGCTCGAAAACTTCAAGCTTGTTCGAGCGCCTGATCAGCTCGCGCGCCTCGCCGTCGCCGGAGAGCTCGCCCGCGGCGATGAGCTGCGCGCAGATATTGCCCGCCGCCGTCGCCTCCGCGGGGCCCGCGATGACCGGGACGCCGCAGGCGTCCGCCGCGAGGCGGAGGAGCAGCGTTTCTTTAACGCCGCCTCCCACGACGTGTATCTCGCGCACGCGCACGCCGGTCAGCTCCGCGATCTTTTCCATGCACCACCTGTATCGGAGCGCAAGCGAATCGAATATTGCGCGCACGATCTCGCCGGGCGTCTGCGGCTCACCCTCCTGCCTTTCGCGGCAGTATGCGGCGATGCGGCGCGGCATATCGCCCGGAGGCGTGAAAATATCGTCATCCGGGTCAATTAAATACCGGCACGGCTCCGCCGCGCCCGCGGCGTCCGAAAGCTCGTCATACGTATATTTCACGCCCTCGCGCGCCCATTGGCGGCGGGATTCCTGCTCGAGCCAGAGCCCCGCGATGTTTTTGAGAAAGCGCACCTTCCCTTCCGTGCCGCCCTCGTTCGTGAAGCTGTATTTGCGCGACAGCTCCGTGATTATCGGCGTCCGCGTTTCCGTCCCGAACAGGCTCCACGTCCCGCAGCTTATGTAAACGAACCCGTCCGTGTCTGTCGGCACCGCGAGCACGGCGGAAGCCGTGTCGTGCGACGCCGTATTGACGACGCGACAGCCTTTGCCCGCGCCGGTCAGCTCGCGAACGTCCGCCGAAAGCGCGCCGAGCGCATGCGCCGGGCTGACGACCGGCGGCAAAAGCGCGGGGTCGAACCCGATCCGCAAAAGCAGGTCTGCGGCGACGTTCCGGCTCTCGGCGTCGAGTATCGCGCCGGTCGAGGCGATCGTATATTCTGTCGCGCATTCGCCCGTCAGAAGGAAATTCAAAAGGTCGGGCATGAACATAATCCGGCTCGCGGCGCCGAGGATGTGTCCGTCGTTTTTCACGTCGCAGTAGAGCTGATAGATCGTATTGAACGAAAGATTTTGTATCCCCGTGCGCGCGTAAAGCTCATCCCACGGGATGACGCGGAAGAATTCTTCCCTTATGTTTTCCGTCCGCCTGTCCCTGTAATTGACGGGATTTGCGAGCACGTGTTTGTTTTTGTCGATATAGCCGTAATCGACGCCCCACGTGTCTATCCCGACGGAGGCGACGCCGCCCTCGACCGTCGATTTCGTTATCGCGGTCAAAAGGTTCCCGTAAAGCGAGGGGAGGTCCCACGTGAGCCTGCCCAACATTGTGACGGGAGAATTGTCGAATCTGTGTATCTCCTTGGTGGTGAGCGTCGAGCCGTCATAATCCCCGATAATGCCGCGCCCGGAGGACGCGCCGTAATCGACCGCGAGCACGCGGAAGCCGCCCGCGGTGTTTTTCCCCGCAGCGCCCATCACTTTATCCCTTCAAGTATGCTGCGGAGCGCGCCGACGGCGGCGGCAAACGCCTCAGCGTTCGTGGCGTATGTGCCGCGCAGCTTCGTTTTTTCGCCGTGCTCGAGCGCGTCAAGCCCGGAGAACACGTGAAGGTGCGGTTCAAGCGTCAGAATGACCTCGCCGTCGTACCGCCTGTTCACCTCTTCGAGCGTTTCCCTGATCTTTCCGACGCCCTCACCGGCGGGGACGACTGTCCCGTCCGCGTCGGCGTCCTTTATATGAAGGTAGGTAAGTTTGTCGCCGAGCAGCCCGAACGCGTGCGGATACGGCTCGACGCCGCACTGTATGAAGTTCGCGTGATCGAACACGACCCCGAGCTTTTCACCGAACGCTGCCTTCAGATCAAGGCAGCGCTCCGCCGTGTCGCCGTAGATGTTCTTCTCGTTTTCGTGGCAGTAAAGGACACCTGCGGCGGAACACACCTCGATCATCCTGCCGAGCGCGTCAATTACCTCCCCGCGCTTCCCTTCCGTCTTATAAAACGAGAACCCGCGCACGCGGCGGCAGCCGAGGATGTTCGCCGTCTCGGCGACGCGCTTTGTCAGCTCGACGTGCGCGTCAATGTCGCCGCCGATGTCGATCTTTCCGAGCGGGGAGCCGACCGCCGAAAGCGTGATGCCCGCCGCCGAAAGCTTTTTCGCGGCCGCCTCCGCTTCCGCGCGCGTCAGCTCCGAGACGTTTTTGCCGTCGACGCCGCGCAGCTCGATTTTGTCTATTCCGAACGATAAAAGTCCCGATATCTGCTCGTCAAGCGCGGGGGAATACTCGTCCGCGAACGCGCTGAGTCTGAATTTTGCCATTTTGCCGCCTCCGTTTTAGTCCCTGAACTGTTCGTATCTCGCCTTTAAGTTGTCGTGGCTGATCCTCATGCTGTCGTATAGGTCGATATAAACGTCGTCCTGCTCTATCATGTGCCAGAGGACGCCGCCCGTCTCGCACGCGCTTATTATCGCGTCAAAATTGAGATTTCCCGTCAGACATTCGGTCATGACGAGCTTGTCATCGCGCACCGTCATATCCTTTAGGTGCGTGCAGAAAATTCTGTCGCTGTGGCGCCTGATGAACTCCGCCGGGTCGGCTCCGGCGACGTGCGCCCAATATGTATCGAACGTCAGCTTGACGCCCTCGGGGTCCGTCATCGAGAGGATCATTTCAAGACCGGTCTGCTCCCCGTAATGCTCGAATTCGAAGCGGTGGTTGTGATAAAGGAATATTTTCCCCGCGTCCTTTATCTTTTTGACGGCCTCCGATATGTCGAGCGCGAACGCCGCGTAGCCCGCGTACGTGTGCGGGTACATGTTCGCGATGCCGCCGATGCCGATGGCGTCACACCCGAACACGCTGTGTTCGGCGATGACGGCGTCCGTGTCTTCTATCACGCGGCGCAGATTCGTATGCGTCAGCACGCACCTGACGCCGTATTCCTCGACCGCCTGGCGGATGACCTCCGGCGTCACGTCTGGACCGACGCCGGACACCTGCATATAGCGGTATCCCATCTTCGACAGCGCCTCGACCGTCGCAAGAAAATCTTCCTTCGTCCTTGTCTTCGTGCGCATCGTGTAGAGCTGCGCACCGAGATACAGCTTTCTCGGCATATTTTTGCCCTCCGGTAAAAAATTTTTTTTATTTGAGTTCGATAACGGTCACGCCGGAATCGCCCTCGCCGTAAGCGCCGAGGCGGAACGACGACACGCGCGAGTCGGAACGCAGAAACGAGTGCAAAGCTCCTCGCAGCGCTCCCGTCCCTTTGCCGTGGATTATGCGTACCGAACGTATCCCGGCGACCGCCGCCTCGTCTAAATATTTGTCCGCGGCGATCAGCCCGTCGTCTGTCGTATAACCGCGTATGTCAAGCTCCGGCGAAAACGTGCCGGACGTTTTGACGCGCACGCTCGATGCGGGCGAGGTGACGCCGCCCACAGTCACCGTTCCGTCGTCCGGCGCGAGCCGCAGCTTTGTCGCTTTTGTCCGCGTCGTGATCCCGTTTGCCATGACGGTGACGTTTCCCGATTTGTCGGGGCCTTCGGTGATCGTGCCGCGGATGCCGGTGCCGGCGATCAGAACGTCGTCCCCGACCTTATATTCGCGCGGCGGCTCGTATGCTTCGGGCTCGCCCCGTTCGCTGCCGAGCACTTCTTCGGCTCCGCGCAGATGCTCCTTTATCGCGCGCTTCGCCTCCGACATCGTGCGTCCGAGATTTTCCGATTCGCGCTCCCTTCGTACGCGGTCGAGCTGTGCCATGACGAATTCGCTCGACGCGCGCGCGCTCGCTAAAATTTCCTGCGCGCGGCGCTCCGCCTTCGCCTTTTCCTCTTCCGCGCCGGCGAGCCGCTCACGCAGCTTTTCTTCCGCCGCCGCCTTGAATCTTTCGTATTCGACGCGCAGGCGCTCCTGTTCGGCGCGCTCGCGCTCCATCTTTACCCTCTCCGCCTCAAGCTTTTCGATCACGTCCTCAAAGCTCTTGTCTGTCCCGCTCAATAGCTCATTCGCCCTTGAGACGATCTCGTCCGGCAGCCCGAGCCGCGTCGAGATCGCGAACGCGTTCGACTTGCCGGGCGCGCCGATTATGAGCTTATACGTCGGCCGCAGCGTCGTTATGTCGAATTCGCACGCCGCGTTGCAGACTCCCTCCGTGTTCAGCGCGTACGCCTTAAGCTCGGCGTAATGCGTCGTCGCCGCGCAGAGCGCGTGCCGCGCGCGCAGATGCTCGATTATCGCCGTCGCAAGCGCCGCGCCCTCAACGGGGTCGGTGCCCGAACAGAGCTCGTCGAGCAGGACGAGCGAGCGGCTGCCCGCGCGGTTTATTATTCCTATTATATTTGACATGCTCGACGAGAACGTTGAGAGCGACATTTCGATGCTCTGCTCGTCGCCGATGTCGGCAAGTATATCGTCAAAGACGGTGACGGTCGACGTTCCGCCGGCGGGGATATGAAGTCCCGCCTGCGCCATCAGGGAGAGAAGTCCAAGCGTCTTGAGCGCGACCGTTTTGCCGCCGGTGTTGGGTCCGGTGATTATGAGCGTGTCGAACTCGCCGCCGACGCGGATCGTTATCGGGACGCACGTCTTTTTGTCTATGAGCGGGTGGCGCGCCCGGACGAGCATCACCTCGCCTTTGCCGTCCATGTTGATCTTCGGCTCTACGGCGTCCATGCGGAAGGAGAGCTCCGCGCACGCGAAGATGAACGACAGCTCAGTTATGTTCGAATAATCGAGCAGCAGCGTGTCACCATTGGCGGCGATGTCGGCGGACAGCTCGGAGAGGATGCGTTCGATCTCGCGCTGCTCGCGCCCTTCGAGTATGCGCAGCTCGTTATTCGCCTCGACGACGGCGAGCGGTTCAATGAACACGGTCGCGCCGGAGGCGGACGTGTCGTGGATCAGCCCGCTTATTTCGTTTTTGTATTCCGCCTTGACGGGTATGACGAATCTGCCGCCGCGCTGCGTCACGATATTTTCCTGAAGGATACGGCTGTATGTGCCGCCCGTTATATATTTTTGCAGGATGTCGCGAACGCGCGAGTTCGCGGCGCGCATTTTGCGCCTGATGTCGGAGAGCTCGGAGCTCGCCTCGTCGGCTATCATGTCGTCGGAAATTATCGCGCGCGTGATCTTGTCTTCGAGCCGCCTGTCCTCTATCAGCCGCTCGAATATCTCATATACGGTCGATTCAGACGACTGCTCATGCCCGTCGTGAAGGTAATTGCGGAGCCGCCGCGCCGTGCGCAGCACGTTCGCGCATGACAAAAGCTCGCGCGGCGTCAGAACGGCGTCCTTCCCCGCGCGCTCGACCGTGTCCCCGATGTCGGCGACGCCGCCGAACGGCGGCATTCCCTTTTTGCCGAGCAGCGCTTTCGCGTCCGTCGTCCGCCGCTGCCGCCGCAGAACGACCGTCGGGTCTGACGACGGCAAAAGCGCGTTCGCCAGCTTCCTGCCGCCGTCCGTCACGGCGCAGTCGGCGAGAAGCGCGGTCACTTTGTCAAATTCAAGCGTAGTTAGTGATTTGTCGTTATAGTCCATATGTTTTTTTAATTGAGATGAGTTTTTCGTTATTGCTTTTTGTGCGGGCGGATGCGCCCGCGCGTACGTGGATTCGGTTTAGGGATTTTGACCGTGCGCCCGCGCGCGGGCGCGGATTCGGTTGACCGGACAGTTACCACCAGCGCGGGCGCGGATTCGGTTGACCGGACAGACACCGCCGCGCTTGTGCGCGATTCCCTTTTACAGCCTCTCAAACTGCTTATAATAATCGAGCGTCGCGAAGCCTCTGCCGATGTGGCCGAGCAGATACCGCTCGCACGCGTTCGCGAATTCGTCCATGTACGGCTCCGGCAGCGAAAACGACAAAAACCGCGCCTCATCCGCGCGCGTCACATACCGCATCGCGTCGACCGCCGCCTCCGAGACGCGCACGAGCGGGCGCGTCCACCCGCCGAAGCCTTCTCTGTCCGCGTGCCCCGTTTTTGCCACGCAGTCGGGACAGAGCAGCGCGCCGCCGAGTATGTCAAGATATAATTCCGCGCCGCCGCGCCGTCCGCACACGGAACACGCTGACAGCTCCGGCGAAAATCCAAGCGCGCACGCGCAT
Source organism: uncultured Clostridia bacterium (assembly GCA_947630625.1). Taxonomy (GTDB): domain Bacteria; phylum Bacillota; class Clostridia; order Oscillospirales; family CAG-272; genus DTU064. Next base: position 13,965 of record CANRIL010000027.1, read on the forward strand.
CTCAGCTCAAACGACGCCTTGATCTTTTTCGTCCGCTCGGGGCTCGCCTCCCCGTGAGACTCCGCCCAGAGCGTGTTCAGCACGAGCCGCAGAAACGGCTCGTCCGAATTTTCTTCGCCGGAGATATAGTTGGCGAGCTCGCATATATACGACGCGAACGCCAGCGACACAAGGTTTTCGCGCAGGGCGAAGAAATTTTCCTCGAGGTCTGCCTCTTTGATATAGTCCCCGCCGTTTTTCCGCTTCGCGATCACGTACGTGCCGTATGAGAAGAGCTGGGACGCGGCGAAATTTTTGTTTTTATGCGAGCGGACGCCGCAGCCGCGGACGGTCATTTTCCCGTGCTGTTCCGTCAGCAGCGTCAGAAGCTTGTCGTTGTCTCCGAAATTGACCTCGCGGATAACGAGTCCCTTTACTGTTTCCGACGACGCGCTTCCCATTATTTGATGGATTTGATATCGTAGCCGAACGCGCGCAGGTATCCGCCGCTGTCGCGCCAGCCCTCCTTGACCTTCACCCACAGATCGAGGAACACCTTCGTCCCGAAGAACCGCTCGAGGTCCTCCCTCGCGTAAGTGCCGATCTTTTTGAGCATGTCCCCGTTTTTGCCGATGATGATCCCCTTGTGCGACGCTTTCTCGCAGTAGATGTCGGCGCGTATCCTCAGAAGCGTGTCTTCGTCGTGCCATTCCTCGATCGAGACGACTGTCCCGTGCGGTATCTCGCGCGAGGTCAGGCGGAGTATCTTTTCGCGGATGACCTCGGCGGCGTAAAGCCGCTCGGACTGGTCTGTCACCTCGTCACCGGGGAAGAACCATTCTTCCTCCCTCAGAAACTGCGCCGCCTCGTCAACGACCTCGGAGACGCCGCGCCCCTTGAGCGCGCACGTCGGCACGACGGCGGCAAACGGAAACAGCTCCGCATATGAGGTGATCGTCTCGGCGAGCTTGCCCGGATTTGATAGATCGACCTTATTCAAGACGAGCATCGCCGGAATTTTTTCGGCGCTCAGCCGCGAGATCACCGCCTTTTCGATCTCGCCCGGCGCATGCGCGGCGTCCGCGATGAGTATCGCGGCGTCGCATTCGCCGATCGTCCGTTCCGCGCTCTCGACCATGTAGTCGCCGAGCTTCGTCTTCGGTTTATGGAGCCCCGGCGTATCGAGGAACACGAACTGGTCTTCCCCGCGCGTCAGTATCCCGGTGATCCTGTTGCGCGTCGTCTGCGGCTTATTTGAAACGATCGCCACCTTTTCGCCGAGCATCGCGTTCATGAGCGTCGATTTGCCGACGTTCGGCCTGCCGACTATTGATATAAATGCTGTTCTCTTCATTGTTCTTTCCCTTATGTCAAGTTTATGTGTCCTGCCTCTCTGACGACTCGTTGACGGTCAGCCCGAGGCGGGTCATTATATCGCGCTGGCGCCTGCGCATGTCAAGCTCGTCCGCCTCGCACGTCACGTGGTCGTAGCCGAGCAGGTGCAGCGTCGAATGAACGGTCAGAAACGCGAGCTCCCGCTCGAAGCTGTGCCCGAAGACGAGCGCCTGATTCTCCGCCCGCTCGACGCAGATGACGATATCGCCGAGCGGCACGTATCCTTCATCGGGGTACTCCTCCCCAGGGGCGAACTGCGGGAACGAGAGCACGTCCGTCACGGAATCGACGTTTCTGTATTCGTTGTTGATTTCCTTTATTGTATCAGCATCGGTCAGGACGACGGACACCTCGGCGGGGCGGGCAAAATTTTCGTAGTCGAGCGTTTCCGCGACCGCGCGGCGGATCAGCCGTTCGTGACGCCATCTTATATATTTCGCGTCCTGTTCGTTTTCTATGAGCACACGCAGCTTCCGTTTCATTTTATCAGTCCCGCTTTACCTTATATCGCTGTCTTGTTTCCGCGCCGCGCTCCCGGCGCTCGCGGTCGAATTTGTCATATGCGAGGATTATCTTCTGCACGAGCTTGTGGCGGACAACGTCACGCTCCGTGAAGCGGTGGATCGCGATGTCGTCAATGCCGTCGAGTATCTTCACCGCCTCCGCAAGTCCGCTCCGCTTCCCCGCCGGAAGGTCTGTCTGGGTCAGATCTCCCGTGACGACGATCTTTGAGCCCATGCCGAGGCGCGTCAAAAACATCTTCATCTGCTCTGGCGTCGTGTTCTGCGCCTCGTCGAGGATGATGAAGGAATTGTCAAGCGTTCTGCCGCGCATGTAGGCGAGCGGGGCGATCTCTATCGTCTGCCGCTCGATGTTGCGCGCATAGCTCTCCGCGCCGAACATTTCATAAAGCGCGTCGTGCAGCGGGCGAAGGTACGGATCGATCTTATTCTGCAAATCGCCCGGCAGAAATCCGAGCTTTTCCCCCGCCTCGACAGCCGGGCGCGTCAGGATTATTCGCTCGACCTCGCGGTCGCGGAGCGCCTTGACCGACATGGCGACGGCAAGGAACGTCTTGCCCGTTCCGGCGGGACCGACGCCGAGCGTCACCGTGTTTTTCTTTATCGCCTCGACGTATTTCTTCTGCCCGACCGTCTTTGCCTTGATCGGCTTGCCCTTCGTCGTGACGCAGACGCAGTCGTCGAGGTTTTCAAGCTCGCCCGCCCTGCCGTCCGCCGCCATTCCGATGACGTAATCGACAGTCTGCTCCCCGATCTCCTCATTGTATTCGGCGACGCCGCGCAGATACTCGACCGCCTCCGCCGCGCGCGCAACGTCCTCGGCGTCGCCCGACAAAACGATCGCGTCCCCCGCCGAATCGGGGCTCTGCCGGTTGTACATCTTTACGCCGAACGCTTCCTCTATCCTGCGCGCGTTCTTGTCAAAGCTGCCGAAGAGCCTGCCCGTTATTTCACTTGAGCTTGTTTTAACGATTTTTTCAGCCATTTTCTTTTATCTTACCTTCTGCCGGACTCCCGTCCGTTATTTCGAATTCCTGTGTCTTTGCTATGTCCTCGATCTCTGTGATCGTGCACCTGATCTCATAAGCGTCGCCCGCCTCGTTCATGCCGCCGTCGACCGTATAGGAGAGAAGCGTCGCGCCGCGGCACGCGTCCGCAAACGCGAGCTTATACTCGCGGTAAGCGAGGGCGGACGCCTCCGTTTCCGTCAGCGTGCGCGAAACGGTATCGATCCTTGTATGCTGCGTTTTTACGATCTTTATGGGCAATCTGACCGTATTTAAAAGCACAACATCGTCCTCTGCTGTTATTGTATCATAAAAGGCGGGGTCAATTCTACCCCTTCCGCCGAAAAATATCTCTCTATCGAAAATTTTTATGCCGTATTCTGTCAAAATGTCGTCCGTTTTCACCTTTTCCTCGAACGAAAGCGGTATACTGACGAAAATTTCCCTTTCGACCTCGGCATAGACCTCGCCGCGCGCGTACACGAACTCTACCCCCGCGCCCTCGTATTCGACGACGCCGGAGATCAGAAGCTGCCCCGCCTCAACCTCCTCGCCGATCTTCACCTGCGCCGACCCCGAATACGGCATGACGTTCGTTATCTTCCCGCCGCAGCGGGCGACGATGTTGGCGCACGCGGCGGGAGGCGGCTCCCCGCCCGGCATATACTCGCGCACCTCGACGCGGGCGACGCTGCCCTTCATGTTTATCGCTATCCAGACGATATCGGGCGAGGCCATCAGGAATTTATTGTGCAGCACGTCGAAATCGACGTTTTTATGATACGTGCCGAGCCCGAAGCCGAGCTCGCGCAGCTCCTCTATTATTCTTTCGTCGGGTATGCTCTCGTTCCCCGTAACGTCGATGCGCCAGACAAAATCGTCCGAGATAAAGAGCGCCGCGACGAGCAGCGCGCCGCCGATAAACAGCCCGACGCGGCGTCTGTAACGGCGCAGAAGCACGGGCAGACCGTACATTTTCTTGATTTCATAATCGACTCCGCATTCCTGACAGATCGACTCGAACACGCAAACGTCGCGCGCGCGAAGTATTACCGTCCGTCCGCCGTCCCGCCGCCTGCGGCGGATCATGACGGGCAGCCCCGCCGCGAACAGCGCCTCCGTCACGCGGCTCACCGAGCCGCCCGGTATCCTGACGGCGGCGGCCCCTATCAGCCAAAGGAATAAATATTTCATACAGCGCCGCCCTCTTCTTCCGTCCCGACGGAAAAAATGCGGCCGCGCACCGTTATATCGCGCTCGCAGTATCTCACGATGTCAAGCCCCTCCCCGCGAATGTAGACAAGGACGCCTCCGGCGTCGATCGTGACCGTGGTTTCGTCATATGAAAGGATCGCGCGGCACCCGGTCACATACGCCTCTCTGCCGTCCGTCAGGGTGACGCTCCACCCGCCCGGCACCGCCTCGCTCGGCGTCTCAAACAGCCCCGCCGCAAGCTCCGACAGCGCTCCTTTCAGTCCCTTCTTTTTCATACCTTAGTATAATTCTCCCCAAGCTTTACATATAAATGATTCTGCCATACAAATTTTCAGCCGCCCGGCTGCTAAATTCATATGTCGGAGAATTTGTCTTTATGAAAAAGCCGGATATGGCGGCGACGCTCACCGCCGCCGTTTTTGCCGTCTCGCTGCTCCTTCTCGTCATGCCGGACACCGTTTCGGAGGCGACCGGGCGCGCGCTCTCGCTCTGCGCCGCGCGCGTCGTCCCTTCCGTGTTCCCGTTTTCCGTGCTCTCCTCTCTCATCGTCGCCGTCGGCGGCGCGTCCGCGCTCGACCGCGCGCTCTCGCCGGTCAGCCGGGTCCTTTTCGGCTCGGAGCGCGGCGCGTCGGCGCTGCTGCTCGGCATGATGTTCGGCTTCCCGCTCGGCGCGCTGACCGTGGGCGCCGAATACCGCGCGGGCGCGCTCGGTCGGCGCGAGTCGGCGCGGCTTTTAGCCTTCGTCTGCTGCGCCTCGCCGACGTTCCCGGTCTACGCCGTCGGCGTCGGATGCTTCGGCAGCGCCTCCGTCGGCGTCGCGATCTGGCTCTCGCAGGCGGCTGCCTCCGTCATTATCGGCGTGCTGCTCCGCGGGGGAGCGAAAAGATCAGCCCCCGCGCCGTCCGCGGGCGGGGGTGATGTTATACCCGCGCCGTCCGTGCGCAGGGGTGATGTTATACCCGCGCCGTCCGAGCGCGGGGGTGATGTTATACCCGCGCCGTCCGAGCGCGGGGGTGATGTTATACCCGCGCCGCCGGGCGCGGCGGCGCTCATCACGCGCGCGATAACGGACGCCTCGCGCGTCATCGTCAACGTCTGCGGCGCGGTGACGTTTTTCTCGATCATGTCCGCCGCCGCCTCGCGCCTCATCGGCGATCTGACCGATTCGCCGCTGCCGGGGCTCGTCATCTCGGCTGTATTTGAATTTTCGGGCGGGACTGCCGCCGCGGCGGAGGCTTACGCCGCCGGTGAGATCAGCCGGTCGGCGGCAGTCGCGCTCGCCGCGTTTTCGGTAGGGTTTGCCGGGCTGTCCGTCATGTTTCAGACCGCGTCCGTCTGCGACGGTATCCCGCTTCTTCCGCACGTCTGCGGCAAGCTCGCGACGGGCGCGGTCACGGCGATCGTTTCATATTTCGTCTCGCGGCTGCCGTCGTTTCAGTCAGTATTTTATTCGCCCGACGAGCTGCAGACGCCCGCCGCGTTCCCGTTCGCGTTTGGGCTTTTGTCGGCGGCGGCAGTGCTATCTGCAGTATTTATCTTTTACAAAAGGGGTTGCAAAAACGGACGACATGGATTATAATATGGTGGAGAAACTCGAAACGGAGATGCGCATGAAAAGGACGGACGGCGACGAAGATATGATATGCGCGCGTTGCGTATGCGGTACGCCGCTCTTCACGGGCGACGCCGTGCTTTGCCGCCGGCGCGGGCTCGTCTGGGCGACGGCGCGGTGCCGCCGCTTCCGCTATGACCCGCTCAAGCGCGATGTTAAGCCCACACCACCTTTGCCAAGGCTTGATTTCTCCGAGCTCCCGTAAAAACGGAGCTGAGTTTTTAATAAATGAAGGAGGCTTGTATATGGACCCTGATAACAGTAACAGTACATACGGTCGAAGGCAGACGTTTCATATACAGCCGTCCGCACCCGCATTTTAGCGGGCGTCTTCTCGCGCTTATAAAATTATGAAATATATTTGCCCAAGACCGCAATTCATCCCTGACTGAAAAAAATCCGAACCGGGAGGATGCACGGTCTTTTTCCGCGCAAAAATAACGATATGACCGAACTTTACGACACGATAAACACGCTGATCGACGAAAAAAAGATCGGCGAGCTGCACCGCCTGTTTCACGACATGCCCGCCGCCGACATTGCGGAGCTGCTGACCGAATTTGACGACGACAAGCTCCTTTTACTTTTCCGCGTTCTGCCGAAGGAGGCGGCGGCGGACGTATTTGTCATGATGGACACCGACCAGATGGAGGAGCTGATCGGCGCGTTCAGCGACCGCGAGCTGACGGCGCTGATCGAGGACATGTACCTCGACGACGCCGTTGACGTGATCGAGGAAATGCCCGCAAACGTTGCCGAGCGCGTGCTTTCCCGCGCCTCCGCCGAGACGCGGCGCGAGATCAACGCGCTGCTCAAGTACCCGCACGACAGCGCGGGCAGCCTTCTGACGACCGAATACGTCCGCTTCTACCCGGACACGACGGTAGCCGGCGCTTTCGAGGTCATCCGCCGCACCGGCATTGACAAGGAGACTGTCTACACGTGCTACGTCACGGACAGGCAGCGCCATCTCGTCGGCGTTATCTCCGCGCGGACGCTCATGCTCGCCGACATGGACGACGTTGTGGGCGACATCATGGAGCAAAACGTCATCTCCGTCAGCACGCTCGACGACAAGGAATTCGTCGCGAACCAGCTGCAAAAATATGACTTTCTCGCCCTTCCCGTCGTCGATTCCGAAGACCGCATGATCGGGATCGTCACGGTCGACGACGCGATTGATGTCATCGTTGACGAATACAGTGAGGACATCGAAATCATGGCGGCTATCACGCCGACGGACAAGCCTTACTTGAAGCAGTCCGTCTTCTCGATCTGGAAAAACCGAATCCCGTGGCTGCTGCTCCTGATGATCTCGGCGACATTCACGGGGATGATAATCTCAAGCTTTGAAGAGGCGCTCGCAGCGCAGGTCGCGCTGACGGCGTTCATCCCGATGCTGATGGACACGGGCGGAAACTCCGGCAGCCAGGCATCCGTGACGGTCATCAGGGGAATTTCGCTTGACGAGATCGAATTTTCGGATTTGTTCCGCGTCATGTGGAAGGAGCTCCGAATCTCTTTCCTCTGCGGGATCTCGCTCGCGGCGGCGACGTTTATAAAGATCATGCTCGTCGACAACCTTTTGATGAGGAGCGGCGTTTCGATGACCGTTGCCGCCGTCGTCTGCCTGACGCTGTTTTTCACGGTCGTCTGCGCGAAGCTCATCGGCTGCGCGATGCCGCTGCTTGCGAAAAAGCTCGGCTTTGACCCGGCGGTTATGGCGAGCCCGTTTATCACGACGATCGTCGACGCCGTTTCCCTGCTGCTCTATTTCTGCTTCGCAAGCGCTATATTGGGGCTGTAAATTTTTAGGCTTGCGGGCGGTATTCCTGCTTGCGAACACACGTTCTTTTAAAACGGTATCCCCGTTTAATCGGCAAAGGAAGGTATCACATGCTTACTTTCAGAAAAATGACCGCGGACGATTACGGCGCGGTTGACGGACTTATGCGTGAGCTTCACGCGCTTCATGCGGAAGCGCGTCCGGACATGTACGTACCGGTCGAGCATCCGTACACGCATGAGGAATTTCTCCGCCGCGTGTCGGGCGACGGCTGGATCTCGCTTTTAGCCGAATCAGGCGGCGCGGTCGTCGGAATCACGTTCGTTGAGCTGCGCGAGCGCGAGTTCATGGTAAATTCGCGCACGGCATACATGCACGACATCTACGTCGTCCCCGCCAAACGGCGGGGGAAGATCGGCACGATGCTCTACCGCATGGCGGAACGCGAAGCGCGGGAGCGCGGCGCGCACCGTCTCGACATCATGGTGTGGTCGTTCAACGAACCTGCCCTCGCCTTCTACCGCGCCATGGGATTCACCCCCCAGCGCACCTTCCTCGAAAAAGACATCCGCGAAGAACACTTCCCCCGCGACTGCGAGGGGTGACCGGCTTTTACTGGGGGTGCCTTTCGAGAAGGCACCCCCAGACCCCCGCGAAAGCTTTTATGGATGGTTATTTTTATTTGCGTTTGTGTGGCGGGAGCTGCGGAGGCGTTTGTCTTGTGGGAAATTTTTTAGAGATAAAGTTTCGTTTGGTGCTCGGCTTCACCTGCGCTCCGCCTATATGGGAGCCGCGGGGGATATGTGCTGAGCGCTTGTTTTTTGAGCGAAAAACTATAGAGATATAATCTCGTTTGGTGCTCGGCTGCGCCTGTGCTCCGCCTATATGGGAGCCGTGGGAGAGATGTGCCGAGCGCTTGTTTTTTGGCTGTAATATAATGGCTTTCATCCATGAAACGCCCTATTATCTCTGATTCGCAGCGCAGGTGAAGCCGAGCACCAAACGGGCAGGACTTCTTAAAAGCGGACAAAAAAACAACCGCCTGTCCCGGATACCGGCACACAAACGGCTGTTTTAAATAACCCATCCATAAGAAGTTTTGACGGGGGTCTGGGGGAGACTTTCTCAAAAGTCTCCCCCACAAGAGACCCCCCAAGCGGTCACCCGAAGAACACGTGGTTTGCGACGGTGGCGATGTAGGGGCGGTTTTTGCCTGCCCATGAGGTGTAGCGGATCGACTTTGAACAGAAGAAGAAAACGTCACGTCGCCAGCGGACGCCTTCCATGCAGAGCTTGGCGGCGACGACGCTTTCATCGGTCGGCTCGCGGAAGATCGAGCCGGAGTATGCCGGGGTAAACTGGACGCCGCAGCTCATGTCGAAGATAACGTCATAGATCGAATCCGGATATAGATCGCTTTCGACGCGGTTGTATACGACGGCTCCTACCGCGAGCTTGCCTAAAAGCGGCTCGCCGCGGGCCTCGGCGCTGATGATGTGCGAGAGCCAGAAAAGCTCGCGCTCGTCGTAAAATTCGCCGCCCGGCATGATCGTTGACGGCTCGCCTGTAAGAGATACCTCCATTTTGCCGCCGTCCCAGCCAACGTCGATGCCGAACGACTTCGCGAGCGGGCGAACGGCGACCATCATCACGCCGTCGTCAACGTAGTTGTCAACGATGCAGAAGAGCGCGCGCCCGTTTGCGAGTATGTACGGCTCGCCGACTGCCGCCGTGATCGTCATGCCGCGCCAGACGGCGGACGCCGTCTGCGTCGCCTCGTCCCAGCCGATGACCGCCTCGCCGCCGGAGAGCGCATCGCATAAACGCCGGAACGGCACGCGCGTCACCGAATCGATTATGACGCACTTGTCGCGCGCAAACGGCTCCCCGCCGATAAATACGCCGACATCCTCTCTTACGCCCGTGGCGGCTTCGCCGCCGCTTCCCCCGCCCGCGGCGGCTTCGCCGCCGCTTGCTGTCGCCGCCAAGGGCGAGGACGAAACGACCGCGCACGCGAAAACGGCCGCGAGCGTCCTTTTCACATTCCTTTTCATTTAAATTCCTCCCTTCGCGCCTTCTTCGGCGCCAAATATATGATACCGCAAGCATTATAAAAAACGCGTCATATCCGCGCCGCATATGGGAGGCAATTTCCCCGTTTCCGGCTGGGGCGGCGCTATTTCCCGCGAAAAACGATCTCGGCGGGCGGGGCGACCTTTGAGCGGAGCGCGAAAAGGCAGACGACGTTCACCGTCGTCATGACGGAAACGGTCAGATCGGACGCGAGCCAGACGACGGACGGGGAGAGCACGGAACCGAAAACTACCATTAATATATATAGTACCGTGAAAATCGCCACCGCGCGGCGGCCGGCACCCAACGACTCAAGCGCCACGCGCGCGTAATAATGCTGGGACAAAAGCGTCGCCAGGACGAAGACGAACACGGAGAGCGCCAGCGCCGGCGACGCCCAGGAGCCGAGAGTTGAAGAAAACGCGAGCGTCGCCGTAGTCATCGCGTCGCCTCCGTCGGGGAGGCTGCCGCCGCCCGCGGTCAGCACCGCGAGAGCTGTCAGCGTGCAGATGACGACAGTGTCCGCGAATACCTCAAAAATGCCGAGGCAGCCCTGCGCCTCCGGCGAATACGATTCCGCGCACGCGTGCGCGGTCGGGGATGTGCCCGCCCCCGCCTCGTTCGTAATGACGCCGCGCGTCACCCCGTACCTTATCGCCGTGGAAACGGCATAGCCGCCGACGCCGCCGACGGCGGCGCGGGTCGAGAACGCGGAGGCGAAAATGTTCGAGAGCGCCGACGGCAGGCTGTCGCGGCAGACGAATATGACGGCGGCGCACATGAAGATGTAGAGCGCCGACACCGCCGGGATCATGTATGAGGTCACAGCGGAGATGCGCCGCGCGCCGCCCGTCACCGCCGCGGCGGTCAGCAAAGCCAGCAGCACGCCCGCAAGGATTCGGGGGAGACTGAGCATATCAGACGCGGCGGTCGCCGCCGCGTTCACCTGCAATATGCCGCCGACCGTGAACGAATTGCCGACGCAGAGCACCGCGAAAAACGCGCCGAGCGCCCCCGCCGCGCGGCGGCTCAGTTTCGTCGTCTCCGGCAGCCCGTCCGCGATGTAGCAGGGCGCGCCGCCGTACCAGCGCTCCCCCGCCGTTTTGCCGGGGCGGCGGTAGATAACGGCGAGCGCCGTCTCCGCATATTTGACCGACATTGCAAAAAGCGCCGCCGCCTCCATCCAGAATACGGCTCCCGCGCCGCCGGACGCGATCGCCGCCGTCACGCCCGTGATGTTGCCGACGCCGAGCGTCCCCGCGAGCGCCACCGTCGCCGCCCGCACGGGCGAGATCCCGCCCTTTTTGCGCGCCGCCATCAGCCGCGCCGTCTTTATCGGGTGCGCGATATAGAAAAACCGCAGCCGCACGGCGAAATACGCGCCCGAAAGGATCAGGAGCGGCGGCATCACGACGCCGAAAACAGATGATATCGCCTCAAAAAAAGCTGCCAAACGATGAGATCCCCCGCCCTTTTTCGTTTTTGATTCCCTTTATATCTATGTCGATGCTTTGGAAAATATTACATCAAAAATTTTTGCGTAAGCGCAGGCGATTTGTGCAAAATAGACATGTGACGGTTATAAATGTAAACTAAATGTGAACAATATGAAATAGTCTTGATTTTTTGCACGCACTTATATAAAATAATACCGTAAGTTAGCACTCAGGGTCTTCGAGTGCTAACATGCACCGCGATATTCGGTAAAACGGTATACATAATATAGCTCAAGAAGGAGGACAAACAAATGAAAATCAATCCGCTTTTTGACCGTGTGGTCGTAAAGGCAACGGAGGTCGAGGAGACGACGGCGGCGGGAATAATCCTTCCCGGTTCGGCGAAGGAGAAGCCGCAGATATTCGAGGTGGTCGCGGTCGGTCCCGGCGGCGAGATCGAGGGCAAGTCGACGACGATGGTCAGCGCGGTGGGCGACCGCGTTATAATCAGCAAGTACGCCGGCACCGAGATCAAAATTGACGGAGTCGAATATAACATCGTCCGTCAGGGTGACATCCTCGCGAAGATCGGCTGAGAAGCCTGACTCGCACGAATTTTTAGTTTAAGGAGATTAAGATCATTATGGCAAAGAAGATTCTTTACGGAAGCGAAGCGCGCACCGCGCTTCTCGCCGGTGTCGACAAGCTTGCGGACACCGTCAAGATCACGCTCGGCCCGAAGGGACGCAACGTTGTGCTCGACAAGAAATACGGCTCGCCGCTCATCATCAACGACGGCGTAACGATCGCCAAGGAGATCGAGCTTGAGGACGGCTCCGAGAACATGGGCGCGCAGCTCGTCAAGGAAGTCGCCACGAAGACGAACGACGCCGCAGGCGACGGCACGACGACGGCGACGCTGCTCGCGCAGGCGTTCATCCACGAGGGCATGAAAAATGTGACCGCGGGCGCTAACCCGATGGTGCTCCGCCGCGGAATACAGAAGGCAGTCGCCAAGGCTACGGAATGCCTGAAGGCGAACTCCTCCAAGGTAAAGGGCACCGCCGACATCGCGCGCGTCGGCACGATCTCCGCGGGCGATGAAGTCATCGGCACGCTGATCGCCGACGCGATGGAGAAGGTCACGTCCGACGGCGTTATCACCGTTGAGGAATCGAAGTCCGCCGAGACGTACTGTGAGGTCGTCGAGGGCATGCAGTTCGACCGCGGATATCTCTCCCCCTACATGGCTACGGACATGGACAAGATGGAGGCCGTCATCGACGATCCGCTCATTCTCATCACGGACAAGAAAATTTCGAATATTCAGGAAATTCTTGAGCTGCTGAACCAGATCGTCCAGTCCGGGCGCAAGCTGCTCATCATCGCCGAGGACGTTGAGGGCGAGGCGCTCACGACGCTCGTGCTCAACAAGCTCCGCGGCACGTTCACATGCGTCGCCGTCAAGGCTCCGGGATTCGGCGACAGGCGCAAGGAAATGCTCCGCGACATCGCGATCCTTACGGGCGGCGAGGTCATCACCTCCGAGCTCGGGCTCGAACTCAAGGACGCGACGATAGATCAGCTCGGCCACTGCCGTCAGGTCAAGATCGACAAGGAAAATACGATCATCGTCGGCGGCGCGGGCGACCCCTCCGAGATCAAGGCCCGCATCGGTCAGATCAAGTCCGCGATCGAGACGACGACATCCGATTTCGACCGTGAAAAGCTCCAGGAGCGCCTGGCAAAGCTGTCCGGCGGCGTCGCCGTCATCAAGGTCGGCGCGGCTACCGAGACTGAGATGAAGGAAAAGAAGCTCCGCATCGAGGACGCGCTGAACGCGACCCGCGCGGCAGTCGAGGAGGGCATCGTCCCCGGCGGCGGCACGGCTTACATCAACATCATCGACGACGTTGCTTCCCTGCTCGACACGACTGAGGGCGACGAGAAGACGGGCGTCAGCATCGTTGTAAAGGCGCTCGAAGCGCCGCTGCGCCAGATCGCCGAGAACGCCGGATTTGAGGGCTCCGTTGTCGTCAACAACGTCCGCTCGAACGGCACGAAGGGTTACGGCTTCGACGCCGCGACCGAGAAATACGGCGACATGATAGAGGCCGGCATCGTCGACCCGACGAAGGTTTCCCGCTGCGCGCTCGAAAACGCGGCGTCGATCGCGGCGATCGTGCTGACGACGGAAGCCGTCGTCGTCGAGCTGCCCGAGGAAAAGCCCGCAGCTCCGGCGGCAGGCATGGGCGGCATGGACGGAATGTATTGATTTTTGATAACGCAGGTCGGGGCGGCTTTCAGGCTGACGATGAAGCCGCCCGGCTGCGGGGGCGGACACGGCGGCGGCGTCAGTGTTCGCCCCGCGCTTTTTCCGCCGCGCGGCAGCGCGGCGGTCATACGCATCAACATCCATAAAGCAGCGTCACGGCCGCGCGTAAAATACTTTTTTCGATGAATGGTATTTTTTCCGCACGGCGGCAATTTTACCGCCGACATCCGGGAATCTTCCGCCGCGGCGGCGGGAAAACTACGTTTGCGGAGCCGCAAAAAACATTGTCTAATATCGACAAAAAGCGACTTTGACAAGATATTTTTTGCAATACTATTGACATATGCCCCGATTGCAGGTATAATATAGTCACATCTTTTAAAACACTTCTTGGAGGAAGAAAAAATGAAAAAGATCGTAGCTCTTGTGATGGCGCTCGCCATGATAGCTGGCCTCGCCGTCGCAGTTTTCGCTGAGGACGATGTTACAGCTCCGGCTGACGGACTCGTCGCCCATCTCACATTCGATGACGCTGCTTCCCTTTCGACGGCGGACGTTGTCGCTAAGCCGTCCGACGTAAACGGCGATGTCGAAGCAACGATAACCGACGATGCCAAGATCGGCAGCGGCGCTTATCAGTTCGGCAACCAGACGTTCCTTTCGCTCACCAAGGCGGACGGTTCGTCCCTTCTCACCGGCGCGAACTCCATCACGGTTTCCTACTGGGCAAAGCACAGCGCCAGCGGAACACAGTGGACATTCTTCGCAACGGCTAACGACGAAAACGGCAAGCCGATGGCTCCGGCCGGCGGCGCTGAGAAGTATGTCGGTATCCTTGAGAACTCCGGCATTCACACCGAGCTTTATAACTGCGCGCTCACAGGCGGCGCCCGCACCTATCATCCGGACGCTATGTCTGCTCTCATTGCTAATGAGTGGCACCATGTAGTTCTCGTTATCGACACCGATAACGCAGACCCCGAACAGAGAATGGTAAAGGTTTATGCTGACGGCTGGACCCCCGACAACTCCGGCGTGATCACGCATGAGGGCCACACCGTTGCCGATATCCTCGGCGAGGACCACTCTGTCCTTCTCGGATACGCTCCGTGGGCAGCAGGCGAGTTCGCTGACGGCGTCATCGATGACCTTTATATCTACAACCGTGCGCTCTCTGAGGAAGAAGTCGGTCAGCTGATGGCTGCTCAGTCCGTTCCGGAAATTCGCTTCAGCGAATACAAGAACGTGACCGAAAGACCGAAGACGACGGCTGGTGAGCCCGATGAGACGAAGGCTCCCGCAGGCGAGACGAACGCTCCCGCAGGCGGCACAGAGAAGCCCGCTGGCACAGGCGCTGCAACTGAGGCTCCGAAGGATGAAGGCGGATGCGGCTCCACGCTCGGCGCGGCTGCTGCCATCGTCGCTCTCACCGCAGTCTTCGGCTGCGCTGTAGTCAAGAAGCACTAAGCTGACTTGACGGCGCTCTATTTAGAGACGCTCGATATTTGATCTGCTATCAATGAAAGGCGCACCCGCCCGGGTGCGCCTTTTCACGTATATGTGGGGGTGTGCCCTGTTTGGGTGGGCGCGCGGATGTGGGGCGGACGCGCGGCTTGGGTTTATGGGCGCGCGGCTTGGGTTTATGGGCGCGCCGTTTTGGTTTATGGGAGCGTGGCTTGGATTTGTTGGCGCGGCTGACTTGTGTGGGCGCGGCTGGGGTTTGGCGGAGCGGCTTGCTTGTGCTGGCGCGGCTTGGTTTTGGCGGCGCGGCTTGCTTGTGCGAGCGCGCTTTTTGTGTGAGTGCGCCTTTTTGATGGTTCGCCTTTTGTTCAGTGCGCCTTTGGGGGCGCGGCTTTTGTATGTGCGCATGAAATTATCGGGGCGCGCCTGCTTGTGCGGGCGCGCCCCTTTGTGTATGCGTTTTTGAATTCGTGTCACACGACTTCGAACTGGCTTTCCCAGAGATGCTTATAAAATCCGCCCTTGGCGAGCAGCGAATCGTGCGTTCCCTGCTCGATTATGTCCCCGTCCTTCATGACGAGGATGAGTTCTGAATTTTTGACCGTCCCGAGGCGGTGCGCCACGACGAACGCGGTACGTCCCGCCATCATTTCCGTAAACGCGCGGTTGATTCGCGCCTCCGTGCGCGTGTCGATCGAAGACGTTGCCTCGTCGAGGATCAGTATAGGCGGCAGCGAGAGCATGATCCGCGAGATGGACAAAAGCTGCCGCTGTCCCTGAGACAGCGATTCCCCGCCCTCTCCGAGCAGCGTATCATATCCGCGCGGCAGCCGTCTGATGAATCCGTCCGCGTGTGCGGCGCGCGCCGCCGCGATCATCTCCTCATCCGTCGCCGACGGGTGTCCGAGCTTGATATTTTCGCGCACCGTCGCCGTCTTGATCCACGTATCCTGAAGCACCATCCCGTATGAACGGCGCAGGCTCGCCCGCGTCAAGTCCCTTATGTCCGTGCCGTCGACCTTGATCGCGCCGCCCGTCACGTCGTAGAACCGCAAAAGCAGATTGATCAGCGTCGTCTTGCCGCATCCCGTAGGTCCCACGATCGCGACGTGCTGCCCCGCCGCGACGTGTACGTTCACGTCGCGTATGAGCGGCCGCTCCGGCGTATACGAAAACGCGATGTGCTCAAACGCGACCTCGCCCGACGCTTTTTTGGGGAGGTTGGCGGGGGCGGTGGGGGCGGCGGCTGTGGCGGCTTTGCCGGTTATGCCGTCTTTGCCTGTTGTGTCGTTTTTATTGGCTTTGCCGTGGTTGGCGGATTTGCCGTTTATATTTATTCCGCTCATGCCGTCGGCTGTAAGCTCGGCGGCGTCTTCTCTGTCGGGCGTCTCGGGCGCAACCTCCATCAGCTCAAACAGCCTTGAGGCGGACGCGAGCGACGCGCCGAGCTCCGTCACGACGCCGGAAATTTCGTTGAACGGCTTCGAATACTGGTTAGCATACGCGAGGAAGCTCGTCAGCATTCCGACGCTGATCCCGCCCCCGATCGACGTTAGCGCTCCGGCGAGCGCGACGGCGGCGTACACGACGGCGTTCAGAAATCGCGTTGTCGGATTCGTGAGCGACGAGAAGAAGATCGCCGACACCGAGACGGTTTTCAGTCTATCGTTTATCGCGTCAAACTTTTCGTTCGTCTTCCCCTCCCGTCCGAACGCGCGCACCGTCTTCATTCCGCCGATCATTTCATCTATATACGAGGTCAGCTCCCCGCGCGTCTCGGACTGGCGTCTGAACAGCGAATACGTTCTTCCCGCGATGAATCGGGCGACGAATATCGACATCGGCGTCAGGAGCGCGACGACAAGCGTTATCCATACGTTTATCGTCAACATGAATATAAGCGTTCCGATTATCGTGAGCACGCCTGTAAACAGCTGCGTGAATCCGAGGAGCAGCCCGTCCGAAAATTTATCCGCGTCCGTGATGAGCCGGCTGACGAGCTCGCCCGCCGGGCGTCTATCGAGATACGACAGCGGCAGCGTCTGTATATGGCTGTGCGCGCAGCACCGTATATCGCGGACGACGCCGTATGTCACGCGGTTATTGAGCGCGCCCGCGACCCACTGCGCGACCCCGGCGGCTGCCGCCATGACGAGTATCGTTCCGAGCATCGGCATGATCGATTCGAAATCGACGTTATTTTTGCCGACGATTTTATCTATGACCTCGCCGATCTTGATCGGTATATAAAGCGTGAGCCCGACCGTGACCGCCGAAAGCATGATCGAGGCGATGATCTGCGGCGCGTACGGTTTTATTGCCCGGGCAATATATCCCCATGTCCCGCGGCTCCCCGCCGCGGCTGGATTTTTCCCTTTATTCCGTCTCATTCGCCGCTCGCCTCCTTATGCTGGGATTCATGTATTTCGCGATAGACGGCGCAGCTTGAGAGCAGCTCCGCATGCGTTCCGATGCCGACGCACTCCCCGTCTTCGAGGACGATGATCTTGTCCGCGTGCATGATCGAGGACGTTCTCTGCGACACGATGAACACCGTCGGCTTCGGGTCGAGCGCGGCGAGCGACGCGCGGAGCGCGGCGTCCGTTGCAAAGTCGAGCGCGGAGGCGCTGTCGTCGAGGATGAGTATATCGGCATGTCTGACGAGCGCGCGCGCGATCGTGAGCCTTTGCCGCTGTCCGCCCGAGAAATTGACGCCGCCCCTCTCAACGCGTTCGTCGAGTCCGTGCGTTTTCGAAGCGATAACGTCCGCCGCCTGCGCCGTTCTCACGGCGTCCTCGATCTCTTTTTCAGTCGCGTCCGCGTTTCCCCAGGCGATATTTTCACGTATCGTTCCCGAATATAGCTCCGCGCCCTGCGCGACGACGGCGACATGCCGCCGCAGCTTCTCTCTATCGCATTCGCTGACGTTTTCGCCGAAGACGCGCACCTCCCCGCCCGTCGCCGTATAAAACGCGGGGATGAGGTTGACGAGCGAGCTTTTGCCCGAGCCCGTGCCGCCGATGACTCCGACCGTCTCCCCGCGCATCGCCCGGAACGTGATATCCGAGAGCGCGTCTCCGCCGCCGTTTTTATATCTCAGGCTGACGTGGTCGAATTCGACGGCGATTTCAGGGGTTGAGGCGGTTTTTTCTGTGGCGGCGTTTTCTGCGTCAGCAGAAGACGCGGCGTTTTTTTCGGGTGGGAGTTCGATAATTGCTTCGATTCGGTTTGCGGAGGCGACGGAGCGTGTGACATTTATGATAAGGTTAGCGAGTTTGACGAGTTCGACGAGGATCTGGGACATATAATTATAAAGTGCAATGACCTCGCCCGTTTCGATAATTCCGCTGTCGACCCTGACCGCGCCGACCCAGACGAGGACGACGGCGGCGGCGTTTATAATTACGAACGTGAGCGGATTCAGCAGGGCGGAAATATTGCCAACGAATCTTTGAGCGGCGGCGAGCACGTCGCCGCGTTCCTCAAATTCCCTGATCTCGTCCTTTTCCCTTCCGAACGCGCGGAGCACCCGCACGCCGAGCAGATTTTCCCTTGCTGACAGCATGACCCTATCGAGCGACTGCTGCACTTTTTTATAAAGCGGGATCGAGACGAGCATGATCCCGAAGACGACGAGCGCGAGCGCAGGTATTGTGACGGCAAATACTGCGGCGGCGTGCGCGTCTATTGTAAACGCCATGACCATCGCGCCGAACACGACGAACGGCGAGCGTAGCAGCAGCCTCAAAGTGAGGTTGAGTCCCGTTTCGACCTGGTTCATATCGCTCGTGAGTCTCGTGACCATCGTTGACGTTCCGAGCTCGTCAAGCGTTGTATAATCGAGCTTTGTTATTCGTTCAAACAGCGCCCGCCGCAGTCCCGACGTGCATCCGACCGACGCCTTCGCGGCGAAATATTGCGCCGCGATCGTACACGTGAGCCCTATGACGCCGAGCAGCACCATGAGTCCCGCCATCCTCGCGATGTATCCGCGATCGCCGTTCTTGATCCCGACATCGACGATGTTCGCCACGACAAGCGGCACAAACAGCTCAAACGTCGCCTCCAGCAGCTTAAACAGCGGCCCCAGTATGCTCTCCTTCAAATACGAGCGCATATAATGAAACACCTGTCTCATTCCCCACGCCTCCCCGGTCTTTTCTCTCCCCCTATTATACCTGACTGTGCGACCGAAATCAAGGGGGGCGGTGGCTTTTTGCGGGGGAGCCTTTCGTGCAAGGCTCCCCCGCGCCCCCGCGAAAGCTTTTCACTGGGGGTTTTATTTTACGTTTGTGTGCCGGTACCCGACCGGAATGATAGTTTGCTGTTCTCTTTTAAGAGATACATTCCGTTTGGTGCTCAGCTTCACTTGCGCTCCGCCTATATGGGAGATACGGTGGCGATGGCGCGGCGGGTTTGTTTTATCCGGAGTTTTTGCGATAGATGGGAGCCGCGGTGGAGATGTCGCGGCGGGGGTGCATCTCGCCTATGGGGGAGGCGCGGGGGAAATGAGCGCGGCGACAAGATGGGCGGAAAATTCAAAATCGGCGGGATTTTAGTCCCGCCGATTTTGGGCGTGCCCGCGAAAAGCGGGGGTTTTCTTCCTTATTATATACGTTATCCGCGGAACATCTGCGTCCAGTATGAGCCGTCGGCGACGTAGCCGACGCCTATACGCGTGAATTTGTCCGACAGGATGTTGGCGCGGTGTCCATCCGAATTCATCCAGCCGTCTACGACCGCCTCCGGCGTTCTGTATCCGCGCGCGATATTCTCTCCGGCGGCGCGGTACGTGATCCCGAACGATTTCATCATGTCAAACGGCGAGCCGTATGTCGGCGACGTATGCGAAAAATATCCGAGCTCGTTCATGTCCTGCGATTTCAGCCGCGCAACTTTCGTTAGCTCTTCGTCATATTCGAGCTCGTGAAGTCCACGCGCCCGCCGTATTTCGTTCACGAGCCTCACGACCTCGCGTTCGTATTCGTCAGCTGTATCAGCCCCGCGACCGTCCGTTTTTGGCGCGGTTTCCGGCGCGCCTTCCGGCGCGCGGTCAGGCGCGCCGGAAGGCGCCGTTGTCTCGGCTTTGCCTTCTCCGCTGTCGGTGGGCTTATTTGTTGACGCCGGGCGATCGCTCTTTTGCGTGGGCGCTTCCGATTCGCGCTTGTCCGGCGCGGTTGTGGTCGGGGAGGATTTGCTCGGCTCGGATTTGTCCGAAGCGGATTTGCTTGGCTCGGATTTGTCCGGTGCGGCTGCGGTCGGCTCGGATTTGTCCGGTGCGGTTAACTCGGTATCATCCTGATCGTATGCGGTCGACTCGGATTTATCCGGGTCGGTTAAATCGGCTTCATCCTGACCGGGGGCGTCCGTTTCGGGAGCGTTCGGGGATGCGGTGTCGGGAGCGGAGCCGGTCGTATCGGTGCTTTTATATATTTCGTTCGCGTATTCGTCCCCGGATGTGCTGCATCCGCAGGCGGAGAGTGCGATCATAAGAGCGGAAATAATTATCGCAAGCTTCTTTGTGACATTCATTTATATGTACCTCGCTTTCATTCATTCTTGCGCGACTATATTATAACGCCGCGCGGCGCGGTTTGTAAACAAGTAAGTTCTGGCTTCATATCCTTTTTCGCTGTTGCATTTTTGTGGACTTTATGGTAAGATAGCATGTGGCAGCGCACGTCTGCCGCCCGAAACAACAAATAAGGAGACTTTTTCATGAGACGCCAAAGCGGAGTTCTGCTCCACATTTCATCCCTGCCCGGCGATTACGGCTGCGGCAGCTTCGGCGCGGACGCGAAGCGGTTCATCGACACGCTCGCGGACGCCGGCTTTGCGTTCTGGCAGACGCTGCCGTTCTGCATTCCCGATTCGTTCGGCTCGCCGTACAGTTCGGTTTCGACCTTCTCCGGCAATCCGCTTTTCATCGACCTTGACATTCTCGCCGCGCGCGGGCTGCTCAAAAGATCCGAGCTCGCCTCCGAGCTCGCCGAATCGCCGTATTCGTGCGATTTCGGCCGCCTTTTCAAGTCGCGCCTGCCAATTTTGCGGCTCGCCGCCTCCCGCGCCCGCTCTGACTTAAAGCTCGTCGCTGACATCGACGCTTTCATGGATTCCCATCCGCGCGTCGCCGCGTGTTGTCTCTTTTTGGCGATAAAGGAGCGCCACCACGGCGTTCATTTCCTTTCGTGGACTGACGAGGAATACGACCCGGACGAGCTCTTTGCATGGCGCTTCATCGAATATGAATTTTTCCGTCAGTGGGACGAGATCCGTTCATATGCGCACAAGCGCGGCGTCCGAATAATCGGCGACATCCCGTTTTACGTTTCGCTCGACAGCAGCGACGTATGGGCGGAGCCGGAGATGTTCCAGCTCGACGAGAGCCGCCGCCCGACGTGGGTCGCGGGCGTTCCGCCCGATTATTTCTCCGCCGACGGGCAGCTCTGGGAAAATCCGCTCTACGACTGGGACAAGATGGAGCGCGACGATTTTGCGTTCTGGCGCGACCGGCTTTCGTTCATGCTGTCGCTCTACGACGGCGTCCGCATCGACCATTTCCGCGCGGCTGAATCGTATTATCGCGTCCGCGCGGGCGAGAAGACCGCGAAAAACGGCGAGTGGAAGCGCGGTCCCGGCCGCGCGTTCGTCGACATGATCCGCGAGACGGCGGGCGACAAGCTCATCATCGCGGAGGACCTCGGCGACATCACGGACGACGTTCGCGCGCTGCTCGATTACAGCGGCTTTATGGGGATGCGCGTGCTCCAGTTTGGCTTCCTCAGCGGCGGCGACTCGTGCCACCGCCCGCACAATTACATAAACAACTGCGTCGCCTACACGGGCACGCACGACAACAACACGCTGCTCGGCGCGATTTGGGAAATGCCGCCGCACATGCGCGCGGAGCTGTTCGAATACTGCGGCTGCCCCGACGACTGGAATCTCGCGCGCCAGCGCATTGTCCGCTGCGTGATCGCGTCGTCCGCCGGCCTTGCGATCCTGCCGCTCCAGGACATTCTCGGATACGGCGCGGACACGCGCATGAACACGCCCGGCGTCGCCTCCGGCAATTGGCGTTTCCGCGTCACCTGCGAGCAGCTTGCATCAATTGACAAAAAATCATACCGCCGCATGAACGAGCTCTACGCTCGTTACATGTAAGGCGCGCATGCTGCGTAGGGCGCGCATGCTGCGCGCCGAAAATTCAATTTTTTCGCAAGGAAGTATTGACAAGGGTACTGTCAAGGATTTTTCGCAAAATTGTATAGAAGAAAGTCACATTTCACTTTCATCACCCCTCGAATTCGAGG
>CANRIL010000028.1 GCA_947630625.1 uncultured Clostridia bacterium
TACGCGCTCTCAACATCGCAGTCGAGGCTGATCCCGACCTCGCGGGCGCTGTCGGCGATGTTGACGATCTTGACATAGACGCTTTCATCGTCGACTGTCACGACCGACTGTATGCCGTCATAATGCGGGAGCTCCGCCGTCATGACCGTTTTCCCGTCGAGCATGCAGGCAACCGTTTTCCCGTCCGACTCGATGCGCATTGCGTGGAATCTGCCCGCCTCAACCGTGATATCGCCTTCCGCGAGCGTCTGCCTGTGGAAGCCGCCGCCGGAGGTGAGCGCCGTCTTCCCTTCTTTTACGTTTACAGTCCAACGGACGGGCTGCACGGAAAAGATATTGTACGGGCTGTCGGCGCTGTTGTGCGCCGCACCGTATGGCGCGGTGAATATTCCGACGCCGAGCTCGCGCTCGCCGTCCGCGTATACCTCGACTTCAAAGCAGCCGTCGCGCGACGTTTCGTCCTCGCCCATGACGATCAATACCGAATTCGTCATGCCGAATCTTTCTGCGCGCTCCTTCTCCTCGCCCTTGAGGTCGACCTCGGTCGTATACGTCCCGCCGCCGCAGTCAGTTAAGTGACCGAACAGCTCATGCGCCGGCAAAACCGGCTCGCCGCGCCAGCGCGCGCCCCTGAATCTGACGCCGGCGGAACCGCAGATGCACGCGCCTCCACGCAGATACGGCACATAAACGGGTTCGCACGTCTGCGTGTTTTCGACGACGCGCTCTCCCCTGTTTTCAGCGAACAGCCGCTGAACGTAATATGAAGGGATCGCGTAGTTATCAAGCCCGTCGAACGCGATCAGATCAGGCTCCCACGCGGCGTAATGCACATTTTCAAACAGCGGCGCGTATGACGCGAGCTTAACTATGTCCTGATTCCGTTCGAGCCCGACAAGGAACATCGCCTCGCCGACGGCTGCGTAAAGCGTGCGGATATTTCCGGCGACAACGGCGTATTCGCCGACGAAAATACCCGGTCCCTGCCTGTCGTATCCGTCGTAGAAATGCGAATTTTCCGCGAACCATTCAACGCGGTTATAAAAATGCTCGTCCGCGATGTCGAGCGGAAGTCCCGACCGCTCGACGTGCGTGTTCGCGACGATTATAAGCTCCGGATAACGCGCCGTTATCGCGTCGTAGAATATCTTATACCGGCGGTCGTATTCGGGGCCGTTATTTTCGTTTCCAATCTCAAGATATTTCAGCCCGAACGGTTCCGGATGTCCCATCCTTGCGCGCAGCGATCCCCACTTTGTAGATGAGTCACCGAGCGCGTATTCGAGCGCGCACATCGCGTCGTCTAGATATTCCGCGATCTCACCGTCGTCCATCAATATGCAGTGCCGCGCCTGACACGTCATACCGCAGTTGCAGACGTAAAGCGCATCCGTCCCCATGTCCTCGCAGAGCTGGAGATATTCGTGGAAGCCGAGTCCCTCTGTTGAGCGATAGCCCCAAAGGTTATATGCGCCGGGGCGCTCCCAGACCTCTCCCACCATACGGCGGAACTTCTGCGCCGTTGACTTTGAAAAAC
Organism: uncultured Clostridia bacterium; assembly: GCA_947630625.1. Lineage (GTDB taxonomy): Bacteria > Bacillota > Clostridia > Oscillospirales > CAG-272 > DTU064. Next base: position 1,538 of record CANRIL010000028.1, read on the forward strand.
CTTCGACTATGCAGCCTCCCGGAAAACGCATGAACGCGGGGCGCAGACCTTCAAGCTTTTCGCAGAGGTCGCGGCGCAGACCGTGACCGTGATACGTGTCCGTCGGCATGAGTGAAATGAATCCGAGCTTTATGTGACCGCCGCACGGCGCTGTCACTACAAACTGCGCCGTTTTCGTATCGGCTGTGGGGATGAACGTTAGATCATAGCGCACATATCCGCGCGTGCGCACCTCTATTGCTTTTGAAGCGAGCGTCTCCCCCGCCGTCCGGAGCGAGAATACGAGCCCGACCGCTCCCTCCGCCTTTGCGAAGAAATAAAGATGATATGCTTCTCCCCGGCGGAGCGGGACGCCGGAAAAGCCGATATTATATATCTCGCCGCCCGGCTCGAATGTGACATCGAGCGCCGCCTGCCTGTTGGCGTTCAGTGTGTCTGCTGTGTCAAGCCGCATGTCCGCCGATACCGCGTACCACGCGGGAATATCTGTCGGCGGGACGTTTTCCCGCCAGCGCGGAAGTCCCTCTCCGCCGCCGATCTCATATTCCCAGCCCGTTTCGTTTTTGACGTTTTCCCTGTAAGGAATGAGGTCGTCCGGCAAAAGCGAATCGTCAAACGCGCGGTTGCGCAAAAGCTCCGGGTAAAGCCCGCCGTCTCCGGAGCGGTTTATGTCCTCGAAGAAAAGACCGTAAAGGTCCTCCGAGACGGGGAATTTTACTTTTTCCGTATTGATCCTGATAGAATTTCCCATGATGCTGTCACTCCCTTTTAACGATTTCTGCTGTAAATGTTCTGCATGAACGCGTCTGCAAGCGATACCCACATATGAAAGTTCGGATATTTCACGTATCCGTCGAGCACATGAACGCCCGCCTGCCCGTGCGGCGTTCCCGCGAACGTGTGTATTTCGACCTCGACGCCGTGAGCAAGCAGATCGGGGTAAACGTAATTAATTTACTTCCAGATTTATATGCCGATTTTATTGAACTTTTAATATATGTTCGCGCTTTATATGTATATAATACACTATAATTGTGCTGCCGTCAATATAAATCTGTATTTTCCCGATGCGCGTTTTCGCCCGATCCGCAAATATGCCGCCGCCTCACGCTTTCGATATCCGCAGAATGTTTACGGAATGCGCGTCAAGCTCCACCGAGACCGTCCCGTTTACGTCTCCGGCTTCCCGCTCCGTGACATTTATCTCTTCCCTGCCGACATCGTTATACGAATCAACGCTGTCGCCGTTTAACGTATACATGACCGCACGGCCGAAAACGCCCGGAAGCCGCAGCGTCACGGTCTTCTCGTCCGTCGGATGCTTGTTGACGAGCGAGACGGACACGCCTCCGTCCGCCGTCCTCGCCGCAGCGATGTCAACCGTTCTGACGGACACCCGCCGCGAGCTCTTTGATGTGACCTCCATGAGCTCCGGCTCGCCGTCTCCCCACACGTCGACAGCTTCCCCGTTCATGAATTCCGTGAAAAGCATGAAGACATAATATGTGCCGCGGAGCACAATACCGTCGCGGTAACTGTATATGCAGCCGCGCGTATTGAGGATAGGCGCGAAATTCGCCATGCCGACGATATCACAGTTCCGTATCATCTCGTTGAGAAAACATGCGGAAAAAACGGCGTCCGCCATCGTATACGTGCTGTTGTCGTCGTTTTTGTCGCGCGGGGTGATGTAGTCTTCACGCCGCTTCCCCTGGACGACTGTATGAACGTTCGGATGGTGCCAGCTCCGCAGGTTCCATTCGTCGAACGCGATCTTTATCTTCTTTTCAAGCCTCATCGCCGTGAGGATCCCGCGCACCTCGTCGACCGCGCGGCCTATATTCGACGTAAACGCCATGCAAGCGCCGTAATCGGCGGGGTTATTCACCTCGGGCATCATATCCCAATATTGGTGGACTGATATCCAGTCAAGGTACTGCCCGCAGGAGCGCAGAAGGTTCACGTTCCAGTTTATATCCGCGAGCGCCGCCGCCGAAAGCTCGATCTCCGGGTCGACGTGCTTCATCATCTTTGCCGATTCGGCGGTCAGCCTTCCCCATTCATCAGCCGATTTTGCGCCTATCTCCCACGCGCCGTAATTTTCGTTGCCGATGCTCCAGTACCTCACACGGTAAGGGCGGCTGTATCCGTTCGCGATGCGAAGCTTAGCGTTCTTCCCCTCGTTATCGAGATTGCAGTATTCGACCCAGTCGCTCATCTCCTCGGCAGTCCCCGTTCCGGCGTTCGTGCAAATATAAGGCTCGCAGCCGATCTTCCGGCACAGCTTTATGAATTCGTCCGTCCCGAACGTGTTCGGGTCCTCGACGCGCCACGCCTTATCAAACGCAGGCTGCCTCACCGCCCCTACGCCGTCGCGCCAATGGTACGACGAGACGAAGCACCCGCCCGGCCAGCGCATGATCGGGACGCGTATCCTTTTCATCGCCTCGATTATGTCCGTTCTGAAACCGTCGCCGTCGGAAAGCTGGTTTTCGGGATCAAATATTCCGTCGTAGATCTGTCTGTGGAAATGCTCGATAAAATGCCCGTATATCATCGGGCTTATCCCGCCGAGCGTTCTTTTTGCGTTTATCTCGTATTCCATCGTTCGTGACCTCTCTTAAATTTTTTGTGTGCAATGCGCCTTACTGTATTTCAGTATATCAGAATAGCGCCGATAATCCAAGATAAAATGAAAAGTTGCGAGAATATATGACTCCTTTTGCGAGAAAGCGTCAGATTTTATAAGTAAACAAAAATGCGCCCACGTAAAAGGCGCATAAAGACAGATATTTTGCCGTATAAACTTCATCGATCCGTTTGAATTAATTTGCGAAAAAGCGCCGCTCGCAGCGGCGCTTTTTGTCTTTATCCCCGCGTCATGCCGAATCAGAACATAAAATCCTCAAACGGATGGTACGCATCGATAATACCCGCCTGTGCGTCGAGCACTGCCCAGTCTCCTGCCCACACCGAGTCCGGCCAGCTGCCGTCATCGAGCTTCACCCTGTTCCATTGATGCGTCCACTTTCCCTGATTGACATGCTCGCACTCTATCCCAACTTCATCGCACATAAGCTTGACTGCCTTGCTGAAGCCGGAGCACGCGGCGATCTTCAGCACAAAAGCGGCATAAGCTTCGTTGCCGAAGTTTGTTTTGTACGCTTCGGGCGACTGATCAAACTGAAATTCAACGTTTTTGTGTAAGTAATCGCAGATGGCTTTTGCCTTTTCATACTTTGTCATGTCCGGCGTCGTGATCTCGCCGACGACGCGCGCCGCTTCCCTCTTCGCGATAACAAGCCTTCCCGACTTCGTCTTAGCAAGCTCCTCATCCGTCGGGGATTCCGGTTCCGTTTCAGCCTTTGGCGGCTCTGTCTCTTTCGGAGCTTCTGTCTCTTTCGGGGCTTCCGTCTCATTCTGCGTCTCAGTCGTCTCAGGCTCCGTTTCCGCGGGAGCCTGTTCCGGCTCATGTTCCGTTTCAGCCGGCAGCGATTCGATCCCTGATTCCGTCTCCGCCGCTGCCGTCTCCGGCTCTTCCGTTTCATTTACGGATTCCGTCTCGCGGAGCGTTTCGGGGGATGTTATATCGTCGGCAGCCGATATGTCGGACGCGTCTGACACATCACCGCCGTCAAGTCCCGATATGTCCTTCGCCTCCGAGCACGACGCCAGCATGACTGAAAGCGTTATGATAACAAGGCAGAAGATGACGGCAGCCGCCGCGATGCGGTTTTCACGGTTTGACCTAGTGCTCCTTTTCTTTGAAAGTTCCTTTTCCGATAAAATCACCGAATTGAATTTTAGCTCTTTCATTTTGTTTCTCCCCTTTAGTTTTTTATTCTGCTTTTCTCTCAGCACCCTATAGACGAATAAAAAACGTGTCAGGTTTTATGTTTTTCGATTTTTTTAAAAAGGTTCCCGTTTCAACGAACATCAGACACCTCTTCGGTATAATTATATTATAAAATCGGAAAATGATTGTGCATTTTCTTTTTATATGATAAAAAATATGATATAATAAATGAAAGTTTTATCAACGCCGATGCGAAAAGGCCGCATTTTACGGAAACGCTTAGTGAACAAGTTTCCTTATTATATAGCCGCGGCGCGATTTATCGCCGCCGCCGAAGTTTTCGCATATTTGATCATATAAAAATTCGTCTCTTCATGACCGGACATATAACCGGGCTTAAAAAATTTTTTCGTTTTTTTCACGTCAAATAAAACTCAGCCGCGTTTTCGGTCGTCTATACGGTGTAAGGCAGAACCGCGCGGCGAGGAGGTGGCGAATATGAAGAAGCGGCTGAATTACAGAAAGCTTTTAAGGTCATGGATGCAGTTTTATGAAATGTCAGCGGAGATGTCAAAAAAAGTCCTGGCATCTATACTGGCGCGCCTGCAGAATCAAAAAATTAATGAAAACGGAGGAAATGCAAATGAAGTCCACATGGAGCGAGCTGATAGAAAGAGCAGCACATGACGATCAGGAGGCGTTTTCGGAACTGTATCAGAACAGCTACGACGCCGTTTACCGTACGGTAAAGTCGATGATAAAAGACGACGATACAGTTCTCGACATAGTTCAAGACGCTTATATCAAGGGTTTCGGCAGTTTGTCGACGCTCGAAGACCCGGAAAGCTTTGTCGCCTGGATGAAAAGGATTGCGACGAACAAAGCCAAAGACCAGTACAAAAAGAAACACGATATCAATTTTTCGGAGATGGAGAACGAGGACGGCGGCGAGCCAGACTTCAAGGATGAGGCTCTCGATCATATGCCCGAAGCCGTCATCGACAGAAACGAGACGGCGCGCCTGATCGAGGCGATCCTCTCTACCCTCTCCGACGAACAGCGCCTTGTGGTCGGTATGTTTTACTATCAGAACATGTCCGTCGCGGAGATAGCGGAGACGATCGGCGTCAGTGAAAATACAGTAAAGAGCCGTCTAAACTACGGGCGCAAGAAGATAAAGGCGGGCGTCGAGGAGCTTGAAAAGCGCGGCACGAAGCTCTACGGCCTCGCACCGATCCCGTTCCTCATCTGGCTCTTCAGAAACCAGATCGCCGCACCCGCCGTCGGCGCCGCTCCCGCGGCAGTGTTCGAAAACATCATGGCGGGAGTATCTTCCGCGGCGTCATCGGCTGCGTCCGCAGCGGCAACGACTTCCGCAGCGACAGTGGACACCGCTTCAACGTCGACAACAGCTTCCACAGCAGCGAAAACGACTTCAACATCAACAACGAATTCCGCAACAACAGCGAAAACGCCTTCAACGTCGACAACAACTTCTGCAACAACGAAAACGCCTTCAACGTCGACAACAGCTTCGACAACTACAACGAAAACGTCTTCTGCATCATCCTCTGCGACGACCTCGACAGCATCTGCGGCGGCAGCTTCCCCGGCGTCATCGGCGGGCGCGGCAGCAAAGTTCGCCGGACTGTTCTCGTCGCTCGGCGCTAAGATAACGGCGGGCGTGCTCGCCGTCGCGATAGTCGGCGGAGGCGTCGGCACGGCGATATTTATGTCGAGGCGCAGCGACAACACCCCGGAGGCGACGGAAACGGGTACATATACAGGCGGCCAAACAAATGCGCCGGAATCGACGAACGCGGTGACTGATGAGAAACAGGATGTCGAAGTTGACGTACCAGGTCACACTGCCGAAGAGCTGCTTTCATCGTATCTTGACGAAACGCTGCTCCCGGAGCGCGGCATTTATAACGTTAATCAGCCGGGCTATTTCGAGGACGTATACGGCGCGATCGACAAAACGACGTTTAAGTTCGACCCCACGGCAAAGACATTCTCTTCCGAACACGTCAATGTAATGGCGTTGGGCAACGAAGATTATGCTCCGATGGCGGACGAATTCAACGCCGCAAAGGAAAACATGGATCTGTCCGGCATTTACGGCGCGGATATCTGCGATTACGACGGCGACGGGGAGCCGGAGCTGCTCGCGGTATACGGCGAGGGCGGCTCATTATATCTTGAGATGTTTGACGCCGCTGACGGGAAAGTCACCTCCGTCGGGAAGCGGTCGTTTGACGAGCTTCTGCCCGCGGAAATGATGACGACAATCGAGCAGTACAAGACCGCCGACGGTATAACTCCGTTTTCATACTTCAATCACGGATACATGACGCGCAGCATCGGACGTTTCCTCTCATCGGACGGCACGGCTTATATCGTTATAAGCGATCAGACGAACCAGGTATCCACGGTCACGCCGCGTTATCTGCGGATATCCGGCAGCCTCGAACCTGTCTCGTGCATGATCGTCGACGTGATCTCGCTTGCGAACGGCAGCGGCGTCGAGTTCTATTATGACGGAAAAGCAGCGTCATCATATGATGTTGCCGATTATTTCAACGGCGAATCGGATAAAATGCCCGACTGCATGAAATCCTACATCGGCGGCAGCGTGACCGAGATCTGCATGCTCTACCAGTACGGCGGCGCGCCGAACGATCTCATCGCAAAATATTATGAGAAATACGGCGAAGTCACCCCGCCGCCCGCCACAGGCGGCGAAACCGACGGCGAGGAGGAAGGGCTGAAATTCACGCTGACAGACGAAGGCAATTCGTATGCCGTGACTGGCATCGGAAACAGTAAGGATACCGACCTCGTTATACCCGAAAGCTATAACGGAATGCCTGTTACTGAGATCGGAGCTTCCGCGTTCAAACAGTGCAAGGAATTGAAAAGCGTCGTGATCCCCGACGGCGTGACAGTCATCGGCGACGACGCGTTCAAGTCGTGCGAAAATCTTGTAAGCATCACGATCCCGAACGGTTTGACCAAGATCGGGGTGAATGCGTTCGAAAACTGTTATGCTCTTGCCCAAATCGACCTCCCCGACAGTCTGACCGAAATCGGCGAAAACGCGTTCTGCTACTGCACGGCACTGACCGAGATCACGATCCCAAAGAATATAAAGAGGATCGAATACGTAACGTTCAGCAACTGCGAGAGCTTGACCCGCGTCGTCCTTCCCGACGGTCTTGAGGTCATATGTGAAAATGCTTTCGAAGGCTGTTTCGGATTAACCGATATAACGATCCCCAACAGCGTAACAGAGATCGGACAATATGCGTTTTGGGACTGCAGCAGCCTGACAAAGTTCACCATACCGGACAGTATAACGACGATCGAGGCGGCTCTGTTTTGCTTTTGTGTAAACCTGACGGATATCACCATCCCCGACACCGTAACAACGATCGGCGATTCGGCATTTTACGGCTGCGAGGCTCTTGAAAAGATCACGATCCCAAATAGCGTGACCAGGATCGAGCATAGCGCTTTCGGCGACTGCCCCATGCTGACCCACATCACGATACCCGCCGGTGTGACATACGTCGGAGGCGATGCGTTCAGCGGATGCCCCGCGCTTGAAAGCATAACGTTCAAAGGCACGACGGATGTGTGGGAGTCGTTCGACGTGTGGCAAAACGGCCGCGAATATCCGACGTGCGTCGTGCACTGCATCGACGGCGACTTACAAAAATAATGGACTCAATCGCAAATAATCCGCGGCAGCCCGGAAAAAGCGGAGATTTGACCGATGAGGGCGGATGTATCCCAAACAACGATACATCCGCCCTCTTTTTTGCCTATATACATATATTTCGATCAAACGCAGTCTGTCAAAAACGGATCAAAACCCCCGCCGGGATCAAAGATTGATATACCCCATATCAATATCATCTTTAATTTCTCTGATCCAGCAGTTTTTCGGGTTTCTCTCTTCGTGATACCATTCGGGAGAGTAATGAAACCAACGAAGCAGGAAAGTTCTCAACGTCGTGCCGTGAGTGAATATGAACAGCGTATCAACTCCGTGCTTTTCAAAATCTCTGTGTATTGTTCCCATAAATTGATGTATTCTGATCGCAACATCAAACGGACTTTCCCCTAAAGGAAAGCGTGCGTAAAATTTTCCGTAGTTTGCGCGCTGACGTATATATTCAGCAAACGCATCCGGATATAATTCGCCCCATTTTTCCTCGGGAACAGAATCAAACAAGCCGAATTGCTGTTCAATAAGGGTTATATCTTCCCTGATGTCGGTAATGTTTAAATACTTGTTAAACTCTTCACTTGTCTGCCTCGTCCGAAGATACGGGCTCCGCCATATTCTCGCATTCGAAAGGTCAACTGACTGTTCCTTACAATAGTTAGCCAGCCATTGCCCGTTTTCCCTTGCCTGCTCCTTGCCTCTTTCTGTCAATGAAACAAGATGATCCGGGAGGCGCTTTACATAGTTTTCACCGACATTTGCAATTGATTCCCCGTGCCTGATAAGAAATATGTGCATCGAATTTTCCTCCATAATATAATTTTTCATTATATCGTTCGCAGGCAGAAGACCTGACGTTAGCCGCTGCCGTGACTGCCATGAATTCAGCGTTCATGTGAAAAATTTCGTTAAGGCTCCCGTTTCATATATTCCACCGGGGCTCCCTGAAAAAAAGGTCACTGCACTTTGATTATAATGCCGAAAAGCGATTCTGTCAAGAAGCTGCCCCGAATCGTTTGGCATACGGAATTACATTTCTCATTTTGCACAGCTTCTCGCCGCATCCCGCGATAAGTACCGAAATTTCGCTTTTTTCAAAATTTCCAGCTGATACAATTGAGGCAGCCGCCGTCAACTGCAATTTCGCGGATATTGACCGGCACGACCGGCTTTGAAAACAGCTTTTCCGCGCAGGCTGCGGCTTTTTCGTCCTCATCGACTCCGAAATAAGGCAGAAACACAAAGTCGCCGGCGTCAAGATAATTCAGATAACATCCGACCGCGCTGTCTTTGGACGAATCAAAATACGGAAAATCATATGTCTCGATCCCACACTTCTTGAGAACCGATTTTATGCGCGCCTCAAGGCCGAATTTATACGGCGAACTGTTTCCAAGCGCCGTTCGTTCATCAAGGAACCGTACCATCCCGTCGGCATGACCGGTCATGTCAGACCGCAGCGACGGAATAATGATGATCTGCGCCTCAAGCAGCCGTTCGAGTTCCGAAATCAGCGCATTCGGCTGTATGTCCGGATTTTCAGAGAACACGCGGTCGCTGACGACCGCCGTATTCTTCGACGGCGAGAAAACGATATTGCCTCCGTCCAAATTGATATCCGAATATATAAGACGCTCAAGCTGCAGCTGCGGCGCAATTTCGGTTTTAAAATCGGTGCGAAGACCCGGATTATCAATAAGATAACTCGGCTCATATCGAAACGATACGTAGCTGCCCGACCTTGTTTTGACGGGCATAAAGTCTCTCAGCCAGATATCGCGCGTGTGCTCCAGCAAGCGGTAATCGACGTGACGCTCGTCAAGAGCGCGGAACAGGCGGTTCGCCGCGGCTCTGTATTTTTTGTTTTCTGTCAGAAGCGATGAAAAGCAATACATGATATTCTTCTTTTTGTCCAGCTCAGTCGGCAAGCAGTTGCGCGGCTGAGATATTTTTTATGATATCAAAATTTTTTGCAGTTTTTTGGACTAAATTTAGTTTTTCAAACGGTTAAACGGGCAGCCTGGTACTGATTCTGTATGTATGATATCAAGCTTTATGTACCAAAAATAACCCGTTACTTATGATATTCTTGTAACAGTGCGGCGGGGAGAAACGGGACAGCGATCGACGCCTCCGCCGTCGGGAGCGGTAATCCTTTCCGGCGTATTTGTTCCGATACGCCTTAAAAAATTCATATCGAGAAGGTTGTTTTTATGAATGCTTTACAGTTTGTAAATTCAAAAGATATCCGTGCGCATCTGGAGAAAATCGGATACGAATTTTCACTGACGGAGATCGCATGGCTGATTTACCACAGCCGGAATCACACTCTTGCCGAAAAACACGCCGCGTGGCGTCAACTTGCCGAAGAATACCCCGACGCGCCTTTCGCCGCAGAGTATGACAACGATTTCCGCAAGGCAGTATGCCCTGACACGCCTTTTAAAAAACTTTCCGACTGCTTACGGCTTTTTATCGACACCGAAAAAAAGCTTCTGATGGATTTTTCGAAAAACGACGGGAGCTTTGTTTACTGCGTTGACCCTCTCGATGAGGATTTATATATGGGAGGTCATTTGGACGAACTTTTTACGCGGGCTTTTTTCAACTTTAAAACATGTATGCGGTGATTTAAATCCGTAACCTCAACTACATGGAGGCACTAAATAAGCTCGATATCTTTTTACCGGTCGGCTTCCTGCCGATTTCGGTCAAAAGCGACGGCGCACTGTCATGCGCGGACTGACAAATATTTTCGGAGGTACATATGAAACAAAAAAGGATAGAATTGAGCGTACACACAAATATGTCTGCCATGGACGGGGTTGACTCGGCTGAAAAATTGCTGATTCGTGCCGCAGAGCTCGGCCTGTACGCGATCGCCGTTACTGATCGAAATGTGGTGCAGGCATTTCCGGAGGCGGAAAAAGCGGTCGAGCGCCTTACTGCGCAAGGTCACGGCATTCGCGTCCTCTACGGAATGGACGCGGACTTCACGGACGGCGGCCGCGCCTTTCAAATGACGATTTTAGCGCAGACACATAAGGGGTTGAAAAACCTTTACCGATTAGTCACCATATGCAATACAAAAGATATCGGCAAAGCTGAGCCGCAGATTTCAAAAGACGAGCTGACGGCACACAGATTTGGGCTGCTTTTTGGCAGCGGCGGCCTTGATGGCGAGCTGATGCAAGCCGTCGCATCCGGGCAGCCATGGAGCCGCCTTTGCGAAATGGCGAAATTTTACGATTATCTTGAAATTCAGCCTTTTCTCGATAAGGAGATAAACCGGACGGTTGTACGGTTAGGGGAAGCGTTGAACATTCCTGTCTGCGCCACGGGAAACGTTTATTTCTGCTCGCCGGAGGATGAGATCTGCCGACATATTCTGCACAGTGTCTGCGCAAATGCGGACGCTGAAGACCCCATGCCGTTCTATCTGCGTTCCACCGATGAAATGCTGGCGGATTTTGCCTATCTGGGCGCGGAAACTGCCTATGAAGTCGTTGTGGAAAATCCCAGCCGGATCGCCGAACGGATCGAACAGCTCCGCCCCATTCCTCAAGGGTTTTTCCCGCCTAAATTCGAAGGTGCGCGGCAGCGGCTTAAGACTATTGTTTTTGAGAACGCAAAGAAACGGTACGGCGACCCTCTTCCCTCTCCCGTGCGCATGAGACTGGAAAAAGAGCTGACCCAAATCGCCGAACACGGATACGAAGGGATTTATCTGACCTTGCAAATGCTCACGGCGGATTCGGAACGCCACGGATATCACGTGCTTTCCCGCGGCTCTGTCGGAGCATCTCTTGTCGCCCATCTTGCCGGAATTACGGAAGTTGATCCCCTGCCGCCGCATTATGTTTGTCCGCACTGCCGCTGCACGGAATTTTTGACGGACGGTGAGGTCGGTTCAGGATTCGATCTGCCGGAAAAGGTTTGTCCGCAGTGCGGCATCAAGTTGGATCGGGACGGTCAGGATATCCCGTTTGAAGTATTCGCGGGGCTTAACGGGGAGAAAGTGCCCAATATTGACCTGAACATTGCGTATGAGTATTATCCTTCCGCCTGCGCATTTCTGCAGTCACTGTTCGGCAAAGACCATGTGCTGAAGGCCGGAATAGTCAGCACTGTTTCAAGAGGGTCGGCGACCCAGTATGTGCGCCGCTATGCGAAGAAACATTCGCTTGAACTCGGCGAGACGGATATCATGAGACTGTCAAAGCGCTTATGCAGGGTAAAACGCAAATCTGAACAACACCCGGTTGGGTGGATTCTAATCCCCGCAGATCATGACGTTGAAGATTTCACGGCAGTGCAAAATGATCTCGAAACGGGCTGCCTTGCCTCGCACTTTGATTTTCACGGTCTTTCAGGACTGTTTAAGCTTGATCTTATAGAAAATATCGTTCCTGAGATTTACCGTGAGCTTGAGCGGTCGACCGGGATACCCATCACTGACGTACCGATGAGCGACCAGGAAATATACAGCCTGCTCACCTCGCCAAAGGCACTGGGCGTCACCCCGGAAGAGATAGATTGCGAAACAGGCACCCTCGGTCTTTGGGAACTGGAGCTCGATTTTATTCGCCGGATGATGATCGGAATGCAGCCGAAAAATTTTTCCGATCTGATGAAGATCTTAGGTCTTGCCCACGGAACCGATACGTGGGCTGACAATGTGCAGAAGCGGATTTCCGAAGGGACCTCTGCTCTTTCAGATGTGATCGCCTTGCGCGACGATGTCATGCTTTACCTGATGCGCAAGGGATTTCCGAGAGAGGCGGCATATGAGATCATGGAAACTGTCTATAAAAGACGGTCGCCTCGGTTTTCACCGGAAATTCGGCAAAAGCTGCTTGACGGCGGCGCATCGGAGCTGTTCCTCGACAGCTGCGAAAAAATCGGTTACCTCTTTCCAAAAGCCCACGCCGCTGCGTATATGATGGCGGCTGTAAGGCTCGGATGGTATAAGATCCATTATCCGGCGGCGTTTTATGCCGCATGCTTCAACGTGTGTTTCGGTCAGGATGCGGAAGAAGGTTCGCTTGATTTGTCGGTCCTGCTTAAGGGGGCGGAGGAGCTCCGCCGCTCGTATACCGATCCGGAAGAAACAGAAGACGATATCATTTTATCGGAGCCGGAATCATTTTATCACCTTGCTTATGAGGCGGTGCAGCGCGGCGTTCCATTTTTGCCGACAGGCCCCGGCGATAATAATACATCATGTTTTTATGCGGAAAACGGGGCGATCAGAATCAGGGTCGTAAATTGACGCAGAACGCCCCAGATGTGCGTTCTACGAGTCCGGATGTATTTTTGCAATATTGACAAGATAATAAATTCTATGATAAAATAAATGCAGCATAAAGCTCATAAAAGGCGGGGAATTTTCATGGATAGTTTTGAACCGAAAAAACTGGCGCTGCTGCGGATCTGGCAGATACTCCGGGAGCACAGCGATCACAAGCATCCCATGACGCAGGAGGAGATCGCAGAACACCTGCAAAAGGATTACGGTATCTCCATCGAGCGCAAGGCGATCAGCCGGAATATCTCGCTTCTCCGCGAGGCAGGCGCCGAAATTGAATCCACACGCGAAGGAAGTTACATCGATTACCGGGGATTTGAGGACTCGGAGCTTCGTCTTCTGATCGATGGGGTGCTGTGCAGCAAATACATCACCGCAACGCATTCGGCAGATCTGATTGAACGGCTGTGCAAGCTCTCGAATAAGTATTTCCGTTCGCATATCAAAAATATTTATTCGGTCGTCGACTGGAGCAAAACCGAAAATCCGTCGCTGTTTTACAACATTGAACTGATCGACACGGCGATCGAGCAGAAATGCCGCATCAGCTACGATTACAATAAACTCGGGACGGACAAAAAATTGCACAAATCCTCATATCAGGTCGTTACGCCTTACCAGATGCTGCTGCATAACCAGCGGTATTATCTGATGGCATACAGCGAATATTGGGGGAACATGGTCTTTCACCGGCTTGACCGCATCACAAATATGTCTTTGAATGATGAAAAGGCCACGCCGCTGTCCGACATTCCCGGATACGAAAACGGTCCCGATTACAAAAAGCTTGCAACCGCCATGCCGTATATGTATTCGGACGAACCGGTGCGCATCACATTCATTGCGGATACCGTCATCGTAGACCAGATCGTAGATTGGTTCGGCAGCAATGTCCGGTTTCGGAAATATCCGGACGACGGCAAAATAGAGGCGACCGTCATCGCCAGCCCCAATGCGATGGAACACTGGGCTATGCAGTACATAAATTACGTGGAGATCAAATCTCCCGAAACTCTTCGGGAAACGATCCGGCAATCGCTGGAAAAAGGTATTGAACGGTACAGGTGAAAAAATTATATTACAATTTACCGGATGTTTTTTAACGTTTTTTAAATTTGATAGAAAAGAGGAACGATATGAATAACAATATTTTTGAATATGCTACAAGCGAATTATCACAGGACGCATTTCTTTGTTGGTGTGCAAACTGGTTTAACGATCCTTCAAACCCTAAATTGCAAGAGATGTCAATCGAAATGCTCAAGCTCTTCGCAAATGTCGATGAAATCAAATCGGTGCGCGTTCACAGGCAGTTCTGCAAAAATGTTTACATAGAAGACAAAAAGGTTCCCGTGAAAATTGATGCACTGATTATTGTCAATGGAACTGTTGCGGTTATCATTGAGGATAAGACAGCAACGAGTGAACACGACGATCAGATACAAAGATACCGGGATGGCCTGAAACAGATAATGAGCACTTCGACGATGGAAGAAAAACACCACAGCATCCAAAGCATAAGAAGTGTCTTTTTGAAAACAGGGTTTCTTTTTGATGACGATCGGTGCGTTAAGGCGGATCTGATTGTTACGGGCGATGAATTGTTGAAAATATTGAGCAAGTATTTGGGAAACAGTGAAATTTTGGATTCTTATGTGATGAAGCTTAAAAACGACTTGCAATTCAACGCGGAACTTGAACACTATGAAGGTTCTGATGAATCGTTTTGGAACTGGAAAGTTGCAAGGCATCATGTTTCTCAGTATCGACTCATGAGAGATATTTTCCCGGAGACTTTGTGGGTTGACCACGAAAGATGGATCTATAGGATATATCACGGTACAAGTTATGGTAGGCCGTGGACACAAATGCAGATATTCGAGACAAAATATAAGAATTCTGAAGATGTCTTTTCTGTGTTTTGGAGAATAGATACCGATAAATACGGTCCGTATCTTTCGTTGCGTCTATATGAAAAAATGGACAAAAAAGACACAGCTCAAATGGATCGGCATCGCATGATATATGATACCATGTCTGACGCAATGAGAAGTATTTTGGAAGAAAATAAATTCTGTGCATGGAGAGATGTTAAACCTGCCAAATATAAAGGAAATTGTAGAGAGTCAGAAATTATTCACATTCAATTGGTTGATAAACTGAACGAATGTGAAGATTCAAGACGAAATTGGATGGATGGCGTCCGCCAAATTTCAGACGAGTTTTTGGCGAAGATCAAAGAAATCGTTTAACTACCGCACAAAACGGCTTCCGGGCAGCAAACCGGAAGCCGTTGTTTTTGTAAAATAACCCCGGAGTTCAAAGCAAACTCCGGGATATTTTGTTATGGTTCTATATTTAATGTCTCTTTGGCAAGCATCCATGACATTTCTTCAATGGAAGCGTCGTAAAGTCCTTTTATGTACCTTAGTGCCTCCGCTTCGTCTCCTTCTTTTTCGCTTAATGCGTATACGGCGACCCGCCACTGCTTTTTATATCCGTTCGGCAATGTGAAGTCATACTTCAGCATTTTCCTCAAAGGAATCGCTGCCAAAGGCGCACAGGCAAATTTTCCGACTATCCCTTTGTGCGGCAAATAGATGATCTCGCCTTGTTCGGGAGAATTTTTTTCATATAAAACGGTGTCGTCATTATATATACAGTCCTTTATATTCGTGCAGCTGTTGCAGGAATTACACAATTTACTTGCTATGGCAGCCTGCGTCATAAATTCGCCGTTTACAAGAGCGTTTTTGATCAGGAACTACAAGTAATAATCTTTGCTGTCTGTAAGACAAATATCGATCCCGTCTCCTTTAGGACGATGTATATATAGTTTATGTAGATTGTTTCTTTGCCTAAGGTGCGCCTGCTCCGCGATCACGCCCCGCTTTTTTGCCGCATGAACAGCAATATCACGAAATTTCTCTTCATGATAATAGTACGCCTCCAGGAGCAAAGGCTCGATCGTTAAAGAGCCGACTTTGATCACGCATTCATTCAGCAGTCGCGCCGCGAGCTTCTGCAAAAGAACTATTCGCTCCTTCGTATCAGCATCTCCCTCAAGCTTCTTCACTTCTTCGAATTTTTCCTCGATCGGTTCACCCGGCATATTTTTGTTCCTTTCAAATTGTTTTTATTATTATATCATAAAATCTTAGCTATATCTACATAATCTTTCGACCAATGCTCAAAAGCACCGATGTCCGATAGCTCCTGATGGCTTTTCGCTCATAGCAGACGATCGTTTTCACCGGTCAGAGAACAGCTCAAAAAAAATGAATCGCAGCGGACAACGTTTCCTTCACATAACATTTTTCCGGTTTTTAAGAAATACGTAAGCTCAAATCCCGCCTTCTGCTCCCCTGCCCTTTTGGGACGTTTTTTCGAGCATACGCTTCAATTTCGCTTTTTTCACCATATCCAGTTTAAATCAAGCGATGTACCGTTTTTGGTGCACTTCCAGTTGTATACTGAACATAGAGCAATGGAGGGTTTGCGCTATGAAAAAACATCCCGTGAGTGAAGAAAAATTTGAGCAGCCGCCGCTTTCTTCGACGATAGAAAAGCTGTACGGCAGAAAGCTGAATTCCGACGATCTCGCCGATATCATAAATCAACTATATGAGGTCAAGCGAGAGCAGGATCAGATCGAGGCGGAACAGAAGCGTAAAGCCGATGAAGCCGAACAAAAGCGCAAAGCACAGGAAGAAGCGGAACGCCGGGAGGCTCACATTCGTGACGTTACCTCTATGGATCTGCCGCTCGACTGGGAAAACGTCTTTAATTCCGACGCGCGTACCAGCGGCGTACATGCGGAAAGCGCCGCCGATGCGCTTGTGATGAGTCTGGCAGCGCTCGGCAAGGTGGATATCGAATACATGGCATCTGTTACCGGGCTTTCATACAAAGAAGTGATCGGCGCGCTGCGCGGGTCGATCTATCAAAATCCGGAAACTTGGGATGAATGCTTCTATAAGGGGTGGGAGAGCTCGGATGAATACCTTTCCGGCAATCTTATGCGCAAATGGCGTGCGGCAAACGAAGCCAACGAGAAGTATAACGGGTATTTTGCCGATAACCTGAAAGCGATCGAAGCTGTGCTGCCTCCGGCAGTGGCGACGGGGGATATTTATGTGACGCTCGGCTCGCCGTGGGTGCCGACAGACATTATCGACGATTTCATCGTGCATCTCTTCAAAAAGAAACACGAATATCGGCGTGACGGCCACGATCTTTTTGCGGTAACACACGATGCCATCACCGGTACATGGGAAATTCCGAATAAAACGCGCTACGGCGGCAATCCGACGGATGCCTATATCTACGGGACCGGCCGGATCGGGGCGCTCTATATCCTTGAACGGACGCTGAATATGAAAAGCATCACCGTGACGGACGAGGTGCAGTGCACGACAAACGCCTCCGGCAAAAAGCGCGTGATCAATAAAGATGAGACTATCCTTGCCATAGAGAGGCAGCAGAAGATGATCGCCGAATTTCAAAGATGGGTGTGGAAAGACAAGCAGCGCAAGGAGCGGCTGGAAACGATCTTTGAAAACAACTTCGGCTGTGTGCGCCGCCGCATTTTTGACGGCTCGTTTCTGAACTTCCCTACGATGTCGCCGGATGTGCAGCTTTATCCCTATCAGAAGAACGCGGTGGCGCGGATCCTTTTCACGCCGAACACGCTTTTGGCGCACGACGTTGGCAGCGGCAAAACCTACATTATGGCTGCCGCCGGCATGGAACTGCGGCGCATGGGACTGTCAAAGAAAAATCTTTACGTTGTGCCAAATAACATCGTGGGACAGTGGCGGGATATTTTTCTTTATATGTACCCCGCCGCAAAATTGCTTATTGTAGAACCGAGAACCTTTACGCCGTCCAAACGGGAGTGGGTGCTTGAAACCATTCGCGACGAGGACTTTGACGGGATCATCATGGCGTACAGCTGCTTTGAGCAGATCCCGCTTTCGCAGAAATTTTATGTAAAGCAGCTGAAATCTGCGCAGACGCAAATCAAAGAAACGGCGAAGGACATCAGGAAAAGAACAGGCAATCTGAAAAAGCAGGAAGAAAAAATCAAAAAACAGCTGGAGGAGCTGACCGTTACCCTGAAAGACCTATCTGGCGTCTGCTTTGACGAACTTGGCATTACCCGACTTTTCGTTGACGAAGCGCACAACTACAAAAACTTACCCGTCGAGACAAAAACGGATCGTGTTTTGGGTGTGAAAAGCGGCGGCTCCAAAAAATGCGCGGATATGCTGCATAAGGTTCGCACGGTGCAGCAAAGCGGCGGCGGAGTCGTTATGGCGACCGGCACTCCGATCACAAATTCCATCACAGACGCCTTTATTATTCAAAAATATTTGCAGAACGGAGAGCTTGCGCTGCTTGACCTCCAAAATTTCGACAGCTGGATCGGCATGTTTGCCGAACGTGTGACCGAATTCGAAATCGACGTGGATACTCAGGGTTACCGGCTTGCGACACGCTTTTCTAAATTTCACAACCTGCCGGAGCTGACCTCTCTCTTTTCCCAAATTGCGGATTTTCACCGACTTGATGAACAGAACGACATTCCCGAATTTGACGGCTGCACAGATTCTCTTGTCGCAAAAACACCGGAGTTTGCGGATTATCTCCGCGATATTTCAAGCCGCGCAGACGCGGTAAGGCACGGCCTCGTACAGCGAACGATGGACAATATGCTTAAAATCACGACGGACGGACGCAAAGCGGCGCTTGATCTGCGCCTTGTCTTGCCGATGTCCGGATTCACATATCAGTCAAAGGTTGCCCGCTGCGCAGAGAATGTCGTGCGGATCTATCGCAGCACCGCCGGGACGCAGCTGATATTCTGTGACACCTCGACTCCGAAGGCGGGCTTCAACATCTATGATGAGATGAAGCGACTGCTCACCGGCATGGGAATTCCTTGTAACGAGATCGCTTACGTTCATGACGCGGAAACCGAAGCGAGCAGGCAAAAACTTTTTGACATGATGCGAAAAGGAGAGATTCGCGTGCTGATCGGCTCCACCTTCAAGCTTGGTCTCGGCGTCAACGTGCAGGACAAGCTATTCGCCGTTCATCACCTTGATGTGCCGTGGCGTCCGGCGGATATGACCCAGCGCGAAGGGCGGATACTGCGCCAGGGCAATGAAAATCCGAAGGTGGAGATTTACCGCTATATCACCGAAGGCAGCTTTGACGCATACTCATGGCAGCTCCTCGAAACAAAGCAGCGCTTTATTACAGAACTTCTTTCCGGCTCATATACGGAACGCGACGGCACGGATATTGACGACACGGTGCTGAACTACGCGGAGGTAAAGGCGCTTGCCGTGGGAGACCCACTTATAAAGAAACGGGTGGAGACGGCGAACGAGCTTTCCCGATTCCTCACTCTGCAGCGCAAGCTGGTCGAATCTCGTCTCCGCATGGAAACGGAACTGCGGGAGCTGCCGGCACAGATCGCACATCAGGAGGACCTGATCGAAAAAGCCCGTAAGGATAAAGAGTTTTATGAGCAGTATATAAATTCTTTGCAGGTCCACGTCACGACCGCCGAAAAAAACGCCGAAGCGGCGGCTCGGGGCAGCATACGTAAAACGATATTTAAGGCGATAAAAGAGAATGAACTGAAAAGCGCTGAAAGCAGGCTCATGGAATATCGGGGATTCTGGATCGTTCTGCCGGCAAATATGAAGCGGGAAAAACCCTTCGTTTGGCTGCAAAGAGCCGGTCGATATTATGTGGAACTGGGAGACACGGAAGTCGGCGGACTGATCCGTATAGATAATTTCCTCGAAAGCTTTGACGCGCATATCGACAAACTCTGCAAAAAGCTTTCCGATCTGTCCGACAAAAAAGCGCACATACAGGAAGAACTGCAAAGCAAGGAAAGCTATGCTGAAAAAATTGAAGAACTAAAAGGTCAGATCGATGCGATAGATAAAAAGTTAGGGGTGGACAAAAAGTGAGCGACGCAAAAGAAATAAGAAACTCGAATATCCCGCAGATGAACGTAAAGCGTCTGGTCGGCGAGCTGGCGCCCGCCTACTCTGCCATTATAAACGCGGGCTTACCGGTTAAAACATTCCCGTCCGTCATGCTTTGGGGGCCGCCCGGCGTCGGCAAATCACAGGCGGTACGTCAAATTGCCGCAGAGATCGGGGAGCGAACCGGAAAGCGCGTAAACGTCACCGATGTGCGGCTGCTGCTCTTTAATCCCATCGATCTGCGCGGAATTCCGACCGCCAATGCGGACAAGACGCTTGCGGTCTGGCTCAAGCCGCAGATTTTTCAAATGGACGAGAGCGAAGAGGTCGTCAACATCCTGTTTCTTGACGAGATCTCCGCCGCGCCGCAGTCTGTACAGGCGGCGGCATATCAGATCACGCTCGACCGCGTGGTCGGCGAGCATAGGCTGCCGGAAAACTGCATCGTCATTGCCGCCGGCAACCGCGTGACCGATCGGTCGGTGACGTTCAAAATGCCGAAGGCGCTTGCAAACCGCCTTATGCACATCGAGGTGGAATGCAGCTTCAATTCGTGGAAGGAATGGGCGATCCGCTCCGGCGTGAACGATAAGGTGGTGGGCTTTTTGTCCTTCCGCCGACAGCACCTTATGAATTTTGAGGCCGCAAGCGACGACCTCGCCTTTGCCACACCCCGCTCGTGGGAAATGGTCAGCAATATCCTCAATTTCGTCGATCCCGACGTGGATAAGATGTATCACCTTATTGCGGGCATCGTCGGTACGGGACCTGCCGTAGAGTTTCGCACCTGGGCAAAGGTCTATAGCGACCTGCCGAGTGTTGAGGATATTTTCGACGGAAAACAGCCGAAAATGCCCGCCGGGACAGATGCGATGTATGCCCTTTGCTCCGCCATGACCGCATATGCGAGAGATCACCGCGACGATCTGCGCCGTATCGCCAACTCCGTGCGGTACGCCGACCGGATGCCGCCGGATTTTTCTAC
Source organism: uncultured Clostridia bacterium (assembly GCA_947630625.1). Classification (GTDB taxonomy): domain Bacteria; phylum Bacillota; class Clostridia; order Oscillospirales; family CAG-272; genus DTU064. Next base: position 22,370 of record CANRIL010000028.1, read on the forward strand.
GGTGCTCTTAAAGGATTATATGGCGATCGAACCCGATTATCGTGCAAAGCTGCTGCGCATACCGGAATTTACCGAATGGCTGCAAACAAAAGGAAGGCTCTTGAATGGCTCTGTCTGAGAGAAAGATACGGGAATATCAAAAGCGGCTGCTGCTGTCGAGGATGCGGGTCATCTGCCGCCACGGTTTTTACGGGCTTCTTTTGATGCACATGCGCTTTGCCATTGACGATGGCGCCCCTACCGCCTATACAGACGGCGAGCGCATCGCGTTCAGCCCGACGTTTCTTGAAGAACTTTCGGACAGCGAACTTGACTTTATAATGATGCACGAGCTTTTGCACGTAGTCTTACAGCATTGCTTCCGCGCCCCGGCGTCGGAACCGGGCCGGTACAACATTGCGGCGGATATCGTGATCAACTCCATCATTATGCTGGAAAACGGCGGCGATCCCGACAGTATAACATTGTCCAAATACGGCGAGAGCATGCACATCGCTCCCGACGGCAAGGAGGGGCACTTATACACCGCCGAGGAGGTATATGAGATGCTGCCGCCGACTCCGCCGAGAAAAAACGGCGGTTCCGGAAGCAATAGTTCCGTTTGGGGAAAAGGCCGCGCCAAAAAGGAACAGGCAAACCCGCAAAACGGAAGCCCGACGACGGGAAGCTGGGACGACCACAGCTTTTGGGGCACCTTAGAGGAAGACGACACCCTGCGCGACGTTTGGGTCAAGCGTTTCGAGGACGCCTGCGAGGCGATCGAGAACCGCGAAGCGGCTGCCGGCCGCGGCCTGCTCCCGATGTTTGCAAAGCGGCTCTTAAAGGAACTGCATAAGTCACAGACAGACTGGCGGTTAATTCTCCATGACTTTGTTCAGGAGGAGATCACGGACTATTCCTTTTCGCCGCCCGACCGCCGCTTCGGCGACAGTCCGTTTTTCCTGCCGGACTTCGGCGAGAAGGACGATCTGCTCAAAGACATCCTCTTTATGATCGACACCTCCGGCTCCATATCGGACAATATGGTAACCGCGTCGTATTCCGAGGTCAAGGGCGTCATCGACCAGTTTGACGGCAAGCTCAAAGGCTGGCTCGGCTTTTTCGACGCGGCGATCATCGAGCCTGAACCGTTTGAAAGCTTCGACGACCTGAAAAAAATCAAGCCCGCCGGAGGCGGCGGAACTGATTTTCAAATCATTTTCGAGTATGTTTGGCGGCATATGACCGACCGACCGCCGGCGTGCATTATCATTTTGACTGACGGGATGGCGCCGTTTCCGCAGGAACACATGGCAGGCGGCATTCCGGTTTTGTGGCTGATCAATAACGAAGATATTACGCCTCCATGGGGAAAAATCGCAAGGATCTCCGTGTCGTGAACATCTTTTTTTGCCTCGATTTTTTATAAACAGGCAGATCAAATGATCATATGTTTTTTTATGTTATAAAATCCTATGCTAAAAACCGCATTTAATATGGTATAATTATAACTGACATAAAAACTCGCGCTCATATATCTGCTTGCAGAAAGGAATCTTTAAATGATCTATGCCGTATCTGACCTGCACGGATGCAGCGAAAAATACAAACGGCTGATGGAAGCTATACGCTTTTGCGATTCGGACACGCTTTATATCCTCGGCGATGTCGTTGACCGCGGCGACGGGGGCATCGGCATACTGCTCGACATGATGGCTCGCCCGAACGTGATCCCGATCATCGGAAATCACGAGTCCCTGGCGCTTGGGGTGATGAAAAAGATCGCCGCCGTCCCCGCCGTTTCAAAGTCCTTGGAAAATACGACCTCATACACGCTCTGGATGCTCTCCGGCGGAGATGTGACGGCAGAGGCTTTCTGCGCTCTCGACAGAAAAACGCAGAAAAAGATCATTGAATATATCGAATCTTTTATGATATACGATGAAATTTCCGTAAACGGACGCAAGTTTCACCTCTCTCACACATTGCCCGACTACGACCCCGATAAGCAGATACACGACGTATCTTATCTTGAATTCATCTACGGCGAGCCGGACTACGCTGTTCCCTACGGCAGCGACACATATTTTGTGACAGGTCACACGATGACGATGCTTATCGACCGCGAGTTTGCCGGGCGGATATATCGAAAAAACAACCACATCGCGATCGACTGCGGCACGTCATTCGGCTATCCGCTCGGATGTATCTGCCTTGATACGCTTGAGGAGATATACGTAGAATGAATTCAGCGGAGGCGGCGGATCAAAACCGAAAAAACAGCGTGAAGCACGAATTCTGAAAATTTCATCGGGGGGCTGATATCGTCCGGTAAACGTCGATAATTTTTTCAAAACACGCGCACTGCGCGAGTTTCATTTGCGCGTTTTACCCGACATCAATCTTTAAAAATAAAACCTCCGGGGGAGGGACTTTTGATGCCCGCAAAGGCGCAAATGTCTCTCCCCCGGATCATTGCTCAAAGCCGTTAAATGCGTTTTTTCAGAACTCATCTATCGCCGCAAACGGCGGGCAATTCGTGAAAAACAGCTCTTTAACATGTCCTTTGAGATTTTATTATCTTCCCTGACGCAGCCTCTTTTTGCTCGACGCGCAAACAGCGACTATTCCGCACGCGCCGATGACAGCGAGCACGAACCACACGGCGACGCTGCTTTCGTCGCCCGTTTTAGGCGGATCATCGACGTGGCTGTCGTCCGTATCAGGAGTGGTCGATTCGCCCGGATTCGTTGTTTCACCGGGATCGGTCGATTCGCCGGGATCGGTCGTTTCGCCCGGGTCGGTCGTTTCACCCGGATCGGTCGTCTCACCCGGATCGGTCGTTTCGGGAACAACAAATTCGAGCTGGCTGACAGTCGATTTCGGCAGTCCCTCTGCGTCGGAATCCTCAACAACTTCGACCTTTACGTCGGAAGAAGTCACGGATGCGGATGCTCTTCTGAACACGAGCTCAAGCATTGTCTCTCCGCTCTCAAACGGGTCTTTCTCACAAGCCCAGCCGAAGACTAACGTTCCCTCGTTTCTGTCGTTGATGCTGTTGATTCCGAGCGCGCTGCCCGCGGATACGAGCATCACCTCGTCTTTATCGTATGTGAGGCGGAGCATGCCGTTATGCGACAGATGATCTAACCGGAGGACGAACTCCGCATCTTCAACTTCAACCATGCCGGCCGCAGCCGCTTCAACGTCAAGGCTCATCTGCCCGACCTTTTCCGCAGCGCCGGCAGCCGTTGACTTTGCTCTATCGGCTGAAACGATGTGTTCCTGACCGTATACGGCGGAGATGCCGCAAACGCTCATTCCCTCGCCGATATGGTGCGCTCTGTCGGCGATCGCCGTCAGATCAAGGCGGCCGTCATAGTCCCAGTCGTCGTCCCAGTCATCGCCCCAGTCATCATCTTCCCAGTCGTCGTCTTCCCAATCGTCGCCGTCGGATGTATGTCCGGTGTAGTTTGCCTCGAGCAGGATCGCCGGCCACTGGTCTTTTTCCATCTCTGCCACCTTTGCAGCTGTGAAGGAAGTGACGGTGAACGTTCCGTCGTCAAGGAATCCTGCCTGCTCAAGCAGATATATCTCGGTCTTCTCGCCGTTATAACGCGAGAAGAGGATCGTGTCTATATCGCTGACAACGAGCGAATCATAGTATACGCCCGTTACGTCGTCCGGCAGGAGCAGGTCGTGAGGCATAGTCGTCTCAAACGCCGCGACTGATTCAAACTGAGGATTTGAAGGATCGGTGAAATTGAAGTAGAGCAGCCAGAAGTTGCCCACATCGTCAAGCGCGTAAAGCACCTCGTAAAGAGTGCTGCCTTCGTAGAAGTATCCGGCATAGCCGACGCCGACGAGCGCGTTTGCGCCGTATGTCGGAAGCACAGCGCCCATTGATGCCCAGCCGCCTGAGAAGTCGTCCGTCAGGGGCCCGTTTACGCCGTAGAAGATCATAGCGCCGGAAATGCCGACGATCTTCGTCGAACCTGTGCGCCTCGTCGCTTCCTCAAGAACAGTCATATCCGTCATGCGGTAGACGGTCTGGCTCGACGACTTATTCAGAAGATTTTTCTCCGCGTCATATTCGTACATGTAGCCTTCGCTGTCCTGGAAATAAATCTTCTCGCTGCCCGCGACGGAAAAGTCCTCAGTGCCCGCGACAATGTCAATATTGCCTTCAACGAGGCTTCCGGGCACGACCTTTCCGACCTCGGTATTAAGGCTGAACCACTTTGCATCCCCGTCTTCATCCATCATCGCGCCGTTGATGTCGTATTTCGCGGGATTGACAGTCACCGTGCAGACAGCCTTTACAGTCTCGTCAAGCTTTGCGCTTGCCGTTATCGTGACCGTGCCGACATCGCACGCGTTGATAAGTCCGTCCTGATCGACTGTCGCGACGGACGTGTCAGAGCTGCTCCAAACAACACCGCGGTCAGCCGCAAACCATGGGTCGGCGTATGCGTCAAGCTGGAGCCTTCCGCCCATCGTGACCTCCGCTTCCGTCCTGTCTATGACGACGCGCGTGATATTGTCAGTCGGAGCGAAGCGCTGACTGCCGAGCTCCATATGGAGCAGTTCTTCAACATCGTATGTATCGCACTTGCCGTCGCCATTGATATCGGAGTAAGCCGTCTTAACGATGGAGGTACGCTTCCCTGTCACATAGTCAAGCAGCGTCTGCGCGTCGCCAGTATTGACCGCGCCGTCGCCGTTGAAATCGTATGAAACGGAATCGGGCGTCACGAAAAGACCCGCGATGCTCTGATAAGGATTTTCGAGCTCGGCGTGTACGATCTGCTCAAGCTCGTAATCGCCGCTGTTAACATCAATTGTGTAGATATCGCAATACGTGTAATCCTCCGTCTCCCAGTCGCTGCCGGGGATCGGGACGAAGTCGTTGACCGTATTTGCGAGCACGAGGCAATCCTTCTCGCTGTCCCATGCGATATCGAACGAACCGTCGGGGTTCGTAACATCCTTCAGCTCGCAGAGGAATTCGGGATCGTCGACCGTGTCAGCCGTCCAGCGGTAAAGGCCGACGTACGTTTCCCATGTGTCTATCGCATCAAGATAAGGCATATTGACGCCGTAGAAATTGCCCTCGTCGTCGATCGCCAGAGCCTGCGCCTCTACGCCGTGGATGATCTCAAATTCATCCATGTCCTCGTCTTCTTCATATCCGAGGCGGCCGACATAATTGAATTCGCAAGTTTCGGGATCGAGCGTTACAAGCTCCATCGAGCGGAAGCAGTCGGGGCCGTCCCACCAGAACAGATCGTTGAACGCGCGGAACGTGATGTAGAGCAGCCCGTCGACCGGGTTATACGCCATCGATCTCGGGTTGCAGTCAACGCCGGGAACGTCTTCAAGCTCCATCTGATAGCTGCCGATATATTTTGCGTTCGTAAAGTCGCCGTACTGCGCCACATAGAAGTCGCCGAGGCCGTCCGCGAAGAAGACGTATCCGTCAACATATGCAGCCGCCGCAACTGTCGGCGCGTCTTCTGTCTCAAAGCCGTCGTACTGCACGCCGTATCCGCCGATCATGCCGCCCGCGGATGCGTCCTCATTGTAGCCGTACCAGTATCTGTCCGCCTGAGCGAAGAAATTGTAATAGCTCCTGACCTTCGCCGTCAGGTCCATCTTAAGCGTATATTCGCTGACGTGGCCTGCGTAGTCGCCAACCTGAAGGATGAACGTCTCGCCGACGGCAGCGTTTTCGTTGTCAAGGCGAACCTCGACCCTGATCGGCTGTCCCGGCTCCATCTGGCTCGGCGTAACATACGCGAGCGCCTCCTGCTCAGTTACGGCAGCGGGGCTGTAAAGCGCGACAAGACCGACGTATTCGTTATCAGAAACAGTAACGGTGATGTAGCCCTCGTCGATCGTTGAATCGTCGATGTCTATGACCTCGGGCGCCGTGCGGTCGACGGTGATAACGGCGCTTATGCTCGCACCGTCGCCGAGAGCGTCCCAGTCAACATCCTCGCCGTCGCCGACGCGGTAAAATTCGGGCGCAAGCGTAAGCTCGACCTTTACCTTCGTGCCGTCCGGGAGAGGGTTTCCGTCCGCGTCAGTGCCTCGCCAGTTGATAACGGCGTTCTGGTCTGCATATATCCACGTCTCATAATCTTCGTGGTAGAATGTCGCGTATCCGGGTCCCTGCTCCTCCTGCGCGTAGATCTCGCCTGTCACGGCGTTGCTTATCGTATAGCGCGAGTTGAGGAAGTTGCGCAGAGGCGTGAAGGAGAATGAAGACACCTTTGAATTTTCGGGATCGAACGCGTTGCGGTCCTCCAGATACTCTATGCTGTCTCCGTACGGGTAGCCGATATAATAGTCGTATATATCGCCGTCGTGGCGAACCATCAAAGAGTTGCTGTATACTCCGGCATAAGGCGTGTGGGAGGGCTGACCGAACACGTAGTTCTTTACAAACTCACCGTGGTCGAACATGCTCGATTCCGTCCATCCGCCGTAGAAGCCGATGACCGGGATGCTGTGCGTTACGCCCAGCGCGCCGTCGTCCGAGCTTTCGGGCTTCGCGTTGATGAACGCCTCGATGTATGCTCCGTTCGGATAGTCCTTGTCAAGCGCCGCCTTCTGCCCGTCAGTGAGGCTGATCGTCACTGTCACGTCGACGCTGCCGCCGCCGGGAAGCGTGACCTTCGCGCTGCCGTATGAACCGTTGACGGTCACGTCCGCCGTCAGCTTGGCAGTCGACGTGCTCATAAAGCTTTCGCCGTCTTCCGTAACGACCGCCTGCGTAAACACATCGGCGCTCACCGTATATACGATCGGGCTGTCCGTCATGTTATGTATCGTAAACTTTACGGTATAAGTTCCGTTTCTGTCGGGATCGTCGCCGAGCTCCGCCTTGACCTTGCCGTCGTCCTGTCCGTCAACCGTGACAAACGACGGGGATGTGACGGCATAACCCACATTTGCAAGGCCTGCGCCCTGACGCAGAACGGGATAATATAGTCCGTCGCTCTCGATCATCGGCACCGCCGTTGACATCAAAAGTGACTGCGCGAGCTGGCGCGCGGAGAGCGAATAACTGTCCGCAATGCCCGCCTTCGCGATATGCTGCATCACGAGCGCCGCCATTCCGGCAAGCTGAGGCGCGGACATGGACGTACCGCTCATCGTCGTGTAGCCGTCGCTCGTGTTTCCGTTGACTGAGTAGATATTTCCGCCGGGAGCGGTGATCTCAGGCTTGAGCGACAAATCGCCGGGAATGCCCCATGCGCTGTAATCGCTCATTACGTCCTTCGCGCCGTCGGGAATATACGCGTCAGGTCCGTCGCTCACGGTGACGGCGCCCGTGTAATAGCTGATCTCGGAGCCGCGCTTGTAGTTGCCGTTCTTGTCATAGTTCGTTGTGACCGTTCCGGCGTCTCCCACTCTGAGCAGCTGCCCGTTGTCCATCGTGATCGTGAAAACGGGGACGTTTCCTTCATATCCTTTGAGATCTGCGCCGACAGTGCCGGGCGCATTGTTCACTATTATGACCGCCTTTGCGCCGAGCCTGAACGCCTCGTTCGCCTTCGCGAAGAAGGGCGACATTCCGCGGTTCATTATAACGATCTTGCCTTCAAGGCTGCATTCTCCGTTCAGCTTTTCAAGCTGGTTTTCAAGCAGTCTGCCGAGCTCTTCATACGACGCGTCATAAGTCTGCACGACGCCTACGCTGTCGATGTAGACGTAGTCGTATGTTTCGCCGCCGACAAGGTCAACGGTGTCGTCGCCGCTGCCCTCGAGGTAGAAGATTTTTTCGCTTCCGCCGTTCGCGGTGAAGTAGCTGCCCGTGAGGCCGCGGTTTTCGGCTGATGCGACCGTCAGGCCGTTTCTGTACGCTCCGGGGTTGCCGACGGTGTTCATGTTGACATCGTCTATATAGAGCTTGTCATGCGTCGCGCCGAGGTCGACGAAGGAGCCGTAGTTGCCGGCGGATGTCGTCAGGATCGTGTCCGTGCTTTTCAGCCTGTCGAGCACCGCCTGATACTGCGTTTCGCCGTATGTCATTCCGGCGTAATATGTACCGATCGACATATTGATAACGTCAGCGCCTAAAACGATGGCGTCCTCTATCGCCGCGAACTGGTCAGAGGCGTATGCGCCGCCGCTCTTGCCGAAGACTTTCATCGTCAAAATCTGCGCGTCCGGGGCGACGCCCTGAACGAGCACGGATTCGGAAGCGTCAACAAACTCGCCGTCTTTCACGATGTAACGGTTTGCCGCCGCGATGCCCGCGACATGGGAGCCGTGCGCGCCCTGATTATCGTTGTCGTGGGAAACGTCCGTGTTCCCGTCGACGTAGTTATAGTTGAAGGGCATTTTCGTGCCGCCGTAGAGCGACTGCGCCGTCACATCAGCGCCGGGAGCCGATGTGATGTGAAGCAGGTCAAACTTTTCGGCGATCTCCGAGGCGTCAAGCAGATCGAGAGTCTTTGCGAAATCGGAGCCGTAAGTCTCTCTGAGAGCGTATTCGAGTGCGGAGCTGTCAAAGGACTGATGGCGGGGATTCGTACCCGTGTCGATGACAGCGATGCGCATACCCGCGCCGTAAAGTCCGTTCTGATACGCCGGCGCGCTGCCGATCTGCTCTGACGACGTGGCCATATTCGGGTCTGCCGTGCCGTCGTCGGGCGTAGAGATCGCCATAAACACGGGCTCCACATAGACATCGGAAACGCCGTCCACGCGCTTTATAGCCTCAATGTCGCCGAAGCGAACATTTGCGGAGATTGCGTTTGTGATAAGCGTCAAGTTCCATACAACGTCAAGTTCCTTGCCGTTTAAAACGTTTTTCGAAATGGCGTTTGCGACCTGGTTTTGTCTGGTTTCAAGACTGCCGCGATAGAGGACCGCCGCTTTTTCCGCCGCGATAGTCTTCGCCTGTGTTCCTGAAACGTAGAACTTTTCCAGCGCGGAAGGTTCGCTGAGGATTATCGACACGCGGACAACATCCTCGTCGCTGTATCCCATCGACATAAACGAAGGGATGTCCTTCCTCGCTTCCTTGCCGGGAAGCACGCTGCTTTCGCCTGTTTTTCTCCACTGTATCCTGTCGTCTGCCGCGTCTGCTACCGTTATACCGGGTATCAGACCGAACAGCAGGCACAGTGCCAGAAGCAGGCTGAGAAAGCGCTTTGATTTGCTCATACTGTTTTCTCCTGTTTTCATATTTTTTCACTTCAGCCCGGCCGTCTATCAGATAACATATGCCCGAAAAACCATAAATCCCTGTAAAAAGCCCGCCTGCAGAGATAGTCTATTTTCCATCCCGTTTTAACAAACGCAATACCTTTCGGGCAATCTTTTGCTCGAATATTTTACCTGACAAGGGACGCTCAAGCATATTTGCGCGGCAGCCTTCAAAATCATGGAATAACCGTTTCGTCCTTCCCACCGGTCGACCTCACATGCTTTTGAATTTCACATTCAAAAAATCGCCCTCTCCGCCGACATGCTGAAAAACGCATAATTACAAAACGATCCCGCCTGCCATTTTTCCCTCGGCGCATAAAAGCCGCCCCGTGCCGGGCATAGTCTGCCATAGCGCGGGGCGGTTTAATTTTTGATGCGGGACACGGTAAAAAACATGTCCTCAAACGTCCATTATCTTTTTATGCGGATCACGGTGACGGAATATTTTTGCAGCTTCAGATTGAACTGATCGCTGAATCCGCCGACATCCATTGATTCAAGCGTGACCTGTTCCTTATTTCCGACGATATTCTCCGAATCAAGGCTGCTGCCCTTGACTATCTCGACATGGGCGGCGCCCGTTACATCCGCGTTTTTCAGGTCGATCGCGACAGTCTTGCTTTTTGCGGTGATATTCACGAGCTTGATTATGATATCGCCCGTTTCGTCTGTGCTGACGACCTGGTAAACGTCCGCCTTTTCCCCGGCGGAGACGTTGAAGTCTACATAAAGCTCCTCGTCAATGTAGCATTTTACGTTTTTGCCGCTGACGACGACCTTCAGTTGATACGTCTGATTGTTGTTTATGTGTACGGGCTTCGAGGTGACGGCGATCGCGTCGGACTTTGTGCCGCCGGACACTCTTTGCAGCGTCGAAACTGAATTGCTCCAGCCGCCGATGTTCCAGAAATAGTTGTTGTCCTTGTCGCCGACCGCGAACGAGATCAGAAATCCTTCGTCGCCGTCCGTCTTCGTCGCATCGACCGTAAACGTGTAGTCGGTCCATTTCTCGTCGCCGAAATAAACGGCTGAGCCTGTATTGAAATATTTATCAAAGTTTGTAGACCTGCTCGACTGAATGAGCCTTCCCTGTCTGACAGCCCAGTTTCCGTCCGATACGCGCTCCCAGTCGCTGTCGAACGTATCCGTTTCAAAGTCCTGCTCGCCGAGGACATCGCCGGTCTTGTTGTCGACGACCTTTACATTGTCAAAATACGCGGTGGTATTCCATGTGCCGAGACCGACCTTTCCCGTCAGCGCCGTGCCGGCATCTCCGCCGGCTCCCGTAAACGTCGTGCCGAGAAGCTTAGGACAGTAGGCATATAGAAGTTACACGTAACAATGAAAGACAGATACAGCAAGCTAAAATAATTAAATGATCTGAGCGAAATAAAGAAATAAAAAAATCGTAGCAAGAAAAAACGGGACGACAAAAGCCTCCCGAAGAGGGAGGGAAAAATCGCTCGAAAAAGACGATCAGGCGGAGCGGAGAGCGGATTTACGAGAACGGATGAAATCGGGATTTTGGGTGATGACGGCAGCGAAAGCAACGGCTAAAAGAGCAATATGAGC
>CANRIL010000029.1 GCA_947630625.1 uncultured Clostridia bacterium
ACCACTTCTACGTGGTCTGCTTTATTGCGCTTTTTTTACTCTACGTTTGGGCTTTATTTTTCAGACTTGGTCTCCTTTTTTATTTTTTCGGAACGATCACGTCGCAGCCCATGTAGCGGCGAAGCGGCTCCGGTATCTTTACGCTGCCGTCCGCCTGAAGGTTGTTTTCAAGAAGCGCGATCAGCATGCGCGGAGGTGCCGCGACCGTGTTATTGAGCGTATGCGGCAGATACGTTTTGCCGTCCGCGCCCTTTATGCGTATCTTGAGCCGCCTTGCCTGCGCGTCGCCGAGGTTCGAGCAGGAGCAAACTTCGAAATACTTCTTCTGTCTCGGGCTCCACGCCTCGATGTCGCATGATTTGACCTTCAGATCGGCAAGGTCGCCGGAGCAGCATTCGAGCTGACGCACCGGAATATCCATTGAGCGGAACAGCTCGACCGAGTACCGCCACATTTTGTTGTACCACTCCATCGACTCCTCCGGACGGCAGACAACAATCATTTCCTGTTTTTCAAATTGATGTATACGATATACTCCGCGTTCCTCAAGCCCGTGCGCGCCTTTTTCTTTGCGGAAGCAGGGAGAATAGCTTGTCAGCGTGTATGGCAGCTCCTGTTCGGGTATCATCTGGTCGATAAAGCGCCCTATCATCGAATGTTCGCTTGTGCCGATCAGATAAAGGTCCTCGCCCTCGATTTTGTACATCATCGCGTCCATCTCGGCGAAGCTCATGACGCCGGAAACGACTCTGCCGCGGATCATGAACGGCGGGACGCAGTATAAAAATCCCTTGTTTATCATGAAGTCGCGCGCATATGTCAAAACGGACGAATGCAGTCTCGCGATATCGCCCATCAGGTAATAAAACCCGTTTCCGGCGACGCGGTGCGCGGCGTCAAGGTCTATCCCGGCAAACGATTCCATTATATCCGTGTGATACGGTATCTCAAAGTCAGGAATAACTGGTTCGCCGAATCTCTCAACTTCGACGTTTTCGCTGTCGTCGCGCCCTATCGGGACGGAGGGGTCGATGATATTAGGCAGGCGCATAAGAATCGCGGTCACTTTTTCGTCCGCCTCTTCCATCAGTTTTTCAACTTCCGCAAGTCTGTCGGCAAATTCGGCGACGCGTTTTTTCGCTTCCTCGGCCTCGTCGCGCTTTCCCTGCGCCATAAGTTTACCGATCTCTTTTGAGATTTTGTTGCGCTCCGCGCGGAGTGATTCTGTCTCGCCTATATATGCGCGGCGCGCTGTGTCGAGCTCAATTACTTCGTCCACGAGCGGCAGCTTTTCGTCCTGGAATTTCTTCCTTATATTTTCCTTTACGATCTCGGGATTTTCTCTTACGAATCTGATGTCAAGCATGATGATATACTCCTTATGTTATATTTCCTCTTTGGCTCCGCACAGCGCGTGCATAAGAGCTTCAAGGTCTTCGTTGTCCTCGTAACCGAGGGCGACGTATTTTTGTTTTCCTGATGTTTTTATCGTTACTGGTCTGCCAAGCGCTTCGCGCGCTCTGTCTTCGAGAATTTTGACGTAATCAACGTCGTCTTTCTCTTTTTCTTTATGCGCGCCATCGTGCGCCGCTTTTTTGTTCATTGTTTTTGCGGCAGCTTCTGCCGCACGAACGGACAATCCTTCCGATATGATCCTGTCTGCGAGTATCGGGATATCCATCGGGTCGGCGAGCGACAAAAGCGCCCTTGCGTGTCCGGCTGTTATGTCGCCGTTCCGCAGAAACGGCACGACCGAGTCGGGCAGGTCGAGCAGACGAAGGCTGTTTGCGACATAGGAGCGAGATTTTCCAACGCGTGCTGAGAGCTCCTCCTGCGTAAGCCCGAAGCGCGATATGAGCGCGCGGTATGCTTCCGCCTCTTCATATGCGTTCAGGTCCTCGCGCTGTACGTTTTCAACAAGGGATATCTCGGCTGTCGTGAGCTCGTCCGAGCTGAGTATTATGGCGGGAATTTCGATCAGCCCCGCGAGCTTTGCCGCGCGCCATCTGCGTTCGCCGGCGATTATCGAATATCTGTCCGGCTCCGTTTCGGTCACGAGTATCGGCTGAATAACGCCGAGGGAAGAGATCGAATCCGCTAACTGGCGCAGCGAGTCTTCGTCAAAATGCTTTCGCGGTTGATCTGTTCGCGGTTCAACTGCCGATATGCGCAGCCTCATAACGCGGTCGCTGTCGGAAAGCAGCTCGCCGCCGACCGCATTGTCTATGAAAACCGCGTCAAGCCCTCTGCCGAGCGCCGATTCTTTTTTTGCCATTGTAATCACCGTGCCTTTTGTTTATAAAAGGCTTCCTTAATGAATTTTTTCAGACGCGAGATAAAACTTCGTCAGCGACCTCAAAGTAACACTGGGCTCCCTTTGAGTTTTTGTCGTGATATATGATCGGTTCGCCGAAGCTGGGTGCCTCGCTCAGTTTGACGTTGCGCGGGATCGGCGTGCGGAACAGCTTGTCGGCATAATATTTTTTGAGTTCGCCTACGATCTGATTTGTGAGATTCAGCCGCGGATTGTACATTGTCAAAAGGATCCCCGTGATCTCAAGCTGGCGGTTGTAGAGCTGCTTGATTTTCCTGATCGTCAGCATGAGCTGTGACAGTCCTTCAAGCGCAAAGAATTCGCACTGCATCGGAATTATGACTCCGTTTGAGGCGGCGAGCGAATTTATTGTGAGCAGCCCAAGCGAGGGCGGGCAGTCTACGATCACAATATCAAATCTGTCGAGTATCGGCGCGAGCGCCTTCTTAAAGTGCCACTGGCGCTCCGGCATATCGACAAGGTCAAATTCGGAGGCGGCAAGGTTTATATTTGAAGGCAGGACGGAGAGATTTTCATGTTTTGTCTCAACGATCGCATCTGCGGCCGTGCATTGTCCGAGAAGCACCTCATACATAGTGTGCTTCAGATCGCGTTTGCCTATACCGATCCCGCTCGTCGTGTTGCCCTGGGGGTCCATATCCACAAGGAGCACGCGTTTGCCGCGGCACGCAATGCACGCCGCGACGTTGACGGCAGATGTCGTCTTACCGACGCCGCCCTTCTGATTTGCGAATGTGATGATGTATGCCATACGGCGCACCCCCGGAGATGATATTTGTGAAATAAATGTTGTATGTCAATTATACAACATACGGATATGCAATGTCAATGACGCGGGAGCAATTTTCAAAAAAAGTGCGGGCACACTTTAAAAAGTGCGCCCGCAAATTTGATGTTTCACGTGAAACATCGGTCAGAATGTTTCACGTGAAACATTGCCTATGGTGATCGTTATCGTAACACAATCGGATGATGATTCATCACGGTCAATATTTACGGGAACGCCGGACGTTCTCATGAGGTCTGCGGCGTGCTCGACGGAATTATAAAATAGACGTAGATTTTTTATCGCGAACCGCTGGCGCGGCTTGGGAAGCGCCTTCGCGCACAGCGATTCAACATATCGCTCAGTCGAGGCGACGTTCAGCGCGTATGAAATGACATGGCGCAGCGCCGAGAGCCGTGTCTTTTCGTCTCTCAACCGCAAAAGCGCGCGGGCGTGGCGTTCCGTGAGCGAATTGTCGAGTATAAGCGAGCGTTCCTCATTCGTAAACCGGAGCAGACGGAGCTTATTCGCGACGTATGACTGGCTGACGGACAATTTTTCAGCAGCTTCTTCCTGAGTCATGTGATAAATACTAATTAAGGAAGATATTGCATTTGCCTGCTCAAATATGTTCAAGTCCTGACGCTGCAAATTTTCAATTATCGCGAGCTCGGCGGACTCCTCCTCGTCCGTGTCGATTATGATCGCGGGGACGCAGAGAAATCCCGCGTCGCACGCGGCGCGGTAGCGGCGTTCGCCGGCCACGATCTCGTAAAATCCGGACTCGCCTCTCCGCACCGAGATCGGCTGAAGTATGCCGTACCTCATTATGCTGTCCCGCAGCGCAGAAAGCCGTTCGCGGTCAAAATCGCGGCGAGGCTGCCGCGGGTTCGGGATTATTTCCTCTATCGGGATATCGACGACGGCGCGCGTGCCGCACACCTCTTCAATGTTTAGTGCTTGCATTTTTTGTTCCTTTCGTTTTCCGGCTCGTTTTCTATGATTGTATCAGCGGCGGCGGGTGAAAGGTGGCGAGTTCACACCTCGGAAAATAATTTGTTTTCGTCCCCCGTCGTGCATTTTGAAATTCGCCGCAAAAAACGGCTATTTCGGGGCAGGCAAAATCGCTTTCCCGACAGAATTGACACGGGGAGCCGATTTCTTGCAAAGATAAGGGAAAACATACTTGAAAAGTTAGAGCGGGCATGATAAAATCAAAGAAAAACGGATGAGGTACACGCGAAATGAAAAAAGGCGGATTTACACTGCCCGGCGAGTCCGGATATGAGAAACTGACGCTCGAGCTCTCTGAAAAATGGGGAGCCGACTGCATTCGTGACAGCGACGGCACATCGCTGTCGGAAGAGATACTTTCGTCCGGTATCCCGATTTATTCAACGATCTGCATGGTGCGCTCGATCAACGGCTGGGCGAAGGAGCACAAAAACATGCTCCAGCGGAATTTCCTTTCAACTGACCCGGTGATGGCAGAAGGCGACACGCTCAAAATTCGCCCGCTCGAAAAATACTTCCGCCCGCAGATAACGATTTGCCCGGAAGACCCGGTCAAGGAATTCTGGGAAGTGTGGGACAGGACGGAAGGGAAGCTCGTTCCCGTGACCGATTGGGACTGGGACGCTGAGAGCGAGACGGTGACGGTGCGCGGCGCCGAGCCGTACCACAACTACACGGTGAGCTTCCTTGCGTGCCGCATCTGGGAAGAAATTTCGATGTACAACCACATCACGAACGATTGGGGCGACAGAGAGCACCTGATGGCGGTCGAGCCGCGTTATCCTGAGGTGCAGGAAGCGCTGCTCTCGTACCTTGACGAATGGTGCCGCTCGCATCCCGCGACGCGGGTCGTCAGATTTACGTCGATGTTTTACAATTTCACGTGGATATGGGGCGCGGACGAGCGCGAACGCACGATATACACAGACTGGGGCAGCTACGATTTCAGCGTAAATCCCGTATCCCTGCGCGAATTCGAAAAGGAATACGGATACCGCATGACGGCGGAGGACTTCATAAACAACAACCGCCACAACGCAACGCACAATCCGCCGACGAAGAAATATCGCGACTGGATGGAATTCACGGGCAAATTCGTCCGCGAGTTCGGGCGCAGGTGCGTCGACCTCGTTCACAGCTACGGCAAGCTCGCATACGTGTTTTATGACGACACATGGATCGGAGTCGAGCCGTGGGGCGAGCACTTTGAGGAATTCGGCTTTGACGGGCTCATAAAATGTGTGTTCAACGCGTTTGAGGCGCGGCTCTGCGCGGGTGCGAAAATCAAAACGCATGAGCTCCGCCTGCACCCGTATCTGTTCCCGACGGGACTCAGGGGCGAGCCGACGTTTGCGCCGGGCGGGCACCCGGAGGCGGACGCGCGCAGATACTGGGCTTGCGTCAGGCGCGCGCTTCTGCGCGTGAAGATAGACAGGATAGGGCTCGGCGGGTATCTCTCGCTGACGGAGCCTTTCCCCGCGTTCCAGGATGAAATCGCGAAGATCGCCGACGAGTTCCGTTCGCTCCGTGACCTGCACGACGCGGGAGAACCGTGGAGCACGGGGATAAACGTCGCGATCATCCAGTCGTGGGGCAGCCTGCGCACGTGGAACTGCTCGGGACACATGCACGAGCACCCGGAGCTGCCGCTCAACCATATATATGAGGCGCTGGCGGGGCAGCCCTTCAACGTTCGGGCAATATCGCTTCAGGAGATAGCGGAACACGGCGTTCCCGATGATGTTGACGTTGTCATAAACGCCGGCAGAGAGGGAGATGCGTGGTCAGGCGGCGAAATATGGGATTCCCCGGCGCTGCTTTCGGCACTGACGCGGTTCGCGGCAGAGGGCGGCGGCGTCATAGGCGTCGGCGAGCCGTCCGCGCTGCGAGGCGGGTACCGCCATTTCCGCATGGCGGATATGATCGGCGTCGACAGAGAGGTCGGCGAGACGATCTGCTTTGAAAAATATAAGTACGAAAAAAAGCCGCACTTCATCACGAGCGGCATGAGGGGCGCTCCGAGCTTTCACAACCACACGCCCGGCGTGTACGCGCTCGGCGAAAAAACGTCCGTGCTCGCAGACGGCGCCGACGGGGTAACGGTCGCGGCGAAGGAATATTACCGCGGGCGCGGCGTATACATGTCCGGATTCACGTACGGCGCCGAGAACGCGCGTATGCTTTACCGCGCGATTTTGTGGGCGTCGCACAAAGAAGCGCTTGAAAGCATGTACACAACAGATTCGGCGGATTTCGAATGCGCCTATTATCCCGCCTCCGGCAAGCTCGTCATTATCAACAATTCGACCGAGCCCGGCAGAGTCACGGTCAGCACGCCCGAAGGCGACAAAACAGCCGATATCGCGGGCGAGGGGATCGCGGTTCTGGAAATGTAACCGCCTTAATACGTCATGCGCGTCCGCGCCCGATTTCGGGCGCGGACGTTTTTTCCCGCGTGCGTCGGCTTAATAAAACGGGCGTGAGCGCCGTTGACAACGGGGCGGGCGAAGTGTATAATTTTAATCGGTAATTTCGTCTGAATGGGAGGCCGGGATGCTCGATCTGCGATCGTTATACGGAATAGAGGCCGCCGCATCAATACCGCTTTCGGAATGCTTCGTCGCAAAGCCGTATCTGCTTGAGCGCGCAGGGATTCCGGCGGACGGCGGGGGGAGCGCGCTGTTGTTTCTTCTGCCCTACTATACGTCGGGCGGAGAGGGCGGAAACGTTTCGATGTACGCCGTCGCCGGGGATTATCACGAATATTGCAAATCGCTTTTCGCTGACATATGCCCAAGGCTTGAAGCGCTTATGCCGGGGGCGAGGTTTGCCGGGTTTGCGGATCATTCGCCGATACGCGAGGTTGAGGCTGCGGCGAAGGCGGGGCTCGGCGTCAGAGGGCAAAACGGGCTTCTCATCTCAAGGGAGTATTCGTCGTTCGTGTTCATCGGCGGCATTTATACGGGGGCTGATGTCGGTATATGGCATGATCTCATCTGCGGCGTCAAAATCAGGGACTCGTATGAGCCGGAGGACTGCATAGGCTGCGGTGCGTGCCGCGCTGCGTGCCCC
Source organism: uncultured Clostridia bacterium (assembly GCA_947630625.1). Lineage (GTDB taxonomy): Bacteria > Bacillota > Clostridia > Oscillospirales > CAG-272 > DTU064. The sequence goes on from CANRIL010000029.1 coordinate 7,188, forward strand.
GCGGGGGCAATAGGCGAACGCGGGAGGATCGACAGGGACGCATGCCTTTCGGCGGTGACTCAGAAAAAGAAGCTGACGGCGGAGGAAGAAGGGGCGGTCGCCGAAGCCGAATACGTGTGGGGGTGCGATATATGCCAGCTCGTCTGCCCGTACACAAAGGCGGCAAGATCATCGGGCACGCTTGAGACGCCGCTTTCATATTTCAAGGAAAAACTTATAAAAACGCTCGACACGGCGACGATTTCACGCCTTATCTCGGACGGGGAATTTGAGTCGCGGGCGTTCGCGTGGCGCGGCGCGGGAGTCGTCGGGCGGAACGTGCATATAAAGGAGGAAAACGGACAATGAAGATCGGGACTGAAAAAAGAGAACGCATACTTGAGGCGGTGACGCTTGCCGGGCGCGGCCTTCTGTCGGCGCACGATATCGAGTCTCACATGAAGGTCAAGCCGGGAGACGCGAATTTCGCGACCGTGTGGGACGTTGAGACACAGCGGACGCTTTGCGGCGAGCTGCAAAAGATCATACCCGAGGCGCGCTTCATCGCGGAGGAGGGCGACGAGAATAATGACGAGACTGTTGGCGACGGCGACGTTGTCTTTATCGTCGACCCGATAGACGGGACGACGAATTTCATCCACGGGCTATCACATTCCGCCGTCTGCGTTGCGGTCGCGGTCGGCGGGAGCCCCGTTTTCGGCTGCGTATATAACCCGTTTCTCGACGAAATATTTTATGCTCACAGGGGAGATGGCGCGTTTTTGCGCAAAAGGGGCGCGACGGTCAGGCTTCATGTCTCGGAGAGGAAGCTGCCTGACGCGCTCGCGGCGTTCGGGACGACGCCGTATGAACGCGGATACGCGGACGCGACGTTTGCCCGCGCGAAAGCGCTGTTTCTGGCATGCCGCGAGGTGCGGCGCGAGGGGTCGGCGGCGCTCGATATCTGCTATGTCGCCGCGGGAAGGTATGACGTGTATTTTGAAATGAAGCTGTCGCCGTGGGATTTCGCGGCGGCTGAGGTGATAATAAACGAGGCGGGCGGCATGCTGACGCGCCTTGACGGCGGGAAGATCGACGCGAGGCGTCCGACCTCGGTCCTCGCGACGAACATCGCAGCCCGCGAGGACGCGATACGCGTTCTTGACGGCGCCTGCGAGGACATTCACGGGTGACTTATGGAGCTGTATTATACGCCCGGCATTCGTTCGGGACTAGAACATCTCGCCCGCGCCGTTTCCGACTGCGAAAAGCAGAAGACGCACGTCTGGGTCGTTATCCCCGACCAGATGGCGGTGACGGTCGAGGACGCGCTTTCGCGCATGGCGCCGCCGTCGGCGCAGCTTTATTACGATATCGTCAGTTTCGGCAGGCTCGCCGAGAACGTGTTCCGCCGGGAGGGCGGAGTGTCATATAACTACGCGGATCGCGCGGCGGAAACTGTCATAATGTGGCGGGCGATCTCGGCGTGTCGGGAACACCTGCTCGTTTACGGGCGCTCGACGCCGGAAAGCGTCCCCGCGATGCTGGGGGCGGTTGACGAACTGAAGCAGAGCATGGTGACGCCGGAGGCGCTGATGCGCGCGGCGATACGGCTTTCGGGCGAGTCGTCGCCGGGAGCCGACAAATATATCGACATCGCGAACATATATGAGACGTACGGCGAGCTTCTGCACGAGAGCTTCGACGACCGCACGTCGGCGCTGACATATGCGGTCGAGCGTGCGCGCAGGGGGGATTTCTTCGCGGGATCGGGCGTTATCGTGTTTGCGTTCTCCGGATTTACGGCGCAGCAGAATGCCATGATACGCGAGGCGGCGCGCGGCGCGATCTTTTGCCGCGTCGTCTTCACGATCCCCGGCAGCGCCCGCGATATCGGCAAAAGGCCGGAATTTGACGGGCTTAAAAAGACGCGCGACCGTCTGCGCGCGGCGGCGGACGCTGTCGGCGCACAGTTTTCCGTCACGGAGGAAGGCGAATGGGGCGCGGGAGAAATTCCGGCGCTGGCGGACGAGCTTTTCGGCGCGTCCTCGCTTATCTCAAACGAGGAGCCGAACTGTATCTCCATAATCGAGGCCGAGGACAGAAGGGGTGAGGCAGAAGCCGCGGCGATAGCGATCTCGGAGGCTGTGCGGGGCGGGATGAGATACCGCGATATCGCGCTCGCCGCGGGCTCGGTCGAGGATTACCGCGGCATAATCGACGCGGCGTTTGATTCATATTCGATCCCCTACCATATGTCAAACCGCGTGAGAGTTGAAAAAATGCCGGAAACGGCGGCGCTGACGGCGGCGCTGCGCGTCGTTTCGGGCGGTTGGCGGAGAAACGACATCGAGTCATACATAAAGACGGGTATGTCGGGGTTGTCGGTCGACGAGGAAGACGAGCTGCTCTTATACATGACGACGTGGGACATCGGCGGGAGAAGATTTTACGACCCGGACGGCGGAGTCTGGAGCATGAACCCGAACGGGTATACGCCCGATTGGGACGAGGAGGGCGAGCGGACGCTTTCGGTCGTCAACGGTGCGAGATCAAAGGTGTGCGGTCCGCTTCTGCGGCTCTCGGAGTCGTTCGGCGGCGGTACGGACGCGAAGACAAAGACGGCGGCGGCGCGGGAGTTTTTGGCGGGAATAACGAAGAAGACGGACGCCGCGCGCACGCAGCTTGAAGAAATCGTCGCCGGGGCGCTCTCGGCGATCGAGCTTTCGTCGGCTCCCGGCGCGATAAGCGCGGAAGATTATATCTCGTGCCTGCGGCTCGTTCTTGATACTTTGTCGCTCGGAACAATACCGGGCAGAACGGACGAGGTAGAGATCTCGGACACGATAGGGATGAGAGGCAGCGGGCACAAGCTCGTGATAATGCTCGGCGTCGCGGACGGAGAGCTGCCCGCGGGCGGCGGGGGCGGCTTCTTTTCCGAATCGGAGCGGTGTGCGCTCGAGGGCGCGGGCGTCAGCGTCGGCGAGGACGAAGAATACAGGTCGGCGATGGAGTTATATAATTTCATCCGCTGCGCCTCGGACGCCGCGGAACGCGTGATCTTCACATACAGAACCTCATCCGACGGGGAGCCGTCCGTCATAAGGCGTATATCGGAGCTGTTTCCGGCATTGAAGATAAAGCGCCACCGCGGCGTGCTGTCGGGAGGCGACATATATTCGGAGGCGGGCGCAGTCTCAAAATTCACAAGAATTCCCGATCCTGCCCTTCGCGCGGCGATCGAGGAGGAGCTTGCGGACAACGGCGAGCTGCGGCGCGTCCTTGAGGGGCTTATAATGCCGATATCGCTTTCGCATGATACGGTGTCCGACGAGAAAGCGGGGGAGCTGTTCGGCGGCAGCATCAATTTTTCGCAGTCGAGGCTTGAGAGCTTCGTTTCGTGCAAATTCGGATTTTACTGCCGGTACGTGCTCGGGCTCCGTGAGCGCAGGCGCGCCGAGCTCGATTACGCCGATGTGGGGACGTTTATCCACGCCGTCCTCGAAAAGCTGTTTTCGTCCGGGCTCATAGTGCGGGACGATGTAGGCGAGGACGAGCTTGAAGCCGCCGCGGACGCGGCGATCGCGTCCTATATCGCGTCAGCGTGCCCGCGCGAGGAAAACGTGGCGAGGACGCGCGGGTTGTTCCGCCGACTGCGGCGTTCGGTGCTGCTGTTTCTGCGCTCGTTCAGGCGCGAATTTTCGGCGAGCAGGTTCCGGCCGGTGCTGTTTGAGGTGCCGTTCGGGATCGGCGACGGGATGCCGCCGCTCAAAATACCTCTCGGCAACGGCAAAAACGCCTATATGCGCGGGATCGCGGATCGAGTCGACACGTACCGTGACGGGCAGGGAAAGCTTTACGTCAGGGTCGTCGACTATAAGACGGGGAAGCGTTCGTTTTCGCCTGACGACATAAAGGAAGGACACAATTTGCAGCTTCCGCTTTATCTATATACGATCTGTTCCGGCACCGACGCGGAGGCGCTCGGCGGCGAGGCGGGGGATGAGACTGTACCTGCCGGATTTTTGTATGTAAGCGTGCAGCCGAACGACATAAGCGTCAGCGTGAACGGGGAGACGGAAGAGGACACGCGGCGTATGCGGCGGCGGGGCATTCTCCTGGCGGACGAGGCGGTGCTTCGCGCGCAGGACCCTGAGCTGTCGGGCGAATTTATCCCGATCGAGCTTAACGCGGACGGCAGCCTTAACGCGGATTCGAAGAAAAACGTCACGGACGGCGAAGGCTTTGCCAGAATTTACGGCGAACTCACGGACGCCGTGCGCAGGATCTGCGCCGAGCTTCGTTCCGGCGCGGCGGACGCGGAGCCGCACGAATGGGGCGGCTATGACCCGTGCGAGCACTGCGCCGCGAAGGCGGTATGCAGACGGTCGGCGAGATAAAGGCGAGATTTAGGAGTTTTGATTATGCCGGAATGGACAAAACCGCAGCTGCGGGCGATCGAGGCGCGCGGCGGCGACGTGCTTGTATCCGCCGCGGCGGGTTCGGGCAAGACGACGGCGCTCACGGAGCGCATAATAAGGCGGATAAAGGAGGGGGGCGACATCTCGCGCTTCCTCGTCGTGACGTTCACGACCGCGTCCGCCGCGGACATGAAAAAGAAGATTTCCGAGGCAATAAGAAAAGCGGCATCGGAATCGCCAGACGATACAAGGCTGCGCCGCCAGCTTTCGTTTATCGAAAACGCGGACATCAAGACGATAGACGCGTTCTGCTCAGGCGTCGTTAAGAGGTATTTCGGACAGCTCGGGCTGCCGCCGACGGTGCGGGTCGCGGACGCGCACGAGGCCGAGCTGATCAGGGGAGACTGCATGAAGGACGCCGTTGACGCGTTTTACGCGTCCGACACGGGGACGGGAAACCCGGAGGGCGATATCGTTGCGCTTGCCGACCATCTTGCGGGCAGCCGCGAGGACGGGAGGATGGAGGAGACGCTGCTTTCGCTATATAAAAAAACATCGTGTCTGCCGGGAAGATTTTCGGTGATCTCCGATGCGGCGGAGGCGCTTCTTGCTGCCGGAGCCGGGGGATTTCTCGATTCGTCATACGGCGCGGGGATAAAGAAGACGGCGGCGGAGGGAGTCGAATACTACATCCGCGTGATGGAGGCGGGCTGCCGCGCGATCATGATGTATGACGAATTCGCGTCTAAGTACAGCGCGGGCTTTGAAGGGTCGCTTTCGGCGCTTTATGCGGTCGAGAAAGCGATAAGCTCCGGCGACTACGACGCGGCTGCCGCCGCGATAGACGCGTATTCGCCGCCGAGGCTCGGGCGCGCGACGGCGAGCAAGCCGGACGACGTGGCGTTTTTTGTGAAAAAGAGGACGGAGCTTTCCGCATTCTTGAAAAAGCTGAAAACCAACTTCTTCTGTGTGACGAACGAGGCGCTTGAAAGGTCGATATTGCGCACGGTTTCGGTCTGCCGGGGCATCGTGCGCGTGCTGACGGAATTTGACAGACGTTATTCCGAGGAAAAGCGGCGGCGCGGTATGCTCGATTACAACGACCTTGAGCACTTGACGCGCGAGCTGCTTTCGAATGATGATATCGCAAAGGCGCTTTCGGCGCAGTACGACGAAGTATACATAGACGAATACCAGGACATAAACGAGACGCAGGACGAGATCTTTTCGACGCTCGGCGCAGGACGCAGATTTATGGTCGGCGACGTTAAGCAGTCGATATACGGCTTCCGCGGCTCCGACCCGACGCTGTTCGACGCGTACAGGCAAAAGCTCGACACGATCTTTATGTCGGACAATTTCAGGTGCGACGAGCCGATAGTGGATTTCACAAACGCCGTCTGCGGGAAACTGATGCGGTACGGCAGCGTCAGCTACGAGGATGAAGACGCGCTCCGGCACGGCAAAACGGACGACGGGGAGCCGGAGCCTGTAAAGATTGTTCTCACCTCCGCCGAGCTTGAGGCGGAGGAGGTGGCGGAGCTCGCGGCGGCGGAGATCGCGCGCGTCACGTCTCCTTCCGATATCGCGATTTTGATGCGCTCGGCGAAGGGGCGGGCGGGCGCGATCGCGGACGCGCTGCGCCGCCGTGGGATCGCGGCGGAGAACGGCGCCGAGGACAGCTTTTTCGGCAGCCCGGAGATACTGCTGACGCTTTCGCTGCTCCACGTCTGCGACAATCCGCTTTACGATATTTATACGGCGTCAGCGCTGCGCTCCCCCGTGTTCGGCTTTACGCTTGACGAGCTTGTGCGGCTGAAATCGGGACAGAAGCGCCCGCTTTACCGCGTTTTGCGCGACGCGGCGCTTGAAGAAGGGGAGCTTTCAGACAAGTGCCGGGACGCATGCGATGTGATAGAGCGGTGGCGCGAGGAATCGAGAACAAAGACGGCGGACGAGGTCATAGCCGATCTTTACCGGGAGACAGGGCTCGAGGCGCTTTTGTGGTCGGAGAATAACCGGGACGAGAACGGCTCCTCCGAGCTCGCAGCGGGAAATCTCCGCGCGCTTTACGAATACGCGCGCTCGTATGAAAAAAACGGCTTTTGCGGCCTGCACCGGTTCTTGTCTTTCATTGACAGCATGATAGAGGGCGGGGCGGCGAGTCCGGTCAATTTGACCGGGACGTCGGGCGCTGTCAGGATCATGACGATACATAAATCAAAAGGGCTCGAATTTCCGGTCGTGATCCTCGCGGGCTGCGGCTCAAAGCGCAACGAGGAGGACGCGAGGGCGCGCGTGTTATACAGCCGCCGCGCCGGCGCGGCGATGAAGCTGAGGGCCGACGACGAGGGCAAGTCTACGGTCATGGTGGATACAATGATGCGCGTCGGCGTCGCCGAGTCGATCCTCCGCGAGAATATGGCGGAGGAAATGCGGAACTTGTATGTCGCGCTGACGCGGGCAAAGTCGAGACTTTATATAACCGCCGGAGTAAAGGAACCGGAGGCGGCTGCCTCCTCGGCGAAGCTTGAGGCGCAGTTTTTCTCGGCGCACACGGTGCTTTCAAAAAAGACGTATATCGACTGGATACTCACCTCACTTTACGCGTCGGGAGGCGGCGACTTTTATAAAATCGAGATAAGAACGCCGGAGGCGCTCCCGGAAGAGGGGACGGAAGATACAAATGCGGCAGAAGCCGCGGAGCCGGACGCCGAAAAGGAGCCTGATGCACCGGTTGCGGCACGCGAGGAAATAGACGCGTACCGTGCGCTCATACGCGAGCGGCTGGCGTATAAATACCCGTTTGAGCGGCTCGGGGCGCTGCCGGCGAAGCTGTCAGTATCCCGGCTCGAGCCGGATATACTCGATATGGACGCGGTGGAACTCGTTTCATCTCCCTCCCGGGACGAGCCGGACGAATCCGCGCTTGCCGGCACGGCGACGCACATTTTCATGCAGTTCTGCGATTTTGACGCCGCCGAGCGGGACGCGGTCGGAGAGGGCAGGAGGCTGTTGTCGCTCGGATATATCAAGGAGGAGGACTTTGACAGGATAAGATTTTCGGAGGTCGAAGGGTTCTTCCGTTCAAATGTCTACGCAAGGATCAAGGCGGCGACGGAGGTTTGGCGCGAGCGCCGGTTCAACGTTCGCCTGCCCGCGGCCGACTATACGGAAAACGAGGCGGACCGGGCGCAGTACAGCGGGGAGACGTTACTTGTACAGGGCGTCATAGACTGCTTTTTCCGCGAGTTGGACGGCGGAGTTGTGCTGCTCGACTATAAAACGGACAGGCTTTCGCCGTATGAGCTCTCGCATCCGTGGGCTGCCGAAAAAAAGCTTCGCGAGCGCCATTCCCGTCAGCTCTCGTATTACGCCGCGGCGCTGACAAGCATCTTCGGCGCGCCGCCGAAGCAGACGCTCGTTTATTCCATGTGCCTCGGGGACGAGGTCGAGATAAAATAAAGCCGGAAGTCCGCCCGCGCGGGTAAAAAGGCGATAATTCTCGGAAAAAGCTTTGCTAAATCTTTCTTACCCCCTTGTTTTTTTCGGAGAATTGAGATACAATATACGGTGGTAGACATGAAAGCTAAAAAACATATTTATTATGGAGGATAAAAACCATGTCAGTAAAAGTTGCAATTAACGGTTTCGGCAGAATCGGCCGTCTCGCGTTCCGTCAGATGTTCGGCGCTCCCGGTTATGAGGTAGTAGCTATCAACGATCTGACCGACCCCGCTATGCTCGCACACCTTCTCAAGTATGATACCGCTCAGGGCGGTTACTGCGGCAAGATCGGTGAGCACGCTCACACTGTTGAGGCAGGCGAGGGCTGCATCGTCGTAGACGGCACAAAGATCACGATATACAGCGAGAAAGACGCTGCGAACCTCCCTTGGGGCGAGCTCGGTGTTGACGTTGTTCTCGAATGCACGGGCTTCTACACCTCTAAGGCTAAGTCCCAGGCTCACATCGACGCAGGCGCCAAGAAGGTCGTCATCTCCGCTCCCGCGGGCAACGATCTTCCGACGATCGTATTTAGCGTAAACGAGAAGACGCTTACGAAGGAAGACACGATCATTTCCGCCGCTTCCTGCACGACGAACTGCTTAGCTCCTATGGCTGACGCGCTCAACAAGTACGCGCCGATCCAGAGCGGCATTATGTCGACGATCCACGCTTACACGGGCGACCAGATGATCCTTGACGGCCCGCACAGAAAAGGCGACCTCCGCCGCGCTCGCGCAGGTGCTGCGAACATCGTTCCGAACTCCACCGGCGCTGCAAAGGCGATCGGCCTCGTTATCCCCGAACTGAACGGCAAGCTCATCGGCTCCGCTCAGAGAGTTCCCGTAACGACAGGTTCGACGACGATCCTCACGGCTGTTGTGAAGGGTCACGACATCACGAAGGAAGGCATCAACGCCGCTATGAAGGCAGCCGCTTCCGAGTCCTTCGGCTACAACGAGGAGCCCATCGTTTCCTCCGACGTTATCGGTATGCGTTACGGCTCGCTCTTCGATGCTACGCAGACGATGGTTGCCAAGCTCGACGAGGAAACATACCAGGTACAGGTAGTATCCTGGTATGACAATGAGAACTCCTACACCAGCCAGATGGTAAGGACGATCAAGTACTTCGCGGAGCTTTAATCTCGAAGATCACTCAAATAAAGATGTCCGGGGGGAGGAATCTTAGAGAAGGTTCCTCCCCCCGGACAGGTTAAAGGAGAGCGCGATGGCAAAAGAGGAATGTCAGCTCAATGCGGAAAATGCGGGATTTACGCTGCCCGCGCCGGTGACGGAGGCGCTTGAAATGCTTGAGTCGTCCGGGCACGAGGCGTATGTCGTCGGCGGCTGCGTCCGCGACCTCTGCCGCGGAGTTTTGCCGCACGATTACGACATAACAACGTCCGCGTTCCCGGATGAAACGGAAGCGTGTTTTTCCGGCTTCCGCATCATAGAGACGGGCATGAAGCACGGGACGGTGACTGTCATCGTCGGCGGTGAGCCGATCGAGATCACGACATACCGCACGGACGGAAAATATCTTGACGGCAGGCATCCCGAAAGCGTGACGTTTTCGCGCCGCATCGAGGACGACCTTTCGCGCCGCGACTTTACGGTAAACGCTATGGCATATAGCCCCCGCCGGGGCTTTCGGGATTTTTTCGGCGGGCGGCGCGACCTTGAGGCGCGGGTGATCGCGTGCGTCGGCGAGCCTGACCGCCGCTTTGGCGAAGACGGGCTTCGCATAATGCGGGCGCTGCGCTTTGCGTCCTCGCTCGGATTTGATATTGATGAAAAGACGGCGGCGTCCGTTCACAGAAACCGCGCGCTGCTCGGAAATATTTCCGCCGAACGGATACTTGCTGAATATAAGCGCCTCATCGTGGGCGAGGGGGCGGAACGTATCCTTATTTCGTTTGAGGATGTGATGTATACCGTCATGCCGGAGCTGCAAAGTCTCGGTCACGAGATTTACATGCGCGCCGTGCGTGCCGCGTCGTCGGCGCGCCCGGACGTGAACCTGCGGACGGCGATACTGCTGTGTGATGAAAAAAATCTCCCCGCGCTGCGGCGGCTTAAGCCGGATGGAAAGCTCTTGTCGTCAGTCGGCAGGATCCTTTCATATCTGAAGGGCGATTTCCCGCGCGACAGGGTGGCGCTCCGGCGGATGCTGAGGCGGTGCCCGTATGAGGACGCGCGCCGCGCGGTCGAGGCGCGTCATGCGCTCGGGCTCATGTCGGAGGATGACGCGGCGAGCGTCACGGAGGAAATATGCCGCATGGAGGCGGGGGGAGAATGCGTGACGGTGCGGCAGCTTGCGGTTTCGGGCGGCGAGCTGATGGCGATGGGAGTTCCCGAAGGAGAGCGGCTCGGGGTTATCCTTGAGGCGCTGCTTGAAGAAGTTATAACGGAGCGTATCCCGAACGAACGGGAAGCGCTGCTGAAATTTGCCGCAGGCATGATGTAGCTGCCCCGCCGATGTTCAGCTTTGAACTAACGAAAAAACATGGCCCGCGCTGCGAGCGGGAGGACGATGTTTACATGTTCCCACGCGGTACGGTTTCACAAATTCTTATAAAAAATCGGCGGCAGCGCCAGACGACCGGGATCGGCGTTTGGCACTGCCGTTTTTGGCTTTAGGGATAACTCACAGATGGGGGACGATAAGCAGGAACAGGAGTATCACGCATACGCCGATGGACGTAACGATCAGCGAATACGAGAAATTGTCCGTCGCGCGTTCGCGATAAACGGCGTCGATCAGAGGGTGCGTGTGCCGGCGCTTTTCACGCGTCACCGTCTGGCGGAAGACGGTGCGGCGCAGGACGTATACGGCGGCGTCCACGAAATCGGACGCGGCGTGGCACAGAAATTCGAATATCCGCAGCCCGTATCTGCAAATAAGGGATGTGATCCTGTTCTCACCGAACAAGCTTAAGACCGCGCCTCCGGCGCGCGTGATCCCGCGGATCGCGGGGACGTAAACGGAGCGCTCGAGGTCAGCCCACGCGGGTAGGATGTTGACGTATTCACCATCTTTGCGGCGCGTCGCCGTGCGGACAAAGAAGAAGTAGAGCAGCAGCCCGATCGTGACCGTTATACTGGCGCCAAGGAGCGATTCGAGGCTGAAGAAGCTGACCTCGTGCCAGCTCTCCCCGCCCACGAACGACATCCCGCGCGATGCTATGGCGCGCGCGACTGCCGGGGAGCCTGTCACGGCGGTCGGCAAAGCGGACAAAACAAGTGCGACCGTCGAAAGCGCGCTCATGCAGCGCGCTTTTGTTTCGCGCTCCGGGCGCTCGATGAAGAGCACGACGAACAGCTTTATCATGTACGCGAGCGTGCAGCCGCCGCCGAAGAGGAAGAGGTATTCCGCCGTCCGCGCGAGCGCCGCAGGCACGACGGCAGCCGTTTCAACAACGGCCTCGTGTATGAGCGTCTTGGCGATGTAGCCGCCCGTAAGCGGGAAACCGGCAAGTCCGAGCCCGCCCCACGCGAAGAGCACGGCGAGCAGCGGCTTTCCGCGTCCCCAGCCGCGGATATCGTTCAGATCGAGCTTGTGCAGATTCATGTGGACGACGCCGGCAGCGGAGAAGAGGATCAGCTTCATGAACGAGTGGTTTATCATGTAGAGCACGACGCCCGCCGCGGCGAGCGCGCAGTCCTCGCCGAGGATCGCCGCCGAGGCGACGCCGGTTAGAATGAAACCGATCTGCGACATTGAGGAACACGCGAGCGTCCGCTTCAAATCGACCGACAAAAGCGCGAGAACGGCGCCCGTGAGCAGCGTTATGATCCCGAAAACGAGCAGCATCACGCCCCATCGAACGTTCCCGGAATAGAGGCGCACGGTCGTTATGATAATTCCGTAAACGCCGACCTTCGTGAGGATCCCCGAAAGCAGCGCGGACGCGGGCGCCGGGGCGACGGGGTGCGCTTTCGGCAGCCAGATGTGGAGCGGGAACATACCCGCCTTCGCGGCGAATCCGAACAGGAGCAGCAGCCCCACATAAAACGGGACCTCAAGCTCCGGCGAAAGCTCGGAAATGACGAGCGTGCCCGCCGTATAATTGAGGAAGATCAACCCCGCAAGCAGCAGCATCCCGCCGAATACGGCGACGGCGAGATACGTCTTTGCCGCCGCGATCGCTGAGTCGCTCCCGTCATGGAGCACCCACACAAACGACGCAAACGAGACGATCTCGAAAAAGATGAACGTCGTCATAAGCTCGGACGAGAGAAAAACGCCCTCGGTCGCCGACAGCGTCAGCAGGAAAAAGAAGATGTAGCGCGCGTGATCTTTGTAATGGCTGAAATATTCAATCGAGAAAAGCGCGGAGACGAAGAACGCAAACGCGGTCAGAAGCGCGTAGATCGAATGAAATCCGTCCCCTTCGAGCGAAAGTCCGATAAAGGACGCCTCCCCGCCCACGAAAAAGAGCGCGGCGGCTCCGAACAGTTCAATTCCCGTGACCGCGGCGGCGAGAGGGAATCCCGCGCGCGTGCGCCGCGCGACGAAATAAAGGACGGGAGCCAAAGCGGCGGGGAAGATGATCAGCAGTAAAGGCAGAAAATTCATGTTTCCTCCTTAAAACAGCCCCGCGGCAATTTTTCCGCAGACGGACAGGATCGGCGCGGAACCTACGCCGAGAACGACGTTTGCGACGGCGAAGATCACCATCGGAGCTGTCATCCCGACGGGAGCCTCCGTCGCGGGGACGGATACGCTGCCCTTTGGCGGAAAGAAGGCGCGGATCGCGGGCGTCAGCATATAGACGGCGGCGAAAAGGGAGCTGACGATAAGCGCCAGAGTCCCAATTACGGCGAGCGGCGAATCGCTTGCGGCGGACGCGGTAGCGGTCAGAAGCTGCCACTTTGAGACAAAGCCCGTAAGCGGCGGTATACCGGTGAGCGCGAGCGCCGAAACTGTATAGCACGCGAACGTGATCGGCATTTTGAAGCCGACGCCGTTAAGGTCGGAGAGCTCGGCGCGCCCCGAGCGCTTCATGAACGCGCCGCACGCCAGAAACGCGTTCATCTTTATTATAGCGTGAAAGAGCATATGGCAGAGCCCGGCAGAAAGTCCGGCTTCCGTGTACGTGAGTACGCCTATCAGGATATATGAAAGGTTGCTGACAGTCGAATACGCGAGGCGGCGCTTGAAGTGGTGCTCCCTGATCGCGAGCACGGCGGCATATACGGCGGTGAAGCACGCGAGCAGGAACGCGGCCTTCCCGGCAATCGTGGAGGCGATAAATCCGGGGTCAAACGTGAAATATGAGAGCCGCATTATGGCGAATATTCCGGCTTTGACGACGGCGGCAGCGTGGAGCAGCGCCGTGACGGGAGTCGGCGCGACGGAAGCCGTCGGCAGCCAGCGGTAAAGCGGGAAAAGGCACGCCTTGACGCCGAAGCCGAGCAGCATCACAAAATATATCGCCTCGAGCATGAACCGCTCGCCCGAATCCGCGGTGACAAACCCGCCGAGCGTGAAGTCTCCGCCGCCCGTCGTGACGGCGAGGTACACGATGCCGACGAATGCGAACGCGGCGCCGCCGATCTGAAACGCGGCGTAGACGTAGCCGGCGTGAACGTCGCTCTTTTTGCAGCCGTGCATGACGAGAGGGATCGTGACCATCGTCAGCATCTCGTAAAAGAAATATAGTGAGATGAGGTTCCCGGCAAGCGCTATCCCGTCAGTCGCGGCAAGGGAGAGGATGAAGAACGTAAAAAACATGTGGTTGTGTTCCTCGTCCTTCATGTATGAAAACGCGTAGATCGCGACGAATATCCACAAAACGGACGCCATACCGAGGAAGAAGGAGCCGAGCCCGTCAAGGCGCAGCTTTATCGGCATCGAGTCGCCGAACGAAAAGAGCGTAAGCGCGCCGTCCGGGCGGTTCAGTATGAGCGCCCACGACGCGGCGGCGTTCGCGACGACGACAGTCTCAACGATCGTATTGCGCACCGCGCGGCCTGTTCGGAACATCCATATGATCCCCCCGCCCAAAAGCGGGATCAGTATCGGCAGAATTAAAAACAGTTCGTTCATGGCCGTTTATATCATTTCGGCGATAATGCCTGAAAGCGGGCCGCCGAGCACTCCGAAAATGAGCGAGAGGGCGGCGAAAACTACGGCGGGCAGCGTCATCGAGACGGGGGCCTCGCAATAACTGCCGACAACGGCGTCTTTTTTCGGGAAGAAGCCGTCGATCACAACGGGCAGAAGGTATCCGGCAGTAAGAAGCGCCGAAATGATCAGCACCGCCGGAACTATGACGGCGGCAGCGCCGCCGAGCACGACGCCGGATGAGGCGAGGAACCACTTCGAGATGAAGCCGAGCAGCGGCGGAATGCCGATGAGGGAGAGCGAGGCGACCGTGAAAGCGCCGAGCGTTACGGGCATCTGACGCCCGATCCCGGACAGCTCCGAGACGCGCGTCTTGCCCGTCTTATATATGATCGACCCGGCGGCAAGGAAGAGGGCGTTTTTCGCGAACGCGTGCGCGATAAGGTGAAGGAGCGCGCCGAGCTCGCCCGTCGCCGTCAGTGTGGCAAGTCCGAGCATGATGTAGGAGATGTTGCTGACCGTCGAATACGCAAGCCGCTTTTTGAGTATATCTTCGCGGAACGCCATCATCGAGCCCATCAAAACAGTTATCGCGGCGAGCGCCATCCACGCGGTCATGACCCATGTCCCGCGCACGGCGTCCGCGCCGACAGTGTAAAACACGACTCTAATGACGGCAAGGACTCCGGCTTTGGCGATTATGCCCGACAGCAGCGCCGATGCGGGCGCGGGGGCGACGGGGTGCGCGGACGGGAGCCAGCCGTGCATCGGGTACATGCCCGCCTTCGTGCCGAAGCCGATGATGCAGAAGAAGACGGCGAGCGGCAGGTATGGCCCCGCCTCAGTGAGCGTTCCGCCGAGCGAGAACGCGCCCGAGTTTGTGTATGAATATATGAAAATTATCCCGAACAGCCCGAAAAGCGCGCCTGCGATCGAATAAAACAAGTATTTGAGCGCCGCCGCGATAGATTCCTTTGTCTCCTCATGCAGAACGAGCGGCACGGACAGGAGCGTCACGAGCTCGAAGGAGAGATAAAGGGTCAGAAGGTTCGAGGAAAACGAGAGCGAGAGCATGGCGCCGAGCGAGAGCAGGAAGAAGGCGAAAAATCTGTCGTCGTGCCCTTCGTGCTGTATATATGTCGGCGCGTAAATTGAGACGATCAGCCAGCATAACGAGAACAGGACGGCGAAAAGCGCCGCGAGCGAGTCCTTATTGTAGCTGATTGTAAGGCCGTCCGCAAGCGTCACGATCGTGACGGGGGAGCCCCATATCGACGACGAAACGGCGAGCGCGCACGCGGCGGCGGATACAATTGCGACGTAAACGCGGCGCGACGTGCTGCCGAGGCGGAAAAGCGGGAGCAGCGCGCCCGCTGTCATTGGCAAGAGAAACGTCAGTATTATCATTTCCGATCAATTGCGTCTCCTTTAAGAGAGTGTGGATTTCGTTTTGCGTCAACCGAACATCGAAAGCCCGCTGATTATGAGGGACGAGACTGTCCCGGGGAAAAGACCGAGAAAGAGTATCCCTGCGGCGAATCCGACGGCGCAGACGAGTCCGGGGTCGCTTTTGTCGGGCGACGGTTCAAACGTCGGAAGAGGCGTCGGAGCAGGAGAGGGGGTATATATTCGTATAACGGTACGCATGAAGTAGAGGGCGTTCAGCAGCGTGCTGACCGCGAGGACGCCGAGCGTCGCGAAATCGACGAGCGTGCCGTGCTCGATCGCGGCGACGGCAAAATAAAGCTTTGTTGAAAAGCCCGCCAGCGTCGGTATTCCGACCATCGAAAACGCCCCTACGGCAAACGCCGCGCCCGCCGCGCGGTTCCTGTGCGCGGCTCCCTGAAGGTCCGAGAAAAGCAGGCTGTCGCCGGACGATTCTGACAGGCGCGCCCCCGCGAGGAAGAGAAGCGGCTTTGTGAACGCGTGCGCGATAAGCTGGAACATCGCGGCGCGGAAGCCCGCCTCGCCGCCGAGCCCGATCCCGACAAAGATGTAACCGATCTGCGCGGCGGACGAATATGCTATCATGCGGTTGAGGTATTTGGATTTGATCGCCCAGAACGAACCCATTATGATCCCCGCCATGCCAAAGACGTAGAGGATATGGCGCGCCGCCGTCATCGCGACCGTGCCCGTCCCCGCGACGCGGTACATTATCTTGATGAGCAGGAAGATGTAGCCCTTTGAGACGATCCCGGAAAGGACCGCGGACGAGGTGGGCGTCGCCGTTCCGTAAGTGTCCGGCATCCAGGTGTGAAACGGGAACAGCCCCGCCTTGATCGCAAGGCCGGAGGACACAAGTCCGATCGTGACCGTCAGCGGTATCTGGTATTCGCCGGTGGCGTCGAGGGTTTCAACGCCCGTTTTTATATATTCCATCAGAAGGTGACCGGTCGTCCCGTAAAAGAGCGAGACGCCGAGCAGAAAAAGACCGGAGCCGAGCAGATTTATGACCATGTAGCGCGCCGCCGACAGCGTTGTCCGCCCCTGGCGGCGGATGACGAGTATGCCGCAGGAGGAAAGCGTAAGTATTTCGAGGAAGACGTAGCCGGTGAAGAGGTCGTTGGTGTACGAGAGCGCCATAAGCGCCGCGCCGATCAGGTTCAGAAGCGTGCAGTACGAATTTTGCTTTTTCGGCTCGATGTCGATCTTGGCGTATCTGATCCCGCCGATGTGGGAGAGCAGGAGCACGGACGAAAACGTGAACGCCGCGAGCGCGTCAAGCACGCCGGCGCGGAGCTGGTTGCTCCACGGCGCGTCGAAGTGCCCCATATTGTAACGGAAAAACGTTCCCGTGCCCCGGGTGTACAAGAGCGTCGCCACGGAAAACGCAATCACGACCGCCTCGACCGCCGTCGTGAATATCCTTGCCGCCTTCGGCTTCAGCACCGAGCATACGACGGCGGCAAACAGAAACAGGACGACGGAGAGAAACGGCAGGTTTTCAATAAAACTCATCTGTGTTCCGCCCTCCGCCGTGACATCGCGTAGATCTCGTCAAGGTTGAGCGTGTGGTACCGCTCGTAGAGGCGCACCGCGAGCGACAGCATGACGGCCGTAACGGAGACGGAGACAACGATCCCGGTCAGCACGAGCGAGGCGGGAACGGGATTGATGTAATTCACGGGATTAGTGTCGCCGCCCTCAACGATCGGGGCGCGCCTGTCGTAGATATATCCCATGGAGGCGAGGAAAAGGTATATCCCCGAATCCATGATGTTCATGCCGATCAGCTTTCTTATCATGTTGCGGTGGAAAAGCAGCGTCACAAAGCCGATGGAGAAGAGGATCAAGGCCGTTGCTTCCTCGTAATTATATAATAGATTGCCCATATCAAAACCGCCTTTCTTTAAACATGCGGTAAATGCCGTACATGGTACAGGCGACGACGAGCCCGACGGCGACGTTGAGCGGCAGGATCAGCCCCGCCGAAAGAATGTCACCCGGCCTGCCGTTGCCGATGAATGTTTCGATCCCGTTCGCGCCGGTGTAAAACGTATAGCTCTTGCCGACGCAGTAAAAGAGCAGCGCCGATGTCGTGACGATGCGGAACGTGCGCTCGGTGACGAATTTGCCCGACGCTTCCTCGCCGTAGGCGGAGGACAGAAGGATTATTCCCGCGCCGAGCACGGCGCCGCCGGAGAATCCGCCGCCGGGAGAGAGGTGCCCGTTTAAGAGCACGTATATGCCGAATACAAAAATAAGCGGTATTATCGCGCGCGCGGTGCGGCGGAGAACTATATCGTGCGTCAGGTCGTGATATGACGGCGCGGAGCTGTCCGCCTCGTCGTCAAGGCGCAGAAGCACGAGCACGCACGTCACGGCGCAGAACAGGACAAAGGATTCGCCGAGCGTGTCAAACGCGCGGTATTCGAGAATTATGCCCGAAACGATGTTGACGGCTCCCGTATATTCCATCCCGTGCGCGAGATATTCATACGTCACGGTGTCCATGAATTCGGCGTCCTCGCCGTATCGCGGCATACCGGAAACGGTCAGTATGAGCGTGAACGCGAGCACGGCGCTGCATATCACGGCGACGACGTAGTAGAGCTTGCGGTGCGCGCCTTGCTGGCGGAGCCTGTGCCAGATCGTTATTTCCGGCGCTTCGTCGTCAAATTCGATCGGCTCGGGCATCGTCGGTTCCTCGTCAAGGTCGAGGTCGTAGGAGAGCCATTTTTTGAAATCATCCTTTAGTTTCATTGTTGTCGCAGCCGTCCTCCTCCCCGTCGTTTTCAGGGGCGGCTTTGCCGTCCTTTTCGATATATTCCCGCTTTATGCGTTCCATCCGCTTGAGCGCCATGTAAAAGAGCACGCCGGAAACTCCCGCGCCGACGGCGGCCTCCGTTATTGCGAGGTCGGGAGATTCGAGCAGCATCCATATAACGGACATTACAAGCGAAAACGATGTGAATACGATCAGCGCCGGAACGAGCTTTTTCATCACGCTTGAAGCGACCGCGGCGACGACCAGCAGTACGAGCAGCGAAATTTTCAGTATTTCGGTGAGTTCAGGCGTCATTTTTGCTGCCTCCGATCGGGCGCGATTCTTTTTTGCGGTTCCCCATCCGATATTCGATCTCGGCGAGCAGGTGTGTCGAGACGGGAGAGGTGAGCATCGTTATCGCGAGGACGGCGAGCTCCTTGAGCGAGACGAAGTCGACGCCGATGTAAATTATAGCGGAAAGCGTCAGGCACGCGACACCTACGGTGTCGGCGATAGCTGTCGCGTGCATGCGGTAAAGCACGTGATCGAAGCGGAAAACGCCGACGGCGGCGAGCAGAAACGACGCCATGCCGAGCAGAGCGAAGACGGCGCTCGCGGCAAAACAGATCCAGCCTGTCATGACTTGCCTCCGTGCTTTGTGATGTAGACGCGGTTGAGGATCACGACGGAGAGGAAGTTGACGGCGGCGTACACGATCGCGACATCGGCAAGATACCCTTCGCCGAGCGCGGCGGTCAGCGTTAGAATAGAGGCAAGGATCGCGGAGCCGACCATGTTGACGCCGAGCACTCGGTCACATAGCTCAGGACCGCGCACGGCGCGGATCACGCCGAAGAGCGCATATAGGCAGAGAAACAGAAGAACCGTGCGGAACAGATATCCGTATGCGAGGTCAGGCGTCATGATTTTTCCCCCTTAAGCAGCTTTTCCATTTTCATAAGCCGCCGCACGAATACCGAGCGTTCGATCCCCTCCGCAAACGCGGGGGCGAGGCAGTGAACGGTAAATCTGCCGCCGTCGACGAAAACGGTGATCGTTCCCGGCGTGAGCGTGATCGAGTTGGCGAGAACGGCGTTGGCGGCCGCGCCGGAAAGCGGCGACTCAAATTCAACCGTTCTGCCGTCAGGCTTGCGGACGCCGAAAACGTAAGGCAGAACGGCAATGTTTGCCTTGATTATTTCAAATATCAGCACGAGCACATAAGCCGCGATATGCGGGGAAATGCGGTAAAACCGCAGCTCGCGCCGGACATCCCAGCCGAGGAAGCGGCACATAAACAGCCATACGACAAGTGAGACGAGGAGCCCGAAAACGGCGATCTCAACCGTCAGTCTGCCGGACAGTATGAGCCAGAACAAAAAGAGCAGCAAAAGAATAAGTATCCACCCCCGCCGTAAATTTCTTCATATTTATAGATTGTATACCCGCGCGCGCGGAGTGTCAAGATTATTATCGCTGAAACTCCGCGCCGGCGCGCGAGCTTTTCTTATTAAACAATTACAAATCAAAGAAAAAAGGCCTCGAAAGACCTTTATTTTTATCATTATTTTGCCCGCCCCGAGCGTGATTTTTTCATGGGGCGCATGCGATATCATCCCGCAAAATCGCGGGAGAATTGGGCTGAGAATTTAAAATGATCATGCCCCCGCTGAAAATCAGCGGGGGCGCGTAGATCAAATAACGGCTGCGTAAGCTTTTTCAATAAATCGACGCCGCGGCTGAATAAATTCCGGCCTGAGCCTTATTCCTCGACCTCTAGCACGGAGTTGTCATAGCGTTCGCGGCACTGCTTGATGATCTCAAGCGCGCGTTCGCGGCGGTGATAGTGACCGACGACGACATTGCCGCCTTCGAGCACCTTATAATTCTGGAAAAAGTTCTCGATCTCGCGCAGGATAAATTCGGAAAGGTCAGAAAGCTCGTGAACATTGTTGTAGCGCGGGTCGCAGTCGACGACGGAGATCAGCTTATAGTCAGTTTTCCCGTTGTCGTTCATGTTAAGATATCCGAGCACGCGCGCCGGAACGATGCAGCCGGGGAACGTGCGCTCCGTGCCGATAACGAGGATGTCGAGCGGGTCGCCGTCGGGCGCGATTGTGTGTTCGATTATGCCGTATTCGGCGGGATATGACATGGCTGAGTAGAGCACGCGGTCGAGGTGGATGCGCCCCGTCTCCTTGTCAAACTCGTATTTGTTCCTTGAACCGAACGGGATCTCGATCACGGCATTTACAACGTTTTCGTTCATGGCTTTTTGTCCTTTCATAAAAAATCTCCCGCGCGTGTTTACACGCGGTGCCTTTTGCGCTAAAATAAAGGCAGGCAAATTATTTGGGGGTGCGTATGAAAAACGACAGAGAATTCACGGTGAAGCTGAGCGACGAGCTTTTGCGGCGGCTTTATTATATCGCCGAGGCGGAGCACAGGACGCCGAACAATCATATTATATATCTTTTGCGCCAGAATATTGCGTACTATGAGCGCGTGCACGGGAAAATCCGTCCGGAGGAGCTTCGGGATATTCCGGTCGGGCCAGAGGACGAATGAGCGGTCACTCCGCGCGCGTCAGCTCGATCAGAAGGTCGATATCGTCCGGCTGAACGGGAGCTTCGTGCGCCGCGCGGCAGCGGCTCTCGTGGCCGCAGCGCTCGCAGCGGTGCGTTATAATGTAGCCTCGCCGCGCGTCGGGCTCGACCTTGACGGGGCGCATTATGCCGCCGCACGTTGATGCCCTGTCGCCCGGATTTATGTCGACATGGAGCGAGCAGAGGCAGTGCGGACAATGGTTGCGTGACGTGTAGCCGAGCGGCTCTACGTGCGCGCCGCAGTTGGCGCAGACGAAGCCGTGGTCGTTTTTGCGAAATCTTTTTTCTTCCATAAGAACAACAACTTTCCTCGGCGGCGCATACAGTCGGCGCGTATCTTTTCCGAGAAGAAAATCTAAACTATATGTGTACATTATAGGGCGGCAGAACGCCGTTTGCCCTGTAATCAATATTATACAATATTTTTTCGGAAAGGACAATATAGACCTTTAAAATGAAGGTTCGATTTTTTGCTCGCGCCGCGGTGTTTTTCCTTGCCTTGCTGATGATAACTCTGACATCGGCCGTGTTCGCCGCGGACTATTATGTGTCCCCGTCTGATACGGCGCTCGGAAACGAGGGGAACGTCGGCGGGAGACTCGGTGAAAATTACAATTCCCCCGCCGCGAACGGCGGCGGCACCCCCGAAGGGGGCGCTTCCAGAGGAGGCGCTTCCGGAGAAGACGCGGGACAGGGCGCCGCTGACGGCGTTTATGCCGACACGACCGAGGACGGAGAAGTTCTCGGCATTATGGACACGGAAAATTCTGCGACGGTCGGGATCGTGATCGCGATATTGATCGCGATCGCGGTGATCGTGCTTATAATAGCGCTGATCCCGCGAGAAATGAGCGAATAAGTAAAATAATTTTTAAAATCTTTGCGCGCGGACGGGGCGGCGGAGCCGATCCCAGACGAGACGCGCGCGTCAATAATAAAGACGCTCCGGAAATATCGCCGGAGCGCTTTTTTATAGGCGCGGGCGGCAGGCAGAAATATTGACAACGCGCAATAAAACTGATACAATTGAAAAAAAGCCGGAGGACGGGATATGATAGATTTTGAAAACGGAAGCATAATCAAGCTTCACCGCGACAATACGATGCGCATGCGCGATGTTGAGGAGCTGCTCATTGACGGCGAAACCGTGATCGGCAGCTTTACGTCGGTGCGCGACTATGTTGTGTTCACGAACAAGCGCATAATCGCCGTTAACAAGCAGGGCGTTACGGGCACGAGGATGGATTACACGTCGCTGCCGTTCAGCAGAGTCGTCGTCTTCTCGATCGAGACGGCGGGCACGCTCGGATATGACAGCGAGCTGCAGCTTTATTTCCCGAACGTCGGCAAGGTCTGCTTCGAGTTTACCGGTATGTCCGACATAATGGAGATAGGTCAGGCGATCTCGGCTTACGTGCTGTAAAAAACAAAAAAGAAAGCTCCTTGCATCAGTTTTGCAGGGAGCTTTCAGCTGCTAATCAGAATCGAACTGATGACCTCATCCTTACCAAGGATGTGCTCTACCGACTGAGCCATAGCAGCACCGGAACAGCATAATTATAGCAGACGCCGCCTCCGTTGTCAACATCAAATTTGCACCGATTTTCCGCAGTTTTTAAAATTAACGGGCAATTTTCAGGGCTTTATTGAATATATAGGAATAAAATAAAATTTCAGGATATATAGATCCTTTCGCCGTCGACCTATATAATATATTTCGCCGCGCGGTCGATGCTGCCCGCGCCCATGATTATAAGCGTGTCGCCGGAGCCGACTCTTTCCGCCGCAAATCTGCCGATCCGCTCAAATTCTTCGCCCTCGCCCGCGGCGTCCCCGGAGTAGACGGCGACGCCGCCCGCGCCGTTCACGGCGTCGGCGAGCATGCGGGAATCGACGCCGTAAATGTTGCTTTCGCGCGCGGCAAAAATATCGGCGACAATGACCTCGTCGGCGATGGCGAGCGCGCTTGCAAATTCATTGAACAGCGCCTTTGTCCGCGTGTACGTGTGGGGCTGGAAGACGACCTCGAGGCGTCCGCCGAGCATGCGCGCCGTGCTGAGCGTCGCTGAAATTTCCGTCGGATGGTGGGCATAATCAAGATAAACGTCGGCGCCGCTCTTTGTCTTCCCGATCAGCTCCATCCGGCGCACGGCGCCTCTGAATGAGGCGAGCCCGGAGGCAACCGCTTCGGGCGATATTCCCGCGGACAGCGTGAGTGCGGCGGCGGCAGCGGCGTCGCGGACGTTGTGAATGCCCGCCTCGGCGAGAGTGACCGTCATAGCATCAAAGCCGTCGGCGTGCAGGGTGAATGTGGAGCCGCGCGGGGAAAGCGTTATGTTGTCGGCAAACACGTCGTATTCGGAACGCGGGCGCGCGTCCTCGTCTAAAGACGTGCCGAAGCGGATGAGCTTTTCCGCGTGCGCCGCGGCGACATCACGGACGTTTTCGTCGCTCCAGTTGACGACGGCGCGTTCCTCTATCAGCGAGAGATAGCGTGAAAACGAATCCTTTATCTGCGCGATATCCTTGAAATAGTCCGGATGATCCATGTCTATGTTGAGTATTGCCGCGTGCGTCGGGTAAAACGAAAGGAATGAATCCTTGTATTCGCACGCTTCGAAGAGAAAGTAATCGTCGCCGCCCGCGCGGTACGTGCAGCCGAGCTCGCGGACGACAGCGCCCGATGAGATCGTCGGGTCGCAGCCGGCAGAGAGCAGAATCGAAGCGCACATGCCGGTGGCGGTGCTCTTCCCGTGCATCCCGGAAACGCCGATACGGACGCGGTCACGGCTCATAAGCCAGCCGAGAAAGTCTGCGCGTGAAATGCGGGGAATGCCGAGCTCTCCGGCGCGGACGTATTCGGGGTTGTCGGTCGGGACTGAAACCGTATATATCAGCGCGTCTGAATTTCCGACATTTTTTGCGTCGTGGGTGTGGTATACTGTTATGCCTTTGGCCTCAAGATCGTCGGTCACGGCGGAGCGGGACTTGTCCGACCCCGCGACCTCGTACCCGCGGGACGCGGATATTGCAGCGAGAGAACTCATGTTGATCCCGCCGATGCCGACGAAAAACAGCTTTTTCGCGTGCGCGAGCATCAGGTCGATGGCGTCTTTGCCGAATCTTGTATTAGTAGTGTTCATATTATTTAAGTCGCTCCTTTTGCGGGGAAGCGCGGCAAAAATGCACTTTGCCGCATCCGTATTAATATTCAGATATATCATTAATAATGGATGTATTTTGACGTTAAAAATCTTAATTCCGAGGAAAACGGCTCTAAAAAGACACAAATTGTTCACACAAAAGCCAAATTTGATTCACACTTTCGCTCGGAATTGGGTGTATAATGTGTGTGAACACACAAAAAGGAGTGTGTAGAACGTTCCTGATAGAGGCGCAGCCCTTGTCCTTTTCTTCCCCGTTTATGCCGCTTCAAGCAACGGTGTATACTATAAACGATATAGATATAAAAATACATGTCGTATATTCGACAGGGGGGAGGAAGAGCATGACAGTCACAGACGTAAGGATTCGCAAGCTGTTTGAAGACGGGCCCATGAGAGCAATTGCGTCGGTTACTTTCGACGGCGCTTTCGCCGTCCACGACATCAAAGTCATCAGCGCCTCGGGAAGAAATTTCATCGTGATGCCGTCACGAAAGAATCCTGACGGAACAAGCCGTGACGTTTGCCATCCGATCGTCTCCGAGTTCCGCGAGGAAATAGAGGCGAAGGTGATGGAGGCGTATCACAGCGCGGTTGAAGCGGCGCGACGTGATGGTGAAGATGTCGGAACGGGGATAACCGAATAATCGAAAGAGTCATCAAAACCCGGTTATGTCGGGGGCGCGAGCCCCCGACATTTCTTGTATGACGGGCATGCCGTCGGTCTGTGGTGAAAGTCCACAAGGGGCGTAGTTGCCGACGAACCCCAGAGC
>CANRIL010000030.1 GCA_947630625.1 uncultured Clostridia bacterium
GATGCTTTCCCGCACTTGCTTTATCATGCTAACTAAAAAGCGTGCCCCGCTTCTCGCGTGAGCACGCTTTTTCGACAATCTGATTCCCCGCAAACGGAAATGATTCCGTTTGCGGGGAAAACTTTTTTAGTATTACTCGTTTATCCGACCTTGCCTGCGAGCGCGTTGAGCATCGGCGCAAGATATGTGTCGTCGGCGAGGTTGGCGCTTTCGTAGAGGATCAGCACACGGTCAGGCGCTGTCTCATCGAAAAGAGCCGCAAGGTCGGTATATGAGCCGCGATAGTAGCGCGGGTCTATCATGATTATGCGGCTGTAATGCGTGGTCAGATACGGGACGAAGCAGTTGGCGAATGAATCCTTGAAGATGAAGAGCGTGCCGCCGTCGGCGGGGCTCTCGATGACGGTCAGCCCGTAGTTGCCGCCGAGGAAATACTGGTATTTGTCCTTGATCTCAAGGGCGGCTTCGCTGTAAAGCTGTATCTCCGAAAGTGAATCCATCCCGCCGAAGCCGCCGCCGGCGCTCACGCGGACGCCGGAAACGTCAACGTCGCTTTTTTCGAGCACGTCCGGCGTGATGAAGGGAAGCGGCGCTTTTGAATGGAGCGTGCCGTAAAAGCTGTCAGACAAAAGCTCAAACGAAACGTTTATGGGCGTGAGTCCCGTTTCGTCCGCGTACTCGCGGTATGCGAGAAACGCTCCGCGCGCCGTCCAGTGATGGTCGGTGCGGAAATAGAGGCTCTCATCGTCGGACGCTGTCGGGAACGATGGGTATATAACGGCGCAGTCATGGGATTTTTTCGCCTCCGCTTTAATTACGAGGTCGAAGGGCGGGGCGAATGACGGCGTGTCGTCATAATACACATCCCCGGACGAGGGCGCGATCAAAAGCGTCGTCGGTATGCCGCAGGCGCGGGAAAACGCGTCCGCCGCGGCGAGCGTATCAGAGACGCGGGACGCGCGCTTTTCGTCGTCGGCCTTTTCTTCAAACAGGCGGACGCTGCCGTCGGGAGTCTTGCCGATGTAGGCGCCGCCGATAAGGCGGTTGCCCAAAGCGTATCTGACGGTGACGCCGAAGGCGTTGAAATCGTCGCGGAACGGAAACTGATCGGAGGTGAAGTCCTCAAATTCTTTCTGCCATTCGCCGGACAAAACAGAGCCGGCGTCAGGGGACGGAAGCTGTTGGAGCTCGCGATTTTCGATCTCGGAGCTTTCGCGCTGAAACAGGAATATGCCTGCTCCTGCGGCAAACAGAATTATTAGAAACAGCGCTGAGATGAGGCGCGGCGCCCATGTTATATCTTTTTCTTTCATTTATAAAACCCCTCCTCCCTTCAAAATCTGAAATACAGGAACGGATTGTAGCTTCCGCTGACGAGGAACGAAGTCGAAAGGAAAATCACCGCAAACGCCATAACTCCGCCGACGATATAGCGCGCGTTCGCACCGAGCTTTGATTCGGCAATGCGCCACAGAGCGGCGGGAATATGCGTCGAGCCGACGGCGCAGATGACGAACAGGACGGCGGCGCCGAGCAGGATGAAGACGGAGCGGTCGGAGGTGAATTCTACGCCGACGCCGAAAAGCGCGCGCAGCATCGAGACGAGCTTCGCGGAGTCGTCCCATGCGAAGAGCACCCAGCTGAAAAATACTATAACGAGCGAATAGATCCGGCATAAAATTTTCGGGAGCTTTGAGAGCAGCTTGCCCAAAAACAGCTTCTCGACGGTCAGGATGACGAAGAAATACAGTCCCCAGAAGAGAAAATTCCATGCGCCGCCGTGCCAGAGCCCAGTGCACGCCCAGACTACGAAAAGATTGAATATCTGCCGCGGCAGTCCGTGCCTGTTGCCGCCGAGCGGTATATAGAGGTATTCGCGGAACCATGACGAAAGCGTTATGTGCCAGCGCCGCCAGAAATCCGTTATGCTGTCCGCCTCATAAGGATAGCGGAAGTTTTCGGGAAAGCGGAAGCCGAGCATGCGCCCAAGACCGATCGCCATGTCGGAATAGCCGGAGAAATCAAAATAAATCTGAAACATGTAGGCGAGCGAGGCGCACCAGGCGAGCACCGTCGTCAGTTCGCCGCCGGAAGCCGATTTGAATATTTCCCCCATCGTGTTGGCGAGGAGCACCTTTTTCCCTAAGCCGACGGAGAAGCGGATGACCCCGGATGCAAACTCCGGCGATCTCACCTCGCGGTGCGAAAGCTCATGCTCAATGTCCGTGTAGCGGACGATAGGACCGGCGATGAGCTGCGGGAACAGCGTCACAAACGTAAAGAAGTCGATGACGCTGCGCTGCGGGGAGACTTTGCCGCGATAAACGTCGATAACGTATGAAAGCGCCTGAAACGTGTAAAACGAGATACCGATCGGAAGCGCCAAATTTAGAAGCGGTATATCCGTTCTGAAAAGCGCGTTCGCGGCTCCGAGGAAAAGGTCGGTCAGCTTAAAAAACGCGAGCGCCCCGACATTTATGATAACGACGGCGGCAACCACGGCTTTCTTCCTGCCGGGCTTGTCGATTTTCGACAGGGTGAGCCCCGCCGCATAGTCGAGCAGCGTGATGAAGATTAGTATAAGAATGTAGCCGACGCCGCCCCACGCATAGAAAAACAGGCTCACGAAAAGAATCCACGCATTTTTGAAGCGGGGCGGAAGGATCAAGTGCAGCGCCAGAGCGGCGGGCAGAAATATAAATAGGAAAAGCGGGCTGCTGAAAACCATTAGCCAGTATCCCTTTCGTAAAAATTAAAGGAAGACCGGAGGGAAACCTCCGGTCTTACCGGATTTATAATGTGTCAGAAAGCAACGAAGTATCCGATCGGATCAATAATGTGTCAGAAGGCAAATAAGTGTCTGACCGGATCAATAATGTGTCAGAAGGTAATGGAGTATCTGACGGTTCGCGGTGCGGTTGCCGTGGACGCCGTCGTTTGAAAGTCCGCTCGGCAGCACGAATTCGTCTTCGCAGACGGCTTCAGGCGTGTTGATGAGGTAAATGCCAAGCTCGTCGGCAATTTCCGCAAGCCCGTCGTTGCGATCTTTGATTTTTTTGTTGGCGTTGTCATGGTTTGTCGAATATGTCTCTGTCGTGGGGAACATCGCCATGATGTATATCGTGCAGTCGGGGTTGACCTCTTTGATATAATTTATGAGTTTTCTGTAGTCGTTATAGAACGTTTTCACGCTCGGCCAGCCGAGCTCGTTTACGCCGAACATCAGATAAACTTTTTTGAATTCGATATTTTTGAGCGCTTCGGAAATCGTGACCTTATCTTCGCCCATCTCGATGATGTTGCTCGTGAACACCTTGTTGACGGAGAGGGATGTATGCGTAAAATCATGGCCGACCTTGAGGTTATTGTAGAAGATAACGCCTTCGAGCCTTGAGTCGCCTATAAAAACGGCGTCGTCAAACAGCTCGCTCGTCGTTTCCTCGCGTTCGCCGACCTCGTTGTCGTATGCAAACACAAAATCCGAGGTCACGGGCGGTGTGGGCGGAGTATCTGTAACGGGCGGTTCTTCCGTTACGGGCTGCGATTCAGTCTCGGTTTCCGGCGGCGTTGTGGGCGCGTCGGTCACGGGAGGCGTGCTTTCAGCCGGTTCGTTCGTTTCTGTCGGAACGTCGGTATTTTTGTCAGTCTGCGGCAGTTCGGGAAGGGAATCGGGATTGTTGATATATGAGATCACAAGGTCGCGGATCGCGTCCTTGTCGGCGGAGATTATGAGAACTACGAATTCGCCCTCGCGGAACAGGAGCTTGTTTTTGAGATTTGCCGTGTCGGTCGGGCTGTATTTTTCAAAGACGGAGATCTCCTCTGTCACGTGGTCTTCAAGTATCTTTACAAAATCTTCCGCCTTGCCTGCCTTCGGGCGGATTATCGTTATCTCGTCCGCACTCATGCCGGATGAGATCGCGAACGCGCCGTCCGCCACGTCGTCAAGCTCCGTATGATATAGTGCCCCGAATCGCTCTGTATAATCGCTCTCGCCATATCCGAAGATCAACTCCGGCGACGAAAAGCCGCCGCTCTGCATAACTCCGTAAAGCAGCTTTTTCGCGGAGGGCACATCCGCCTGCTTGTCTCTGTTTGTAGTCCTGATGCAGGAGATAAAGGATGACATAAGGCACAGAATGCAGAGCAGAAATGACGCTGCGCGGATGCGGATATGGCGGCCCCCTGTGGGCTTGATAATTTTCATCTTAATATGTTATCTCCTTTATTTTCCATGTTATCCTGTAAGACCGATATTTTTCATCGAAAATGCGCCGCCGAGCAAAATCGGCATGTGCATAAGAATGTTCTGCATCCGCCGTAAATGGTGCGGAGGCGGAGCGATAATGTTATCGGCAACTGTGGAAATATTGTATCATAAACGGCCTCTAAGTTCAACAGCTTTCGATAAATTTATTTTCCGAAAACCGACTTTTTTGAGAATGAAGTCGAACTCGGTCGAATTTCAAAGACGGCTGTTGCGAACTCATATTATTTATGGTACAATGTATGCGCGCACCGTATTTAATGATGACTTCGGGAGACAATAGGGATATATGAAAGAGAAAAACGCAAAAAGACTCCGGGGTGTGATCGTGGCGGCCGCGTGCGTATTCGCGGCGCTGTTTATATATGTTATGGTGATAAACGCCGTTGTCGTCAATTCAAAAAAAGAGCGTGTGGTGGGGATCGACGAGGCGTCGGAATTTGGAGCCGACTGCGTGCTCGTGCTCGGCGCGGGGCTGCGCCCGAACGGCGAGCCGAGCGACATGCTTGCGGACAGGCTGAAAACGGCGGTCGCGCTCTATGAGGCGGGAGCCGCGCCGTGTATTTTGATGTCGGGAGATCACTCGCGTGAGGATTATGATGAGGTCGGGGCAATGATGGAATACGCGGAGAACGCGGGCGTCCCGGCGGAGGCGATCGCGCCCGATTACGCCGGATTTTCGACTTATGAAAGTATTTACCGCGCAAGAGATATATATTCGGCAAAGAAGATCATCATCGTGACGCAGGAATATCATCTTTACCGCGCTCTCTATATCGCAGGCGCGCTCGGCGTCGACGCCGTTGGCGTGAGCGCCGACATCAGAACATACCGCGGACAGATAATGCGGGAGGTGCGTGAGATACTTGCGCGCAACAAGGATTTCATCTATACGGTCTTCAAGCCCGAACCGACGTATCTCGGCGAAAAGCTGCCGCTATATACGGGCGCGGGAGGATGACCGAGCGGGGTTGAACACAAAACTCATCTTTGCAAGCCGTTTTATACTGGCGCATGAAAATGACACGAGCGGAGATAAGTGCAAAACTCATCTTTGCGAGCCGCTATACACCGGTGCGGTAAAATGACACGCACCGCGCGGACAGTTTTTGCAATAAAATATTTGAGATAAGATAAAATCAAGGCATAAAAGGCAAACGACTAACTATTTTAGCCGATTGCCTTATTTACTTTTCGGCGCGAAAACGCTTCCTTTATTATAAAGTATTAAGCCCCCGCGTGCGTCTCCCACAAAATGGCGGCTGAGATTTCGGCGTCCGAATTTTTGTGAACAGCGCCTGCGCGCGCCGCCCGCAAAAAACGGCTGCGATTTCGGTGTCCGACAGCTTATAAACAGCACTCGCGCGTGCCGCTCGCAAAAAAACGCGACTCTTGCAAAGTTTTTTTGTTTGTGACCTTGACAAACAGCTTTGGCTGTGGTAAATTATATGCAAAGATTAGCACTCAGCCTTCACGAGTGCTAAAATCAAACTACAGGAGGCGCGGCGTGGCAGGGCGCGGAGGATCAAAGAACAACGGCGCTGAAAACGGCGGGCTTTCAGAACGGCAGAAGCTGATTCTGCGCGAGATCGTTGACGCGCACATCAGAAACGGCGAGCCGATAGGCTCAAAGGCGCTGACAAACATAGGCGGGCGCGAGTATTCGTCAGCGACGATAAGAAACGAGATGGCGGCGCTTGAGGAGCAGGGCTACATCGAGTCGCCTCATACATCCTCAGGCAGAGTTCCGACAGAGCTCGGCTACAGGTTCTATGTCGACTGGCTGCGCCACAGGTACGAGATGACGGCGCGCGAGCTTGAAACGCTTCATTCCGTCGCGGCGGCAAAGGCGTCGGAGCTCGACCGCATACTTGAAACGGCGACGAAGCTCGCCTCGGCAATGACGAATTATACAGCCGTCGCGGTAACGCCGAAGCGGACGGGCGGAGTCGTCAGCCGCTTCGAAACTGTATATCTCAACGAGCACAATCTGCTGCTCGTCATAATGATCACCGAGGACAACATCAGGACTGTCAGGATAAGTAGCGAGCAGCCGCTGACTCCGGAATGCGTCGCCCGCCTCGGCGCGCTTCTGAACAGATTTGCGGCGGGCGTCACCGCGGATTCTATAACGCTTGCCGTCATAATGGAGATGGAAGCGGAGATGGGCGCGTGGGCGTCCCTTGTAAGCCCGATAATGAAGAACGTATACGAGGCGATGAACGACAAGAGCGGCGGCGAGGTCAGGGTCGACGGAGTAAACAATCTCCTTCAGTACCCGGAATATTCCGACATCGGCGCCGTCAAAGACCTGCTCTCGATGATAGACAGGCGGGACGATATCGCGAAGCTCGTCTCGGACTCGCCGACGGACGACACGAACGTGTATATCGGCAGCGAGAACGCCGTCGATATTGGTGGAAATTCGTCGATAGTGTTCAGGACGATAAAGCACAACGGAGAGGTCGTCGGCGCGATAGGCGTTATCGGGCCGCGGCGCATGGATTATTCGCGGATCATGACGCTGATCGAGGGGCTGGCTGGCAGCATTGCGGACGCCGTTTCTCAGGGAGACATGGCGCTGCCGCCGGGGAATGATACGCCTGACGACGGCGAACAATAGTATTACGGCAAAGTGAGGACGACTTTATATGGAAGAAGAAATAAAGAAGGAAACCGGCGAGCCGGAGCTGGACAAGGCGAAAGAGGCGGAGGCAGCCGCTGACGCATCCGAAAAAACCGGTGCCGCCGACGAACCCGCTGCGGACACCGGCGCGGGAACAGACACGGGTGCTGAGAAGCCGGGCAAACATAAGGAAAAAGAACAGAAAAAGAAACACGAGCGCGAGCTTGAGGCAAAGCTTTCGGAGGCGGAGAAAAAGCTCTCCGAGGCGGAGGACAAATATCTGAGGCTTGCCGCCGAATACGACAATTACAGACGCCGCAGCCAGAAGGAGCGCGAGGGAATTTACGGCGACGCTTACGCGGACGCGCTCTGCAAGCTCCTGCCGACGCTTGACAATCTCGACCGCGCCTCGCAGTATCAGGACCCTGAAAAGTTAGCTGACGGAGTAAGGCTTATACTGAAGGGCGTGCCCGACGTGCTGACATCGCTCGGAGTTGAAATGTTCGGCGAGCCGGGAGACGAGTTCGACCCGACGAGACATTCCGCCGTCGCGATCGCCGAGGAGTCCGATCAGGAGCCGGGGCACATAGTCGCCGTGTGGCAGAAAGGATACAAGCGCGGGGATAAGGTCCTGCGGTACGCGGCCGTCACGGTCGCGAAAGAGGGCTGACGGCATCATACGGTTTTGTGTTAGTCGCAGCTTTAAACATTATAATAAACAGTGAAAGAGTCACGACGGGAGTCCCGTCGGCTGTAATAAATTTTTTGGAGGAAAAAACAAAATGGCAAAAATCATAGGCATAGACCTCGGAACGACAAACTCATGCGTGGCGGTATATGAGGGCGGAGAGCCCACCGTCATACCCAATCCGGAAGGCGCGAGAACGACGCCGTCTGTCGTGGCATTCTCGAAGACGGGCGAACGCCTTGTAGGTCAGGTCGCGAAGCGTCAGGCTATCACGAATCCCGACCGCACGATCATGAGCATCAAGCGCGACATGGGCACATCGCGCAAGGTAAAAATCGACAACGCCGAATACACGCCTCAGCAAATTTCGGCAATGATACTTCAGAAGCTGAAGGCGGACGCCGAAGCATATCTCGGAACGTCCGTCACGCAGGCGGTCATAACCGTACCGGCATACTTCTCCGACGCGCAGCGCCAGGCAACGAAGGATGCGGGCAAGATCGCAGGGCTTGAGGTCATGAGAATAATCAACGAGCCGACGGCTGCCGCGCTCGCATACGGCGTCGACAAGGAAAACGACCAGAGAGTCATGGTGTTCGACCTCGGCGGCGGCACGTTCGACGTTTCGCTGCTCGAAATTTCGGACGGCGTGTTTGAAGTCCTCGCGACGGCGGGCAACAACCGCCTCGGCGGAGACGATTTCGACCAGCGCATCATTGACTGGATGGCGGAGAAATTCAAGGCTGAGAACGGCGGGATCGATCTGAGAGCCGACAGAATGGCGCTCCAGCGCCTCAAGGAAGCGGCTGAAAAGGCGAAGATAGAGCTTTCCGGAATGATGTCGACGAACATCAATCTGCCGTTCATCACGGCGGATGCGACAGGACCCAAGCACTTTGACGCGACGCTCACAAGGGCGAAGTTCAACGAGCTGACGGCTGACCTCGTCGAAAAGACGATGGGACCGACGCGCCAGGCGCTCTCCGACGCGAATATAACGGCGGCACAGGTTGATAAGGTCCTGCTTGTCGGCGGTTCAACGCGTATCCCCGCCGTTCAGGACGCGCTCCGCAACTTCATCGGCAAGGAGCCCTTCAAGGGAATCAACCCGGACGAGTGCGTCGCTATCGGCGCGGCGATCCAGGCAGGCGTCCTCAACGGCGAGCGCAAGGACCTTCTGCTCCTCGACGTGACTCCGCTGTCGCTCGGCATTGAAACGCTCGGCGGCGTCTTCAATAAGATTATTGAAAGAAATACGACGATCCCGGTAAAGAAAAGCCAGGTATATTCGACGGCTTCCGACGGACAGACCTCCGTTGAGATACACGTTTTGCAGGGCGAACGCACAATGGCAGCCGACAACACGACGCTCGGCAAATTCATGCTTGACGGAATTCCGGCGGCTCCGCGCGGAGTCCCGCAGATCGAGGTCACGTTCGATATCGACGCGAACGGCATCGTAAACGTAACGGCAAAGGACAAGGGCACGGGCCGCGAGCAGCACATCACGATCACGTCCTCGAGCAATATGTCAAAGGAGGATATCGATCGCGCCGTCAAAGACGCTGAGAGATATGCCGAGGAAGACAAGAAGAAGCGCGGCCTGATCGACGCGAAAAACGAGGCAGAGGGCATGATATTCCAGACGGAAAAGACGCTTTCCGACCTCGGCGACAAGGTTACGGAGGACGAAAAGGCTCCCGTAAAGGCGGCGATAGAAAAGCTGAGAAACACGATGACAGGCAGCGACGAGACTGCGATAAAGGCTGACACGGAGGCGCTCCAGAAGGCGTTCTATCCTATCGCCGAAAAGCTTTATTCGCAGGGACAGGGCGGCCAGCAGGGCGGAGGAGCTGCACCGAACGGCGGCGCCGGAAATGATCCCTCAAACGGCGCAGGCGGCGACGGCAACACGTACTACAACGCCGATTTTGAAGATAAGACTGACAACTGATAAAATCTGTACGGCGCATTTTCCGCGCCGGAGAAAAGAGACGGGCGGGGGCATTCGTTTGCCCCCGCGCCGCCGGTTTATGATGTTTACGATAAGGAAACTTACTTATGGCAGAAAAACGCGATTATTACGAGGTACTGGGCGTATCAAAAACGGCTACCGAAGACGAGCTGAAGCGCGCGTACAGGACACTCGCCAAGAAATACCACCCGGACATGAACCCCGGAGACGCGGACGCTGAGGCAAAGTTCAAGGAGATCAACGAGGCGTACGCCGTGCTTTCTGACTCGGAAAAGCGCGCGCAGTACGACCAGTTCGGTCACGACGCTTTTGACCCGTCGAAGGGCGGCGGCTACAGCGCGACCGACTTTGATGTGGGCGATATCTTCTCAAGCATTTTCGGCACCGACTTCGGCGGATTCGGCGGTTTTGGCGGATTCGGCGGGTTCGGAGGCGGCTCCGAAAGGCGGAAAAACGCGCCGAGAAGGGGCGGTGACATAACGCAGTCGGTGCTCATCAGCTTCGAGGAGGCGGCGTTCGGCTGCAAGCGCGAGATAAGCTATGGGCGCGTCGTCAAATGCGACGAATGCGGCGGCACCGGAGCGGCGAAGGGAACGTCTCCCGAGACGTGTCCCGACTGCCGGGGCACAGGTCAGGTCACGGTGACGCAGCGCACGCCGTTCGGTATGATGCAGACTGCGCACCAATGCGACCGCTGCCGCGGTTCGGGCAAGATCGTCAAAAATCCCTGCAAGAACTGCCGCGGAACGGGGTACATCAAGATAACGCGCAAGATCGAAGTCTCGATCCCCGCCGGGATCGACAACGGACAGCGCATCGCGCTGCGCGGGGAGGGAGACGAGGGACGGAACGGCGGCGCCGCAGGAGATCTCATCATCGCCGTCAGCGTCAAGAGCCACCAGACGTTTGAGCGCGACGGCAGCGACATATACTGCGAGATACCGATAACATTCGCGGAAGCGACGCTCGGCGCTAAAATAAAGGTGCCGACGCTGACCGATCCGGTCGAATACGATATCCCAGAGGGGACGGAGACGGGAACGCGTTTCTCGCTTCGCGGCAAGGGCATCTGCAGCGTGAACAACCCGAACAAAAAGGGCGACCTTTATTTCACCGTCAATATCGAGGTGCCGAAAAACCTGACGCCGCAGCAGAAAAAGCTCCTTTCCGAATTTGCGGACGCGTGCGGCGAAAACAATTACGCGAAGCGCAAAAAATTCCGCAGATTGTTTGACAAGCAATAATTAAAAAAGAGGACGCGCAGAATGAACGAATGGACACAGATAAAGGTGAGCGGCCGGCGTGAGCTGCTTGACACTATGACCGCAGTGATGAGCATGGTAGACGCGGCGATACAGGTCGAGGACTACGGCGACCTTGACGAGATGATACTTGACGGAGTATACGGCGACCTTATTGACGAATCGGTGCTCTCGGCAGACCGCGAGCACGCGTCGGTGTCCGTTTATGTCCCGCGCGAGCGCCCGCTCGGCGAGGTGATGGCGTTTCTGCGCGAAAGATTTGCATCTCTCGGCGCGGACGTGACAGTTGAGACTGTCGGTGTCTCCGAGGAAGACTGGGAAGAGACGTGGAAGCAGTACTATCATCCCGTAAAGATCGGGCGCGTGGTCATAGTCCCCGCATGGGAAAAATATGAGCCGCAGGAGGGCGAGATCACGGTCACGATGGACCCGGGAATGGCGTTCGGCACGGGCACGCACGAGACGACAAGGCTTGTGATCGGGCTGATCGAAAAATACATGAAGGATGGCGGCCGCGTCCTTGACCTTGGCTGCGGAAGCGGGATACTTTCGATCTGCGCCTCAAAGCTTGGCGCGGACAGCTGCTTCGCATACGACATTGACCCTGTCGCCGTGAAAGTCGCGCGCGAAAATATAAGGGAGAACAGTGTTGAAAACGTTCATGCAGATGTCTCCGACCTGCTTTCCGCAGTCGACAGGGAGAAAAAATATGACCTCATTGTTGCCAACATCGTCGCCGATATAATCCTTCGCATGTCGGGCGATGTCGGCGGGTACCTCGCGGACGGCGGCGTGCTTATCGTCTCCGGCATAATTGATGAAAGAGCCGCCGACGTTACGGACGCGTTTGAAAAACTCGGTTACAGAACGGTCGAGCAGGCGCACGAGAACGGCTGGTGCGCGGCGGTTTTGATGAAGGATTGAGGAAATAAATAGAACTAAAGGACGGAGATGGAGCATCGGCGGTGCCAAAAACCGTCCTTTTCGTTTATTTTGACGGATTTAAGGTGAGTTTTATTGAAAATCCACAAAAAAGGCTTTGACAAATAGTATAAAATGCTGTATAATAGCTTTGCAGTACGTTGCCTTTGAGGTGTACGGTCATGCCGAGATTTTTTGTCGGTTCACCGCCGGACGACGATGGAATAATTGAAATAACGGGTGACGACGCGCGCCATATCGCGCTGTCGCTCCGCTCCTCAGTCGGGGAGATGATATCCGTGTGTCATGACGGCGTCGTATACGAATGCGAGCTTTTGCATATCAGGGCGGAGAAAGTCACGATGCGCGCTCTCTCGTCGCGGCGCGACTCCTCCGAGCCGCCGTGCAGGGTCACGCTTTATGTTGCCAACCCGAAGGGCGACAAGCTTGACAGCATAATACAGAAGGCGACTGAGTTAGGTGTGTTCCGGGTCGCGCCGTTTTTGTCGGAGCGATGTGTCTCACGCCCGGATGCCGCCGCCTGCGAAAAAAGGCGCGCAAGAGAGGCGAGGATCGCGCTCGAGGCCGCGAAACAGTGCGGCAGGGGATTTGCGCCCGAAGTCGCGGGTATGACGGATATGAGATCGGCGGTAAACGAAGCCGCCCGCGCAGATATTGCGCTGTTTATATACGAAAAAGAAAAAGAGATGACGCTGCGCCGGGCGATCGCGGGAAAGCTGTCGCCGGGGGTGACGGTGTCTGTCATGACGGGGTCGGAGGGCGGTTTTTCGCCGGCGGAGGCGCAGTACGCAATATCGGCGGGACTTATCCCGTGCGGCCTTGGCGAACGCATACTTCGCTGTGAGACTGCGCCGATCTACGTTTTGTCAGCCGTCTCATACGAGACGGAGCTTTAAGAGGCCTGCCTTGTCAGCCGGTCAGGATCAGGGTTAATTTATTTTTTTCATACACGAGAAGTGCGGAGGAAACCATGCCAAACAGATTGTTCCAGAGAGTTATCCATCAGATGAAGGACGCGACTGACCGCGTCATCGGCGTCATCGACGAAAACGGCGCCGTCATCGCGTGCAGCGAGCTTGCCCGCATCGGCGAGATACGCGAGGGCGTCCGCGAAGAGCTGTCGTATTCGTCAGACAACGTAGTGTCGGGCGGCTTTACGTACAGACCTATCGGGACCGCGTCGAAAGCCGAATATATTGTGTTCGTCGAGGGCGAGGACAAGATGGCGGACAAGACCGCGATGCTTCTGTCTATCTCGTTCGCGAATATCAAGAGTCTCTACGACGAAAAATATGACAAGAGTTCGTTCATCAAGAATATTATCCTCGACAACATCCTGCCGAGCGATATATATATCAAATCAAAGGAGCTCCACTTCAATACGGAAGAAGTGAGAGTCGCTTTCCTCATCCGCTTCAATTCGAAGTCCGAGATGCTGCCGTATGACATCGTTTTAAGCATGTTCCCGGACAAGACGAAGGATTACGTCATCAACATCGGTGAGCGCGACATCGTGCTCGTCAAGGAGATCAAGCCGGGCACCGACATAAGGGAGCTCGAAAAGGCTGCGAAGACGATATGCGACACGCTCCAGACCGAATTCTTCACGAAGGCGTCCATCGGCATCGGCACGCCTGTCGACAACATCAAGGACCTCGCGCGCTCGTATAAGGAAGCGCAGGTCGCGCTTGAGGTCGGCAAGGTGTTCGATACAGAAAAGGTCGTCAACAGCTATGACAACCTCGGCATCGGCAGACTTATATACCAGCTGCCGACAACGCTCTGCGAGATGTTTTTGCATGAGGTCTTCAAGGACGGCTCGATAGAGTTCCTCGACCGCGAGACGCTCATGACGATACAGTGCTTCTTCGAGAATAACCTCAACGTGTCCGAAACATCGCGCAAGCTGTTCGTCCACAGAAACACGCTCGTTTACAGACTCGAAAAGATCAAGAAGCTGACGGGGCTTGATCTGCGCGAGTTTGACCACGCGATCACGTTCAAGGTCGCGCTGATGGTGAAGAGATATCTCACGTCGAAGCCCGTCAAATTCTGATTTTCATCCGGTGCGGCGAAGCCGCAAGAGGACAGTATAGATGATAGATTTTACTAACGTTGTCAAGACGTATCCGAACGGGACTGTCGCGCTCAACGGGGTCAACCTCCATATAGACGACGGCGAGTTCGTTTTCGTCGTAGGTTCGACGGGCGCGGGTAAATCAACGCTGATGAAGCTGCTGCTCCGCGAGGAGAAAGCGACATCTGGCACAATAATAGTCGACGGGACCGACCTTTCAAAGCTCTCGTATTTCAAAGTGCCGCAGTACAGGCGCAAGCTCGGGGTAGTGTTCCAGGATTTCAGACTGTTCCCGAAAAAGACCGCGTATGAAAACGTCGCCTTCGCGATGCAGGTCGTCGGAACGCCGAGCAAGAAGATCAGGCGGCGCGTCCCCGCGCTGCTCAACACGCTCAGTCTCGGCGACAAGGCAAACTGCTTTCCGAACGAGCTTTCGGGCGGCGAACAGCAGCGCGTCGCGATGGCGAGGGCGCTCGCGAACAATCCGAAAATATTGATTGCCGACGAGCCGACGGGAAATATCGACCCTAAAATGTCGCTCGAAATAATGAATCTGCTCGTCAAGATAAACAAGCTCGGGAAAACGGTTCTCGTCGTCACGCACGCAAAGGAACTCGTCGACTACTATCAGCAGAGAGTCGTTATGATAGAGAACGGGCACGTTTCGGACGACAGAGTGGGAGGAATGTAC
This sequence comes from uncultured Clostridia bacterium, assembly GCA_947630625.1. Taxonomy (GTDB): domain Bacteria; phylum Bacillota; class Clostridia; order Oscillospirales; family CAG-272; genus DTU064. Next base: position 14,529 of record CANRIL010000030.1, read on the forward strand.
AACAAATGAAACGGTACAGACCCACGTATTTTATTGGCCAGGCGTTTTCCGGGCTCTGGCGCAACGGCGTTATGAGCTTTGCATCGATCGCGGTGCTCATGAGCTGTCTTGTCGTTCTCGGCAGCTTCACGCTGCTCGTCGCGAATATCAACATCAACCTTGAGGCGCTCGGACTGATGAATCAGATCGTCGCGTTCGTAGATGACGATATGACGGAAGATGACATCTCGCGGATCGAACGCGAGATAAAGAGCATACCGTATGTCGGCAATGTCACGCACATCACGGAAAGCGAAGCGCTTGACGAATGGATAGAGCAGGTCGGCGAATACGGCGACCTATACGAGCAGTTCAGAGACGACAACCCGCTTCCGGATTCGTTCGTGCTTGAGTATGTTGACGGCGCACATTATTCCGACATTATGTATAATCTTGGACGGATCGAGGGAATCGAATCGATCCGGGATGAGCGAAGCCTCGCAAACACTATGCAGTCGCTGAAAAACGGCATAATGCTGATCTTCTCATGGTTCCTGATCGTTCTCTTCGTCGTCAGCGTCTTCGTGATAATCAATACGGTCAAGCTCTCCGTCTATTCGCGCAAGAATGAGATCGAGATCATGCGATACGTCGGCGCGACGGGAACGTTCATATCGCTGCCGTTCATAATCGAGGGCGCGCTTATCGGACTCACGGCGAGCATGCTTGCGTATATCGTTGAAAATTTCCTTTACGATTATATACAGAAGTCGATGGCGGACGTTGTGAACGTCATAAAGATCATTCCGCTGTCCGATATCCGTGTCGTTTTGTTCTTCGGCTTTGCCGCGGTCGGGATCGTGACCGGAATTATAGGAAGTACAATTTCGCTCTCGAAATATACGAGAAGCTGAGGTTGATAAATTTTTACAAGTGTAAGGGAGGGATCGTTATGGGATCGAAGTTTTGGGCGCGCATAAAAAGGCCGCTTTCCGCGCTCCTTGCGGTTTTGCTGCTTGCATATGTGCCTATGACGGCGGGGAGCCAGGTGAACGCCGCCTCGTCTGATGAAATTGACAAGTTCCAGAACAACTCTTCGGTCAAAAAGCAGACTCAGAAGATCGCCGATATCGATAAGAAAATCGCCGACAGCAAAAAGAAGATAGCGTCTCTTAAGAATGATATTGATGGTCTTCTGAAAAAGAAAGATGAATATGACGCGCTCATAGAAGAGTATCAGAACAAGCTCGACGCGACAGAAGAGCTGATCGGTATGCTTGAGGAAGAGGAAAAATCCATAAAAGACGATATCGATAAAAAGCTCAGCGAAAGCGCCGACCTTTACGAGCGTATCAAGGCGCGTATGGTCGTCTCGTATAAATCCGGAGGCTCAAGGGCAACATATCTTGAACTTATATTCGGCGCGGAAGACCTGTTTGATTTCGTCGTCGGTATAAGCAACGCCGTCAGATTCATGGAATATGACACCAACCTTATGGATGAGTATAAGGCGGTGACGGAGGGACTTGAGAATGATTATGCCCTTCACGAGGCAAGCTTAAAAACTCAGCAGGACCTTAAGGCATCGCTCGAAGCCAGTGAGCAGGAAACTCAGACATTGCTTGATGAATGCACTGCCACCATGAAAAAGGTGCAGGAACAGGTCGCGAAAAACGAGAGCGCCGCTGATAAGCTTGAGGAAGAAAGAAAAAAGGCGGATGCGGAGCTTGATGCGATCATCGAGGAGCTCATAAAGAAAAACGGCGCAACACAGAACGTTGCCGAGGGCGAGTACATGTGGCCGCTCGAGACGAGATACAGAACTATCACGTCATATTTCGGCAACAGAAAAGACCCCATCAATGGAAAACCGTCAAATCACGGTGCGCTCGATATATACGCGCCTATCGGCTCGACTATATATGCGACGAATAACGGAACGGTCGTCACCTCGCTCAAGAGCTCGGGCAGCTACGGAAATTACATAATGATAGACCACGGCGGAAACGTTTTCTCGCTGTACGCACATTGCAGCCAGCTGCTCGTTTCAGAGGGTACATATGTCACAAAGGGAACGCCGATTGCAAAGGTCGGCGTAACCGGACGAGTGACAGGACCCCACCTGCACTTTGAGATGCGCAACGGAAAAACGAGGGTCGATCCGCTCGGTTACGTAACGCGTCCGTAAGTGCCGGGAGAAACGGAGGGACAATGGAGCCGGATATATTGGCGCGCAAGCGCCGAACATTCATAAATGTAATCATATCAATAGTATTTATAATATCTTCCGTGCTGATGCTTCACGGAGCCGACGCCGAAGAATATAATGCTCCGTCAAATAACGGCGCGTCGCGCGCGGTCGAAGCCGCGCTTTGCGAGGAAAGCGCATCGGCGCTGCGGCCGATGCCGGAGAATATGATCATGATGCAGCTTTCGCAGGTCAAAGCTGAAAATGTCATCGTGTTTGATGCGGCGGCGGGCAAAATCAGGCCGTTTGTCATCCTCGCTGATACGGGCGAGGCGGAGAACGGCGCTTCTGAAGAGTCGATTGCCGACGCTGCACTGACGGTTGGAACCGTTTTGCCGGATCCGGTAGTGTTCGGCTGCGACGGCGAATCGGCGGGGAGCATGTATGTGCTTGAAAAACTGCTGAAGAAAAAGGTTCCGGAGACGTTCGCCTGGCCGCTTGACGCGAAATATACGGTCATAACTTCGCCGTTCGGCAAGCGGGAAGACCCGTTTACGGGAGAGCCGTCTTACCACGGAGGCACGGACATACACGCGCCCAAGGGGGAGGACATCTACGCTTCGAAGAGCGGCACGGTCGTAAAGGCGATGAGAAGTCCGAGCTACGGCAACTATGTGATGATAGATCACGGCGACAACGTATTCACGCTTTATGCGCACTGCAGCGCGCTTCTTGTAAAGAAGGGCGACACGGTGAGACAGGGCGATGTTATCGCGAAGGTCGGAAGGACGGGCTCGGCAACAAACTATCACCTTCACTTTGAAGTGCTTGAGGGGAAGACGCGCGTTGACGCCCTCGATTACGTGGATAAGCCGGACGCGGCATCCAAGGACGATTGATCAAAAACGCAAAACGCAAACAAACATGTGCGAGGGAGGATCATGTGCTGCTTGTAAGAACGGCATAGATTCCTCCCTCGAAAAGCACGTTATAAGCGAATATATAATGATTCGAGGCATATAATAGACAGATGAATAAGAAAATTTCTATCTGGGCGACGATCGGGATTGCGATCATTTCCGTTATAATCACGTTTCAGATAACGTTTATCGCCGTTGACAGCGCATATGATCAGAAGCTGAAGGACAGCAGCGGCTCCGAGATCGAGCAGAAGCTGCGCGAGATCATGGATTTGTATCACGAGCTCTATATCGGCGAGCTTGACGAGTCGGATGCGCTCGAAAACGTTGTCGACGCGTACGTTGCCTCCGTCGACAAATACGGCGCGTATCTGACGCCGGAGGAATACGCCGCGCGGATGGCGGACAACAACGCCGAGGTCGAAGGAATAGGCGTCCACATAATATATAATGCGGACTATGCGTCGATAGAGGTCGTAAATATTATGCCCGATTCGCCCGCCGAGGCGGCAGGCATTCTGCCGGGCGATCTGATAATTGAGATCGAGGGGCAGTCGGTCGCCGAGATCGGATATTATCCGGCGATAGACCTTGTGAAGGGCGAGCGCGGAACGTATGTCAAGCTGAAGATCCGCCGGGGCGAGAATTACGCCGAGGAAAAGGATTTCTCCGTCATGCGCGACAAGGTGACGGAACAGACAGTGCTTCATCATGTGACCGAGGCTGACAAGACGATAGGGTATATAAAGATACTGAGCTTCGATACGGGAACGGTCGGACAGTTCACATCCGCGGTAGACGACCTGCGCGAGCAGGGCTGTGACAAGCTCGTGCTCGACGTGAGAAACAATCCCGGCGGACTTTTGAACTCAGTCACGGCGATACTCGATTATATTTTGCCGGAAGGACCTATAGTTCGCCTGATAGACAAATCGGACAAGGTAGAGACGATAGAGTCTGACGAGGCGTGCCTTGATATGAAGATGGTCGTCGTCTGCAACGAGAATACAGCGTCGGCGGGCGAACTGTTCACATCGGCGATAAAGGATTACAAGCTCGCGAAGGTAGTAGGAACGGTGACTTACGGAAAGGGCACCGTGCAGCAGATAAGAAGGCTCCCCGACGGGGATGCGCTGTCGATATCGTATAAGATGTACTCGCCGCCGTATTCCGACAACTATGAGGGAATAGGCATCACGCCCGATATCGTGATCGAAATGGATGAATCGGTCGCGAACGTCAATCTTTATAAGGTGCCGGAAGCCGAGGACACGCAGCTTATGCGCGCAATAGAGGAACTTAAAAAATAACAACGCGCCGAAACGACGAACATAAAACGACAATTATTTGAAAGGAAACCGTGAGACATGTCAGAAACAAAGAAGCAGCATTACACAGAAGAAGGATACCGTGCGCTCGTTGAGGAATACGAGTACCTGAAAAACGTCCGCCGCCGCGAGGTAAAGGACGCGCTCGCGCTCGCGCGCTCATACGGCGATCTTTCCGAAAACAGTGAGTACGATGAGGCGAAGGACGAACAGGCGAAAGTCGAGGGCAGGATCAGCGAGCTCGATGCGCTCATAAAGAACGCCATCGTCGTCCATGAGGCGGAGATAGACGAAAGCGTCATCAGCGTCGGGGCACACGTCAAAATCTACGATGAGACGTTTGACGAGGAGCTCGAATATGATATAGTCGGCTCAAACGAGGCGGACGCGCTCAAGGGAAATATATCTGATCAGTCCCCCATCGGCGCAGCTCTTATAGGCAAGCGTGTGGACGATGAGGTGGAGATACACGTGCCGAACGGCTCAGTCCTTAAGGTGCGCGTGCTGGAGGTTCGGAGAACGAATAAAGCCTGACGGCTTTATTCGTGTGCGGACGCAAAGACGAACGGAAAGCCTTTCGGCTTAAATTGTTCACGGGAAGGAAGCGGAGCTTCCTTCTTTGGTGAATGGAAATATAACTAACGAGAAAAACAGGGGAACAGACAAATGGCAGAGACAGAAAATGAAGTATTGGATAACGCCGGCGAGCAGGAACTGTCGGAGGTGCTTAGGATAAGGCGCGAAAAGCTTGACGCTATGAGGGCGGGAGGCTTTGATCCTTATACGAAGGTAAAATACGATTTTACGGCGTATACTGCGGATATAGTTGAAAATTTTGAGGCGATGGAGGGCAAACGCGTCCGGATCGCAGGCAGGATGATGAGCCGCCGCGACATGGGCAAGGCAAACTTTATCGATGTCGCAGACGGAAAGGGACGTATCCAGTGCTACATTCGTGTGAACGATGTCGGAGAGGAAACGTTTGAGGACTACAAGAAGTGGGATATCGGCGATATCATAGGCGTCGAGGGCGATGTGTTCAGGACGCGCCGCGGCGAGATATCTATACATGCGTTCAGCGTGGAGCTGCTTTCGAAATCACTTTTGCCCCTGCCGGAGAAGTACCACGGCCTGCGCGATACAGACATGAGATACAGACAGAGGTATGTCGATCTCATTATGAATCCGGAAGTCAAGGAGACGTTTGTCAAGCGTTCAAGGATACTCGCCGGAATACGTGAATATCTTGACGAAAAGGGATTTTTGGAGGTCGATACCCCGATATTGACGACGCATGAGATAGGCGCGGCAGCCCGTCCGTTCAAGACGTATCATAATACGCTCGACATGCCGATGTTTTTGCGCATCGAGACGGAACTTTACCTGAAGCGGCTGATCGTCGGCGGAATGGACCGCGTTTATGAGGTTGGGCGCATATTCAGAAACGAGGGCATGGACACCCGCCATAATCCGGAATTTACGACGGTCGAGCTTTATCAGGCGTTCACGGATTATCATGGCATGATGGATATCGTCACGGAGCTTTATCCCCGCCTCGCGGAAAAGGTCTGCGGCTCAACTGTCATCACATATCAGGGAACGGAGATCGACCTCGGTCACTGGGAAAAGCTGACGATGGCGGAGTCCGTGAAGAAGTATTCGGGGATCGACTATTATGCGTGGAATTCCGATGAGGACGCGAGAGCGTCCGCCGCCGCGGCAGGAGTAAAGGTTCCCGCCGACGCGACAAAGGGCGCCGTTCTTGCCGAGCTGTTTGACGCGTTCGTTGAGGACAAACTCGTACAGCCCACGATAATATACGATTATCCGGTAGAAAACAGTCCGCTTGCAAAGCGCAAGGCGGACGAGCCCGCGTTTACGGAGCGGTTTGAGTATTTCATCTGCTGCTCCGAGATGGGCAACGCGTTCTCGGAACTGAACGATCCGATAGACCAGCGCGAGCGGTTTGAGCGTCAGGTCGCGGCGAAGCGCCGCGAGGACCCGAACAGCACGGCAAAGGTCGACGAGGACTTTATAACGGCTCTCGAATACGGCATGCCCCCGACAGGCGGCCTCGGCTTCGGCGTCGACAGACTTGTCATGCTCCTCACCGACAGCCCCTCCATCCGCGACGTGCTGCTGTTCCCGACAATGAAACCCTTGGGGGAGTGAAAGAGCCGAAAAAGCCTTGTAAATCAAGCATTTGTGAGACCCGAAAATCGCCCGAAAAACACGATTTACATCAAACTTACATCAAACGATGTCGAAAATCGTGCAGGGGATGAAAAATCGCAGATTTTCTAAGATGGAATGGGCGATTCCCTTGTGGGGTCGCCCATTTTGAGAATAAACAGATTTGCAGCTCAGGAGTCATGGTGAAATATGAAGATGTTAGATTATACGGGAAAGTTAAACCGTCATGCGGATTATCTTTATGCCGTCAAGTTGTTAGAAGAAAAGTGCGAATATATCGAATATGTTTTGGTGGACGAAGATGATACGGAACTGATCGAACAGTTCCGAGATTCTATTATATCCGTCAAGACGCAAAACAAGTGGTGGGGAACCAAATCCTCCGGTAGTAGCAAAGTATATACCATAAGTGCTTCCAAAGAACTATTTCGGTATTTGCGGAGATTTGAAACATTCTGTAAGTGTGTAACTTCTGACTTCGGTGATAATGCGGCTGAAACAGATTTCGGCATCAATGACATTGCGTTTCTTGACAAAAATGAATTGCCGCTTCTGTTTACAACAACGCATGAAGGATATATTACGGTTCGTAGCGATTTGTTTGCATAACTTTCGCTTATCAAGCACCCCCTGAGAGAGCAATGCTTTCAGGGGGCTTTTGTGTTCGGGCAGCAAATCGTAAGCTTCATCGCAGCGCCATTTTTCTATATAATATGGGTACTCAAAGGAAAGGAGCGGCGACGGTGGAGAACAGCTTTGCAGCCAAACACCCGGAGCTTGTATGCGAGTGGTCGGAGAAGAATCTGCCGCTTATGCCCGACGCGGTGTCATACGGTTCAAATAAGATATATTGGTGGCACGGAAAATGCGGTCACGAGTGGACGGCAAGCCCGAAAAGCAGAAGCGCGGGAGAAAAATGCCCGATCTGCGCAAATGAACGCATACTCATCGGCTTCAATGATCTTGCCTCGACGCATCCGTCGCTTGCGGGAGAATGGTCGGACAGAAACGAGCTGAAACCGACAGAGTTGACCGCAGGCTCGCATAAAAAGGTTTGGTGGCACGGCAAGTGCGGTCACGAATGGGAGGCTGTCGTCAAGAACCGCACAGGCGGCGCGGGCTGTCCGTATTGCTCGCACAATCTGATACTCAAGGGATTCAACGATTTGGAATCGCAGTTCCCGGAGATAGCCGCCGAATGGTCACAAAGGAATCTCCCCCTGCTTCCATCCGAGGTGACGGCATATTCAAACAAAAAGGTGTGGTGGAGATGCAGGAACGGTCACGAATGGGAGACTTTGATCTCGATCCGTTCATACGGGAGCAGCTGTCCGTATTGCAGCGGCATACGGCTCCTGAAAGGATATAATGACCTTGCGACACGATTCCCCGAAATAGCCGCCGAATGGTCACAAAGAAATCTTCCGCTCACTCCCGATTCGGTCAGCGTGAAATCCACAAAGAATGTCTTTTGGAAGTGCGCGATATGCGGGAACGAATGGCAGGGCGTCATCGATTCGAGAGTAAAGGGAAGAAAATGTCCCGTGTGCGCGGAAAGAGCAGTCCTTGCCGGATATAACGATCTGGCAACAACAGACCCGGACGTTGCCGCTGAATGGGATAGCGAAAAGAACAAAGGCATTTCACCTTCGCAGATATCGAAACACTCCATGCGCTATGTATTTTGGAAGTGTCCTCACGGCCATTCGTGGCGTGCGAGGGTAACTGACAGGACGGTCGATAAGAAAGGATGCACCGTCTGCGAGGCGGAATATCTAAGCGTATTCCCTAAACTGATGACGGCATATTACGCGAGAATGAAGGGAATACAAATAGAGCTTGATTCCAATAAAAAAATCGGGCTGCCGTTTGATACATATATGCCGGACGAAGCGCTGGCGGTCGAATTCGGCGTGAAATACAACAAGGATGAGGAGAAAGTGAAGAAATACATCTGCTGTAAGCAAAATATCCGTTTCCGACGCATCCCGTTTCAAAGCGGGATGACGGAAGCGGAACTTGCACGGCGGATCAAGAGCGTATTGCGCGAAAGTCATATCTTCATAACGTCTGACGAGGAGAAAGATGTTTGTCAGGTTCGGCGCATGTTTTTTGATTGGCGGGAACGCACCGCAAAATAATATGAGGCCCCCGACGGTTCAAAGCGAACTGTCGGGGGTCTTTTTTTGCTTTGAAACGGATCTCAAAAAAATTTTTGAAAAATTTTTTCATTAAGACTTAACTTTTGCCCTTTCCCACTCCTTACAAGTGAGGGGGTTTTTCAAACACCGTTTCGGAGGACCCCTCAGAGAGATCATTGACAACTGAATATACAAACGCGCAGGACGTTAATTCCGGTGATGAGCCAAATTAGCGGGTACGCCATGACCCCTGCCTCGGCAGGGCGAGCGAGAACTCCCGTTAAAAGTATCGGGCTGCTCCCGATACGGCGAAGACAACCGGGATGATAATGATACTTCCCTATGGGGCTGGCGGAGAACCCGGCAGAGGTGAGATTCCTATGACACGGTGCAGCACACCGTGACCTGTGTGTTTCCCGTAATTGCGAAAGCATACGCAGGGGTCGTCGTGGACAAATACTGCGTTATCATATAGAGCCGGTTCTATGATAAAGATAGTTCCGGCTGATACATAGCTGTATAAATGCTATGAGTTCAAAAGAAAAGGAGGGTAAAAAATGGCTGACTGTAAAACGATTGCAATATGCAATCAGAAAGGAGGAGTAGGAAAAACCACAACCGCTCTTAATCTCGGCGTTGGGTTAGCGGCATACGGAAACAGAGTACTTCTCGTCGATGCAGACCCGCAGGCGGACCTGACGGCATGTCTCGGTTGGAAAAAGGCAGACGAACTCGAAGTAACTCTTTCGGATAAGATATCTGAAGTTGTCCGCGACGAGATGACCGATCCGAGAAAAGGGATTTTGCCGCACGGTGAGGGAGTAGACCTTGTTCCGGCAAATATCGAGCTTGCATCAACGGAAATGATGCTCGTGACCGCGATGTGCAGGGAAACGGCGCTGCGGACATATCTTCGGGAGTTAAAAGGTCGTTATGACTATATCATAATTGACTGTATGCCGTCTCTCGGGATGTTGACGCTCAATTCTCTTGCAGCTGCCGACAGTGTGATAATCCCGGTGCAGGCGCAGTACTTGCCCGCAAAAGGTATGACACAGTTATTGCAGACGGTTTCGAGGGTAAAGCGGCACATCAATCCAACGCTGAAAATTGACGGCATACTTCTGACGCTTGTAGACGGCAGAACAAATCTTGCGCGAAGCACGCGAGAGGCGCTTATGACAGGATTCGGCGAGAAAATTCGGATATATGATACGTCAATTCCCGTCGGCGTCAAAGCGGCAGAGGTGTCATCAAAGGGGATGAGCATATACGCCTACGAACCTAAAAGCAGAGTGGCAAGAGCGTATGCGGAATTTACGGAGGAGGTGATGGATGATGGCAAGCCCGAAAGGGCGAAAGAGCGACTTCGCACTTCCGACGCTCGATGAAATATTTTCATCGCAGGAAGAACGTGACGAAGCGAAGCTTTCAAAGATAAGAGAGATCCCGATAAGCGAGATAGACGATTTTCCGAATCACCCGTTCAAGGTTCGGGACGATGAGGATATGGATAACCTCATTGAGAGCGTCCGAGAACACGGTGTCATAACGCCGGCGACCGTGCGCCCAAAGCCTGACGGTCGGTATGAGCTTGTATCGGGACATCGCAGGAAAAGGGCGTGTCAGAAGCTCGGAATAGACACTCTGCGATGTGAAGTCGTCGAGCTTACGAAGGACGAAGCGACAATAATGATGGTCGAGAGCAACTTTCAGCGTTCGCAGATCTTACCGAGCGAAAAAGCCTTTGCGTATAAAATGCGGCTGGAGGCGATGAAACGACTGCCCGGTAGACCGAGCAAAAATAATTCATCCCCAGTGGGGATTGATTTTCGCGGAAAGCAATCTCTTGATCTTATTGGCGAGGAAACAGGCGACAGCCGCAACCAAATCCACCGATATATTCGGCTGACAAACCTTGTACCGGAGCTGCGCGATTATGTCGATGAGGGAAGGATAGCGATGCGTCCCGCAGTCGAGCTTTCGTATGTTGACGAAGAAACACAGAGAGATGTTGTTGACAGGATCGACGAAACAGAGGCATTTCCGTCGCACGATCAGGCGATAAGGATCAGGAAAGCGTATGAAACAGGAAACGCAGATTATGATACCGTCACCGAGATCATGGCTGAGGAAAAGCCGAATCAGAAGCCGAAGTTCAGGTTTTCTTTTGAACGTCTGAAGCCGTTCATACCGCAGGACTATACCGACCGTATGGCGGAGGATTATGTCATAAAGGCTCTCGAATACTACAGCAAGTACTTGCAGAAACAGCGTGAACAGAACAGGTAATATAACGCGCGCGAACCGGATGAGAGGTTATACCTTGATTCCGGTTTTGTATTGCCTGTCCGGTACACTGTTAAATAAATAAAACCGAATGAAAGGAGGTTACCGACAACATGGTTCTCAAGGTAAGAATACACAAGACTTTCAACAATGACAAGGGACTCAGGGCTGTATGCTCCGTAACGATGGACGAAATGTTTACCGTTCACGGTGTCAGGATCATCAAAACAGAGAAGGGCTTCTTTGCTTCTATGCCTTACGAGACGTACAAGGACGCAGACGGCGTGGAACAGCGCAAAGACATTTTCCACCCCATCACGTCAGATGCACGTCACGAGATGGAAAATGCGGTGATTGCCGCATATGAAGAGAAGCTCGCAGCCGACGCAGAAACCGTGACTGAAGAAACTGTTACGGCGTAGAAAAAACAAAAAACGAAAAGTAAAAAAACAAGAAAGGTAAAAAAGTATGTTTAAGAAAACGAGAGAAGCACTCAAAAACAAGATCCGTTCCGCAGCCATATTCCTGAAGACTGCGATTTGCAACAAACGCGCTGACGGCTATGTCGATTCAGGCGTCAAGATACTGATCGCCGTTGTGATCGGCGCGCTCCTGCTCTCCGGTCTCTATACGCTGTTCAACAGCGTTATCCTCCCGACGGTCACAACAAAGGTCACGGGACTTTTCAGCTATTCAGGGCATTGATCAAAAAACAAAAAGAAAGAACGAGGTAAAAAAGAATGTTCAAGAAGATAAGAGAAAAGATCAGAAACAAGCTCAATTCCGCAGTAATATCCGTCAAAACCGCCGTCGCCGAGAAGCGCGCAGAGGGCTATGTCGATTCAGGCGTCAAGATACTGATCGCCGTTGTGATCGGCGCACTCCTGCTTTCCGGTCTCTATGCGCTGTTCAACACCACGATCATGCCGACAGTCACTAAAAAGGTGACGGACCTGTTCAGCTACAAGGGTTGACCGGACGGAAAATCATTTTGATAAAATCGGTGGCGGATTCGTAAGGACCCGCCACCGTGTAAAGGGGGAAAACAGATGAAAAGATACTGTGCATTATTGATGGCAGCGCTTACGCTTGTGTCAGTTCTGACCGGATGCGTCCACGAAGACCTCACGGTGACACTGAATGACGACGGTACGGGAGCTGTTGCCGTTACTATCGGGCTGAGAAAAGATTTCTATGATCAGATCTCCGAGCTTGGGGGAGACGATCCCTTTGAGGGAAAGGAAACTACCGAGATCGAATATGAGGGCAAGACATACGTTGCTTTCACCGAGACAAAGGAGTATGGATCTTTTGAAGAAATCGAAAAAGCGCTTGCAGATATGAAGTATGAGACTGAAATGATCGACGAAATGGAGGCGGAAAAAGAAACTGACGACTCTGACGACGATATTTTCTCTGACGAAGGAGCGTCTGACACAGATCTCGCCGATGAAGGTCTTGACGATTATATCTTCAGAGATATCATAATCACCGATGAAACGGAACCTGAAAAGAAAGAAAGTGCGACGCCGACGAGAGACGACCATATCTTCAAGTCGGTATCTATCAAAAAGAACGGTTCAAAGTACACATTCGATGCTGTCATGAATGCCCTGACAGGTACGCGCGGCGATTACGATATGAGCGACATCTTCAGCGTCAGCATCGCAGTCGTTATGCCTGGGAAAATATCGGCGTGTGAAGGCGGTACGGCGGAGGAAAACAAGGTCACATTCAATCTCAACGATATGTCGAAGGAACTCACGCTTCATGCCGAAAGTAAAACAACGTCGATCGTACCGATCATAATAGGCGCAGTTGTCGTCGTTGCGGTCGTCGGCGCGTTCATAATCCTTCGCAGGAAAAAGAAGTAAGACCGGCCTATGAGGATGATACTACCCTTTCGCATCCTCCCGCAGATGATTGAAGTTGCAGGGGCGGGCGATGTCATGAATATATCGCTGCTGCTTGTATGCTCGCTGACGGCATCGTTCCTTACAGCGCTGTATGCGACCAAAAAATACGGTGGGGAAAAAAGTAATACAGCCGTCATATTTGTCGGAATAAACATGCTCGCAGCCGTGCTGCTGATCTGTTTTTTTGGATGTGAAGCGATCACGGTCAAAGGGATCATATATATCATCCTCCTCACCTTGTCCTCTTATGCGGATATACGGGTACGGGAATGCGATGATTGTTGCCATGTGATGATCGTGATCGCTGCATTCATCGGTTCGGAACTCTCGGATATTCCGGGCATGCTTTTGTCAGCCATGATTACGGGAGGACTGATCATGCTGACCGTAATAGCTGCAAAAAGCAGGATCGGCGGCGCCGATATCAAGCTTTCAGCGGCGAGCGCCTTTTTGCTCGGCTTTGAGCGCGGTATTGCCGGCCTGTTTTTCGGCACAATTTTGGCGGTCATATGCAATATCGCAGCGAAGGATAAAAAGAAGGGATTCCCCATGATCCCGTACCTTTCCGCCGGCTTTTCGGCGGCATATTTTATTCAGATGATATAGGAGGAAGAAATAGTGAAGAACAGAACGATCATAGGAGTGATCTGCATGATACTCGCTGTGGTGATCACATTTGCAGTCGCCCCTATTGTAAACAGGGCTATGAGCGATGTAAGTGAGGTCGTTCGGCTGTCAAAGGACATCAAACAGGGGGCGAAGATAACAGCGGAGGATCTCGAACAGGTACAAGTCAAATCGGACACTATACCTGATGGCGTGATCCTCAACGTCGATGAGATCGTCGGAAAATATGCGGCGTCCCCTCTCTATTCCGGGGACTATCTGACAGCCGACAAGCTGACAGATGAAGCGAATACGGCGGGTGATGTATTTGCGTCGCTCAACGGCAGCAAAGTTGCTGTAAGTATTACTATTGATACGTTTGCGGCCGGGCTGTCCGGCAAACTTGAAAACGGCGATATCATATCAATTATCGTAGTAGATAAAGATACGGGAGAATCGAATATCCCCGATGAGCTCAAATATATGAAGGTCATCACAACTACAACGGCAGGCGGTATCGACAAGGATGCCGTTGTAAAAAATGATGACGGGAGCTTTGAGATACCGAGTACAGTTACGCTGCTTGCAAACACGGAGCAGGCAAAGCTCATCGCAGAGTATGAGGACAGTGCGACGATGACGGCGGTGCTCGTATATAGAGGAACATCATCAAATGCTCAGAAATTCCTTGATTGGCAGGACGAATATTTCCGTCACAAAGCTGAGGAGACCGAACCGGAGGAAACGGAAATGCCCGAAGATCCCGTAGAAACAGGCGGCGGAGACATCATAGAGGAGGCAAATGACATAATAAACGGCAATGTCGATCACTATGACGTGAATGAGGCGGTGAACGGCGATGAGTAAGCTGATTGCGGTATGCGGATCGCCCGGGAGCGGAAAAACGACGACGGCGCTTAAACTTGCCGAGGAGATATACTACGAGAAAAAAGCATCTGTTCAGTTTGTGTCACCGGATTTGAGTGTTCCTTGCATGGCGTATCTGTTTCCGAACGGGCGTGATTCGGAACTGTATTCGCTCGGCGCTATTCTTGATAGGACGGACATATTTATCGAGGATGTGTTGAGGGAAACGGTGAATGTGAAAACAATGTCGAATTTCGGATTCCTCGGGTACAAGCTTGGCGAGAACAAATACAGCTATGCAAGACCGACTGAGGATAAGATAATGCAGCTTATCCGTGTCCTCCGGGACAACACAGAGTATATCATAGTTGACTGCACATGTGACGAGAAAGATCTGATATCGTCGATTGCAAAGCGCGACTGCGATGCTGCCGTGCAGCTTTTTGTCCCCGACATGAAGTGCATCTCTTTCTATGCGTCATGTGCGAATCAGTTCCTCATCATTGGTGAAAAGCGGATAAAGGTCATGAATATCATGGACAAAGACATCTACCTGCCTGTCCGCGAGGCAGATGCACACTTTGGTGGGACTGATTTCTGTCTGCCATACGAGAGAGATCAAACAACAGATGATAACGGGATCGTTGTCGGAGCGGATCGGTCCCTCAAAATACAGGGCGGAGATCGGAAAGATAGCAAAGGCGGTGATGCAGAATGGCTAAGGACATAACATTTCCCCAGCTTCTTGCTATGGCGCAGGAATATATAAGTCAGAACTATGCTGCGTCTCTGTCTGACCGAACTAAGCTCGGACAGCTCAAAACGTATATAGAAAAGTATCTCCACGATACTGGATTTACAGTGGATGGATTGAGTACTGATGTACTCGTCAGAAAACTGTACTGTGAAATGGCGGAATATTCGGTCCTCACTCAATACCTCGGAAGAGACGACATAGAGGAGATCAACGTAAACGGGTGGGACGATATAGCCATAACGTATACAAGCGGAAAGATCGAAAAGACGGAGGAACACTTTATGAGTCCTCAGCATGCCACCGACACGGTAAAGAGACTGCTCCATCACTCCGGGATGATTATCGACAACGCGACGCCGATGGCGCAGGGGCATCTGCCCGGCAATACACGCATAACGGCGCTGAAAGAACCTATTGTGGATGCAGATCGCGGGGTTAGCGTTTCTATACGACTGCTGCATCCGTCGAAGGTAACAAAAAGTCAGATCATAAAAGAGGGCAATGCCACAAAGCAGATGGTGGAGTTCTTGTGCATGTGCCTCAGATACGGCGTATCGTTCGTTGTTGCCGGTGCGACGAGCAGCGGAAAGACGACGCTGCTCAATGCGCTTCTATCGACTATTCCGGACAACAAGAGAGTGTACACAATAGAATCCGGGTCGCGCGAGCTGTCTCTCGTAAATGTCAAGGATGGGAAGGTTGTCAACAATGTGATCCATACACTTTCACGACCGTCCGATAATCCTGCATATGACATAACTCAGGAGGATCTCGTTGTGGCATCACTCCGTTTCGATCCCGACATCGTCGTAGTGGGAGAAATGCGCGATACGGAGGCTTATGCGGCAGTTGAAGCATCGTTGACCGGACACACCGTCGTATCGACGATCCATGCTTCAGCGGCAGATGCAGCACACACGAGGCTGGCGCTGCTGTGTCAGAAACGGTTCCCGATAGATTTTGACACGTCATTGATGCAGGCGGCGCAGGCTTTCCCCGTGGTGGTCTATGC
>CANRIL010000031.1 GCA_947630625.1 uncultured Clostridia bacterium
CGATGTTGCCGAGGTAAAATTCTTCGAGTATGTTCATAGGGTGCCTCCCGTTTGTGGCAGTCGTTATCGCAGCACAACACAATACCACAATCCGCAGCACATATCCAGCGTAAATTTGAAAATACTTTTGAGAATTTTTAACCGCCGACCGTGCCTCTCAAACGCGCACACGTGTGAATTGTGTCTGCGGCGGTCAGTTATGCTACCGCGTCGGACAACGTCGCACAAACCGCGCACAAATCGCTCACGGTGCGTCATCCGCCGTGCTGATATCTGACAGCGTCCTCGAATCTTACTGACCGTCTATTAAAGTCTTTGACAGAGAAAAATACTTCAAAGCACTGGCTTTATCGGCTGTCTTGAATAGGATTTCTAACAAACCTCCCGATTTTGAATAGATTTTGAACGTACCGAACGGCGTTGCCGGTCGGTGTAAATCGGCTCGTTATGACAGGTTTTTAACAGAGCCTTTATCCTGCTATAATATCGACCTACCCGAATCGGCGTGAATTTGCCTCAAGCTGGCGTTTGAAATACTCATCAGACGCTATTGAAATCGGCAGGATAGTGTACATCAGATTGCCGTTTCGATAGCGACCGTTTACGAGGATGCGTGTTTGTTTCGCGGCGATAAGCGACTTGCTTTCGAGCTGCCAAATATACTTCTTCACGGTGTTCGGACTGATGTGCAGAGCGTTTCCGATCGTCTTGTAGCTCGGATGGCACGTATACGTTTCCCTGTCCTCGCAGAACAACAGATAGGCATAGACGGCTATCTCTCCTGCCGACAGTCCGAGACTGAAGACCTCGTTCGGCATAGGAAAAAAGTTTGATGCGGGCGACCTTGACATGCTTTTCACCTGCGGTTCTCCTTTCTCGGAATTCCTTTTTTGATTTACTTACAGTAAATCAAAAAAGACCCGTATTCACAGGTCGGAGCATGACAAAAAGAAACGGACGAGATCGTTCGTTTTGCACTGTTCCGTGTCTATGTATTACGAGTCTTGATATGTATGTTTGTGTGAAAAGGTTGCACTATTCGGCTGTATGTGTATTGTACCACGCAGAACATACGTTTGCCAAGCAGGGCTAAACAAAATTTCGAGGGAACTTGACAATTTTCGAGAACGCGATTACAATACGAACGCTGAGCGGCGGCACGGTTCGCCTGTCGCGTCTATGCCTTTTCTTTGTTTACAGCGACGCAAAATTTGACGGTAGGGGACAAAAAATGACCGTTCCAGACATGTATAATCGGTCAGCCGCACATATCAAATGGAAACGACATCCTCTACTTCGAGCAATATCTGCAAAATATCAGAAAGATAGCTCTCTTTTCAGACGACATCACAAAAAATTCATGAAAAGCCGGCATAATTAACGCCGGTAAAATTCTACTAAGGATGTTCCAAAACTGCTACTTTGCAGATTTTGCTGCTGCCATATAAATACATCGCCTACCGAAAAAAGCTGCCCATCGATCACCGATGAGCAGCCTTAATCCGTATGTTTGCCTTATATACCAATCAACAACTTATCCGTGATGTTTGATCAACCCGCAGGCTTTGGAAATTTCCATGACCAAAATCGGCGTCAGGATCAGCCCCACACCCAAGAGATACAGTTTCCACGGCAGGATAACGAGCCCGAAGGCAGTCCTTGCGGGAGTGAAAAGCACCAGAGCGACCAACAGTGTCGAAATAAATGCCGCCCAATTAAGGTTGTGATTTTTGAACGGGCCAATCTTAAAAAGGGAATGCTCCGATCGCATATTGAACGCCTGTACGACCTGAGAAAGCGCCAGTACCATAAAGGTCAGCGTTTGTCCGCCTTCTGTCGTTCCCGTTATGCGTTCGCCAAAATAATATGCAAGGAGCGACAGCGTTCCAAACAGAAAACCTTGAAGAATAATTCTCACACCGAATCCGTGAGCAAACAGCCCCTCCTTCTTCGGCTTGGGTTTGCGGCTCATTACATCATTTTCCACCGGCTCCATGCCGAGTGCGATGGCGGGCAGACTGTCCGTGACGAGGTTGATCATCAAAAGCTGCATAGAGAGAAGCGGTGACGTGTGCCAAAGCAGCATGGCGACGAATACGGTGATGACCTCGCCGATGTTTGTTCCGAGCAGGAAACCCACGACCTTTTTGATGTTCGCGTAAATGCCGCGTCCTTCCCGAACCGCGTCAACGATGGTTGCGAAGTTGTCATCCGTCAAAGTCATATCGGCGGCTCCCTTTGCCACATCCGTGCCGGTGATCCCCATCGCACAGCCGATATCCGCGGCCTTAAGCGCCGGCGCATCGTTCACACCGTCACCAGTCATGGAAACGACCTGTCCCTTGCGCTGCCACGCTTTGACGATACGGATCTTGTTCTCCGGGGAAACACGGGCATAAACGCTGATATGTTCCACTTTGGCGTCAAGCTCCGAATCCGTCATCGCATCAAGCTCCGTACCTGTAACTGCCAGGTCGCCGTTTTCGAGGATACCCAGCTCCTTTGCGATAGCGGAAGCTGTCACCACATGGTCGCCGGTGATCAT
Organism: uncultured Clostridia bacterium; assembly: GCA_947630625.1. Classification (GTDB taxonomy): domain Bacteria; phylum Bacillota; class Clostridia; order Oscillospirales; family CAG-272; genus DTU064. The sequence goes on from CANRIL010000031.1 coordinate 2,546, forward strand.
GACGGGACGAATACCTGCCTTTTTGCAAATTTCAACCGCCGACCTCGCCTCAGGGCGGGGAGGATCGATCATACCGACGAGGCCGAGGAATGTCAGATCATTTTCAAGCTGTTCCGCAGTCGGACTTTCCGGCACCGTTTCGATCTCCTTATACGCGATTGCCAAAACGCGGAGCGCGTCGCCGCTCATATCGGTGTTGATCTGCCGCGCAGCATCAAGATCGCCCGCAATGCATCGTGACTCCATGACATCGAAAGCGCCTTTGACGATCACGATATTTTTCCCGTTGATCCGGTTGACGGTAGTCATCAACTTCCGGTCGGAATCAAAAGGAATCTCCGCGAGACGGGGGCAGGAACGGTTCAGCTCCTCCTTGGGCATACCGTTTCTATGTGCAGCAAGGACGATGGCGGTTTCCGTGGGATCGCCGATGTGCTGTTCTTCCGTGCCGTGAAAAACGACAGAGCCGTTTGAGCACAGGGTCCCGTACTGAAGAAGCGTGCGGATATCGTCGGAATTCCGGGTGGTGATATCCTCGGTATGATGCCCCGCGTCCGCATACGCCTTTACAAGCGTCATGCGGTTCTGCGTCAGCGTGCCGGTCTTATCCGAACAGATGACTGACGCGCTGCCGAGCGTTTCCACCGCGGGCAAACGGCGAATGATCGCATTCTTTTTTACCATCCTTTGCACACCGATGGAAAGAACTATGGTCACGATGGCGGGGAGCCCTTCCGGGATCGCGGATACGGCCAGAGAAACGGCAGTCATAAAGATCTCCAGCGCGGGGATGCCGCTGATGATACCGATGACAAAAATGACCGCACAGGCGGCAAGCGCCAAAACGCCTAAATACTTTCCGAGCTGCGCCAGCTTCTTTTGCAGAGGCGTCTGTTCATCTTCCTCACCTTCCAGAAGATTGGCGATCCTGCCCATTTCCGTGTCCATACCGGTCGCTGTGACGACCGCTGTGGCTGTGCCATAGGTGATGCTGCATCCGGAGAAGACCATATTGCAGCGGTCGCCGAGCGGCGCCTTCGCGTCCACAATTGTTTCCGCATCCTTCTCTGAGGGGACAGACTCACCGGTCAACGCGGATTCTTCGCTTTTCAGACTGACACTGCGGATCAGACGCGCGTCGGCGGGAATGAAATCCCCAGCCTCTAAAAGAATAATATCGCCGGGAACAAGTTCGGCGGCGTCAATGACCTTTTCTTCTCCGTTGCGGAGCACCCTTGCGTGAGGTGCGGACAAATTTTTCAGCGCATCAAGCGCCTTTTCCGCCTTGCTTTCCTGCAAAACACCCATAACGGCGTTCAGAACGACGATCAGAAGGATCAGCGCCGGTTCAAAGAAATCCTTCGGCTCACCGTTGACACATGCGATCGCAAATGAAATAACGGCGGCGGCAATCAAAATCAAGATCATAACATCCTTGAATTGATCGAGAAAGCGGCTCAGATTACTCTTTTTCTTCTTTGCGCGCAGCCTGTTTTCGCCGTATTGACCGCGCTTCTCCCGCACCTCGTCATCCGTAAGACCAACGGTCGGGTCAGACTGAAATTTATGCAGGACATCCTGCCTGTCGGCGTTGTAAAATATCATGACAAACACCTCCGTATGCTTTGTATGCGCTTATTTTACAGGAAAAATCGCGGAAGTTCATTGCCCAAAACCGTCCGCCCGTCGGACTTTTTCTCTTGGGACGACCTTTGTTACTTTTTTGGACACAGAGCAATATCTGTCCAAAACGGAGTTCACAAATTCAGTTGAAAAAAAGCAGGTTCTTTGATATAATTGATTTGAATAAGGGAGTAGTCAGCACTTTTGTGCGGTGAACACAACGGAGTCTTTTTATCATCTGAAACGACGAGACTTATCTGCTGCGGTGGGTAAGGCTTGTTATTTTTATATGCCGGAGGAACGCCAAGTTTAACGCCGGGATATCCCGCATCCCGAGATGACAGTAAGGAAGGAAAAAGGATGGCAGATTCCAATATCACGAAACGGGCGCTTGCCGCCGCACTTCGGGAGCTTATGGAGGAGGTGCCCTTCGATAAAATTCAGATCGCACAGATATGCGAGCGGTGCGATATGAACCGAAAGAGCTTCTATTATCATTTTAAGGACAAATACGATCTTGTCAACTGGATATTTGATACGGAGTTTATCTCATTAGCCGTGGAGAGCGCTAAACATTTGGACTCGGACGACCACTGGGAGCTTATAGAGCAAGGCTGCGAACACTTTTATGCAAACAGATCTTTTTATCGCAAGGCACTCCTGATAAAAGGTCAAAATTCTTTGTCTGACCATCTTAGGGAATATTTCTTTCCCTTAGTCAAAATGCGGATCGCGCAATTTCTCAGCGATGACGCCGACGATGAGTTCACCATCAATTTTTTCACGGACGCCGTACTCTGCGCGATTGAAAGATGGCTGCTCGATAAACAATGTATGCCTCCGGAAGAGTTTGTTGCAAAGATCAAGCGGATCGTCCGTGGGGGAGCTGAGGCGATCTATCGGGAAATGAATTCCGCAGGAACAAAGACATGATACATTGACTCAGAGCATAAAAATTATTGGATATGAATTTAAGATGCAATGATTTACCGGCGCGAGTACGGTATAAATCAACCGGCAGGAGACACTGAAATGGCTAACTTTACAAAGAAAGCAATTCAAGAGTCCTTTCTGAAATTACTGACGGAACGGCCTCTGTCCAAAATTACGGTGAAGGATATTGTAGCGGATTGCGGCATTAATCGAAATACCTTTTACTACTATTTCGATGATATGCCGAAGCTCATTGAAAGTATTGTCGAGGATGACGCCGAACAGATCATTCAGTCCTATCCTACTATTGAAAAATTCGAGGGATGTCTCGATGCAGCTATTGAGTTTGCGCTTGCGAAAAAGCGTGCGGTATTACACATCTATCACTCGGCAAACAGGGAAATCTATGAGATGTACTTATGGAAAGTCTGCGATCATACGATCAATGCCTATGTTGCGTCTGTCCTGCGCGGAAAAAATGTTCGGGAAGATGACCTTGCCATAGTCAAAGAGTATCTGTCCGGCCTTGCTTTCGGCATTTTTTCCAGATGGCTGAAAAACGATATGAACGATGATATCCGAAGTATGCTTTCACGCCTGATGGGAATTAAGAAAGGAATGATCGAAGAGATGATTCTTTGCTGTGTCAATGAGTAAATTCGGGCAAATGCAATCGCTTGCAGACAAACGGTTCCGTTTGTCCAAAAATCGGTCATTTTTATGTCCCGTGTCTGATTATCGGACACGGGACTTTTTATGTCTGTATGCAAATCAAAACGACACAACTACAATATAAGCAAACGAGCAAAGGAGGTTTCTGCTTTATGAAAATGCGCTCTGTCGTGCCGATGAGAATTGCGAAGATCGGATACATCGTCATGTCTATACTGTTTTGCGCCGCAGGCATTCTCTTTATCGCCTCGCCGGAACTTTCGGTGTCGATCATCGGCGTTTGCATCGGGATCGCAATGATTCTATTTGGCATTGTCAAACTGATCGGGTATTTCTCAAAAGACCTGTTCCGTTTGGCATTCCAGTTTGATCTGGAATTCGGAATTCTGATAATCATCCTTGGTGTGATCGTCCTTTTTAACCCGAAAAACCTGATGGCATTTATCTGTGTCGCCCTCGGTATTTCCATTTTGCTTGACGGACTGTTCAAAATTCGAATCGCCATGGATTCCAAACAGTTTGGTATCCAACGCTGGTGGCTGATTTTGGCTCTGGCGATTGTGACAGGAGTGATCGGTGTGTTCCTGATTGTTGATTCGGTCATCGGAGCGCGAACCCTATCGGTTTTACTTGGGCTAACGCTTTTTTCGGAGGGCGTTTTGAATCTGTATACGGTGATCAGCACCGTATTAATTGTTAAAAATCAATTTCCGGATGTCATTGAAACAGAGGCATTTGAAATTGACGGAAAGGAAAGGTGAATATCATGCGTTTTTCAAAAGCGGTCGTAAAATACCGTATCCCGATTCTGATTTTAACGCTTGTTCTTCTGATCCCTTCAGTGTTGGGGATGATCGGGACACGCATTAATTACGATATGCTGACCTATTTGCCGGAGGATATGGAAACCGTCATCGGGCAAAACGAGCTCTTGGATGACTTCGACAAGGGCGCCTTCGCATTCCTCATTGTGGAGGATATGCCTAATAAGGATGTGGCGGAGCTGAAAGAGAAGATCGCAAAGGTCGATCATGTAGATACCGTCCTATGGTACGATTCCTTCGCTGATCTCTCGATCCCGATGGAGCTGCTGCCCGACAAACTCTATAACGAATTCAACACAGAAAACGCCACCATGATGGCCGTGTTCTTCGACAGCTCCACCTCCTCAGACGTTACCATGGACGCGGTTCGGGAGATTCGGCAAATTGCCGGAAAACAGTGTTTCCTGTCGGGACTTACGGCCATGGTGGTAGATTTAAAGGACTTGTGCGAACGGGAGGAACCCATCTATGTGGGGATCGCCGTGGCGCTCGCGCTTGCCGTCATGCTGCTTCTGCTTGATAACTGGCTGACACCGTTTGTCTTTCTTTTGAGCATCGGCATGATGATCCTCATCAATCTTGGAAGCAATTATTTTCTGGGGGAGATATCCTATATCACAAAGGCGCTTTCCGCCGTTTTGCAGCTGGCCGTGACCATGGATTATTCCATTTTCCTCTGGCACAGCTACAATGAACAGCTTTTGAGCCTCGACGACCGCAAGGAAGCCATGGCGAACGCCATTCGAGAAACGCTGACCTCCATCGTTGGCAGTTCGATCACCACCGTTGCCGGATTTATCGCCCTTTGCTTTATGTCCTTTACCCTCGGCCGCGACCTCGGCATTGTGATGGCGAAAGGCGTTATTTTAGGTGTGATCGGTTGTGTGACTGTGCTGCCTGCCCTTATCTTAGTGCTTGATAAGCCGCTGCAAAAGGCAAAACACAAGTCGCTGATCCCGAATATGCGCCGTTTTGCAGGTGGTACAGTGAAGGCTTTCCCGGTTTTTCTCTGCCTGTTTGTGCTGCTGATTCCGCCTGCCCTTTACGGATACAACCGAACCAACAACGAGACGTACTACAATCTGGCAAAGTCCCTGCCGGATGACATGGAATATGTGATCGCAAACAGTAAGCTGTCTGAGGATTTTGACATCGCCTCGACGCATATGCTCCTTGTTGACAAGAATCTTTCGCCCAAATCCGTTCGGGATATGACGAGGGAAATGGAACAGTTGGACGGCGTAAAATATGTGCTCGGACTTGAATCAGTGATCGGCCCTCGTGTACCGGAGGAAGTCCTGCCGGAATCGATTACCGGTCTTTTGAAGAGCGACAAATGGGAACTGCTGCTCTTGAACTCCGAATATCCTGTAGCAAGCGATGAAGTCGGTGCGCAGATCGAATCTCTCAATACCATCCTGAAAAAATACGATCCGACCGGAATGCTCATCGGAGAAGCACCCTGCATGAAGGATATGATCGATGTCACTTCCCACGATTTTGAGGTCGTCAATGCAATTTCCATTGTTGCGATTTTTCTCATCATCGCCTTGGTGGAAAGCAGCGTTTCTTTGCCGTTTATTTTGATTTCAGTCATCGAACTGGCGATTTTTATCAACCTCGGTCTGCCCCATTACTTAGGGCAAAGCCTGCCGTTTATCGCGCCCATCTGCATCAGCACTATCCAGCTTGGCGCGACCGTGGACTACGCTATTCTGATGACGACACGGTACAAGTCGGAACGAATCCGTGGGGCAGACAAAACGGAGGCAGTGAGAGTTGCGCTGACCGCATCGATCCCTTCCATCCTGGTTTCGGGATTCGGACTCTTTGCCGCCACCTTCGGCGTAGCGCTCTACTCAAAAATCGATATGATCAGCTCGATTTGCATGCTGCTTGCCCGCGGCGCTGTCATCAGTATGCTCTGCGTCATTTTGATCCTTCCGGCACTTCTGCTTCTGCTGGATAAAGTCATTTGTGTAACTACGCTGGGAATGAAAAAGAAAAACAAAACTGAACAGACCAGACAGGAGGTTCTTTTGAAATGAAAAAATCTATAACGAAAATCATCTCGCTTTGCCTTTGTGCCGTTTTAGCCGTGAGCGGAATCGCCATGACCGCATTCGCCCAAAACTCCGACGAAAATGAAGCTGAAAAACAAGATGAACCTAAAAATGTATCCACTATCGATGATGCCGGTGTATCCAAAGATGAAACCGTTTATGTCCTTGCCGGGGCGGACGGTTCCGTTCAGAAAATCATTGTAAGCGATTGGATAAAGAATTCCCTCGGCAATGCCGCGGTGAGCGACAGTTCCGAGCTGACGGATGTGGAAAATGTCAAGGGCGATGAAACTTATACCATGAACGGCGACAATATGCGTGTATGGGACGCCGAGGGCAATGACATTTACTATCAGGGCAATATCGAAAAAGAGCTTCCTGTTGACCTTTCTGTCTCATACAAGCTGGATGGGAAGCCCATTTTGGCAGACGACTTGGTCGGAAAAAGCGGACATGTGACCATCCGCTTTGACTATCAAAACAAGCAGTATGAAACCGTAGAGATCGACGGCAAGCAGGAGAAAATCTATGTCCCGTTTGCCATGCTGACCGGCGCTTTGCTCAGTGACGACGTGTTTACAAATGTAGAGGTCACAAACGGGAAACTGATTAACGACGGCAGCCGCACCGCCGTTATCGGGATCGCCTTTCCGGGGCTCCGGGAAAACCTCGCGATTTCCAAAGACAAACTGGAAATTCCCGACTATGTGGAGATCACCGCCGATGTCAATAACTTCCGGCTTGATATGACGGTGACGCTTGCGACAAATGCGCTTTTCAGTGAGCTTGATGATGACGCTTTTGACTCCGTCTCGGAGCTCAGCGCTTCCATGGATGATCTGACAAGCGCCATGGATCAGCTTTTGGACGGTTCCTCGCAGCTTTATGACGGGCTCGCCACACTGCTTGAGAAATCCGACGAACTGGTGGAGGGGATCGATCAGCTTGCAATCGGTGCGGAAAGCCTCAAAAAAGGAGCCGAGAGCCTTAATGCAGGAGCAGTCGAGCTCGGGACCGGAGCGGCGCAGCTGAGCGAGGGACTGAACACCCTTGCGTCGAACAACGACACCTTAAACGGCGGAGCGGGGCAAGTATTTGACACGCTGCTCTCCACGGCGAATACCCAGCTTGCAGCCGCAGGACTGAACGTCCCGACCCTGACGATCGGGAATTATGCAGAGGTTCTGAACGAGGTTATTGCGTCGCTGGACGAAAACGCCGTATATGAAAAGGCGCAAAGCCAAGTAACGGCAGCCGTGGAAGCGCAGAGAGACATGATTACACAGCAGGTCACGGCGGCTGTTCGGGAGGAAGTAACCGCACAGGTCACAGCTGCCGTCAGAGAGGAAGTGACGGCGCAGGTGACCGAGGTCGTTCGGAATACCGTAGCAGAACAGGTCGTGGAGGCTGTTCTGCATATGGATAAAGCGTCGTATGACGCCGCTGTTGCCGCCGGTCAGATAGATCAGGAGACGCAGAAAAAGATCGAGGCGGCGATAGAACAGCAGATGCAGTCCGAGCCGGTCAAGGCGCAGATTCAAGCGGAAACAGAGGGGCAGATGGCAACCCAGCCGATACAGGATACTATAGCCGCAAAGGTTAGTGAACAAATGCAAAGCGACGCCATAAAGCAAACAATTGCGGAGCAGACAGAGCTGCAGATCGGGAAGATCATCTCGGAACAAATGGCCTCAAATGAGGTGCAGGCACAGCTGGCCGCCGCTGCGGAGGGGTTGAAATCTGTCATCGCACTCAAATCCTCCCTTGACAGTTATAATGACTTTTATCTCGGCCTGCAAAGCTATACAGCCGGTGTAGCCGACGCTGCGGCGGGAGCAGGAACCTTGAAGGCCGGAACTGATGACTTGAAGGCCGGCACATCTGAGCTTGCTGCCGGAGCTTCGGAGCTTTACGACGGGATCCTTACACTGAAAAACGGAACGCCGGCTCTGGTGGACGGGATCACACAGCTTCGTGACGGAGCAATGCAGCTTTCCGACGGAATGAAAGAATTTAACGAAGAAGGTATCCAAAAGTTGGTGGATGCGGTAGACGGTGATCTTGAAGGACTTTTGACGAGATTCCGCGCGACAAGAGACGTGTCCCTCCGCTATAAGAACTTTGCGGGAGCAAGCGATGATATGGACGGTCAGGTGAAATTCATTTATCGGACGGATGCGGTTGAATAAATCGATCTTTGCAGCAGAAAAATCGGCTGGCAAATGAATATTGGGATGTAATCATTGAAAGAGAGCAGGAAATTACAAAAAATTCCTGCTCTCTTTCCTTGCTCGGTTAAATCTTTTTATCAAATAGTATAAGTGGGTATTTTTTTCGGATACGCGCTCACTAAAATATTTTTCAGGTCGTCCCGGAAAAGATTATAATCCCCGTTTTTTATCGGCCCGCTCCAATTGCACAGAGTCCCGTCCGCATCAAACAAAACACAGCAGATGTCATCGGAAATGATATGATCTACCGCATTGTTGTCACCCGGGAGATCCCAAAGCACGGTATGATACCTTTGTTCATTGCGCGCCTGCCGCACAGTCTGATATACAAGCTGCCGAATGTCGTCCGGGCAGTCATGTTCCGGCAGGAGAACTGTAAAGACAGGAGAGAGCTGCTGTGCGCTGTAAAACAGATCGCCGCTTACGATGGATTCGGAGTCTTTCTGACCGAACGGGATCCAAACGGAATACAAAAGCCCCAAGTCGCGGAGCCGAGAGCATAATTCACCATCATAATCATCATCGTATCGGATGACGATCATAAGGTTATATGTCTCGGCTGCCTCATCCAGAAATTCAGATGTCACACCCTCAGGTTCGCAGAACAGGAAAAACGCACTGTCCGGATGCACTTTTACGAGGGGCAGAGCGCATTGCGGCTGACTGCCGCAGAAAAGCAGACATGAATAAATACCGAGTCTCTCACCGGCACTGATTGCCGCCTGATATTTTGTTTCTTTGTTCGCAAAATCGTCCGTATTGATCCTGATCGGCACAGTCCACGGAATGTTGCACCCTAATTTTTTCTCATTTTCGCGTATGCGTTGCGCCCCAACGGTACATCCATTATATCCGAGATTCATGCCGAAGGTGCAAAGCCGGTCGGCATCCGCATATGTCACAACATCCCGCACAAGCCGATAGTAAGCACTGTTTTCGTTTTGAAGCATTGTCTGAGCCGCAGCAAAAAAATCCTTTTGAAATCTACCGTCCGAAAATTGCAGCGCCATATCAACAAGATTGCGGATCCCGCGATCCGGGTTCTCTTTCATAGCTTTTAAGGTCTTTTTCACCACAGACTCAACCAAGATTTTAGATATGCTGTTTTCCATTTTTTGCTCCCTCCGAAGTGCAGGATGTATGTGCGATACTATATTAAATCATACTCGCGCTTTCTGGCTCTCACAAGGGACAAACAGGCCGCCGCGTCCAAAAAAGTAACAAAATCTGCACCGCGTCCTAAATTCGGACGCGCGTTTCTTTCTGTCCCGTGACTTTCGCGGAGCTTTGATTTATACTTTTTGTAAGTTATTTGATACAGGCAGTCTTGATTATCTCCGTTACATATGTAACGACGCATCCTCCACAGCTTTCAAGGTTTTTGTCAATCCTGCAACAGGATTGTCGGCTTTGCCGCTCTTGATTTATTGTATGTGGAAAAGGAAGAAGAAAAACCGCAAGGAGTCCGAAACATGAACACGGCGCAAAAAAGTCTCGTAAACATTCTCGTCACTTTGGATGAAAACTATATTCCGCAGTTAAACATCATGCTCTCAACGCTTTTGCGATTCAATCCCGACTGTGATTTTGATGTGTATCTTCTGTACACATCGATCAGAAAAGAATCGCTGACATCGACCGAAAAATTATTGGAAAGCCGCGGTCGGCTGATACCGATAGAAGCGAGCGATATGCCCCTTTCCGACGCTCCGACGACATCACGCTATCCGAAAGAAATTTATTATCGCATTTTCGCCGCGAAATATCTTCCCGAAACGGTTGACAGGGTCTTATATCTCGACCCCGACCTCGTTATAAACGGCTCGATCCTGCCGCTTTATAATCTGCCGATGGAGGATTATTTTTACGCGGCGGCGTCGCACATCGGCAACCCCGGGCTTATCCACAGGTTGAACGAACTGCGGCTCGATATGGACGACGACAGCCCGTATATCAACTCTGGTGTGCTTTTGATGAATCTCGAACTTTTGCGAAAAGAGCAGGACTGCGGCGAAGTCGTTACGTTCATTGAAAAGCACAAGGCGCTTTTGATGTTGCCCGATCAGGACATAATCAGCAGTCTCTACGGCAGCAGGATTTACGCGCTCGACCCGTTCCGCTATAACATGACCGAGCGGCTTTACCTGATGCACAGTCCGTTTGAAAAGAGTTTCAATCTCGATTGGGTTCGAAAGCACTCAATCATAATTCACTACTGCGGAAGGAACAAACCGTGGAAAGAGAATTATATTGGAGACTTGGACGTTTTCTATAAAGAGGCCGCTGCAATAATGGAGGCGCAAAGAAACGATTTGAAAATAGGATAGAATCAAACAAAGAAAGATTCCGTTGAAAGTTTACGTTGTCGCGCTGCCGACAGAATAAAATCATGAAAACAGGCTGTAAAAGCTTGAAATAAAATAAAAGGAGCAATGACCTATGGGAACCCTCAGAAAATTGAAAACCAAAATGAAATTTGACCGCGACTGGCACAAGACACTGCTTCGCAGCGGGAAAGACGAGATCCTGATCGATATTGACGGAGATAAGGAGGCTGACCTTGCGCTGCTTGACACCACCGGAGACGGTGATATTGACACGCTTGCTGTAGACCTCACCGGAGACGGAGAATTCAATCTGTACTTCGGAGACACGGACAAAAACGGTATTCCGGACGTGGTGCTGTACGATGAAAACGGAACCGGCTCTCTGGAACTTCTTGGCCTTGGAAAAGATGTGGAGGACGCAATTGTGGATACCGCCTGCATGATCCGTGCCGCCGTTATCACAGGAGATTATATCGCCGAGGCACTGGAGCATGAGCTTGACGAGCTGCAACGGGAGATCAAAGCTGCCCAAAAGGAATTAAAAAAGGCCAACAGGAGGTAAAAAGGAAATTACACTACTCCCTGACCGACTTAATTGCAAAGTATGCTCTCTTATATTTCCGTTTTGTCAGGATCGGGTGCTATTTTGCGAAGTGAATGCGTTCTAAAAAAGCATAAGATGAACAATACGTCTTTTCTTTGTTTACAGCGACGCAATTTTTGACGGCAGGGATGAACAAAAAATGGCCGTTTCCGACACATATCAGCAATCGGGCAGCCGTGCATATCTATGGAGACAACCGCCTCGATTTCGAGTGGCATCAGCAAAATATCAGCAAAACGGCTCTTTTTTCAGGCTTCATCACAAAAAATCCTTGTAAATGCTGATAAAATTACGATCAGTAAAATTTTACCAGATCCGCTCCAAAACCGTGGTGTCGCGAGCGCGTTTTTGCTTTGCAAAAACGCGCCTCGAATACCTCCTGCCCCTGACTAAATTGCCTCGGGAACTAACGTTTCCGAGGCATTTTTTCTTTGAAATTTGTGCGACCTGTCACAGTGGAAGGTCGGCGGAGTTGGTGCAAAAGTGCCGATTGCAGCGTGGGGACAGCGGTGGCGCAAGTTTTGGATGATGCGCCCACGGTTCCGCTTATAGTTATCGAAAATCCGCCCAATTCGTATGGAATTGCGGGCGGTTTTTGTCGTTCACAGAGATTTCGGCTTTTCTTCATTATAATGCCCTTGAAAAAGTTCATTTTAACGCATATAATATTAGTGGCAACAAAAAATTTTCGGTGAGATATCCATAAGGGAGCGAGGCGCGGCTGTTCATGAACATAAATAATATCAACTTCACATCTTTTATCCGTGTCGCGGAGGCGGGCAGTTTCAATAAAGCCGCCGAGGATCTATACATCACGTCGACCGCGCTCATAAAGCAGATCAATCTCTTGGAAAACGATCTCGGCGTGCGCCTCTTTGAGCGAACGCATCGGGGGCTGACGCTGACAAAGGCCGGAGAATCCCTATACAAAGACGCAAAATACATAACCGATTATTGCCGGGAAGCGGTCGAGCGTGCAAGAGATGCGGAGCTGCAACAGGATCAGGTGATACGCATAGGCACCTCTCCCATGACGCCCGCCCAGCTTCTCACCGATCTGTGGCCGCAGATTCACAAGCACTGTTCGGACATCAGCTTTCAGCTTGTTCCTTTTGAAAACACCCCGGAAAACGCCAGGGAAATTCTCAAAAATCTCGGCGATAAAATTGACGTGGTGGCGGGCATTTTTGACGAAACAATGCTGAAGCTGCGGGAATGCGACGGCTTTGAAATTTCAAAGGAGCCGATTTGCATTGCCGTGTCCATCTATCACCCGCTGGCATCAAAAGAGAAACTGGCGGTTGAAGATTTGTACGGCGAAACGCTGATGATCATGCACCGGGGCTGGAGCCGCCAAATGGACGAAATTCGGGACGACCTGACCGAACATCACCCGAAAATCGCGCTTGAAACATTTGATTTCTACAATATGGAAGCGTTTAACCGGTGCGAGCAGGAGAAAAAAGTCCTGCTTGTGATCGGGAAATGGTCCTGCGTCCATCCGATGCTGAAGGTGATCCCCGTCGAGTGGGACTATACAATTCCCTTCGGAATTCTCCATTCTCCTACGCCTACAAAAATGCTCGCACACTTTCTTTCCGCCGTGCGGCAGGTTACAAGCGAGAACAGGTAATAACCTTTGGTCAGAGGTTCTAACCTTTGGTTAGAACACGTCAACCAATTATGACTTCCGTTTCGGGCGGAGGTCTGATATGATAAAATCAAAAGAAAATATGGAGGTATCTGTCATGCAGGAAGTTTACGATTTTTTGAAGAAGGTCGATACATATTATCTGGCGACCAATGAGAACGGTCAGCCCCGCGTGCGTCCGTTCGGCACGGTCGATCTGTTTGAAGGAAGGCTGTACATTCAAACGGGCAAGGTCAAGGAGGTATCAAAGCAGATCGAAAAAAATTCGCTTGTGGAGTTGTGCGCTTTCGACGGCGAAAAATGGCTGCGGCTTTCCGGTCGGCTTGTGCGTGACGACCGTGTAGATGCAAAAAAGCACATGCTGGACGCCTATCCGAATTTGCAGGCGATGTACTCCCCGACGGACGACAATACGGAGGTGCTGTATTTTGAGAACGCCACGGCTGTGTTCTCGTCCTTCACGAGCGCGCCGGTCACCGTCAGATTTTAAGCGCGATTTATGGAGCAGGCGATTTTTACCACGCTGTGCATGTTGTCCGACAAAAACGGCAGCGTGCTTGTCCAGGAGAGGGTCGGCGGGAGTTGGCAGGGCATCGCCTTTCCCGGCGGGCATGTGGAGCCGGGGGAATCATTTACCGGGTCGGTCATCCGCGAGGTAGAGGAAGAAACGGGGTATAGCCTCGAAAATCCGCGCCTTTGCGGGGTCAAGCAATTTCCCACAGATGAAGGCGCGCGGTACGTCATTCTGCTTTATTATGCAGACCGCTTTCACGGCACGCTCCGTTCCTCCGAGGAGGGGCGCGTGTTTTGGCTGAAACGGGACGAGATCGGGCGTTACGAGCTTGCACACGATATGGCGGAAATGCTCCCGCTGTTTGAGGACGAGGGCAAAAACGAGTTTTACTATTTTGAAGAAAACGGCGAATGGAAACACGCCATTCTATGAGTCATAACCTGCGGTCATAGGTTCTAACCTGCGGTTATAGGTTCTAACCGTTGGTCAGAGGTTCTAACCGCAGGTTAGAACTGATAAACGAATCGAGACTTCTTCGGAAGCCTCGATTTTTTTATAATAATAGCGTAAGCACTAAATGACCGCATCGAAAGCGAGATATGACAATGAAACAAAAAATTGCGATATGTTTGATTTTTGCCTTGCTCATGACGTTTCTCTGTGCCTGTAACGGGGTGGACATCGGAGCGTCGGCGGAGGGATCGACTGTTGAAACGGGAAACGGCGGCGAGCCGGAGAATAACAATACGCCTGCCGTGGGCGAAGGATCGGGGGATAATGACATGGGGATAAAGCAGACAGGCCTGACGGAGGCTGTTCCGGCAGCGTACACGAAAGCGGCAGCCGAACAAGGCTCCGTCGTTCGGCTCGATTATGAATCCGAGGACTATGTGCGGGACGGAGCCGCCATTACGAAAACCGCATACGTTTATACGCCTTACGGCTACGACGAGAACGACACCGAAACAAGGTACAACATTCTCTATCTCATGCACGGGTGGGGCGGTCGTGCCGGAGAATATTTTGATTTTACGGCGACTAAGAATATGTTCGACAACCTGATCGCAAACGGAGATATCCCGCCGATCATCATTGTGTCGGCGACCTTCTACAACGAAAACAGCAGCACGGATTTTTCGAGCTCCATTGAAGAATTTCGCGCCTTTCATCAGGATTTTGAAAATCACCTGATGCCCGCGGTCGAGGGGAAATACCACACCTACGCCGAATCAACTTCCCCGGAGGACTTGAAAGCGTCCCGCGACCATCGGGCGTTCGGCGGTTTCTCTCTCGGCTCGGTCACAACATGGCTCCAGTTCTGCTATGACTACGATTATATTCATTACTTTCTTCCAATGAGCGGTTCCTGCTGGTACTACGGCACATACGGCGACTTCCGCTTTAAGGACAACGTGGATTTCATCGAGCAGCTTGTGAAAAACGAAAACCTTGACGAGCGCGGGTACTTCATCTATCACGCCGTCGGCACCGAGGACGCGGTCAAGAGCCAGTCGATTAACATGGCGGATGAAATGCTGTCGCGGGATATCTTTACGCCGGATCACTATGTTTTCTATCAGAAAGACGGCGGCTACCACGATTTTAACGCTGTGCAGGAATATCTCTACAACGCGCTCCCGCTGTTCTTTCGGGATGCGGAGTAAAGGAGGCAGTCTATGAAACGATTGATTGCGGCAATACTTTTCCTTGCCCTCCTTTTAGGATCGCTCTGTGCCTGCGGAAATCAGGCAGTAACCGATAACAGCAGTCAGCCAACACCCGGTTCATTCGCAGAGAATCCGGCAGGCGATCCCGAAGGACCGGGAAACAACAATTCGGAAAGCAATGAGACGGCAAATGTGCGCGAGGCTGCTATCCCCGAAGAACTTTCCGAAATCCCGGAAGCATACTTTTCTCCGGCAGAGGATCCGGGGACGCTGGTAGATTTGAACTACGATACTTACGAATCCTTTTCCTATGAACAGAAGTCGCAGCCGCTTCAAAAGCACGCTGTTATCTATCTTCCGAACGGTTACGATGAGAGCCGTCAGTACGATATTTTTTACCTGATGCACGGCGGATGGGGCAACGAAAATATGACGCTCGGGACGCCGGAGAACCCGTCCGGATTCAAAAATGTGATCGACCACATGATCGACGCCGGGGAGATACGTCCCATCATCATCGTATGCCCGACCTACAACAACACAAGCCCGGAGGACAGCGCCAGCTTCAGCCTCGCGCTTCAGCTCAATCAAAACTATCACAACGAACTGATAAACGACCTGATTCCGGCGGTGGAAAGCCGGTACTCCACTTACGCATCAAGTACCTCTGCTGAGGATCTGATCGCTTCCCACGATCACAGGGGCTTTGGTGGCTTTTCGATGGGCAGCGTGGCGACATGGAGGACATTTCAAAACTGTCTCGATTATTTCCGCTATTTTCTCCCCATGAGCTGCGGCACGGGTCTGACCGACCCTGAAATTTACGCCGCCGCGGAAAAACGGCAGGATTTCTTCGTGTGGGTCATTACCGGCACGGAGGATTTCGCATATTCCTACGACACGAGCCGCGTGGAAAACATGCGGAAGCTACCGGGATTTACTGAGGGGAAAAGCGAGGCGGACGGCAATTTTGCCTATTCGGTCAAGGAGGGATACAACCACGGAGGGATCGCATCTATGGAATATACGTATAATGGCCTGCGGTTTTTCTGGGGCAGGAACGAAAAGCAGGAAAGCGGCGGGGGTAAGCCTTATACCGCAGACACAGCCATTTCGGACGTGATAAACGATCCCGCTTTCGGAGAATACGGGCGGCTGATATTTCCCGTTGACAGCGGATATATGAGCGGCAAAACTCTCGGCGACCTTCGCCTGACGTGGTACTCGAATATCGACCCGGACAAGACGGTGGAAATTTGCAACTACATGAGATCCCACGCCGAGGCGGGCGAGACTATCTTTTACGATATTTATACCGATGAGGAAAAAGCGGCCGATCCCGACAAAGCGGACACGGGACTGTTCTTTTTCAAGGGCGCCCCCGGCGAAAAGTTTGCCGTGGTGAGTGCCGGAGGCGGGTTTGCATACGTCGGCGCGATGCACGACAGCTTCCCGCACGCGCTGGAGCTTTCCCGAATGGGCTACAACGCCTTTGCGCTTATCTACCGTCCCGGCTGGGACACGGCGATGGAGGATCTTGCGCGGGCGATCAGCTTTATCTTTGAACACGCTGATGAGCTGGAAGTAGACACCGACTGCTATTCCCTGTGGGGCGGCTCGGCGGGCGCACGGATGGCAGCCGACGTTGGCTCCTACGGTACAAAATATTTCGGCGGGGACGATCTGCCGCAGGCGGGCTGCGTCGTCATGCAGTACACGGGTCACA
Source organism: uncultured Clostridia bacterium (assembly GCA_947630625.1). Lineage (GTDB taxonomy): Bacteria > Bacillota > Clostridia > Oscillospirales > CAG-272 > DTU064. The sequence goes on from CANRIL010000031.1 coordinate 19,381, forward strand.
GCGAATGGCAGAAAACCGACCCGCCCACATATGTCTGCGTCGGGACGAGCGACGGCATTGCAAACTGGCGCACGATGCAAAGCCGAATAAATGCGATGTCCGCCGCAGGTATCCCGACAGAGTTTCACGCATATGATGGGCTTTCCCACGGCTTCGGGCTCGGCACGGGAACGGTCGCCGAGGGCTGGATAAACGACGCCGTGACGTTTTGGGAAGAACAAATGGAATGATCATTTTCAAATACACGGAGGTACCATATGAAAAATAAAGTTTGGATCATTATCGGGATCGTCGTTATCGCTGTGGCAGCGGCGGTTTTGATCGTTACGCAGTTTTTCGGAGGCTCGCACGGCGGGATCGACAACGAACCGGAGTCGGATGTCTCCGGGGAAAGCAAAATTCTCGTCGCCTACTTCTCGTGGTCGGGCAACGGACAGCAGATGGCACGGTGGATCGCGGAGGAAACGGGCGGCGAGCTGTTCCGCATCGTCCCGGAGGAATCCTACGGCGAGGATTACGGAGCTTGTGCTGACCGTGCGAAGAATGAGCTCGACAACGAGATACGCCCGGCGCTTTCCTCTCACATCGATGCAGATGTCATGGCGCAGTACGACACGATCTATCTCGGCTTCCCCATCTGGTGGTATGACCTGCCGACGCCGGTATGGACATTCCTCGAAGAATACGATCTTTCCGGCAAGACGATCATTCCGTTCTTCTCTCACAACGGGAGTTCGAGCGGAGCGAACAGCCTGAATCGGTTAACTCAGCTTGCAAAAGGCTCGACGGTTCTGACCGACGAAGTGCTTTCGATCCCCGGCTCATCCGTGGCAAATTCCGAGGATAAGGTCAAGGAATGGGCAGCAAATGAATTAAAATAGTCCGTGAAGGGAGAAAGAATGATGAAAAAACTGATCGCGCTCATTATAAGTTTTGTGCTTGTCATCACCCTTGCCGCCTGCGGTACGGGAACGGGAGAGGTGCCTGAGGATCCTGATCCCGCAAACTCCGGAACAGAAAATCCCGGTTCTGCGGAAATGACTGATCCGCCTGAATCCGATGAACCGGACGCGCCGACCGAAGGAAATACCGTAGAAGCGCCCGGCAGCGGTCCCGCAGATGCTTCTGACATCACCTCCGTCGGGGGCGTCCCTCTGATCACACTCAACAACGGCGTACAGATGCCGCAGTTTGGGCTTGGCACACAGATCCAAAGCCTTGAAAACGGCGATCTCGGCGTTCTCAATCAGACTTCCCGCGAAGCGGTCGCCGCGGCGCTCCGTTCGGGGTATCGTCATCTTGACGATGCACATGGCTATCTTCAGGAGCGCGGCGTCGGTCAGGGGATCATAGACAGCGGTGTGCCGCGTGAAGAGATCTGGATCACGGACAAATTATGGCCCAGCGAGTACGGCAACGCTTCAATAAGGGGCTTGCCCCGTCATTCAACGTGGCAAGGTGCGGCAACAGCCGCACTGAGGAATCAGAAGGGGATTGTATCCCCTTCTGATTCCGAAATGGAGCCCGCCGCCTATAGAGGCGGGGGACATCTTGCCTAAGTTATAACGCCATCGATCAAATGCTCGATCGCCTCGGTGTTGAATACCTTGATCTTGTTTATCTGCATCACCCTGCGGGCGACATAGACACGATCGTTGCGGCTTGGCGGGATATGGAGCGCGCATACCGCGAGGGAAAGATCCGCGCCCTCGGCATCAGCAATTTTGACAACCGCATGGACGCCTTTAATGCCATTATGGAGCAGGAGATCAAGCCGCAGATCATGCAGATCGAATGTCACCCGTTTGCACAGCGGCAGGAAACCCGCGAGCTTGCCGAGCAGTATAACATTCAGGTGGAATGTTGGTATCCTCTTGGGCATGGGGATCAGCGGCTTCTGAACGCTGAAACGCTGGAAGCGATCGCGGCGGCACACGATAAGAGCGTAGTGCAGATCATAATTCGTTGGCATATCCAGGAGGGATTTTCTGTGATCCCCGGCTCCACAAACCCCGATCATATAGAGGAAAACATTGAAATCTTCGATTTTGAGCTTACCGATGAGGAAATGGAACAGATAAGAGCAATGGATCAGGGCGAATCGGGGCGGTATTTCAATCTGAATTACGATATGATGGGCGGAATGTTTACAAACCCGCCGAGAGAATGGGACGGAGGATTTTAAATTACCGCGCGGCTGTAACCGCAGGTCATAGGTTCTAACTTACGGTCATAGGTTCTAACCTACGGTTAGAACTGATGAACGTATAGAGACTTGCGGGGCACCGTGCGGTCGGTTTATAATAAGATAAAAGAAAACGATTCGTTTTTAAAAGGAGACTACATCATGAAAAGGTTTATCGCACTGTTATTGGCGCTGACGGCGATAGTTTGTTTTTCTTCGTGCAGCGGAAGCTCCGGCGGCACGCAGGAGACACACCAATCTCACAACGCCGCGAATACGGCGGCAGATCCGTCAAATACGGATTCCCCGTCGACGGGCAGCCCGGGCACGGACGGCAATACGGACGCAACAGCATCGGGCGGCGAAGAAACGTCCGGAGGAGATCCGGCGACGGAAGCCTCGACCGTGTACATGACGACGGATATCTCACCCGAGGGCATTATGAAAGTCTATGAAGCGCTTGGCGTGGAGCTGACCGGCGACAATATAGCGGTCAAGCTTTCGACTGGCGAACCGCCTGCCAGCAACTACCTTGATCCCGATCTGATCCGCGATCTTGTAGAGCTTGTAAACGGCACGATCGTCGAGTGCAACACGGCTTACGGCGGCTCCCGCTCCGAGACTGCAATGCACTATCAGGTGGCGAAGGATCACGGCTTTACCGAGCTTGGTAAGGGTTTCGTCATAATGGATGAAGAAGGCTCGATGTCGCTGCCTGTCAACGGCGGAAATCAGCTTAAAGAAAACCTTGTTGGCGCCCATTTCGGTGACTTTGACGGATTCCTTGTGCTCTCGCACTTCAAGGGGCACGCAATGGCCGGCTTCGGCGGGGCTATCAAGAATATCTCTATCGGTATCGGTTCAAAAGAGGGCAAATGTCTGATCCATACGGCGGGACGCAGCCACACGAGCCCGTGGGGCGGCAATCAGGACGCGTTCCTCGAATCCATGGCGGACGCCGGGAAATCCGTCGTTGACGCGCTTGACGCCAACATCCTCTTTATCAACGTGATGAACCGTCTTTCCATCGACTGTGACTGCGACGGCAATCCGTCCGAGCCGGACATTCACGACATCGGCATACTTGCCTCCACCGACCCGGTAGCGCTCGATCAGGCATGCGTTGACCTGATATATGAGGCGGAAGGAAACGCGAGCTTTGTCCGCCGCATGGAAGGACAGCATGCGGAGCACGTGCTCGAGGCGGGTGAGGAGATCGGCCTCGGAAACCGCACTTATAACCTCGTCTCGGTAGACTGAACGGAAAACCGAAATAAAGACAATTTTTAAAGAGGGAGGTGATCGGCCTTGGAACAGATCATGGAAGTCATAGAGCGGGAGTTTGTCTATATATGGTACTACTTTACCGTGCAGCTGCGGCAGATCGCGCTATATTACGTCCTCGGCATCGTCCTCGGCTCGGTCATCTCCGTCTTCGTCAAGGATAAGATACACGGACTGTTCCGCAGCATGGGCGATAAAAAGCTCGGCGTCCTCGGCATAATTCCGGCGAGCATCCTCGGCATCGCCTCGCCGCTCTGCATGTACGGGACGATCCCGCTTGCGGCGTCCTTTTCAAAAAGCGGCATCCGCGACGACTGGCTTGCGGCTTTTATGATGAGCTCCATTCTCTTGAATCCGCAGCTCATCATTTACAGCACGGCGCTCGGTCCCGCGGCGCTGACGGTGCGGATCGTCTCGTGCTTTATCTGCGGCTGTGTCGCGGGTATTCTGATCCGCGTGTTTTATAAAAACAAGCCGTTTTTCGATTTTACTGGTTTTGACGGGCCGCACAATCACGACACTGACCCGAATCTGTTTCTGCGGCTGATCAAGAATATCGGCAGAAATATCAAGGCGACCGGACTTTGGTTCCTCGTTGGCGTGCTCTTGTCGGCGCTGTTTCAGCGGTATGTTCCGGCGGACAAATTCGCGGCGCTCTTCGGAGAGGCAAACGAGGGGTTCGGCGTTCTGATGGCGGCGACTATCGGCGTCCCGCTATATGCCTGCGGCGGCGGGACGATCCCGCTGATCCGCGAATGGCTTTACTCCGGCATGAGCATGGGGAGTGCGGCGGCGTTCATGCTCACGGGGCCTTCAACGAAGATCACAAACCTCGGCGCGCTCAAGATCGTGCTCGGAGTTAAGCGGTTTTTGTTATATCTTGCGTTTGTGATGCTGTTCTCGTTCGCCACGGGAATGGTCGTCAATCTCATTTTGTAAATAAGAAAGGGTGTTTATAATGAAAAAGATTCTTGCGCTCATATTGTGTATCGCGACGGTGTTTTCGCTCTTTGCCTGCTCGGCTGTAAACGAAGAAAACGGCGGCGGTACGAACGAATCGGGGAATACAGCGTCGGGTTCGGGGAACACATCATCCGGCTCGGGAAGCACAGCGTCGGGGACGGAGGCGGGCAATCAGACCGGCGGCTCCGGGAACAATTCCGGCGCGAACACAAACGCGGACAACAGCACGTCCGGCTGGAAGACGCTCGTCGTCTACTACTCCGCGACAAACAATACCGAGGCGATCGCGGGATATATCGCGAACGCCACTGGCGCTGACCTGTTTGAACTGATCCCGACGGAGCCGTATACCTCCGACGATCTTGACTGGACGGACAGGAACAGCCGCGTATCCCGCGAGCATGACGACGAATCACTGCGCGCCGTCGAACTTGAAAAAACCGTCCCCGACAACTGGGATGAATACGACACGGTGTTCATCGGCTACCCCATTTGGTGGGGCATCGCGGCATGGCCGACTGATACGTTCGTGAAGGCCAATGATTTCACGGGCAAAACGGTCATTCCGTTCTGCACGTCATCCTCATCAGGGCTCGGTCAGAGCGGAGAGCTGCTGCGCGACGAAGCCGGAACGGGCAACTGGCTTGAGGGTCAGCGGTTCCAATCGAGAGCGAGCGAGGACACGGTGAAGGAGTGGGTCACAAGCCTGGGGCTATGATCGGTTCCGGCACATCATACAGCGTTGACGCCGGGACCGAAACGTACCGCGGCTTTGTGATCGACAACGTATATCATTCTCCGAACGACGGGGATATCCACTACAACGTCTATATCCCCGAAAGCTACGACGGCAGCCGTCCGTATGCGCTGTTCTTCACGCTCCCGGGCTATGAGGGGCTCTATTTTCAGGGGGTCGCGAGAAACTTGGAGGCGGAGGCGTTCGGATTTGAAGCGCAAAAATACAACACTGAGATGATCGTCGTTGCCCCGCAGCTTTCCGACTGGCGGGAGACCTCCGCAAATCAGACGATCGCTCTGCTCGAATATTTCCTCGATGCCTACAACATCGACCGCGAGAAGGTCTATGCCAATGGCTATTCGGGCGGCGGGGAGACGATGTCCCTTGTGATGGGAAAACGTCCCGAGCTGTTCACCGCGTATCTGCACTGCTCATCCGGGTGGGACGGCGACCTTGAAGTTTTGGCAAAAAGCCGCACGCCGGTTTATCTTGTCATCGGCGAGGACGACGAATATTACGGCTCCGGACCGACAAAGCGCGCATATAACGAACTGCACGATCTTTATGTCTCACAGGGACTTTCGGATGACGAAATTTCACAGCTGCTTGTACTTGACGTTAAGGATGACAGCTATTTTCGGGATAGAGGCATGAATAATCAACACGGAGGCGGCGGGCTTTTTGCCTACGACGAGGACATAATGGGCTGGCTGTTCGGAAAGTAGATTGGAGAAGATCATGGATAGACCGACTGTAATATGCCATATGTTGACCTCTCTCGACGGAAGGATCGACGGGACGTTTTTCTCCGCGCCGGAAACGGCGCCCGCTCTCCGCAAATACGGCGAGGTGCGGAAGTTTTACGACTGCCCCGCCACGATTTACGGGACGACAACGATGGCAGAGGGTTATGCCGACGGGTTCGTGACCGATCTGCCGGAAACGAAACTGACCTTCCCCCGCGAGGATCATCTCGGGGACAGCGACGTGAAGAATTACATCGTGTCGCTCGACGGGGAGGGCGTCCTTCGATGGCACGGAAAATATCTCGAAAAGAAAGGCCGCCCGAAAGCTCACGTGATCGAGGTGTTGACGAAAAAAGTTTCAGATCGTTATCTTGCATATCTTTGCGATCTTGATATTTCATATATTTTTGCCGGCGATGAAACTATCGACTGCGCCCTGCTTTTGAGGAAATTAAAGGCGTTATTCGGTATCGACCGGGTCATGCTTGCCGGAGGCGGCATAACAAATCAGGCTTTCGCCGCGGCGGGGCTGATCGACGAGCTAAGCATCGTTTTAGCGCCCACGGCGGACGGCGACAGCGGATGTGCGTCTCTCTTTGAAACGGGCGGATTTTCTCCCGCCGTACCCGCAGCGTTTTCCCTTGAAGCGGTGGAACGGATCGAAAACGATACGCTTTGGCTTCGGTATACGGCAAAATAACCTTTCCTCACGCCTTGACCTCCCGCCCCTTTTTGTATTACAATGTTTGTATGAATCGGACGCGATTCAATTGCAAATTACGCCTATATATGGCAGTTGCTTGGATCAGAGGGGAATGAAACATGGACAATATCGAACGCAAAAAGCAGGGATTGCCGTATCGCTATGACGATCCGGAATTGCTCGGCGATCAACATATTTATCAAAATAAGATGATAGAATATAATCACACCTTACCTACGGAAACGGAGCTTCGACAAAACCTTCTGCGTGAAGTTTTCGCTGAGGTCGGAGAAGACTGTACGGTCGAAACGCCGCTCAGTGCAAACTGGGGCTGTAGGCATGTTCACCTGGGGAAAGGCATTTATATCAATTCAAACGTCACGTTTGTGGACGACGAGCATATCTTTATAGGCGACTACTCTATGATCTCCCCGAATGTGGTGTTTACAACCTCCGGACATCCCATTTTGCCTGTTTTGCGCGAGCATCACTATGTTTACAATCTCCCCATCCATATCGGGCGAAATGTCTGGATAGGCTCGGGCTGTCAGATCATGCCGGGGATCACCGTCGGAGATAATGCCGTCATCGGGGCGGGCAGCGTCGTGACGCACGATATCCCCGCGAATACAGTAGCATACGGCGTTCCCTGCAAAGTTATCCGTGAGATCGGTGATAAAGACAGAGAGTTTTACTATAAAGACAGAAAACTCGATGTTTGGGAATGACTTTTTTAACATGATCCGGGATCATATACCCGTCCGCATTTTCGCTTGCGGGCGGGTATTTTATGAGTTCTAACCTGCGGTCATAACTGCTGAACCAACCGAGACTTCCGCCCGCCGTCAAAAGGGGCTAAAATATAATTACAAACAAACCCACAAAGAGGAGTTACGGAATATGGAATACATCACACTCAACAACGGGATCAAAATGCCCATGGCAGGGATAGGCGTCTTTATGATGTCCCCCGCCGAGGCGGAGGCGTCGGTCGAGAGCGCGCTTAAGAGCGGCGTTCGCCTGATCGACACGGCAAACGGCTACATGAACGAGAGCGGCACGGGACGCGGCATCAAAAAGAGCGGCGTGCCGAGAGAAGAAATTTTCCTTGTCACAAAGCTGTGGCCTACGGTTTACGAAAAGGAAACGGCGGTCGATGAGACTCTTGCCCGTCTCGGCACGGACTATATCGACCTCTTGTTCCTGCACCAGTCGACCGCCAACTGGCGCGAGGGCTATCGGAACATCGAAAAGGCTGTCAAGGCCGGCAAGGTAAAAGCTATCGGACTTTCAAACTTCCCCGATGAGCTTTTACGAGAGGCCATCGACACGATGGAGCTGAAGCCGCAGGTCGTTCAGGTGGAGGCGCACCCGTACTTTCCGCAGACCGAGCTTAAAAAGATACTTGCCGAGACGAACATGGGTCTGATGGCATGGTATCCGCTCGGTCACGGCGACAAGAGCCTGCGGGAAGAGGCGGTATTCACAGAGCTTGCGAAAAAGTACGGAAAGACGAACGCACAGATCATCCTGCGCTGGCACATTCAGAGCGGAAACGTCGTGATCCCCGGCTCCAAGAATCCCGATCACATTCGCGATAATTTCAATATATTTGATTTCGTCCTCTCCGATGAGGATATGGCGGAGATCGCAAAGGTAAACAAAAATAAGCGGTATTACACGGCGACACCTGAAATGGTCGAGGCTTACGCCCACATGGAATTGCATGCAGATCTCTGATGCAGCAGGAGGAAAAGAAAATGAAACAGAGATTAGAAGGTAAAGTTGCGCTGATCACCGGCGGCGGTTCGGGAATCGGACGCGCAATGGCGATTCAGTTTGCCAAAGAGGGCGCTTATGTTTGTATCGTCGGCAGACGTGAAAATGCCTTGCAGGAAACCGCAAAAGCGGATGAAAAAATCTCCTATGTGTCGGCGGACATCACCAAAACCGAGCAAGTCAAAAAAGTGATCGACACGATCAAAGAGAGATACGGTGAGAAACTGGATATTCTTGTGAACAACGCGGGCTGGTGTCCTGTTCAGCCGCTCAAGGAAATAACCCTTGCCGATTACGACAAAGCGTTTGACCTTGACGTGCGGGCGCTGGTGGATGTGACGATCCAGTCTCTGCCGCTGATTTTGAACGCAAAGGGCAACATCATCAACATTTCCACGGTCGGAGCGACGCACCGTGCGCCGAACCT
>CANRIL010000032.1 GCA_947630625.1 uncultured Clostridia bacterium
CAAAATCGAAGCTCTGCGTATACTTACTCCACGCGCCACCGATAAAGCGCCTATAATGGACGGACAAGTGCACTACCATATAAATGGTAATGGCAGAAAAATTATATGTAATATACTCGAAGAAACTCTCGGCAAGAATGCAAAGCCTAATATACGCTATGCCGGACTCGGACAGCTATATCTGATGCGCTGCACAGAAGGAAACGACGGGACGCCAGAAACTATGTGCAATATCGAAGGCTGCAAGCATAACGACATAACTTGTCCTGCCATTGTAAGAAGCAACGGCTTAGTTTTACCGGTGACGGACGAAAAAACGGGGAGAACGGTAGTTTATACAGATCTGAATGTTAATGTTAAGTCAATACCCGTGCTCGGAAAAAGCGTCGATCTTTCAAAGGAATTCGGGTTTCCGGAAAATATAACAGTTAGTCAGGAGCATGAATTACACGTTCTGTTTGAATATGATATGGAAACCGGCGAGCGCCGCGCGGTGACGATCGCCAATTTCTTAAAAGAAGCAATGACATTAGACGCCTGCGAGTATTACAACGGACGGCTGTATTTTTGTATCGGCGGACTGCTTATTGTGCCTAAGAACTATTGGGATCATCATCCCCGCATATTTTATGTCGACGTTTCGAACGGCGAGGTGAAGTACTGCGAGGAACCTGACGGGGAGCAGTCGTTCCTTTATCTTATCAGAATACGTGATGAAAAAATTTACTGCATATCGGAAAAAGGCGAATTAATAAAGATGAACCTTGATTTCGGCGAACGAGAGGTAATCAATAAAATCGAAAATTTCGCGGCAGAATTGACATTCGAGGATGGATCAGGGACATATTTTGATATCTATCCCAGTAGTGTCGCATTTGATAACGGATACCTTTACATAGAAACGCTCGATTCTGAGCTGCTCGATCGTGTGCTTTACAAAATCCCGCTTTCGGGCGAAGGCGAGCCTGAAATGATACCGGACAAACTGGTAGCTGATTTTGGCTTTTATAAAGAGAACGAAATGGCGGGGATCGATTATTTTGATTATACTTTCCCGTATGACGGATTTATTTTACCTCCACCTGGATTTGATTTACCATCTGAATAAATAATCAATAAGGAGCGAATGAACCATGAAAAAAGTCATATTGTCCGCTTTATTTCTTGCCTTGCTGCTTATGTGCGCGGTATTTGTGACCGCATGCGACGGCGGCGGAGAGAAGCCTGCCTCCACGAACGCGGCGACGGATGATGCGACGGACGATGCGACTGTGACATCGCCTCCGAAAGACGAAGAATTTACAGAGGAAGATGCAAAGCTTGAGGCTCTGCGCATACTTACGCCGCGCACGACCGATAAAACTCCTATCATGGATGGACAAGTGCACTGCTATAGATACGGCTACGGCAGTAAAATTGTGCACGATAAGCTCGAAGAAATTCTCGGAAAAAATGCAAAGACGGGGCTTCGTCATCCCGGACTCGGACAGCTATATCTGATGCTGTGCACGGAAGAAAAAGATGAGACTCCGACGATCATGTGCAATATCGAAGGCTGCAAGCATATTGACATAACTTGCCCCGCCGTCGTAGACGATAATGGCTTCGTTTTACCGGTAACGGACGAAAAAACAGGGCGGACAGTAGTTTATACAGAACTCAATGTTAACGTTAAATCAATACCTGTGCTTGGGAAAAGCGTTGATCTTGTAAAGGAATTCGGGCTCCCGTCTGATAAGACAGATGTTTACGAGTACGAAAAACATATCCTCATGGAATATGACATGGAAACAGGTGAGCGCCGCGCCGTGACAGCGGTAACAGACGAAGACTTTTTCGGTAGAATGTGTTTTGAGGAGTATTATAACGGGAGACTTTATTTCAGCCTTGACGGCTGGGTTGAATCTCCATACGGTGTATCTTCAAACTTTGATTTTCATCCACGCATGCTTTATGTTGACGTTGCAAGCTGCGAAATAAAATACTGTGAAGAACCTGACGGGGAGAAGTCATTCCTTTATTTTGCAGGGATATATGAAGATAAAGTTTATTGCTTTTCGGAAACAGGCGAATTCATTAAGATGGATCTTGATTTCGGCGAACGAGAGGTAATCGGCAAAATTGATAATTTTGCGACAGAGTTGACGTTCGATAATGGGTCAGGGACAAGGTATTTGATCTTCAGATATCTTTCCGCCTTTATTGACGGGAATCTGTACATTGAAACGCTTGATTCCGAACTTAAAAAAAATGTGACTTACAGATGCCCGCTCTCAGGAGAATGGGAACCCGAGCTGCTGCAAATAAGCATTCCAGATGACATATATAAAAGCGGCGGCAACGATTATTATTTAGAGAATGTCGAATATTACTATTACACTTTGTCGGATGACTGATTTAATTTTCTCTATAATTAATTTGTAAGCCTGCGGTCGGCAAGGCCAAGTTATTTTCGGCGGACGGATTTATTAAAATCTGCGCCGGCTCTATGCCAAGCAACATCTGCAAAAAAATAATAGACAGGGTCATGATATGAAAAAAGCGATTCGGATAATAGCGGCTGCATTGATCTGCGCCGTTCTTGCGCCCGGTCTTTCCGGCTGCGCCGAAAAGATCGACTTCGGGGATGAAGTATACAAAAACAAAAAATACGCCGGGGAGAGCATATTTTTTAATATCTCCTCAAGAATTCTCTTATCCGGATATATGTCAAAGCCTGACAACATATATCCGGCGTGCATAGACCCGTTCTGCGACCATTCAACCGAAAGCTGCGCGGCGAGGACGGAGAGCCCGATAACGGCGACGCTGACCGTTTTGCCGGAGGGGCGCAAGCTGCCGCTCGTCTATTTATGCTGTCAACGCTGGCCGACTAAGGTCGTTGACGGAGAGGAAGTCCTGCTGTCTGCACATGAACGGGAAATGAGCATCGTCAAGCAGTTTGACGCCGAAACGGGTCAGGCGAAAACGTTTGAACCTGTTGAGCTGATGAATATCCGTTCCGCGCTTCTCTACCGCGGCATCCTCTATCTCTCCGCCGACGGCTTTCTCGGAGAGGGATATAGGGGCCGCGTCGGCGCGCTCGACGTTCTTACGGGGAAATGCACATATCTGAGTGAAGAAAACGGCGCGCGTCTGATCGGGGCATACGACGGGCGGATATATGTGATGACCGGGCGAGGTGTCGTTGAAAGCTGCGAGCCCGATTTTTCCGACCTGTGCGCTGTATACGACTGCCAAACGGGCGGCTACGTCAACTCTTACGTCGACGAGGGGATGCTTTATTTTGCGCGGTCGAAAACGGACGTGCCGGCGGGAAATTCTACAAAGACAGTATTCGAAGTCTGCGCCGTTGATCTCAAAAACAAAGATGCCGAAGCGGTGACTGTCGCTTCGGGAGTCTATGTGTTCATGCCTTACGAGGGAGACTTATATTACACGTTGTTTGAATATAACGAACACGGGACCGTATCCGTATCGGGATATGGCGAGGAAACAGTCGTATCTTACGACAACGGCACGCTTTATCGCTATGACGCGGAAAAAGGCACGTCGGAGACGTGTTTTTCCGACATCGGCGCGTCGTTTTCCGATATATACGACATTGACGACGGGATGATACTGTTTTCCGGCGCCAGGTACCGCGATTTTGATGAGGGAAAAAGTACTTATCTGAGAATAGCGATATGCAGCATCGAGACGGGAGAATGGAGAGAACTCTTTGCGGATGATGAGGAGGAGTATTTATGAAGCTTCTCGGTTACGAGCTGAAAAAGCTTTTTGGCATAAAATATCTGTGGGTGATGCTGCTGCTCACGACAGTTTTATGTACGGGGCTTTATTACTATCTTTATATCGGAGATATTAATTTTTCCGAGCCGTACTATGACCGTGAATCAAACGCCATGACGGAGGACTTTTTCCGCCGTTGCGAGAATGAGCCGGAGACGATAGCACAGGTCCGCGAATCATATGAAGCTTACGTCATTGAAGCTGACCGCGTCAGCGAAGAGATCAGGTCAACCATGACCAAAGATGAACTTGTCGGATTCCGCGTTACAGATGAAATGCTCGCCGAGCACGGCGTCATATACGAAAACAAGCTCGGCTACGTCCGCAAGGACGGCACGGTCGTTCCGGACAAGAACTTTTTCGAGGCCTATTCGCTGCGCGGGTTGACGGCGGAATCGCTGATCAAGCACGTTGACGATATCATTTATCTGACAGGCGGAGCTATGGAGCGATTTGAAGCGGTCGGGGCGGAAGAGCTTCCGATATACGAATACGAGAGCCACTATAACGAGGTCTACTCTTCCCTTCGGTCAAAGCTCGCGGATAAAATGCGTCCCGCGGAGCCGCGCGGGATGGAGAACATGTTCTGGTACAGGGAATTTCCGCTCTTTGCATACGCGTTTCTTCTGCTCGCCTCCGGCGTCATTTTCTTAAATGAGCGTTCGGTCGGGCTGCTCCCCGTCATAAGGACGACGCGGGGCGGCAGGGCCCGGACGGCGGCGGCAAAGCTCGGCGCTCTCCTGACTGTCGCTGTTCTGACAGTTCTATGTCTTACGGCGGCGCAGCTCATTGTGACTTACATAAAATTCGGCATCACGTTCGGCGACGCGCCCGTACAGTACATGTGCAGAAACTGCCCTTATCTTTTGACGATAAACGGCTATTTCATATGTGTGACGCTTCTGCGCATACTGGCGGCAGCCGTGTTCTCGTGCGTCGTCGCGCTCATCGCCTCGGTCACGGTGTCGCATATTGTTACATACATTTCCGGCGCGCTGATCCTCGGCGTCAACATCGTCATCGGCTATTCCGGGAACGGGACCGGGCTTTCGGCGCTCAATCTCATCGACCTTGGGAATGACGCTCTGCTTTCAAAATACGATGAATCGCTGCTGTTCGGCCATTTCGTCGGCACGCTTGCGCTCGGTATGGCGCTTTTGTCTTTGTCGCTCGTTTTGTCCGGCGCGCTGCTCGTCGCCGTTGGCGGCAGGCGGAGCCACATTTACGCGCCAAGCCGCATCAGGAAGCTCATCCCGGCGATTAGGTCGAAATTCGCCTCTGCGGCGGAAAAACTCGCGCGGCGCAGGCATTCGTATCCGTCCTCGCTCTTTGTCTGGGAAGTGAGCCGCCTTATGACGCCCGCCGCGGTGTTCGCCGCGATATTGCTCCTCGCGCTGTCCGTTTACTCGTCCGTTTCGAGATATACAGAATCTACCCCGCCCTCGCTTATCAAATATGAGGAATATCTAAACGAAAACTGGACGGGCGAGCTGACGGATGAAAGATACGCGCAGTTCCTCAAGCGTTATGATGAACTTGCGCTTCTCACAAAGGATAACGCGCACGAAGAGCTCATGAGCCGATATACGCGCGGCGAGATCACATTTGAAGAATATATCGAGCTGCTCGACAGCATCGAGAGCGCGAGCGACGAAATAGAGCTGCTCGAATCAATTTTGCCGCAAGTGGAACATCTGCGCGCGCTGAAAGCGGAAACGGGCGTTACGGGCTGGATTTTCCCTGACACGCATATCATGCGGCTGCTGAACCGAGATATCAATTTCTTCCTTTTGATCGCCGTTTTGATCATTTTTTCGCGTATGTACTCGCCGGACTATTCAAAGAAGAGCTTCGAGGGGGATTTTGCGGCGATATTGCGGACGGCGAAGAATGGCAGGAGAAAAAATTTCGTTGTGCGATTCTCCGCGGCGGCTCTGACATCATTGATCCTCGCCGCGCTGTTTGAGGCGGCCGATCTGTGTCTCGGCATCGCAAACACGGGAAATCTGGCGGATGTGTTGTCCGCGCCTGTGTCGTCGATCGAGCTGTACGGCTCGCTCGGCTCGATGACGGTCGGCGGTTTTCTCGCCCTCACAGCAGTATTGCGGACGATCTCATACGTCCCGCTCGCGCTTCTCTGCTGCTCGGCGTCGTTCGCCGTGAAGAAAGTCCCGCCGACGCTGTTCATCGTCACGATGATCACGCTGCTGCCGTATGTGCTCGTCTATATGGGCTTTCCCAAAATGATGTATGTCGACTTTACGGCGGTACTCGCCGGCAGCAAGCTGTTGACGCGTTCGGCGCAGTTTGACGTTCTCGGCGGTTCGTTCACGTTCACGGCGGCGCTATTGGTCGGATTTGTTCTCATTGCCGCGGCGGGCACGCTGTATACGCTTCGCAAGACGGGAAAAGATTGATTCCGTTTTTGGCTCAAAATTGCGGTCAGTACCGCAAATTCAGCCTTTTCGCCTTATTCCGTTTGCCGACACGAAAAGCCAAACGGCGGACGCCGCCGCGACCCCGACAAGTGATGCGACCCACGGCAGATAATCGAATATGGCTCCGTTTGATGCCGCCAGCAGCGGCATCACCTCGACGGGCAAAATCACCGACAGCGGGCGCAGCGCCTCGATATTGATATACGCATATAACAGCGACGGTATCAGCATGACCGCGCATCCCGCGATGCAGGACGCCTCGCACCTCTTTGCGAGGCTTGAGATCAAAAGCACAACGACAGCGCAGCACAAAAGGCAGACCCAGCGGCAAAAATACAGGAGCATGAGCCACGCCTTTATCGAGCAGTTGAACGGGAACGACGAGAGCATCGAAAGATTTCTCGCCGGAGCGTCCCACGCGGTAACTGCAAATTCTTTCAGCAGCGTATAAATCTCCATGCCGTATACGACAGAGGCGACAAGCGTTGTCATTGATACCGCAAGCAGAATTTTTCTCATTACGATCGCCCCGCGTCCGCGCGCCGTTGATCTAAGCAAAAATGTCATGCCGGACTGACGTTCATAAGCCATGCTCCCGGCAAGGAGCAGCGTAAGCGCCAGAATCGAGACGAGCGCCGCCTGGTTCTGGTTGTCATTTGCCCGGCTGCCATACACGCTTTCAAACGGTTCTTCGTCGATCAGCCACGGGACAAAGCCTTCCCTTTTGCCCTCGCTCTTCAATTGTTCAACGCGGGAGCGGACGGTCGCAAGCCCCTTGCTGCCGATCTCCGCGGACGAAGCTTCACGGGCGTATTTATCAAGCTCCGAATATTTGATCAGTCCGTTTTCATAGTCACGCTTTGCGGCCTCATAGTCGGCAAGTATGATGTTCAGCTCAGCTTGTTCCGCGTCCATCAGTTTTATCGTCTCGTCGGTGATCTCGCCGGCAAATTCGGCGGTGTACTTTTTTGCGGCGATCTCCTCAAGAGACGCTACGGGGATCGTGACCTTATACGAAAGATTTAAGGCGGCATATATAAGCGCCGCCGCGACGACAACGCCCTTTTCGATATAAAGCGTTTTGTGAAGCTCCATTCCGAACAAATGCAGACGGCGCAGCAATTTATCGGCGGCGCCGTTGATGAAGTATGCCGCGCGCCCCAAAAGGTCGCGCCCGCTCGACGGCTTTTTATGGCAGTGGCTGTATATACATATTGCCGCAAAGAGCAGGCACAGAGGGATCAAGGCGAGCTGCGAGACGTTTCTGATCCCAATCGGGACGCCTAAAAAATCAATATTTAGGTAGTTCGTATATAAATCGGTCAGGCTTATATATGTAAATATATTAAAATATTTGAGCGCGTTGAAAACGCTCTGCACAGGCAGAAACGTATAAAATCCGTATTCGACCGCCAGAACGGCGGACGCTACGATGACCGTATATTTCACATTGTCGATCGAAGTCAGCATGAGCCACATCAAAAGTCCCACCAAAAAAGCGGCGGCAGCGCGCAATATGAAAAAGCGGACAAGAAAGCCGCCGACCGTGGTCATCATCGGGAGTTTGCCAAGCATCATCACGGACTGTACCGGCCGCCCGAGGTCACCGACGCCGCCGTATAAAGCGAAGCCGATCAAAAGATTTACCCCATAAAGAGCCGCGACGCCGAAGACGGACGCGGCTAAAATTATGCACATCCGGCGAGATGCGAGGCGCAGCCGCCCATTCGGGGAGGCGCGGACTACGTTCCAGAGTCCCGCCTTTCGTTCATCCTGAAACGACAGCGCCAGCAACAGCAGGATCGCAAGCAGAAAATAATCTGTCAGCCGAAACGAAAGGAAGGATTCGACCGCCCCGTCCGCGCCGAGCGACAGCTCCACATTCTCTAACTTTTTAAATTCCTCCGCCGTTTTGACGATATTCCGTCCCGAAAAGCTGTTTGGATCATTAAAGAGCGCGAAATCGAGCAGATTTTCTTTGTTTTTTTGAATATTTTCAAGCCAATCGCCGTAACCGGTGAGATAATCCGCTCTGTCAAGCAGCGCGTTTACCGCGATATAGTCAAGCTTTTCGCTGTCCTCAGCCGTGCCCTCGCCCAGCTTCTCCGACAGCGATTTCTTTTCCGCCTCAAGCATTTCCGCCGCGTCGCGCAAGGGCAAATCCTTCACACTTTCAAGCCAGATCAGATATCTCTCATATGCCGCTTTCGGCTCCACTGTCTCCGGCGTCGAGGTGAGGGCGCCGTTCTGGAATACAAAGCTGCCGCCGGGCAGCTCGACATCGAGCATGTAATCGTTTTGCACCTGTTCGCGTATAAACAGAAGCGCGTTCGCGAGCAGTATCAGGAAGAGCGCCGCCATCAAGCGGCGCTTTGACATAATTCTCCCGAGCTCTTTCATTTTAACATCACCGCTTTCCGTGTGCGGGAAATTCTTTTATGTGCAGTCATTTTTATGCCGCTCACTCTCCGAGATAGTAAAGATAAACGTCCTCAAGCGTCAGATGTTCCGGCACATACTCGCCCGCCTCCGGGAGCTCGTCCCCGACGACGCGCACCCACGTTTTCCCCTTCCGCTGAAACACGTTGCCGACTTTATACATTTCTTCGATTTTCTCAAGCTCCCCCGGTTCGCAAGGCAGTTCCTTCACTTTGTCTGAGACGCTCTCAAACAGCTCATCAGGCGTATCTATCCCGACGACCTGACCGTGTTTCATCAACAGTATTTTGTCTGAGATCGACTCAATATCGCTGACAATGTGCGTCGCGAGCAGAATGATCCTTCCGCGCGAGAATGAGGAAATGAAGTTGCGGATGCGGATGCGCTCCTTTGGGTCAAGTCCCGCCGTGGGTTCGTCCAGAATGACAACCTTCGGGTCGCCGAGCAGCGCCTGCGCCAGAAGCGCGCGCTGTTTCATTCCGCCGGAGCAGCCGCCGAGCTTTTTATGGCGCACGTCTGAAAGGTCTGTGATCTCAAGGAGCTTTTCAATCTCTACCTTTGCCTGCCTTTTCGGGATCGCCTTCAGCTCCGCCATATAGAAAAGAAACGTTTCAACGGTCATGTGCTCATAATATCCCTGCTGCTGCGGCATATATCCGAGCACGCGGCGAAAATCCCGTCCCAGCTTCAAAATATCAGTTCCGCCCTTTTCGGAGGAGCCGTCGTCAAACAGAATTTGCCCCTCGGTTCGGGGGATGTTGTCTGTCAAAAGATTCATCATCGTGCTCTTCCCCGCGCCGTTTGCGCCGAGAATGCCGTAGATCCCCTTGCTGAATGTGATATTAACGCGGTCGAGCGCCGTAAAATTGCCATATTTTTTTGTAAGGTCAATAAGTTCAAGTTTCATTCGGATTCACTCCCTATGCCAGTTGATCAGCTGTTTGATCTCGCCCGTCTTTATATCGACGCGGTAAAGCGTGTAATCGTACGTTTTGACGCCGCCGAAGGGCAGAAATCCGTCCTGTACCGTGCCCGTCTCCCCGGTCGCATGTTCAGATTCGGCAACGAAAAATATCTCGCCGTCCGAGCAGAATATAGGCTCGACATTTGTCAGCCCGTCGATCTCCTCATATACATCCGAGAGGGAAAGTTCGGTCACGAGTTCGCCGTCCAGCGTGTAAACATAGAATGTATCGCCGCCGACAAGACTCAGGACATCAAAATTCGAATACGAGCCCGACACCTCAAATCCGGGCAGGCTCTTATCCTCCGGCACAGAGTTCAAAAGGCACATATATTCATCGGAAAAAATCGCCTTGCCGTAAACCGTCTTTTCGTGGGTTTCGGCAAGTTTTTCATATTCCCCGCTTTCAAGACCGCACCGCCAGAAATCGCCTCCGGAGAGATAGAAATAAATATATCCGTCCGTCACGTACCATTTTGTGACGGAAACACCCGTCCGCGTCCACTCGCCGACCTCGTCCTCGTCCGGCGTCTGCCAGACCTGCTTCACCCGCTCGCCGTCGCCGCTTTCCTGTGTGTTAAACGCGAACAGCGTGTCCTTATACGTGCTGTCGGGCTGCAGCACGTTTACCATGAAGTAAACAAAATCCCCGTCCGCCCATAATGTAAAGCTGTTTCCAACCGGGATTTTGTCATAAATATGAAAGTTGCCCGTCTCTTTTTCAATTTCCTCGCCCCACAGCATCTCGGCGGTTTTCTTTATCTTCCCGCCCAGGGGGGCCCTATAAAGCACGCCGCTGTAAAAGAAATAGACATAGCCGCGGTGAAGGATCGGGTCTACATACGTTGAGCTGCCGCTCGGCTCAAATTCAAGGTCCTGCACGACCTTACGGCGCGTGCCGTCAAGAGCGGCGGAATATATGCGCTCGCCGTGGTCGACGAGCCTGCCTTGTTCCTCTAACAGGGCGCTGTTTGTATAATACAGCCTCCCGCCCGTTTCCCAAAGCACGCCCCCGCTTATGTATCCGTCGCACGTTTCGTCATTGTGCGCGCAGTCGGGCTTCGTGCAGAGCAGCGTGACTTTGTCTGTTTCCTTCTCGTAATAATAAGCTTTGCTGCCGCCGTAAAGGAAATAGTAGCCGTCTTCCGTCTCGCAGACCTTATGGAGCCTGTAATAATCCGACTGGTTCATGTTTTTCTGGAACTCATCCGTCGATTCGATGATGCCGCTGCACGCATAAAGCGGAAGCAGCGTCATTATCGCGAGCAGAAACGACAGAAATCTTTTCGCCTTTTTCATAATAAAATTTCTCCTTAATTTAATTTGCGCAGATGCGTGATTTTAAAAAATTTGTGCGAGGGAAAAATGCGGGAAACTGCCGGAACTTCGCTTGCAGCCTTCGCCTCGGCTGCAATGTCCAAATCGGTATCCCACGGCGCCGTTTTCGTGAATTTGAATCTCGGAAGCCGCGCGCATTTTTTCACCTTGCCCCCTCCGATAAAAAGAAATCGTGCGGACGGGAGCCCGTCCACACGACAATTCTAAATTCAATTTCTCAATTTTTTCTCAACACAAGACAAAAAAATCGCTCACATGCGAAAAAGCGCCGTGACCGCGGCTCCGCCGTCGTCCGCGTTTGCGAGCTTCAGGCTACCGCCGTGCTTTTCGCATAATGTCCGGCAGATAAAGAGCCCCAGCCCGAAATGATACGTTTCCTTCTCCTGCGCGCCGCGATAATACGGCTTTGAAGCCGTCAGCAGTTCTTTTCCGGAAAAGCCTTCCCCGTCGTCTCTGATGTAAATTGAAAATTCCCGTTCGCCGCACTCGATGCGGATCAATATTTCGGATTTGGCAAAGCGGACGGAATTGCTGAGCAGATTTTCGAACACCTGCGTCACGACAGAAGGATCAATATTCAATGTGCCGCCTTCTAAATTTAATTCCGATCTGCATAAAATCCCCTTCTCCGCGCACAGAAATTCCGCCGTTTCCAAAAGCCCGCAGACGAAATCTTCAGCCGGAACGTGCTCCCGGCTGACCGTCAGGTCGGCAATTCTCTGCGCCGTGTTCATGCTGTTCACGAACTGCTCAAGCCTTGACACGTGGCTTGACATCGTGCGGACCGTTTCTATGACCTCCTCATCGGACATTCTTTTTTCGGGGAGGTATTTTCCGAGCATGTCCGTGTAGCCCTTCAAAACGGCGATCGGCGTGCGCAGATCGTGCGTGTACGCATCGTTGAGCTGCTGCCTCTCGTCGATCATGCGGAGCATGCGCAAGTTGTTTTCATCAAGCGCCGAGCGCATTTTTTCAAACGCGCGGCATAGATTTGCCATTTCATCGTGTCCGGCATAATCGAGAGAAAAGTCAAGCTCGTTTTCAGCGATCTTTATGGACGCGTTCTGCAGGATTTTAAGCGGTTTTTTCAGCTTTGAAAAATAAAACAGCAGCGCCGCCGCAAGCAGACCGGCGGAATATATGACAAAAGGCCCCCATTTGGCAACAAGCTGATAAAAATCATACCTGTGCGAATCGTCCTCCGTCATTCCGTAATAGTCCATCTGATAAAATACGATATCTTCCCCGCCGTCTTTATCTGCTGAGTAATATGTTGAATAATCGTCATTCTGCTCCTCGTCGGCGACTATGCGCATGTATTTAATTCCGATCTTCATCATTTCCGAATAAGCGGCGCTCGTGATCTTGCCGGACACAAATGAACTGCCGATCAATGCCGCGGCGGCAAACAGAAAAATTGCGAGCCAGAGCGGAATGCTGCGGTACCACGATTTTATTTTACCCATTTGTACCCGCTCCCCCAGACGGTCTGAATATATGGCTTACACCCCGTCTTCGCAAATTTTGCCCGTATCCTGCTTATATGCTCCGTGATGACGGAAAGCTCCGTGTCGCTCGCCATATCCCAGATATGCTCAAATATCCTTTCCTTGCTGAAAAGCTGTCCCGGATGCGTGGAGAGCAGCTCTACGATGTCAAATTCCTTCGGCTTCAGAGGAATCGGCTCGCCGTTGAAGCTAACTTGTCTTGCCGTGTAATCTATCATAAATTGACCGTCGAACATCGTGCGGTGAACGTTCTGCCCGCTGCGTTCCTCGCGGCGCAGATGCGCTTCCACGCGCGCGCCGAGCTCATCTATCGAAAAGGGCTTTACAATATAATCGTCGCCTCCCGCCGCGAACCCCTCAAGCTTGTCTCTGTCCTCGACCCTCGCGGTCAAAAACAAGATCGGACATGCCACATGATCCCGAATTCGGCGGCACACCTCTAATCCGTCAACGTCCGGCATGTTGATGTCGAGCAGGATCAGATCGGGCTGCGCCCCCGCCTTTTCGATCCCGTCAAGCCCGTTTTCGGCAAGAATTACATTATACCCGTTCAAATCGAAGAACCGCCGGAGCATCATGCCCATGTCTCTTTCGTCGTCGATTATCAAAAGCGTTTTCCCCATGTGTCAGTCCTCCCGAAAAATATTATAAAACGAAATTCTAACTTTTTTCTAAACATAATAAAAAAATTTGATTCGGCGGCGAAACTCAGCCGCCCTTTTTGATGCAAAAATTTGTCCGCCTTTGAAGACAAAACCTTTAAACCGACAAAAACTTTTCGAATTCGTCAAAAAATTCAAATACAGTACTTGATTTTTGAAAATATAGCGGCTAAAATTATTATACAATATTTTCTGAAAAAATTATGACCTCTTTTATTTTTTATCCCGTTAAACCGCAGCAATAGCTGAATTTCCTCACCGTCATACCGTCATCGGCACGCATTTTTTTCTCAAAAAAACTCCCGATGCGTTTCGCATCGGGAGCCTTTCAAATATGATATTGGTTTCGCGAATATGAGCCTCGCGCTGAAATCTGTCAATTCTTCACAAGCCTGCGGTTTTCGCGCCGCCGCTCGATCCATACAACGCACGCGCGATAAAGAGGACTGCGAGCGCGCCGAAAGCACGATATACATCTCCGTTTGATCATGTGACGCGCGCGGCGAAAAAGCGGGGGCGAGCCTCGCTTATTTTTTCAGCACGCACCTGACGGTGATGCGCGCCTTGCCGCCTTTGTTGCATGTAAAGACGGTCAGGTCCCAGTCGTCGCCCGCCTTCATCTCCTCTACCCCCGTTCCGGGGATAGTCACGATTTCCGATACGGAATATTCGAACACGTTTCCGTCAACGTCTGTGAAGATCACGGTGTCGCCGACGAGAATGTTTTTCAGACGCCCCAGGTGTGACGCGTAATTGTGCCCGCAGATCACGATATTGTGAAGGTATACCGAACCCGAATACCTGCCCGGCGATTTCTTCAGAAGCGTTAATGTGCATTCATCCGTCACCGGAAGAGATATGTTGAGCGACGGTATATCAAGCTTGCCGATATAGCGTCTGCCGTCTATGATGACGGACGGCATATTCTTGCCGGGATTAAGGAGATAATCGGGGATATATTCCTCATATGCCGGCGGACCTACCTGGTCGACGACTACTCCGGGCGATTGCAGATCAGTGCTGCCGGAGGACGGCTGTTTGACGGCTTCCTTTATCACCTCGTCAAGCTGTTCGAGGACTTCATTCGCCTCAGCTCCTGCCCGGCTGTCGTCCCATATATTATAAACAGTTAAAGCAAGCGCCGACGCAATCAGTATCATGCCGATACTGATCAGGACGACGCCTGCTGCATTCTTACGTTTTTTCATTCTTTTTACCGCGAATGACATATGCTGCTGCTCCGACGACGCAGAACAGTATGCCCGCTCCGAAAAGTACGGGCACAGGCCACCACATCATACCGGTCTGAGGCAGCGTTGACGGCGGAGGAGGCGGCGGAGGAGGCGGATTGTCGCACGTGTTTGTAACCGTGAACGTAATGCCTTCCTGCGTTATCTCAACCGTATATTCGTCAGGCACTTCCTTTTCGGCTACCTGCCATCTGTGGGCGGCGTCAAGTCCTGTCCACGTATAGCCCCAGCCGTTTTCTTCATTGAGCGTCCGCTCGTCAAATATGTCCCCGTCGCAAAGGAGCTGGACCGTGATCTCATGCGGGCGCAGAGTCTCGTTCCCGTCGTCCTTCCAGATCTTTATAACGCGGCGTTCGAGCTCATCAGAAGGGATCGGTCTGTTCTCGCATTTCGGCTCAACTGTAAAATCGAAATAAACGTTGCCCTCGGCGTCGGTGTACGGCAGAGAGACTATCATCGGCTTCGGCAGAAGCATAACGTCGCCGAGAATCACTGTCTCGCCGATTATGAGATAAACTCCCCCCTCAAGCCCGGTCAGCCTGAGCACGCCTCCGGCATCCGTCATTCCGGACGCGTCGGGTGTAATTCCGTCGCGCGCGACGTAAGCGGCAAGCGTTTCGGCAATTACGCTCCAGCGCGGGTCGTCTGCGTCCTCGGGCAGGTCAACGGTGTATCCGGCAAACGCATCCGTCAGAGCGAACGCGTCATCCTTCGGCTCTATCGCGCGGTAAACGGAAAATTGCGCCCCGCCGACAGGACCGTTATTAAACATAAAATCAATATTCAGCGCGTATGTGTCTTCTGCCGCGATCGGCAGAACGAGCGATGTCAGGCATAACAGCGCTGCGAGTATACACGGTAGAAATTTTTTTGTCATAAATCTCCTCCCGTCGATCAAATAAAAGTATCTTACGGTTACTGTTCCTTCTTCTTCCTGATTCGGCGATATATCAGAACCGACACAGCGACGACCGCAACTCCCCCGACGATTATTCCGGGGATTATAAGCAGCTGTAAGCCGTGCAGTTCATCGTCCTCATCATCCGTCTGCTCACCGGTATTATTATAATGTATATCGTCGCCCGTGTCAACACTGTCGTTTTTGACAGGCTCAAGCAGATGGCCGACAACAACGAGTCTGTGCGTATTCACGCCGTAAGGCGTGCATGTCGTAAGAGTGCAGAGATCGCGTCCGCTGTCGATGTGCAGATTCTCTATCTCTTCCGGCAAAACAACTTCGGTGCTCTCAACTTCAAACTTGTAGTCCTCGTTGAGCACGTGCACCGTGAAAGTATCCCCGACGACAAGCTGATCGATATTAGTAAACAGCTTCGCCGACGGAAGCCCGCTGTGTCCTGACAGTACAGTATGGACTGTCTCACCGTCTACGGGCAGCGACGACCCCTCAAAATGGCCGACACCGGCACGCAGAACCTCTTCAGAAGTTCCGTGATATATCGGTAAATAGATATTGACCTTCTCGATCTCGATATAGCCGATTATTCCCGACCCGTTTACATCGAGCATACGCATATACTCTTTGTGAAAATCCTCCGGCAGCTTTGATATGTAAGGCTGCGTTTCAACGAGCTTTTTGTTATACTCGCGCGCGTCGAGTAGGTATTTTTCGTAGCTTTCCCGGTCGAGCATGCTGACGCTCGTCCGGTAATCATCTATCGCGCGCCTGTAACCGAGAGAATTGATATAATCGGCAACCGTCGGATACAGCAGCAGGCAAAGCCCCGCAATTCCGAGAAAGACGACGATCACGGTTATGACCGCGCGCCCTTTCCCGCCTCTGGCTTTCTCTTTATTCATATGCAGGCTCTCCCTGCCGCCGTATCCGGGGCGGCGGTATCAGCGCCGCCCCGCAATATGGCGGTTAAAAGTCACAAAAAGGTATTTTAAGATTTGTTAAGATGATTATTACTCTTCGTCCTCATTCTTGCCGCTCTTCTTGCGGAAGATGAGATAAGAGGACGAGCCGACGAACAGTGTGCCGCCGAGAGCGTAGAAGAGGTATGTGCCCATACCGCCCGTGAACGGAAGCTCAGGAGCCTTCGGGTCAGCCGCAGTGATCTCTATCCTGCCGGTAGGCTTATCGCCTTCGCCGCTTACCGTTACCTTGATTCCCTTGATATGCTGATTCGTGCCGACGAGCACAACATCTGCATGTGTAAATCCGGTCGGATCAGTCGTTACATTTGTGATCTTGAACGTGAAGGGGTCGATCTTGTTGTATCCTTCGGGTGCAACAGCCTCGATCATAGTGTATTCGACCTCAGCGTCAAGTCCGCCTACAAGGAGGTGACCGGTCGAATCGGTAGTGATAAGTGTCGCGCCATCGGGTGCAACGTTCGTTGTTTCCTGAGGGATCCATTTTTCGATCTTGTTGTCAGCGCCTACAGATGCGAAATAAACTTTGCCGTTCGCTGACTTTGTGAGATAGAACTTGGCGCCGGCAAGAGCCTTGTTGTTTTCGCCGTCCTCAGCGGAAACCTTGAGAAGATCGAGCTCGAACGTGAAGACCTTGACTTCATCCGGAGGAGTTACACCGAAATTGCTTTCATCGTTGGGGTCATTCGAATAAGCGAGATATACATCGTTCGGGTTGCCTGTATTGCCGACAACAGCATCTTCGTTCAGAGTAGCAGAATATTCAACGACAATATTCGTATCTGAGTCAATAGCTGGATGCGTTTTATCGTCAAAAATCGCTTTGTAGCCGTCACTCTTGAGGTTACCAAGGTCAACAACAATTTTCGTTGAACCGTCTGGATTCTTAACGTTCGTTGCGACCGGGAATTCGGTTCTTTCCGGATCAGTCACTATCAGGCTCTTGCTGTGGATTTTCATGCCTGTTATATCAACCTCTGCGCCTGTTTCATCAACAACATAAACCCTGACAGAACCTTCGTTAAAGTCAAATCCCTTTGAAAGAGTATCGTTGAAATAGAGGTAATACCACTCGTAGCCATCATAATGTGTCGGAAGATCAGCAGTCAGACGGAAGTTCACGGTATCGCCTATACCGGCGGTATCAGTGTCCTTGCCTTTTTCCTCTTCATGGCTATCAATTATCTTCTTGTCAACCGTAGGAACGTCAGCCTTCTTCGGAATGCTGCGCGGTCCGAAAACATCAAGAATGAACTCAGAGATAACGGCGTTCTCTGTGCTGCCCTCGCCACTGCCGTAAACATTTTTTTCAACAACGAGATAATAACCGTAGTCTTCGCCGATGTCGATGACCGACGTATCATCCGCGTCTGTCGTACCCTGTACTGCCTTTGAAACTCTGCCATTGTCTTTTTCAATGCACTTATAGACAAGACGAGCGAATGCCTGCATGAACTCGGAACCTCTTCTGGACATACCGGGTTCTGCAGGGTCTTCAGTACCGCTCAGAATCTCGGCAAGCCTTGCAGCCGTCGTATCCTTTGTTACAGTGGGGAACGCACCCTTAAGTACATTGGGGATGGTCTCACCATCAACAACTTCAGTTTCAGCTTTATCAGCCTTCATAATCTCATCAAGAAGCATTGCCGGTTTTATACCGTTGCCCCAGTCGATATTGCCGAGTACGTGATCTTGGAAATCGGCAAATGTTGAACCTTCAGGAATTTCGTCCTCTTTTACAAGCGTACCGCTGAAGACCTGATACGCTGTAAACTGACCATCTACCATGCTGGGAAGATTCGGTCTGTTTTCGATGGTGATGCTGCCTCTTGCAAGATCAGCAGCCATCGTTGGGATCACAAACGTTATCGCAAGCATAAGGACAAGCGATAAAGCGATGATCCGCTTGAGAGTTCTCTTGAATGCTTTCATGACTTAAAACCCTTTCTGCTTTTTTATTTTGCATTCTTCTTTTTATATTTCAGAAGTCGGCAGCGCCTTTACGAAAGGCGGCGTCTCCTTCTAAAACCGATGTAAAGGATGATCGGCAGCGCGAGCAGGATGACTGCAGCGCAGTAGATCATAGCCGTACCGGCGCCGCCGGTAAACGGAAGCTCGCTGACGGGCATATTGACGAAACGGTACTCGTAGGTGACACCCTTCTCGCTTATCGTTCCACTTGCGGTAATTTCGGTTGTCAATATCTCGAATTCACCGTCTACGCCCTTCTTCTCAACGCGCTGGAGGTTATAGCCCTCTGTCCACGTCTCGTAGACAAGGTAGGTTGTTCCGAGCGGTATCTTACCGAATACGATCGACTCATCCTTCTTGAGTTTGGATGTCGCGATGAGCTTTCCGTCTTTTTCGATCCAATCCGTAAACTCGATCAATTCTCCGTTCTTTATGACATTGATAGCTTCGCTATGGAGCACTACGCCATCAGCCGGAGTAAATTCGACTGTGAACGTGAATTCCGTTTCTCCCGGATCATGATCGTAAGGAGCGACTTGCTTCTCGATCCTGAGATTGCCCGTGTCGCCGAGCGGATTCTGGACGAGCTCTGTGAAAATCAGGCTGTCGTTTCCGAATTTGACCGCGCCGCGGTTCTGAACGAGCTGCTTTTCTTCGCCTTTCTCAATTCCGTCGCCGTCACGGTAATCCCACTTCGGATCGTTGGGGTCTATTCCGTCTTCGTCGCCTTTATTCCAGTCTGTAGAAGAATTCTCAACCGCTTTCGAATTGACTTTAACGGTCAATGCAACCTCGCCGGAAGTGCCCGTGAAGTTACTTATCGTCCACTTGACTGTGTGCGAATCGGGGATATATTCGATCGTAACGTCGCCCACGGTCACCTTATTGCCTTCAGTTCCGGCGTTCAGCGTTACACCTTCGTAGCTTGCGCTGTGGAAGTCAACGCCGGGGTCAAGCGGGTCGAGGACTGTCACAGTTTCGGGAGCTGTCGGCGGATCCTTGCGGTCCCAGGAGATCGTATATCCGATCAGATCACCGACATTGACCTGCGGCTTCATCGGATCGTCCGTATCGGGAATATCGTTGCCGTTGATCGTCGTTTCGTCCTTGTTGACCTGAGGCGTCGGGTTCCTTATCGTCTTAGTCTCCTGTTCGTTGTCGTTGCCGACTTTGACATATGCGTTATTGTCAACATAGCCGACCGGCGTTGCCGTGGAGAGCACCTCGACTGTAAGTCTAACTTTGCCTTCGGTCTCCTTCGGCTGCGAGCCGAGGTTCCAGACGACCTCAAGTCCGCTTTCAGACTTTCTGAGCTCGATGACAGGACGTTCTTCGGTAATTAGATTGCCTTCGGCATCAACTTCAGGCGTTCCGTCTTCCTTATAACTCGTAACGACGTTGACAGTCTGTGTCGTCTTGCCGACACCGTTCTCAAGATCGCTTTCGCTCAGCGTCGCGCTCGGAGCACCTTCTGAACCATCAGCGGCGGTGAACTCAGCCGAGATGAATTTCACATTCGGGTCGAGCGGGTCGCGGATGAAGATATCTGCCGGGAGGTTCTTGTAGTTGCGCCACGATATCTCGTATGTGATCTTATCGCCCACATAAACGAGCGGTCCTTCCCAGATCCTGCTGTCTTCATCTTCGGGAGGCATGACCTCCGGGGCACTGTCAACGGTGCCGCCGCTTCCGGTATGATCGATCTCGACTTCGTTCTTGTCGGGTTCTCCGACCGGGTTGACGACTTTATTTGTGTCGTGACCGTTGTCGGCGACGTAGATCGTCGCGCGGTTGCGGACGAGATGGTCTTCGTCCGGGGTCACCGGCGCGTCAGGAGTGCCGTCCATGTCATAATCCCAATATTTTGCGGCGTTCTTGTTGACTTTGACCTTCAGCGTCACAACGCCGTGCGCGCCTGCATCAGTCTCGCCGAGGTCCCAGACGACTGTTCTCTTCTGCGTTACGTATTTGCCGTAGCCGTCAGCAACAGCCGCTTCAACCGTATCATAGTAGGCTACTTTTGCGCCGCTTCCAACGTTCTCATCGAAGGATGCTGTAGAATAATCAACACCGTCGTCGAGTGGGTCTGTTATGATGACGTGCGCGGGGATTCCTGCGCCATTATCGTTAACGGCGTCATTCGTCCACTCGATCTCATATGTGATCTCGTCGCCGAGCGTGACGCCCGGGAAATTCTGACCGTCAGGCGATGTAACCTCTTCGCCGTTGATCTCGGTTTCAGTCTTTTCGTCGCTCTTCGTGTTGACGAAGTTCGCCGATTCCTCGTATGTACCGGTGTTGCCAAACACGGAGTAAACGCCGTTGTAGTCTGTATTGCTGGTTACTGCTGTTTGAACTTTTTCAGCGTCTTCCTGCGTCTCGCCGAATACACCGAAGTGAGCCGTCGGGCTGACAAGGTAACGCGCGATATTTCTTAAATAACCTGAACCCTCGCCCTGATAATGCTGGTCGACAAGCTCGCCATTCCTGAACATATAGTGACGAACGTTACCGTCATCCAAAATTTCATCACAGCCACCGTCTTCGATCGATTTGCAGCTCGGGTTATCAAGAATAGTATGGGTATGTCCGGTGTTGGAACTTGCGTTTTTATCCTCTTCCCATAGCCAGAATATTGATGTTCCGTCTTCGACAGAATCCGGCTGATGGTGGTTATCGCCTTTGGCCGTAGCTGACATTGTGGCGTAATATTCCCACATGACGGCGTTTGTATGATGGAAAGGCTCATGTCTGATATAGTTCTCATCGTTCTTTGTTCCGTCCTGGCTCAGTGACCATGTCAAGCCCTTTTCTGTCGTGTAACCTGAGTACATCTCAGGATATACGTACTTGCCTTCGGCATCCTTTCCACCGTAGTCACCGTAGGTCGTACCTTCGTTTATGTAGACCGGGATGGACTGTTCGCCGGGACGGTATACGCATACGGAGCCGACCTGCTGGTTATGGCTGACTTCCTTCAGAGCATATCCGGCATCGCGCTGTGCTTTCGTAAGCTTTTCGGTTACACGATATACAGATGCTGAGGGAATGCCGCTGAACAGCAGCGCCTGACCGTGTTTGAGCGTAAATTCGGCGGTATTCTTCGCGATCTGCGCATTTGTGACGGTTCCGAAATAATCCGGACGGTCGTACTTCGGGATGATCTGATCGTAAAGATCAGCGCTCGTAAGTTCATCACCAACAGTTCCGCTTCCGTCGTTCGGGTTTGCATTTACGCCGAATTCTATCATCTTCGTCCAGTAAGAACACGATGTACGATACGGCGTGGTGAATGTGATCTCAGTCGTCTCGGAAACGTTCGGATTTATCGTCAACAGCTTAATCTTATCTGTAAGTTCGATTTCGTAAAGGCTATCATCAAGTTCAAAGTCTGCATCTGAAACCGGGTCTTTACCTTGCCATGCTGTATCAAATGTGCTGACATTGACAAGCCAAACCTTTGCGGCATAGAATGTTCCTTCTTCACCGCTATCGCCGACAACAGTTACGTCTTCCTCCGACACCCGTTCGTTGTCAACGCTTTCGTTATGGTACACGCGGAAAGCCGTGTTTGCCGCACCGGTTTCGGTTGTGCCTCTGTTCGTACCTATGTAGACGTAGTACGCATCTCCTGTATATGGATCACCTTCGCTGTGCGTTCCGGACGAATTTATGCAATTCTCCGCATACGTATAGGTTCCTTCACCGTCCGGAACAAGGCGGCAGCCTTCTTTCTCGACAATCGCTTTTGCGCCGTCAGAGGTCTGCAGGAACAGCTGAGCGTCAAGCTCCAGGTCTATGTAATGGAACTGTCGCTGCCAGCTGTTCGTGGCTTCGTTCCATTCGATAACAACGGCATACTGAGTACCGGTCATTCCGCTGATATAGAGCTGGAAGTTGAACTCCTCATTTGTATCAACGGTCATGCCTTCGGGCAATTCGACGAGCTTCGTTATGAGAAGCGTTGTATCCTCAACGGTTAGTCGACCGTTATTGCCGAGGTAGACGTTCACAATGATATCGTCTGATTCGATATTGGAGGTCGTACTGATTGTAGGAACGTAGTAGTTGTTCGCGGTGCGGGTAACGTTGTCAGCATAATATCCCCAGTTAAGATCTCTTGCCGAATCGAAACCGACGAATCTCTCTGCGAGATAATCGTCCATGCCTTCCGGCGTTATATAATCTCCGCCCTTGCCCTGCACGTTCTGAGCCAAGTCGCCCACACGCAGACCGCCGGGTTTCGCACATACGACCCATTCACCGGAGACTTTATTTCCGCCTTCGTTCGTCTTTACATCAGGATATTCGTGCTTAGACCTGTCGCAGTCCTTATAATATCCGGTCGCGGGGTCAAGCTCGTAGCCGATATAGTCTCTGCCGCGGCTGCGGTCGCCTGTAAGCTCATTCTTTTCACTCGTGCTCGTCTCGGTATAAGACAGATACGGGTAATCGGTGAAATTAGTGTTGCTTACATCGTGCCAGCAGAGCATGTCACCGTTTGTGATCCCGGCTGCCTGATAAGCGGAGCCGAATTCGCTGCCCTTACGGGTGATGACATACTGCGTCCATGTGGCTTTGTGGTTTTCCGGGTCAAGATCATAATAGTCGATTGGGAAGAAGTAGTATCCCTCGGGGTCAAACGGGTCGTCCTCACTTTCGTCCTCCGGTTTCGTCACGTCTGTTAGACGATGATTTTTAAGGAGGATGATATCGCCGTCATGAACCTTTTCAATACGCCTCTCAGATGTAAGAGCTTCCCAGATTGATTTTTGTCTCGCATCATCTTCGTGCTGAATGTCATCCGGTGTCAGGTCAAGCGCGATAAGATGGCCGCCAAAGTCGCTCGGAGCAAATGTGCGCACATCTTCGCCTTCGGCTGCGTCTTCATCGATCACGACACGGCGCCACCTGCCCTGATCCTTTGTATATGTTACGTCTTCGCTTCCTTCCGGTGCCGCTTTTGCTTCAGGGTTAGGCACCCACACGTATGCGGTGCTGTAAAGAGGCAGCGCCTTTTCAAACGCGTAGTAACGGTTGTTCGTGGACGGTGAGAACGACGTTACGGGGTCGCCAAACGTATAGTCCGTTTTGGTGGTGGCGTAGTCGCTGTAACGGTTCAGAGGGTTATACCAGTTGGAGAAGAATTCTATATTTCCCTGTGCAATTCCACGAACCGTTGCCGCCGTCGCGTTTGTAATCTTGTTTTGCTGGATATATTCAGCCCCGATAGCCCCAGCGACATTAATACGGTTGGAGTTTTCAAGCACGTCGCTGCTCATGCCTACGCTGTAGAATACGCGCAGCGGGAAGCTTGAAACATATGCTCTATCGTCTTTGTCAAGGTTCGTCGTGTAATCCCAGCTGAAGGATTCTCCGGTTTTGCCGAGGTTGATCGAAACAGTG
This sequence comes from uncultured Clostridia bacterium, assembly GCA_947630625.1. Taxonomy (GTDB): domain Bacteria; phylum Bacillota; class Clostridia; order Oscillospirales; family CAG-272; genus DTU064. The sequence continues at coordinate 23,665 of CANRIL010000032.1, forward strand.
CGCAGAGGCAGCATATTTACGGGGATATTTATCCACAGAGCCTCGTCGAAGTTTGTATCTGTCAGCGTTCCTTCAACGGTGTTGTCGCTAAAGTCGCCGCTGTTTTCTACCCAGATACGCAGGTCGTCGAGCGCGTAAACGCCGGCGTCGTCAAGATGGTCGCCGTTTTCGCTATAGGTTTTGCCCTCTAATGCCTCTTCTTCTGTTTGTCCCGGCGTGAGATATGCGGGGTTCATGTGAAGCGTCTGACGTGCTTTTTCGTCAAGGGCGATGCGATAGAAGGTATACTCTGTATTTCGCATCTTGGCGACTGTCTTGTCGGGTGATTCGTTCGAGTTGATATTGTTCAGCGTCGGCACAAATTTTGACGCATCCGAATAACTGATACGATATACCCAGCCATCAGCCCATGCTTTTTCCGGATCTAATTCGCCTTTATTCTTATATTCCACTCCTACGTTGCTTCCAACGGTCGGCGTGCCTCTGTACCAGCCTTCGGTAAGCGGTTTATCGCTCTCCTTTTTGTTCGTCATGTACTGATGGTTCCAGCGGTAATCGTACACGGCGGCTTCGGTGATTTCATAGAGCTGACCGAAAAGGAGAAGATTCTTGACATCCTTGATGTCCATATACTTGCCGAGCGGGTCCATATATGTAACGGCATCGCCGACGCCGAGGTCGTTCATACCGCCGACAGGAGTAAACAGCGGCTCTGTAATTGCCTGAACGATTTCGTTGAACGTGTCAGCAATGTTCTTCGCAGCGGTAGCTGTGGTCTGAGCATAATATGCTTCGCTGTTATAAGCGATGTTTTCAATGACATCCTGCTTTGTGACTTTGTATGCGTTGTTGCTGTCAATCTGCGGCCAGCTTATTGTTACTTCCTCTTCAAGCAAATAGCCGTTTGAATGAGTGTATGGGTTGGTGTATTTGCTTGTTTCCCAGTTTTCGCCAGTCGGTTTAGTATTATCTTTATCGTGTGCCAGGATTCCCTTGACTTCATCCCAGCCCTGATAGTTAGTTGTAAACTCAGTATTATCTATCCATTTTGTCAAGTAACATGCAGCTTTTACGATGCCCTGTATTACCATTTCGCCGACTGAATATGTCGGATAAGCGGTATGCCCTATAATCTTTTCCGGTTCTTTCAGTGCTTCTGTTAAGTCGACGCCACTGTCAATATATCCTTTTTCCTGCAGCCATGAAAGATCAATTTTACCTTCTTCGTTGTAGAAGAATTTTGACGGATTCATCGTCGGAGCGTTACTGGTGATTCCATATTCCCAGTTTTGAGGAAGCTCATCTTTGGGGTCTTTATTGCTGTCATCCTTCTTTGCCGCATCAGCAGCGCCTTCCGGAACTTCGCTCACGTCGAGCATATCCACGGTAAGCGAATAGATATCCCAGTTGTCATCCTTCTTCATGCCGTAGGCATATTTTACTGCCGCCTTGTAATATGACGTGGTCATCAGTGTGCCAAGCAACATCGATGCTACAGAATCACTGTAAGTGTCTGCCACGTGCTGCATGGCTTCAAGCCCTTCGCCTGCCGGGACGGTAGCTTCGTGCGTTGGTGACTTACCGGTCTGCCCAGGTTTTACGACCGATTCGTATTTACCTGATGCATTCTTCTCGACAAACATGTCCCAGAAATTACGGATTTCCTTATCATTGTTATTATAATCATATCCGGTAAATGACCTCAACTTGTTGCCGGTGTCATTGACGAAAGAAATGTGCGTCGGATATTCTGAGCCTTCGGCAATATCAGGTGTTATAAAGGTGCCGCTCAGCTTGTCGGTAGCCGCGCCGTCTGTAAGCATGACAAGAGAAGGAACGCATTTATATGTTTCAGAGCCGACCTTTACAGTTTTATCGGCTTTGAGCAGCTCCTGCATGCCGACATAATATCCTGCCTGGATATTTGTGGTTCCGTTTATATATGCGGTATATTTATTATCGCCGCAACCATTGAAGCCTTTCCCGCTCCATTCTTCTCCAGTTGTGCTTTGCGTAAGTCCGCAGATTTCGTTATCAACGAAAACCCATCCAGAAGTGTATGCCTTCTGCAGAACGCCATTTTTCTTTTCATCGTCAGTTGGTGTAGAACCGGTATGAAGCGGGCTGCTTCCGTCGCAAGTACTCCCGCTATTCCAACCGCCGGTCAGGTACGGGGTGTATTTGTCTTCACCCTCTCCCTCAGTCTTTTGCGGCGTATAATGCTTCATCGGCAGGATCGTTACTGCCGTGCTGTTTCCGCTATAAGCGAATGTATTGTCAGAAGGTGTAACTTTATTCGCACCGTCGCCGAAGAGGACGACAGCAACTTCGTTATATACGCTCGCTTCCATCAGAATATCGATCGCGCGGTTGATTGCCTCGATCGTTATTCCGATACGCTGCAGATTCCAAAGGTCATCGTTTTCTGCGTATTCAACAGATGTTCCGTCCGCACCTGTCGTTTTACCGTTCGAATTGCTGTTATACATGGATGCCGAGTTATCGAAAACGATAACCGTACGCACCGGAGGAACGCCGGTGATCTGCAGGCTCGAACCGAGCGCGCTGTAAACATGAAGAAAGTCATTATTGAGCGTGATGCTGCCATTAGTACCGTCAAGCGCTTCGCTCAGCGTCAGAATGTTGTTTAACCAAAGTCCGCTTCTATCGCCGATATCACCAGCGCCATAAGCAAATACTGACTTATCCGACCAGAGACGCCCTGCCCAACGTGTATTCTCGTCGAAATTAAGCATCTTGACATACGTATCCATAGTGCTGGGGTCAGCCTCACGGTTAACGCCCGCAGTCGGGCCGGATGAGTCGCCCGTAAGCGCGCTCATCGGCAGTACACCTCCGAAGTTCGAAAGCATTGGGATCAGCATACTTATGCACAGGAGCAGCGAAAGAAACCGGCGGCCAAGGCGCCGTTTCTGCCTCCCGTATTGTACTACGTTATTATCCGCTGCACTATGTAACGTTCTCATCGTATTCCGTTACCTCCTTAAAGAGATCAGGGTATGTCTTATAAGTCGTTTTCGAATTGTGGGTCGATCGGCTTTTGCCTTTATGGTTTTCACCCGCAAGGGCAACGCCGATTCATCGCCGGGTAATCTTCCGGCTCGCCGGTCATCGCGCGGCGAGAGCATTTTGCGCCCGTCCGCGAGAAAATGCAAGTTTGTCTGCAATCTGCATTCAAATCTGTACTCAAATGCGCTATACACATGCAGAAAGTCAAAGCAATTTCGCGCGAAATGACACGCGAAGAATAGCTTTTTTGCGCGCTTTTTAAAGCGCGCTGCCGGAACAAAACCGGCGAAGCAGCCGGATGCACCTGACTCCCGGCGGATATGGGGAATGAAGAGCGGTTCCCTTTTTCCCGACCGCCAGGCATCTTTGCAAACGGCTGCTACATTTTTCACTGTTTTCCGCGCAAATCCATGTGCGCGACTAAATTTTTTAACCGCAAAGCAGCATTTTCAAAGTGTTTAGTATTAAACTTTTAATATATCCATGCGGGCTCGCCGGAGGCGACGCACGGATAACGACACAACACGAAAACTCCCTCGCCGTTAAACGTATAAAATCATATAGTTCGCGACTCGGTTTTTGATTCGCAGAGTTACGAACTCTGATGAATAAAACTTCGCAGAGTTACGAACT
>CANRIL010000033.1 GCA_947630625.1 uncultured Clostridia bacterium
GGATTGACGACCATAATCGTACCGAAATAGCGCGACTCTATGCCGCATCCGCAAACCGCACCCACCGCAGCGAGCCACACCCACCGCCGCGAGCCAACCCCGCATCCGCAAGCCGCACCCACCACCGCAAGCCGCACCGCTACCGCGAGCCACACCCCCGCGTCGCAAGCCGCACCCGCCGCCGCAAACCACACCCACCGCCGCGAGCCACACCCTACAGCCGCAAACTACCCCCGCAACCGCGTCGCCTCCAATCGTCCCGCACGCCCCTCGCCGCCTCTCCCATCGCTATCGCGCCCTCTCCGCCAAGCCGCCTCCAATCGTCCCGCACGCCCTTCTCCGCCTCTCCCATCGCCCTCGCGCCCCCTCCGCCAAGCCGCCTCCTATCGTCCCGCACGCCCCTCGCCGCCTCTCCCATCGAGCCACGCGCTCATCTCCGCCGCGCCACCTTTCCATAGTCCCGCGCCCCCTCCGCCAAACCGCCTCCAATCGTCCCGCCCCCCTCGCCGCCGCGCCGCCGCCCATCGTTCCGCACGCCCCTCGCCGCCTCTCTCATCGCCCCGCGCCGCCTCTCCATCACCCCCGCCCCCCTCGCCGCCGCGCCGCCTTTCCATCGCTCCGCACCCCTCTCCGCCTTTCCATCACCCCCGCCACCTCCGCCGCGCCGCCTCTCCATCGCCCCGCGCCCCTCGCCGTCACGCCGTCTTCCCATCGCCCCCATGCCCCTCTCCGCCGCGCCCCCTCCAAAAAACCAAGCGCCCGCTCCACCGACTAAAACGTATCAGCCGAATCAAAAGACGGGCGCTTGCCGCTTACAACCAACAATTGAATATCAAACAACCAATTGATAATTGAATTCTCGAAAGCCATCCTGTATAATAAAACCACACCGGTGAAAAAACATGAGGTACAGACATGAAAATAACAATAGGCAAAAAAATCAGGGAACTGCGCCTGCGCGACGCGCGGAAGCAGGACGAACTCGCCGCCGCGGTCGGCGTCACCGCACAAGCCGTTTCCCGCTGGGAGGCGGGCGGCAGTTATCCGGACCTGGAGCTTGTCCCCGGCATCGCAAATTATTTCGGCGTGTCAATTGACGAGCTGTTCGGATACGAAAACGACCGCGAACAAAAGATCGAGGCCATCATCCGAAAAATCGACGCGTTTCACATAAAGGGACGCGGCGACGACGAATGGGTGGACGAATGCCTCTCGATTTTAAGGGACGGACTCGCGGAATTCCCGCAAAACGAGCGGCTTATGATCACACTTGCGGACACGCTTTCCGAGGCAGGGTGGCGGCGCCATCATGAATGGCTTTATTACGATGACGAGGGCTATATCCGGCACAGCTGCGATGTTCATCGGAAGAACACGTATTGGGACGAAGCGATCAAACTCTGTGAAACATTGGCAGATTCGGCGCATGATTATGAAATCGTCACAAAAGCGATCTCGATATTGGTGCTTCTCTATCGAAATATCGGGGAAAACAAAAAAGCGATCGCCTGCGCCGATCGGATGCCCGAACTGCGCAGCAGCCGCGAAGTTCTGCTCACTGGCGCGGAGGACGGAAAGGAAGAGGCAAAATACGTCGGCGAGCTGCTTCTCAAAATGGCGGATATCTTTTCCGAACAGGTAGTATACGGTCTGATCGCCGACAAAAATAATTTCACAAGCGATCTGCCCGTTCAAAAGGTGAAGGGCGTCATCGCACTCTGGGGACTTATCTGCGATGACGGAAACTTCGGCGCATATCACGGCAGCCTCATCAAACTGTATCTGTATCTGTCTCGCCTCGAATGGGAACGCGGGCTTCACGATGACGCCTTCGCCTCTTTGAATGAAGCGCTCCGCCACGCAAGAGCGCTCGAATCGCTCTGCGACGGAAAGGAACACGCCTACACCGCGCCGCTCGTGTCCCACGTGACATACAAAACAGAACCGTGCCACGAAATTGCAAAAACGCTCCCGGACGATTGGCCGTTCTGGAGCAACCCCGACTATGAACAAGTCGAAAAGGAAATAAAATCCGACCCCCGCTGGCAAAAATGGTCGCATCAATGCCGGGGCGAGTGAGCAGTAAGTTTTTTGCGGGGAAAACTTTTTAAAAAAGTTTTCCCCGCGCCCCTTTCAAAAACTTCTATATAATATTTTAACACCCGAACCCGCAAGCCTACCGCCCGCAGGCCATAAAATCCGCCGCCCACGGCGGATTTTTGTCATGCCAACACACCTCCGCCCTGCCGCAGCAAACCACAACCACGCCGCCAAAGCGAAACCTCACCGCCCACAACAAACCGCCGCATCGCACCCCGCGCTCCATCTACGCCGCCCCGCTTTTCCAACACAATCCCGCCCCCTTCGCCGCGCCGCCTTCCTCATCGCCCCCCAAAACGCAATACACACGCGCCGTCTTCCCATCTACTCCCGCGCTGTCCTCCGCCGCGCCGCGCCCCATCAACGTCTTCCCCCTCTATCCCGCAACTTCTCCACACCGCAGCCCGCCGCCCAAACGAAATGCACCACAACAAACTACCTCACCGTCCACAACAAGCCGCCGCATCGCACCCCACGCGCCTTTTCCGACTCACCGCCTTTCTCATCGACCGCCCGAACGTACCACCCACCGCACCGCCTCTACCCCCTCCTCCCAATAAAAAAGAAGGCGTGTCATCAAACACGCCTCCCAAAAACCACGCGGCGAAACGCCGCTCCTGCAACAAATTCCGCACCTATTCAAATCACAACGCCAACCCCTATCCGCTTGACCTACGCGAAATTGATGCCCGCGAGCGCGCGACCAAGGTCGGGCGTGAAGAAATCGCACGCGAAAATCCCGACACCGGCGGGGCTGCCGAGCGAAGCGGCAAGCTTTGTAAGCCGCGGATTTATCGCGTCCGCGACCTCAACGATCCCGAACGCGCCCGTGTAGCCGCTCGTGAAATTGACGCACAGCGTCCCCGCATGCGAACGCGCGAAATCGACGAGCGAGCTGATCTCGCGCCACTTCGTCTCGATGCCGGACGCGTCAACAACGCTGTAATGATCCTGGATACGCGCGGCGACGCCGTTGTTGACGGAGAAAACCGCGTTGTCCTGCCAGCCGTTGCCGAACGGAAGCCCGCGCCCCAGCTTCGAGCACCGCGAAAAGAGCACGATCTTCCCGCGCGCCTCGCCGAGCGTCGGCAGCCTGTTCTCCGTGAACCAGAGTGAGCCGCCGCCGTCGATGACGCTGTTCACCGCGCCCGCAAAGCCGGGATCGTCCGCGTCCTCTTCTTTGATGCTCATGACGATGACCTCACCCGGATGCGCCGCCAGAAATCCGGAACACGCGCTCACAAAGTCGTCAAACGTCAGCCCCATGTCGAGAATGCCGTGATAGACGGACAACTTCCCGTCAACGAGCTTGAGGCGAACATCGAGGAACCGCGCCCCCGCGTCGAACTGAGAACGGGGCGAAAGCGTCTGACACTGCCCGATGCCGAAAAAGCTGTTGACCGCGCCGCTGTCGTGCGTGCCGGGCAGCGTGATGTCGGAGAGGGAGAGATAGTCCGGCAGCCGCGCCATCCACGCGGACGTGTCGCCGTCCCATTCGAGCGAAAGCGACGGCACGCCGCGCTCCTCCCGCGCGCCGCAGACGGAGCACGAACGCACCTGTTTCCCGTCGCTGTTCAGCGTCGGCAGGCTGTCATCGCGCCAATTGCCCCAGTTGTGCTTTCCCGTCGCCGGTACGGACTCGCTTTCGCTCGCCCCGCACACGGAGCATTCGCGAATACGGCTCCCCACCGTCCCGCACGTCGCCGTGCGCGCCACGCGCCAGCCGCCCCAGCTGTGCTTTCCCGTCGCCGGAACGGACTCGCTCTCGCTCGCCCCGCACACAGAGCATTCGCGAATACGGCTCCCCGCCGCCCCGCACGTCGCCGCGCGCGCCACGCGCCAAACGCCCCAACTGTGCTTTCCCGTCGCCGGAACGGACTCGCTCTCGCTCGCCCCGCACACAGAGCATTCGCGAATACGGCTCCCCGCCGCCCCGCACGTCGCCGCGCGCGCCACGCGCCAAACGCCCCAACTGTGCTTTCCCGTCGCCGGAACGGACTCGCTTTCGCTTGTCCCGCACACAGAGCATTCGCGAATACGGCTCCCCGCCGCCCCGCACGTCGCCGCGCGCGCCACGCGCCAACCACCCCAACTGTGCACATGCTCGCCGGTCACCGCATCCGTCACCGTTCCCGAATCCGTCACCACGCCCGAGCCCGTTTCCTCGCCCGAATCCGTAACCATACCCGAATCCGTCACCGAACCCGAATCCGTCTCAGCGCCCGAACCCGTCTCCATGCCAGAATCCGTACCCGCGCCCGAATCCGTCTCCATGCCCGAATCCGCACACGCACCAGAATCGGTAACCGAACCCGCACCCGCGCCCGAATCCGTGACCGACCCCGAACCCGTGACCGCGCCCGTCTGAGCATCCGTTTTATTTTCCCCGCAGCCCGCAAATGCAGCCGCCAACATCGCAGCCGCAATCACCGCCGCCAAAATCTTCTTCATCAATTCATTCCCTCTCATCTCATCCCGACCTCCCCGCCAAATTTCACCCAACACAACCGCCCACCACGCGCAAAACGCCGCCGCACCGTCTAACCTTACCCGACTCTGACCGCCCAGCCTCTCTCCGCGCGCAAAGCGCCCGCCGCGCAGCCAAATTTGAATCAAACGCAGCCGCTTCACCGGCTCGCAAAAACCGACGCCGCGCCGCCAAATCCAACACAGCGCCGCGCCGTCAAATCACAACCGAAATGTCCGCGCGATCGCGGACAGCGGCGTCGACGCGCCACCTCACAGGCGAAAGTGCGAACCGCGGATTCGACAACACAACCCGCTCGCCGCCCGCGCCGCCTTTGGCGGCGCTTCCGGCGCCCACAAACACCGCCGTGGGACCGTCCGCACCGCCGATGATGCCGATCGCAGAATCGACAAAATCAGCCGCCCCGCCGCGCACGCGCGGCGGATCTCCCGCCTCCGCGTCGCGGACAGAGAAAACGGACGCGCCCGCCTCAGGCTCAAACGTATACCGGAGATACGTCACGCAGCCGGGAACCTCAAACGCGCCGCCGTTCGGCAGCGTCAACTCACTGTCCTCGACCGCGCAGACCGTTAACGTAAAATCGCCCCCGCCCGCGGGGTCGCGCACGCTGAGCGTGTCCCCCGGCACCGGCGAGCGCAGCTCGCCGACGCAGACGCGCGTCTGTTTCGCGGAAAGAACGATCTCTTCCGGCTCGCCGCGCTCGCGCAGCCACGGAAACGAGCATCTGTAAAACTGCCACGACCCCTCGCCGCAGCCGTAATGCTCGCGCACAGACTCGCCATCATCGTCGCCGAACACCGGGCTGCCCACGACGGCGGTCACACGTTTTGCGGAAACCCGCACGCCCCCGGCGGCGAGCCTCGCCGTAAACGAGAACGAGAGCGGATTTTCGACTTCACGCTCCTCAACCGGGATCTCAGCTTCCGCCTCGCGTTCAAGCTCTTGAAGCGCGTCAACCTGACCGTCCGTAAGCCTGCGCCCGAGGTCAACGACGAACCCTTCCATGACCTTATAGACGCCGAGCACGTGCCATTCTTCGCCGCCCCACTCAAACCCGCCGCGCTTAACGGTCACACCGACGGCGCACGCGTCGTCGCCGTCGACATCGAAAAACGCGCCGCCGAAGCTGACGTTCCACCGCTTCACCGGCTCGACGGGAGATGTTAATTCGTAATATTCAACGCCGTAAACGAGCCTGTCCGCGCCGACCTCGCCGGCGACTTCTTTCATGTAGCCATAGGCGTCCCCGATCTCGCCGACGCCGAGCGATCTGATCCGGGCGAGCGCCGCCTCTGTCTCGGCGGTCGACCCGATCTCTGAGACGAATGATTCAAATTCAGCCCTGTCCCAGCCGTCCGCCTGGGAAATCGCTGCCGTGTCGCGGCACGCGAGCAGCAGACCGAGGAATTCGGAAAACGTCCGCGCCGCCGCGCGGACGTAACCGCCGCCCCCGACCGCGCCGCCCGTCGGGTCGACGACGAATACGTATTCGCCCAACCCGTCTACGGTGCAGAAATGGACGCCGTCAACGCCGCACCGTCCGATAACGCGCGCCCCGACCGGGTCGCAAAAATATTCCCCCGCCTCGTCGCATTTAAAAAATCCAAGCGCCGAAAGATCGCACCTCGACGCCAAAAACTCATCAACCGTCATACCCGACCCTCCACACATTTTTATTTAATTATACCCCCACCGCCCGCCATAGTCAACAGGATGGGCGGCTTTTCGTGGGAGGCTTTTCGCGGGGGAGACTTTCAAGTGAAAGTCTCCCCCGCACCCCCTTCAAAGCATTTTATTAACTATTTTTTACACCGCCGTTTGTGAAACCGTCCCCGCCGCACCGCATGTTTGCCGCCCACTTTAAAGAAAATCTCCCGTTCGGTGCTCGGCTTCACCTGCGCTCCGCCTATATGGGAGCCGCGGGGGCGGTTTGCGGGAGCGGTTGTTTTTCATGGAGACGCCTTTTGAGAGAAAGCAGGCGCGTCCCCCTAACGCGCCGTGTTCTTCGAACACGCGAGATACGCCGCAAAGCGGCGCTCTGGAAGCGCGTTCTTCGAACACACACGAGTGCTGCAAGCAGCACTCTGACCCCCGCGCCCCCGTCAAAGCACTTTATTAACTAATTTTTACACCGCCGCTTGTGAAATCGTCCCCACCACCCCGTTTGTTTGCCGCTCACTTTAAAGAAAATCTCACGTTCGGTGCTCGGCTTCACCTGCGCTGCCAATCCCAAGCGCCACTATCGAAATATATCTGCCCCGCCTGTCTTCCTCAAACAAAATCCCACATCTCATCCGTCCGATCCATCCGCCGCACTCATCCGCTCAATTCTCCGCGCCGCACAACCGCCCGCACCCGCTCCCCCGAAGCTCCCATATAGTCGAAGCGCAGGTGAAGCCGAGCACCAAACGCATATACCATCTTCCCCCCGAACCAAAACCCAACCGCCCCCGCTGCTCAACACAAACGGGAGAGCGCCAACCCACCCTCCATAAAAAGCTTTGACGGGGGCGCGGGGGAGACTTTCTTCGAAAGTCTCCCCCGCAGTAAACCACCCCCCCAAAAAGCAGGGTCACGCCTTGATGTAGCGGGCGGCGCGGGAGGTGCCGATGCGTTTGACGGAGCCGCTTCTGACCATCGCACCGAGAACGGCCTCGACGGTCGTCGGGCTGACATCCGGCAAAATTTCACAAATTTCAGATTTCGAGATCGGCGTCAGGCTGTTCAGCACAGTCGCCTCGACGCGAGCCTTTTTTGTGACCCGCGCCCCGTTCACCACCGCAAAACGCTTGTCAAGCTCCTTGTAGCACATATAGAGGGTGGAAAGAAAATTCTCAATAAAAGGAAAATAATCATTTTCGTTAGTCTCCCAGCCCACGGAGGACAGGCGGAGCGATTCATAATAATATGCCTTGTAATTGTTGATCTGTTCCTCGAAGGACACATATTTTCCGGCATCATAGCCGTTTTTGTAGAGGAGGAGCAGCGAGAGCAGACGCGACATCCTGCCGTTGCCGTCGCGGAACGGGTGGATGCAGAGGAAATCAAGGATGACGCACGGGATGAGAAGAAGCTGATTGACGCCCGCATCGTCACGCGCCGCGATGTATGCAAGCTCAAGCTGTTCCATAGCCTTCGGCGTGTCCGCGGCGGGAACAGGGCGGAACCTCACGCGCCGTCCGCCGTCCGCGCCAACTTCAAGTATCACGTTGTCCGCCGTCTTGTATTGCCCGCCGAATTCGTAACCCGCGGCAGACATCATCATCTCGTGAAGGCGGAGAATGTCACGCTCGCGAAAGTCAATGTGCTCAAATCCGAGATGGATCGCGTTCAGCGCGTCGCGGTAGCCCGCGATTTCCGCCTCGTTGTGATCCAGCGGCGCGCTGTTTTGATTCACGATAGCCGCGATGCGTTCGTCGCTCGTGACGATCCCCTCGATCGCGTTTGAACTTTTGACGGACTGAACGCGCGCAACAGCTTCAAGCTCCGTAAAAATCTTCGCAAATTCAGACTTGCGGACACCCGCCATCGTCTTCAGCGCCGAGATCCCCGCCGCCAAATTCACAAAATTCGCCGGCAGCATCCCGCTCTTTAAAAAAGAATAATCAAACCTTCTCATGTTCCCCTCCCCGTATCTGCACATTATTATATCAATTTATATGCAGAAAGTCAATATACATATGGAAAAGCCTTTTCGCGGGCGCTGTTTTTCGCGGGGGTGGTTTCTTGCGGGGGAGCCTTTTGGAAGAAAGTAGGCGCGTTCTTCGAACGCGCGAGAGACGCCGCAAAGCGGCGCTCTGGAAGCGTGTTCTTCGAACACGCACGAGTGCTGCAAGCAGCACTCTGACCCCCGCGCCCCCTCTAAAACTCTTATTAACTATTTTTTATACCGCCGTTTGTGTGCCCGTCCCCGACCTTGCCGTTTGCCTGCCGCCCACTTTAAAGAAAATCTCCCGTTCGGTGCTCGGCTTCACCTGCGCTGCCATTCCCAAGCGCCACTTTCAAAAATGTGTCCACCCCGCTTATCTTCCTCAAACAAAATCCTACATCTCATCCGTCCAATCGATCCGCCGCACTCAGCCTCTCAATTCTCCGCGCCGCGCAACCGCCCCCACCAACCTCCCCCGAAGCTCCCACATAGTCGGAGCGCAGGTGAAGCCGAGCACCAAACGCACATACCATCTTCCCCCCAGAACAGAACCCAACCGCCCCCGCCCGCACCACACAAGCGGGAGGGCTAAAAACCCCATCCATAAAAGTTTTCGCGGGGGTGTGGGGGCGCCTTTTGCAAAAGGCGCCCCCACAGAAAACCCACCCCACAGAAAAAGCCCCCAACCAAAAAAGTCCGCTTGCGCGGACGGACGCCGGGAGAACGATCTCCCGGCGAAATCAATATTTCGCTTGAAAAGACGCGCGCCTGCCGCGTCAGAACCCGTACTTTTTCTCGTACTCGTCGAAATAGCGGCTGAACGTCGCGGTCTTAAGGCGTTTAAGATTCGTCAGATACTCATGCGTATCAAAAAGATTCGATTCAAGCTCGATCATCGCAACGCCGATGTTTGAGCAATGATCGGCGATGCGCTCAAAATCGGTGATCATGTCGTTGAAAACGAACCCGTGTTCGAGCGTGCATTCGCCGGTGCGAACGCGCTCGACGTGATTGTGTTTCGCCTTGTCGCAGAGGATGTCGATCATCTCTTCGAGCGGCTCAACGCGGTACGCGAGCGGAATGTCGTCGTTCTCGAACGACGATACCGAGATCGAAACGATCTCGGTCACCGCCTCGGCAATGACGCCGAGCTCGTGACCGGCTCCCGCCGTGAATTCGATGTGCTTGCGGCTGATCTCGTTCGCCGCCTTCGCAATGTTCACCGCGTGATCGCCGATGCGCTCAAAATCGCTGATCGTGTGAAGGAACCGCGAAACGTCCTTGTTCTGCGCCTCACCGAGCTCGCGCCCCGTGATGCGGACGAGATACGTCCCGATCCTGTCCTCGTATGAGTCGATAATGTTTTCCGTCTCGGAAATCTTGTCGTGCTCGGACTTGCTGTACTTGCGAAGCAGGGAGATCGCCCGCGCAAGATTCTCCTTTACCTTGTCCGCCATGTCGCACATCGCCAGACGGCTCTGTTCAACGGCGAGCGCCGGATGCGCAATGAAACGCTCCTCAAGATTCGCAAACGGAACGGTCTCGCCCTCTTCCTTTTCGCCGCCGTCTCGAACGAGAATACGTGAAAACTGCTCGAGCAGACGAATGAACGGGAACAGAACAAGAACCATCGCCACGCGGTAGAGGCTGTTGATGAACGCAACGCCCACAAAGCTTGCCGATTCCGACAAGAACGGGAAATTGATAAAAATCGTCAACCCGTAGAAAACGCCGGAACATATGAGCGTCCCGAGAACGTTGATCACAAGGTAAATCAGAGATGTCCGTCTGCCGTCGCGGTTCGCGCCGATGGCGGAGAGCAGAACGGGAACGGACGCGCCGATACCGATACCCATGATCAGCGGGATCGTCGTCGCATAACTGATCGCGCCGGTGATCGTCAATGACTGAAGAATACCGACGGAGGCGGAGGCGCTTTGGAGCACCGCCGTCACAAGGATACCGGCGAGAATGCCGATCGCCGGATTTTTGAATGACGAGAGCACGCTGCCGAACATCGCGCTCTCGCGGAGCGGCTCGACAGCCGCCGACATCGCCTGCATGCCGTACATCAGAACGGCAAAGCCGAGCAGAATGTCGCCGACATGGCGCTTCGTCTGCGACTTGCAGATCATGCGCAGAAGAATACCAACGAGCGCGACAACAGCCGTCAGCGTCGCCGTAGATAAAAGCGTGATCCAACCGTTGCGCGAGCCGTCGAGCATCGAGAGACACAAAACCCAGCCCGTCACGCTCGTGCCGATGTTCGCGCCCATGATGACGCCGATGGCCTGGCGAACCGTCATCATGCCGGAATTGACGAAACCGACGACCATGACCGTCGTCGCCGAAGAGGACTGAACGACCGCAGTCACGCCGGTGCCGAGCAGAACACCCTTGATCGGCGTGTTAGACAATCGCCAGAGAACGAGTTCGAGCTTGTTGCCCGCAACTCTTTTGAGCGCGTCTCCCATCAGCGACATGCCGAAAAGGAACATCGCAACGCCGCCGAGAAGCGCTAAAATATCACCAACACCCATTGATATTTTCCGAAACCCCAAATATCATTCCTTCATCTATACAGTTAACATAATACAACATAATCGCAGAGATTGCAAGCATATTTTTCGATATGAGCGAAAAAACAGCCCGAAAAATTGAATCACGCCGCAAAAATAGCCCAATATGTGGTATATTTCACAGCAGCCTGACACATTTTCCCCGCCGCAAACCCGCGCCGCCGCGCCAGTCAAAACCGCACCGCAACCCGCGCCGCCGCGCCGCCACCCCACGCAACCGCCTCACAGCCGCCAACCCGCGCGCGCCGCCGCTTCGCGGCCGGCGCGCCTCACGCGACGCCGTTTGTGCTGACCGTAAATTCGCCGCCGACGCGCGACACCGTATAATAAAACGGATTCGCCGCCGCCCACGCGGGATCATCCTCGGCGCGCCGCAGATACGTGTAGTACGCCTCGACGTAGCCGTCGTGCATGACGGCCTCGGCGTCGAGCCGCGCGCGAACCGCCTTCGCCATGTCGGAAAAACAGCCGAGATAATAATGAACGCCCTGGAACGTGATCGTCGCCCGGTATTTGCCGTCCTTCGTCACGAACAGCCCGCGGAACCCCGCCTTGTTCGTTTCCCTGCCGTTGTGAATTTGTTTCAGCCGCTCGACGCACGTGTTGTCGCGGTATGTCATGTGCTCGTGGATCTTCGCGCTCTGCTCGCTGTTCAGACACCCGCAGCTCCGCGTGCGCCCCGCCGTCAGATTGACGCCGCAAACGTCGAGCTCGCGCCCGCAGTCGCAGCGGCAGTGCCAATATCCCGACCGCACGCGCCCGTCAGCCTCCGCCGGAGCCACAACAACGAGCCGCCCGAACCGCTTGCCCGATAAATCCTTCTTGTTGACCGGATTTTTATATCTCTGACACCCGCAGCTCCGCGTGTGCCCGCTTTTCAGCTCCGCCGCGGTCGCCGTGATCTCGCGCCCGCAGTCGCAGCGGCAAAACCACGTGACGCGCCCGCGCGCGTCGTTCTCGGCGCGGAAAAGCGCCACAAGCGCGCCGAACCGACGGCCGGAAAGGTCTTCCGCCTCTGTCTTCGGCGCATAAACTTTCAAAACGCAGCCGCAGTTCTGCGCGTTCCCGCTCAAAAGCTCCGAACGCGTGAACGACGCCTCGCCGCCGCAGTCGCAGCGGCACTCCCATAAAATGCACCCGCGCCGCCGCCCGCCCGAGTCGCCGACAACGGTCAACTGACCGAACCGACGCCCCGAAAGGTCGGAACCCTTGCCGTAATGTTTGACCACACGCGGCACGCACCCGCAATTCTCAACTACGCCCGAAACGAGCGAATGGCGGACCGCCAGAATCTCGCCCCCGCAGTCGCAGCGGCAGCGCCACAAAATGCTGTGCCCCAGCCGCTCGCCCGAATCCTCGACCACGGTCAGCATGCCGAACCGGCAGCCCACAAGATCGCGCTTTTTGTAGATATCACTCATTTTGGAACCCCTCGATCGCCCGACACCTGATCGCCAGGCGCGTCTTGCCGCTCGCGGTGCACGTGAACAGCGTCAGCGCCCAGCCGCCGCCCTTCATCTCCTCGACCGCCGTCGGCGCGAGCACCTCCGTCTCGGCGACCTCGTACGAAAATACGTTCCCGTCCATGTCCGTGAACGTCAACTTGTCCCCGACCTTGAGATTTTTCAGCCGCCCGAAATGCGATTTGTAATTGTGCCCGCAAATTACCATATTGCCAAGATACGCCGAACCGGAATACCGGCACGGCGCTTTTTTCATCTTCTTATTGTCCCACGTCTCGGTGATGGGAAGCCGCAGCGCGATCGTCGGAATGTCGACCGTCCCGACGTAACGAATACCGTCGATCTCGACCGCCGGCATCGCCTTGTCCGGATTTTTCACGTAATCGGGCAATTCCTCGCCCTCGTCCGTCTCAGGTGTCGAACTTCCGTCATCCCCCGGCGTCAGCGACACGCCCGGATTTGACGACTGCGGCGGGGGCGTATAATTATTTTGCAGGCGGGCGTCGATCGCTTCCATTATCCCGGAAACGGACTGCTCCGCCCGCCTGTCATCCCAAAAATTATAAGCTGTAAGCCCGAGCGACGAGGCGATCAACACACATCCGAGACAGATGAAGAACGCCCCGGCAAACCCGCCGCGTTTATTCACGTGAACCGCCCTTTTTGCGAACCGTGAGCACAACGCCGATCATCAGCGTCAGGAAGCCGCCCACGAACAGCACCGGAACCGGCCACCACAGCATACCCGTCTGCGGAAGCGTAGACGGAGGCGGCGGCGGATTCTTGCCTTTGTTCGTCACCGTGAACGTGATCCCGTCGAGCTCGACGCTGACCGTGTACCCGTCGGGAACCTCCTTCTCGACGACGCGCCAGTCATATTTCGCGTTCAGCCCGTGCCACGTGTACTCCCAGTTGTTATCCGCCGAAAGCGTCACTTCGTCGTAAACCTCGCCGTCGCGGAGCAGCTGAACCGTGACCGACTTCGGACGGTCTTCGCCTTCCCCGTCGTCCTTCCAGACCTTGACCGCGCGGCGGTCGATCCTTTCGGGAAGCACATACTCGTATTTCGGCTCGGCAGTAATGTCGAATTCCTCCTCGCCGAGCATGTTCGTGTACGGAACGCCGACGAGCATCGCCTGCGGCGTCAGCGTGTAATCCTCCGTCTCAAGCCTGTCGCCGACAACGAGATATAACCCGCGCTCAAGCGCTTCAAATACAACTTTGCCCTCTTCGTCCGTCACATCGGAATCACGCGGGGCGATCGCGTCACGCGCGGCATAAGACGCAAGCGTCTCGGCAAGCGCACTCCATTCCTCGCCGTCGGGCTCGTCGGAAACTGTTATGCCGTAGCCGTCAAACGGCGACGAAAGAACGTACCTCTGCCCGTCCCATTCGGCAGCCTTGTAAATGCGGAACTCGACCCCGGTTACCGGTTCTTCCTCGTGCCTGTAAATCACAGTGACAGACCCCGACTCCTCCGCGAAAACGGGGAGCGCGGCTGAAAAGAGAAACAGAACCGCAAACAGTATGGGCAAAATGTGTTTTCTCATTATCGAAATCCCTCCTTAAATGGCGGCGCGATATGTCAGTGCCTTCTTCTTCGTTTAATATTTCTGCGGATAATGATGACCGCGAGCGTAATGCTCGCATAGACCGCGAACGGCAGGAACACGAACCACCTGTTCCACGTTGACGACATTGCTTCCTCGAAAATGCCGTTGTCATTGTTGTCGTCCACGATTGAACCGGGCGGCGGATCGAACCTGCGCCCCGTCAGAACGAGACGGTGCGTGTTGACGCCGTAGGGCGTGCACGTCAGGAGCGTGCAAAGCTCCTCGCCCTTCTCGATCCTCATATTTTCAAGCTCGTCGGGCAATGCCCGCCTGATGTCTTCGATTTTGTAATAATACGTCTCATTCAGGACGTGGAGCCTGAACGTGTCCCCGACTTTGAGTAAGTCAAGGTCAGTAAACAGCCTCGCCGACGGCAAACCGCTGTGCCCGGTGATGACCGAATGAACGCTTTCCCCGTCGACGGGCAGGCTCGACGCGTCGAGATGACCCGCGCCCGTGCGCAGCACCTCTTCGGTCGTGCCGTGATATATCGCAAGGTATATCCGCGGGGAATCGATCTCGATGTACCCGATGATCCCCGTCCCCGTCACGTCGAGCAGGCTTTCGTACGCTTTTCGCCCCTCCGCCGTCAGCTCGCCGATGTACGGCGTCCGCCGGAAAAGGTCGGCATTATATTGCCGCGCCTCGTCGAGCATGCGCTGATATTCGCTCACGTCGAGCGTAAGCAGCTCGCGCTGATATTCGCCGATCGCGTCCTTGTTGGCGTAATTGTTCACCCTGTCGGCGACCGTCGGATAAAAGACGAGCGCCAGCCCAATGAGGAACATTACAACGGAGAGCGTCGCGGAGGTCGCCGCCGACATTCCTTTTCGTTTTACGCCGTCCATTCTTTCCATTTGGTTAATTTTTCTTTCTCTTAAGCAAGACGATAACGACGAGCACGGCTATGATAAATACTAAAGCCGCCGCCGCGATCGGAAATATAGGGAGCTCCGTTTCCGGAACGCCAGCATTCTCGCCCGCGCCGGAATTTCCCGCGCTGCCACCGTTACCCGCGCCCACGCCGTCAACATTACCCGCGCCGCCGTCGGCGGCGCTTCCACCTGCGGTGGCGCTTCCGCCTGAATCAATTACCCGCTCGCCGCGGATCAGAAGGCGGTGCGTGTTGATGCCGTAAGGCGTGCACGTCATCAGCGTGCAGATGTCGGAATTCGGCGCGATGCGCAGCTCCCCGACCTCTTCGGGAAGCACCGTCGCCTTTGAAACGACGCGGTATAAAAGCGTCTCGCCGAGGATGTGGAGCTTGAACGTGTCCCCGATCCCGAGCCGGTCGATGCTGCTGAACAGCTTCGCCGACGGGAGCCCCGTGTGCCCGGATAAGATCGTGTGAACGCCCGCGCCGCCGACCGGAAGCGAGGAGCCCTCGATGTGGCCGACGCCGGAACGAAGCACCGTTTCGTCCGTGCCGTGGTATATCGGCAGAAAAATTCTGAGCTGGGCAATTTCGATATACCCCATCATGCCGCTGCCGAACGGATCGAGCAGCGTGTTGTATTCGGCGCGCCAATCCATGTCGAGCGCCGAAATGCGGTCTGACCGTTCAAGGAGCCGCGCGTTGTAATCGCGCGCAAGCTCGAGCATCGCTTCGCGCTCTGATTCGTCGACCTGATTCAGCTGCCGCTCATATTCTTCGATGTCGCGCCTATACGCAAGCGAATTCACGTAGTCCGCGACGCTCGGATACAGCAGCAGGCAAAGTCCGATGAACAAAACGATAACTGCCGCAATGGCGGGAATGACGCCGCCCCTTTTGCGCTTTTTCGTTTTGACGCAGTTATTTTCATCCATAAGGCTCTCCCTGCCGCCGTATCCGGGGGAGTCGAAGCCCTCCCGGATATGGCGGAGAATAGTTTTTACTCAGCGGAATTTTCTTCGCTTCTGCGTCTTCTGATCGCAATCACAAGGTAGATGACCGCGCCGGCGATCATAAGAGAACCGGTCACGTAGAAGATCACAGTGCCCATGCCGCCCGTGAACGGAAGCAGCGGAGCCTTTTCGTTTACGAGAGTATCAGCAAGAAGTCCGGTTTTGAAGCGAGCTATAAGGTCGTCAGCAATCGTTCCGTCTGTGTCGCCGTCGATCTCGCCATTGTCATACGAGGGCTTATAAACGATTTCTTCATCATCATGTTTGTATGTTACTTTGAGAAGTATGCCCAGATCGTCAATGTCAGCCGTGATCGTGAATTCGAACGGGAGCATCGTGTTGTAGCCAGCGGGCGTTACGACCTCGGTGAGGGTGTATGTGCCGTCGCCAAGACCGTAAACATCCGGCAGTTCGCCTTTATCATCGGAGACGAGCAGATACCAGTCAAGTTTAGCGCGAGCCGCTGCGACTGCTGCCTTTGCAGCTTCCATCTCGTCGTTCGGAGCGCTTTCATATGTTCTGACGGCATCATAATAAGCGTTGATCAAGTTTTCAACAGAGCCAGCCTCAACCCAGCTCTCAATAGCGCGACCGATCACGTTGCCGTCTTTATCTTTCTTTTCGATAAAGTGAGCATACTTGCCGTCGCTGTTCTTGAGCGTGAATCCAGCGCCCGGGAGTCCTTCCTGCGTGTCGGAAGCGATCTTTACAAGATCAAGACCGAACGCGTAAACGTAAACTCTGCGGTCTTCCGTCTGACCTCTGCCATCGTGGTTCGGGTTGTTCGAATATACGAGGTGAACGTCGTTCGGGTTGCCTTCCGAACCGATAACTGCATTCTCGTTGACCGTAGCCGTGTAAGTTACGATTATCTTTGAATCAGGAGTAAGCGTGATAAAGCCTGATTCTTCTACGTCATTCTTGGCGGTGTAAGCAAGACCCTTCTTCGTGCCGTCTGCCTGCGTGCCGTGCAGGTCGGAGAATGTGATAACGATCGTAGTTCCACCTGCGGGCGGAGGATCAAGAAGCGCGCCCGTCGGGATGATGCCGTATTCATTGCGGTCGATCGTGTATGTGTCCGTGCCGACTTCAGCCTTTATAACGAACGAATCAGTATTAAGTGAAAGACCTTCGGAAAGCTTATCGAAGAATTCATAATAGTACGTGCCGTAGTCATTGAAATTCTTCGGCAGCGTGCCCGTCAGCTTAAATGTAACAACTTCGCCGACGCCGTCAGCGTCGCCCTTTTTGTCAGTATCGCCGACAACGATGTTCTTGTCAACGTTCGGGATGGAAGCCTTGAGGTCGATGTCCTGATGTCCCATAACCGCGAAGATGTACTCGGAAACGATCTTTGCATCATATGTGGCTTTCTCAGCGAACAGATAATAACCTGTGCCGGGAACCTTGTATGTCAGCGTGTCGTCGGAATAATCATCCGGCGTGCCGTTTTTGTTAACTTCGCCTTTTGAAGCAAGAACCGTAAGGTGACTGTTGTCAAGAAGCCATGTTGCGAAGCCCTGGAGGAAGAGGTTATCTGTGTGCTTCTCAAGCACTCTCGCCACATCCTCAGCCGTAGCAACCTTTTCAAACGGGTTAGTCGTTTCATTTGCAAACGCCCAGGCTGCTGTAGTCTTTGTGAGTCCCTTTAAGCCATTGATAATTCCTTCGCTGTGGTCGTAGCCGTCTTTTACCTCCTCAGAGGTGTTATCCTTTTTAACACTTGCACCCCAACCGATATCAGCAAGCGACCAGTTGTTCCATTCGCTTGCATCCCAGTCATTTTCTTTCGCGCCCTCTTCCTTATACGGCGTGCCGGTGAAGAGCTGGTACACATCGAAGGAATTTTCCGTAAGTTCCGGAAGTCCTTCGTTGTTATGAATCGTGATCGTCAAATTCTCGGTGTTCGGGTTCGTATTGGCGGCGTAAGCCGGAATTGCGGTGGTCAGCGCCATAATAACGACAAGCGCGAGCGCAAGAACTCTCCCGAGAGTTTTTCTGGTCGATTTCATTTTGCATTTCCTCCTGCAAATTATTTTCCTTTTTTCGATTTTGTCACGCTCCGTCAAGGTTGGCGCACCCGATGGAGCCTGACAAAATCGGGAGCGTGTCATAAAATTGTTCGGGTTCACCCCGTATTTTTCAAGCGGGTGAGAGGCTGTCACCAGCCTCATCCCACTTAAAATCTGTGTAAACAGATGCGGTTTATCAAGGTCAGTTTCGATCATGCCTGCCAATTTGCGCCTTTTCGATCAAGCCGTCCGCTGACCGCTGGGATCTATACATCTTCAAGGCGGCTTATCCACCCCCGATGCTTCCGCCCCCGGCGGACTTTCCGCCCTCGGACAATTCGAAGTCGGCGCACGCGCATTGACGATCCTGACGGATTTAATTTCTTCCATCTCGCCGTCCTCCGTTATCTGCGGTACGAACGCCGCTTCCCAAGCGCGTACATCATCGGAACGAACGCAAGCCCGATCAGGAGCATGCCGCCGATCAGATATCCGTCAGCGCCGAGCCCGTTGCCGCCGGTAAACGGCACACGCGCCGCCTTGCCGTTCGCAAACAACAGGTAAATGTCGGTGAGCGTGCTCGTTATCTTGCCGGAAACGCTGCCGTCATCATTCTGTTCGACATATTTCCCGTCAGTGCCGGGTTCATCTTTATCGTTGCCCGCGACGTGCTGGAGGTTGTAACCGGGTCTGCCCGTCTCGGCGACGTTGTAAGTCGTGCCGATCGGCATGCCGTCGATCTTTACGGATTCGCCGTGCTTGAGCGTGAATTTCGCCGTCAGCCCGGTGACCTTGCCCGAAGCATCATTGACATCTTCCCACTCAAGCTTAAATCCGGGAACTTCCTTGTCGTCCTTGTCATACTTCACCGCCGTCAGCGCCGTTTTATCAAGCGTTCCGCCTGACCTCGGCGTAAGCGTCACAGTGAATTCGAAATTCCTGTTCACCGTTTCAGCGTCATCGTCAACGATCTTCTTTTCAACGATGAGCGTTCCGGGAGGCATCAGGTTGTAATAATCTTCGCGGTTCGAAGTCGTTGTCGGCTTCATCGCAACGGTCTCGTCCTTGTTGTGCTCGATCGTGCCGGTCTTCGTCGGATCATCGTCGTTGTCCGTCGTACCCGTTTCGTCAAGCTTCTTATTGTCGCCGACGTACGGATAATCTTCATTCGTCGTCTCAGTCACGGTATACGTCGTCGAGATCGGAATGCCGTAGATGACGACCGCCTCATGACCTTTCAGTCTGATCTTGTAAGAGCCGTCTGTTTCAGCTTTAAGCTCTGCAAGCTTCAACTCACCGTCGAGATACTTTTCGTATTCGTAGAGGTGCGGAGCCTTTTCCGGCATGCCGTTAGCCGTGCCGCCGCTCGTCAGGTCTCTGTTGCCCTTCCAGTAGTAGAGCGTGCCGCCCTTTAATGCCGCAGTCGCGGACTCGGTGAGTGTGAGTGTAAATTCGAATTCTTCATTAGGTGCGGGAACAACTTCGTGACCGTCCTTATCGACCATTTCCTTTGTGATAACAAGGAGCTCGGGGTCGACGGTGTTGACGTAGTTCACCTGCTCTTCGAACCAGCCCGTATTTCCGAATACGGAATATACTCCGCTGTAGTTGTAATAATCATGTTCCGGCAGAGTTGCCGTTGTCGTCGGCTGAGTTGTGCCCTCGCCCACGACGCCGAAGCGCACCGTCGGGCTGACGATGTAGCGCGCCATGTTGCGCAGCATGCTCGTCGCCTCGCCGTTGTAATGCGGGTCAACAAGTTCGCCGTCTTTGTACATGTAGTGGAGAATTGAACCGTCAGACTGCTCCTCGTCGCATGTCGCACAGTTCGGATTCGTCAGTACCTCACGAGGCTCTTTTATCTCGGTATAAGTGTTAGGCTCGCCTGTCCAATAATACTGCGTCGACTCCTTCTCAGGTGTAACACCAGACGGCTGATGATGGTTGCCGGATACGCCAGAACCCATCGTGGCATAGCACTCCCACAGGGTGGCGTTCGTATGTGCGAACGGCTCATACTTGACCGTCGCGTTCGGGTTATCAGACCACGTCAAGCCGTTTTCTGTCTGTTTGTTCTGATATCCGGTCGCATAATTCGAACCGTATGTCGCGCCATCCTGCGTGTAGATCGGGATTTTCTGTACGCCGGGGAGGAATGTACTCTGGCTTCCTCGCTGCTGGATATGGGAGACCTGCTTTAACGCGTAGCCCTTTTCGATCTGATCATCCGTCAGCTTCTCGGTGAACCTGTATGCAACGCGGTTGTTCAAGCCAGTGAGCAGGAGTCCTTCGCCGTGTTTCAGCGTGAATTCCGCCGTGTTGCGCGCTATCTGATCGTTCGAGAGCGCTGGTCCGAACAGATCAGGTCTGTCGCCCGACGGAACAACACCGTCGTAAAGGTCGGCCGCTGCCATCTTGCCAGTACCTGTGCCGTCTTTCGTGTTGGCATTTGTGCCGAAATAGAGCGTCGTCGTCATATAAAGCGTGCGAGTCTTGAACGGGGACGAGAAATAAGTTCCGCTCGTTTCGTCGTTCGGCTTTCTTATGACAAATGTGAAATATTGAAGGACATTTGCTGTTTCAGTAGTACTGTGGCTCCAGCGTGTATCAGCATCAGCATTTGCCTCGAACTCGTTCACTGTGTTCACCGGGATGAGCTCCGCGTCCATGACCCAATAGGACCTTGTTCCTGCCGGACGATCAGTTGTCTCCTTGCGGAAACTGTCGCGGTTATCTGCGCCGGGGTCTTTGTCGGTTTCCTCGCGCTGACCTTCTTTGAAGAATGTCGTGCGCCCGTTTTTATTAAGAATTTCTGTCCCTACCTTATCATCGCCGTTATATGCAGAGTCCTGATAGATTCGGCGAGTCCTGCTGCCTTCAGCATCAGCGGGCAAGTAGAGGTAGAATACATCTCCGCCCTCATACTTCTTATCCGTTGTATCGCCGTTTTCGTCGGCATAGTAGTAAGAAGTTCCGTCTCCTTCCGTAACTGGAACAACGTGCTCTGCCGTTCCGTCAGTACCGCGAACGAACATCGCGCGGTTGTTGCTGTTGTCGAGGACGAGGTTGCTGTTGTCGGTCACAACGTCGATGTAAGCGAGACGGCGCTCCCAGACGCCCGCGTATTCGTTGTAGAGAGTGTTGATCGCGGAGCGTTCGCCGACGACGCCCTGAACAAATATCTGATAATTGAATATCTCGTTAAGTTCAGACTCAGAGAGCGTGAAGCCTTCCGGCGGCTCCAGCATCTTCGTCACGTGGAGCATCTGGTTAGCGATCTCCAGATAACCGTTGTTTCCGAGGTAGTTGTTGATGATGATCTTGTCGTCCGTTCCGGAATTCGGAGAAACGGTCGGCAAATAGTAGCTGTTCGATGTGTTGGTCAGGTTGTTCGAGAACGTTCCGGTCTCGGCGTTATATTCGCCCTTTGTCTGGATGTTGTTCGCCATGTCGCCCGTACGAATTCCGCCCGGACGCGCCGCCACTGCGAACTGGAAGTATGTGTTGAATTCTTCCTGCGTCAGCTCGCTGTCGCCGTTCTTGGCAGCCGTCAAAGCAGCCTGAACAACTTCGTCAGCCTGAATGCCAGTCCAGTATTCAAACGCCTCATCAAGCGGAGACTTCGTAGCGCCTTCCGGTGTTACATCGCTGATATGGCATGTATCTCTAAGATACTCCTTTAGGTCATTGTCTTTCTTCGTCAGCTTTTCCCATGTAGGCTCGCCGCGCGTGTAGTCGCCGGTGTCAGACTTTGAGAGGTAGTTGAGCGGCTGCGTGATATGACCGCTCATATCAGTCCAGCAGAGCATGTCGCCGTTGTCGATCGCATCAGACACGAAGCCCGAACCGAACTCGCTTCCCTTACGGGCTACAACGTACTGTACCTTCCGCCCGTCGTGGCTGTGCTCGACTTCATCACCCTCGAAATTCGTTCCTACGCCTGTACCGGGCAGGTAGTATTCAACGAGAATGAAGAAATAGTCGTTAGATGAGAACGAAACTGAATCACTTGTATATCCGTCGCCGTCTGCATCTGTCGTTACACGGTCGAGCAGGTCAGATTCAAGGAATACAATGCCCTTTTCCGAATATACATACTTTGAACCGTGGCTGTCGGTAATGTGCTGAACGCCTTTTTCGTCAGTTTCAACAGCTTGCACAGCAGTTTTGAAATCGTCTTCGCTCTTATACACGCCCATGAACTCGGTTCCAGTCCACGAACCGCCGCCGACAGCGTCATGTTCCCACGTTGTTCCGCCGTTGCCGCCGGTCACATTTTCTTGGGATGTCCATAACGTGCCGTCTTTTCTGTCAACAGGCGTGAGTCTTCCGCCATCCTTCTGCTTGTATGCGTGAGCATACAGCGGGAGAGGCTTCTGGAAGACGTAGTAGCGGTTGTCTTCGCTCGGCGAGAATGTCACGGTCGGGTCGCCGCGTGTACGGGAACCCGTCGCGTCGGTAACATAGTCGTCATATGTTGTATTTGAATAATAGTTGGATATGAACCAGACGTAATCCTGACCCTCGATCGTGTGCTGTTCAATATATTCAGCAGAGATCGCGTTGAAGTTGACGCCCGTCTGATTGCCTTTATCATCGCGGTAAATGACAGCTTCCTCAAGTCCGACCGCGTAGAACAGGCGGAGCGGCGTTGACTGATAGCTGTAATTTTTGAATTCTTCAGATTCTTCATCAAGATTCTTATCCGTCGCAAGGTTCGTCTGATAAGACAGAACCGAGTCCCCGCTGACAGTTACAGTCGCGAGCTGCGTCGGAACGGCAGCCGCCGGGACGTTCACGTAAAGCGACCTGTCATATCCTGAATTCGGCGTGATCATGCCGATCTCGTCAACGAAGTCATCCGTTTCCTCGACCCACACGCGGATATCCGACAGGCGGTATACACCGGAGACTTTTGCATAATCGTCATCCGAATCGGGGTATCTCCCATTTGTATTATAATACTGCTCCCATTTGTCGACCAAATCTTTGGGAACATCGCCGTAAATCGGATTGCGTCTGAGCTCGTTTCTGTCCTTCTGCGATCCCGCAAAGCGGTAGCAGGTGTAAACAGTATTCTTTACCTGCTCGGGCAGCTCTGACGGATGGACATCCGACGGATCAACGCCCGTGATCGGTACAAACTGAAGCACCGTTGTGAAGTTGAAGCGGTATACCCAGCCGTCCGCCCACGCTTCCTCAGCGTTTTTGTATGTTGTTTTCCCGTCAATGCTTGTTTCGGGGAAAGAGCCCGACTCATCGGTCTTTGTCTTTTCCGCTTTCTTTGCGGTTGCCGGATCATCTCCGTAATACCAGCCCATCGGGAAGGCGGTATTCCCTGCATCGAGTTTGTGTGCACGCATATAGTCGTCGTTCCACTGCCAATCATACGTACCGGCGCGGACAAGACCGTGCATCTCGCCGAACACGAGCATGGACATATCGTATGTTTGTTCAGTACCTTCGCCGATAGTTGGATCGTCCACATGATGAGGTGTGGTCGTTATGGACTGGTTCTTTATTTCCATGTATTCGCCGATCGGGTCCTGATACGTGATACTGTCGCCGACATCTGCATCGTTGTTGCCCGAAATAGGCGTAAACACCGGAACGTCGAAGTCATCCATCAAGCTTCTGAACGTCTCCGTCAAATTCGAAGTGCCTATATCCTGGAAGGAATCGTTATAATTAATGTTAGCGATGATATCATCATTGGAAACTTCGCCGCCGTTTGCCAGCTTATTAAATTTTATGGTTCGACTTTTGTCTGAATCTGTAAAAATAATAGTTGTGCCGTTTGCTTTCCATTTTTCATAATATTGATAAGCATTTATAACATCTTGTTTTTGACTCCATTGACTTGGATCAATGCTATCTTTCCCTTCAACTTTTTTAGGATCTGCATTGAAATAATCCGTCGGGTCAAGAGCAGCATAGATGCGCGGAATCTGCCAATCAGCGAAAGGCGTATCAACACTGATCGTGTGTATCTGGAAATCTGCCTTTTCGTCTCCCTCTAAAACTTTCGCTTCCTTTAAAAGCTTTGTGTACTTGTTTTCGATTTTCGATTTCATATACGACGCTGTCAGCAAGATATCTAAGATAACAGCGTCGCCGCCCTTTCCTACGCCAGATGCTTCAGCACGATATTTGGTATAATCCGACTTATAGCTGGCAGTATCCGACGCCGCTCCAACATCATTCCTAATCGGGACATTATTCCATTCATTTCCGGTTGCTGCTGAACTGTTATTTTCTTTCAACGCGTAGTTTGAGCCGCCGTCTGTCATAACAAATGCAACAGGAATACGCGGAACGGTTTCGCTTTCACCCGTCATGTTGGAATGATATGTATATGTGACAGCCTCTTTGCTCGTCAATGTCTCATAAAGGTTATTAAATCCTTTGTATATACCTGCCTGAAGGTCTGTATGGTATCCGATCAGCGTTCCAGTGCAACCATCTTGTGTATAGTCGTTCCTGACCTTATTATCTACATTTCTTGTGGTTTTATTTCCGCTTTTATCATATTCAACTAAGGTTGCGTGGCCTTCTACCGTATATGCCGCAGAGGCTTTATCGCTTATGCTGTACTCTGATTGAGTTTTGCCGTATTTAGTGAACTGACCAACTGAAATATAATTTTGCCCGTTAATTTTTTCGTAATGTCCGAGCGGGAGTATCGTTGCAGCAGTTGCGCCGTAACCGACAACGGTAACACGGTTCGTCTCGTTCATTTCCATCAGGTCTTCAATGGCTTCATTGATAGACTCAAGTACCAAATATATACGTGAATGTGAAATGCGCTCTTGCACATTGGCATGTGTATGAGTTCCATCCGTAAGATCCGACCCCATTGAACCGGACATATCGAGGAGTATGATTATGTCGAGCGGCGAGGTGATAGCCTCGTTGACAACCTGAGAGCTTGCAAGTGCGCTGAAAACGTGGAGAAAATCGGCATCGAAAGTTACGTTGCCGCTGAAGCCGTCCGTTTTCATATCGAGATCTATCTTATTTTCCTTCCCGTCCTCGTAAGCGACTACGGTCTTGTCCGTCCACACGCGTCCGGCATAACGTGAACCGTTGTCGGAGGTCAGCAGACGATTAATATAATCGTCCATAGTGTTCGCGTCGGAAACGCGTTTCAGGGCATACTCCTTAGCCGTCGGTCCGCCGGATGCGGACGACACAACAAGCCCGCCAAAGCCGGG
>CANRIL010000034.1 GCA_947630625.1 uncultured Clostridia bacterium
CGGCAACTTTGTTGTCCGCCACGCCGGGCTTTTTTACGCCGAGATCGGTGGCGGCCTCGACATTTTGAAAAAATCGCTATACGCACGTATTTTTGGAAAATTATGAAAAAGAACAAAAACGACCCTCAGATTATTCAGAAAAATATTGACGACCTGAAGCCCTACGAGAAAAACCCCCGGAGGAACGACGCCGCGGTCTCTGCGGTCGCCGCCTCGATCCGGAACTACGGCTTCAAGGTCCCGATCGTCATCGACAAGGACGGCGTCATCGTAACGGGCCACACCCGCTACCGCGCCGCGAAGAAGCTCGGGCTCGAAGCGGTCCCGGTCATTCTCGCGGACGACCTGACGCCGACACAGATCAAAGAGTTCCGGCTCGCCGATAACAAGACGGCCGAGCTCGCGTCCTGGGATGACGCCCTCCTCCGGGAAGAACTCCTCGAGCTCGACGCGGACACCATGAGCGAGTTCGGCTTCGAGGACATTTTACTCGATGACGACTCAGCGGGGGGGGACTCACAAGACAGCGAAGACGATGACAGCTACTCCGCGCCGGAAGACGTCCACGCCGTACTACGCGGCGACCTTTTCCGGCTCGGCTCCCATTTCCTCCTATGCGGGGACGGGACGGCGGCACGGGACGTTCAGGCGCTCCTCAGCGCTGCGGGGAAGCCCCGCGTCGATCTCGTGCTCACCGACCCGCCCTATGGGATCGACATCGTCTCCCGGCAGAGCGGGAAGGTCGGCGGGGACAAGGCCGCGACCTTCGGGAAGGGAAAGATCGGCGGCGACCACGTCGTCCCGGCGGGCGAGTATATGCCGATCAGGGGCGACGACACGACCGACACGGCCCGGAAGCACTACCGGATCGTCCGCAGCCTCTCCGAGAACCAGATCTTCTTCGGCGGCCAGTATTTCACCGACTTCCTCCCGCCGCGCTCCTGTTGGATCGCGTGGGACAAAGTCAACGGCGAGTCGAACTTCGCGGACATCGAGCTCGCGTGGACCTCCCTCTCGAGGGGCTCCCGGCTCTACCGCTATATGTGGAACGGGATGGCGCGCGAGGGCGACCGAAAGAGCGAGCTGCTCCGCCGGGTACACCCGACGCAGAAGCCGGTCGGGCTCCTCAAGGGGATCCTCGGGGACTTCTCCCGGGAGGAAGCTGACGTCCTCGACTGCTTCGGCGGATCCGGCTCGACGCTGATCGCCTGCGAGGCGACCGGCCGCCGGTGCCTGATGATGGAGATCGAGCCCTACTACGCCAGGCTCATCATAGACAGGTGGGAACAGTACACCGACAGAAAGGCGGAAAAGGTGAACTAATGGCAACAGGAAAAAAGACAACGGCGCGGAAGGCGCCCCGGAAGGCGAAAGACACGCTGCCGATCAATCAGGCTGCAGAAGACCTGATCCGGATGGCGGAGGAAGGCGGCGTCGAGCAGAACTTCTTCTTCACGACGACCTTCAACCGCTACAAGGTACAACTGAACACACTCACGCGACTGCAGAAGGAACTCTCCGACGGCGACGTCCTCATCACGAAGGAATACGTCAAGGGGCGCCCGAACCTCGTCGCGAATCCTGCGATCGCGGAATATAACCGGACGGCAACCGCGGCGAACCAGACCGTCGCGACGCTCCTCAAGATCATCACGACCTTTGCCGACGGCCCGGTCATGAACTCGAGCGCCGCCGCGGGGGATGACTGCGATCTATAAGCGCAAGCTCAACGATCACATTCAGCGCTTCGTCGATCAGGTTGAGTCTGGCAACCTTCGGACGTCGAAGGAGGTCAAGGCCCTCGTCGACCACGTGAAGTTCTGCTTCGCTCATGAGGACATTTATGTCGACGAAGAACAGGCCGATCACTACATCGGCCTCGCGAAGTATTTCCCGTTCGAGACCGTCTTCCCGTGGCAGGAGTTCGTCATCACGCTCCACGACTGTACCTACTGGACAGACACGGGGCTCCCGCGATGGCCTGACCTCTTTTGTATGATCGGCCGGGGCGCCGGGAAGGACGGAACGATCGCGCTCGAGTCCGTCGCGCTCTCGAGTCCGTACAACGGGATCCCCGGCTACGACGTCGACATCTGCGCGAACAATGAGGAGCAGGCGCTCCGGCCGGTGCTTGACATCGTCGACGCCTTCGACACGTCGGAATACAAAAAGAAGCTGAAAAAGTGGTTCAGTTGGAAGACCGAGAGCGTCCTCTCGCTCCGGACGAAGTCACAGATCCGCGGGCGGACGAACAACCCGAAAGGGAAAGACGGAATGCGCTCCGGGATCGTAGTCTTCAACGAGATCCATCAATACGAAAATTACAATAATATCAACGTATTCACGACCGGCCTCGGGAAGCACCCGCACCCGAGGCGGAGCTACTACACGACGAACGGCGACGTCCCGGAGGGGCCGCTTGACGACCTGATCGAGACGTCCGAGGGGATCCTTTTCGGAGGGGATCCGGACAACGGGCTCCTCCCGCTGATCTGCAGACTGAACTCGAAGGAGGAAGTCGACGATCCCCGGAACTGGGAAATGGCGAACCCGTCGCTCCCGTATCTCCCCGCTCTCCGGAGCGAGATCGAGAAGGAGTACAAGGACTGGAAGAAGAACCCGCAGCGCCTCCCGGCCTTTATGACGAAGCGGATGAACATCCGGGACGGATCCTCCGAGATCAAGGTCACGGACTACGCGAACATCAAGGCGACGAACCGGGAGCTCCCGGATCTTACCGGGTGGACTTGCGTCGCGGGGATCGACTTCTCGAAGATCACGGACTGGGTCTCCGTCGACCTCCACTTCAAACAGGGCGATCAGCGCTTCGACCTCTCGCACTCCTGGATGTGCACGGCGTCGAAAGACATCCCGCGGATCCGGGCGCCCTGGAAGGAATGGGTCGAAAAGGGGCGGCTCACTCTCATCGACGACGTCGAGATCCACCCCGACGTCATCGCGGCCTATCTCTACGAGATGAAGCGGAGCTACATCATCCGCGCCGTCGCGATCGACGACTTCCGCTACGCGCTGCTCGCCCGGCAGCTTCAGGAGATCGGCTTCGACCCGAAGGGCCAGAAGAACCTGAAGCTCGTCCGGCCCTCGGACATCATGAAGATCGCGCCGGTGATCGACTCCTGCTTCGCGAACCAGTGGTTCACATGGGGAGACGCTCCGGAGCTGAGGTGGGCGACGAACAACGCGAAGCTCATCCGGTACGGCCGGAAGCTCGGGCAGGCGGGCGATCAGGATCTCGGGAACTACGTCTACGGAAAGATCGAGGCGAAGTCCCGGAAGACGGACCCGTTCATGGCTCTCGTCGCGGCGATGACGATCGAAGACCAGATCATCGAACGCCGGACAGGATCCCGCCGGAAGCTCAGCGTCGCGACGTATTAAGGAGGACTTATGGCTTTTAACATTTTCAAGTGGATCCTGAAGGATCAGGAAAGCCCCGGCCCGGCCGGGGAGACAATCAGCAAAGGGACGTTCCTCGAGGAGAACATTCAGGA
This sequence comes from uncultured Clostridia bacterium, assembly GCA_947630625.1. Classification (GTDB taxonomy): domain Bacteria; phylum Bacillota; class Clostridia; order Oscillospirales; family CAG-272; genus DTU064. Next base: position 3,513 of record CANRIL010000034.1, read on the forward strand.
CATAGCCTTCGGCCTCGAGGCGTATCTGCAGAGGATGGCGTTCTGGACTTGTGTCCGGAGGATCGGCGAAGCGGTCGCCGCGGTCGAGTGGGAAACCTACCGGCGCGGGAAAAAGGTCAAGGCCCGGGAGTACTGGTCGTGGAACTACGCGCCGAACCCGAACCAGACGCGGAACCAGTTCTTCGTCACGCTTATCGGAAAGCTCTTTCACGATCAGGAGGCCCTCGTCGTCGAGACGGCGGACGGGAGCCGCTACGTCGCGGGCAGCTTCTCGGTCGAGCACAGACTGAGCGGCGACCTCTACCGGGACATTACCTCGAACGGCGAACAGATCCCCGGGACTTACCTCTCGAGCGACGTCTTACACTTCACGCTCGAGGGGACGAGCATCCGGAAGTCGATGACGGCCGTCTCGGTCATGGAGGGCAAGCTCCTAAAGAGCGCGGCGACTTCCTACATCCGGAACAACGGGCGGCACGGGATCCTGACGATCGACGACGTCGCGGAGTCGGATCCGGACTTCGAGGAGACCTACAAAGAGCTCATCGAGGAGAAGTTCAAGACCTACTTCTCTGCAGAGAACGCCGTCCTCCCGCTCTTTAAGGGCTACAACTACACGGAGGGCGGATCCGGCGGCGAAGGTACGACCGGCCGGAGCTCCGGCTCGACGAACGGCTCGGCCAACACCCGCGACATCCGGGCGATCATGGACGACGTCCTCGAGCTCACAGCTTCGGGACTCGGCCTCCCCGCGTCGATCGCGACCGGGAAGAACGTCACGGACGCCGACTTCGCCGCCTTCCTGACATCGCCGGTGCTCCCGATCGTCACGATGATCGCTCAGGAGATCAACCGGAAGCTATACGGGCAGCAGCTTGTCTTCAACGGGACATACATCGCGCCGAACCTCGCGGCCGTTCGATACCGCGACGTCTTCGACATCGCGGACCCGATCGACAAGCTCATCGCCTCCGGTGCGTTCTGCGTCAATGACATCCTCGTCCGGCTCGGGGCGAACCCGATCGACGAGCCGTGGGCGGAGCAGCACTGGATGACAAAGAACTACTCACCCGCCGACGATCTTCTCAGCGGCGTGGATAGTAATAAAAACGAACCGGCGACACCGCCGGGACCTGGAAAGGAGGAAACAAAAGGTGAAGGAGAAAACACCAACGGCGACCCGCCAGACAAAGACCCCGATGCCCTACTTCAGCCTCAGCGCTGACGATCAGGCGAAGACGGCCGACATTTTCATTTTTGGGAATATCGCGTCCGACCGCGGAGGCTTGTCCGGTCTGCTGCAGGCGCCGTCCGATCAGTCGAGCTATAACCTCGCCAACCAGATCGCGCGGATCCCTGAAGACTACGACGTCACGGTCCACGTCAACAGCAACGGCGGCGAGCTGAAGGAGGGGCTCGGGATCTACAACGTCCTCAAGGATCGGAACGTCACGACGATCTGCGAAGGCTTCGCGGCCTCCGCCGGGAGTATCATCTTCGCGGCGGGAAAGAGGCGGATCATGCAGCCCGCCTCTCTGCTTTTCGTCCATCAGGCGTCGATGGAGGCCGGAGGAAACGCCGACGACTTTCAGAAGTACGCCGACGACCTGAAGATCCTCACGGACGCGGCCGTCGCCGCCTATAAAGAGAGCGGCGTCAACGTCACGGACGCCGAGCTCGACGAGATGCTCCGGAGCGAGACGTGGATCCCGCCGGAGGACGCCGTCCGGATGGGCTTCGCGACAGAGATCGCGGGAGCTGAAGACGAAGGCGGCCAGGTCGGCGGCGTCCCGGTCGTTCACAATGACATGATGTCCTCGATCATGGACATCATCAGCGGCGTCCCGGCCGTTCATACCGGCGAATCGGGCGTGCTCGTAGACGTCGGCAACGGGAAGCGCCTCGATCTCTCGGATCTGATGAACGCCTTCGTGCAGACGTCCGGCTTCTACGAGAAGACGGGGAAGATGATCTCACTCGCTGAGACGCTTCTCGGAAAGCTCGGGGCGGATCCGGAGCTCGCGGCAAAGCTCAAGGCGGCCGCGGAAGTAATTCTTGCAACACCCCCGACACCGACACCGGCGCCGGGCGTAACTAAAAAAGGCTTTTTCAACTTTAACAAGGAGGTATAAAACACCATGATGAACAAAGACAACCTTAACACGACACAGCTCGAGATCGCTCAGCGGATCAGCAACGCGGCGAAGGAGGGCGACTCCGAAGCGTTCGAGGCAGGCCTTCACGATCTGTTTTTAAACATTCAGAACGACATCCTCGCGCAGGCGGCGTCCGTCCGCGGGATCGCCGACACGGCCATCCTCGCGCAGCGCGGCGTGAGACAGCTCACGAGCGACGAGACGAAGTTCTACAACGCGATCATCGACGCGATGAAGTCCGCGGTCGCGAACGGCGGCAACGCTATGATGGCGCTGACCGGCGTCGACAAGACCTTCCCGGAGACGATCGTCAACGCGGTCATGGAAGACATGAAGCAGAACCACCCGCTCCTCGACGCGATCGACACGGTCAACACGACCGGCCTCACCCGTTGGATCATCAACGTCGACGAGGGAAAGACCGCGGCGACCTGGGGACAGGTAACGGATGCGGTCACTCAGGAGATCACCTCCGGCTTCGCCGAGATCGACCTTGGCCAGAACAAGCTCACCGCGTTCATGCCGATCTCGAACGGCCTGCTTGACCTCGGTCCGGCCTGGCTTGACAGCTACATCCGGACGTGCCTGTCTGAGGCTCTCGCCCTCGGCTACGAACAGGCGATCGTCACCGGCACCGGCAAGAATCAGCCGATCGGAATGGACCGCTCCGTCGCTGACGACGTAGAGGTTCAGGGCGGCATCTACCCGCAGAAGGAGACGGTCTCCGTCGTCGACTTCACTCCGGCGAACTACGGCGCGCTCGTTCAGAAGCTCGCGCAGACCCAGAAGGGCAAGCCGCGCGCAGTGAGGGGCCTGATCCTCGTCGTGAACCCGGCGGACTACTGGAAGACGGTCATGCCCGCGACGACGGTCATGACGCCGAACGGCGCCTACGTCAACGACGTCCTGCCCGTTCCGACTCAGATCATTCAGTCCGTTGCCGTGACCGCCGGAGAGGCGATCCTCGGGATGGGCAAGAGGTACTGGCTCGGCGTCGCCGGAAACCGCGGCATTCAGTTCTCGGACGAGTACAAGTTCCTCGAGGATCAGCGCTACTACAAGATCGTCGCCTACGGTAACGGCAGGCCGAAGGACAACAACGCCTTCCTCCGCCTCGACATCTCGAAGCTCGAGCCGACCTACCTCACCGTCAAGAGCGTGGCGGCCTCCTCGGGGGAATAATCGGGTCTGATCTGGTCTCTGTACCCGCTCAGGATCAGACCCCGAAAGACTCAGCGGGGAAACAGGTCTCCGATTTTGTGAGTGCTGACACGATCGTCGACGAGGATGGTGACGTCCACGGGACGCTTCTCCATGCTTCCGGCGTGACGACCTTCGGAGAGGGCGAACAGGACGGCCACTATCTTCCGCTCAAGCTCGACGAGGCCTACGACGGCAAGGAGATCACGGTCAAGCGTGACGGCGTCGTGAGGGCGGACAAGATCAAAGACCTCGACTGGCTGCTTTACGTCCCCGACAAGAATGTGAAGTTCACATTCGAGACGGCGGAGGACGGCGTCTTCCTGACGATCACATTCAACGGGGCGACGCTTGCGGCCTAACACAGGAAAGAGGAGGACGCGATGAGCTTGATCGTAGTATCTGAGGAGCTGCTCTCCGAGTCGAAGAACTTTCTCGACATCACGTGGACCGACAAGGACACGGACGAGAAGCTCAAGGGCCAGATCCGGCGCGGCATCGCTTACATCACCGAGAAGACCGGCGTCTCGGCGTCGGACTTCTCCGGTGAATCCGTGAATGACCGTGCTCAAGAGCTGCTCTTTAATTATCTGCTATATTCACGCGCGGGCGCTCTCGATCAGTTCGTTCAGAACTACGCCTTCGAGCTGAACAGCCTCCGAAGGCGTACTCTGGTCGCGAAACGGAAGGAGGAGAACCATGAGGCCTAGCCAACAGGTGGAAACCTTCCCCGACGGCGTCGTCGACGTCTACACTCAGGAGAAGAACCGGAAGATCGGCGCTAAAAAGGCGACGCTCCGCTTCGAGGAGCAGTCCGTCGGCGTCCGGCGCTTCTACGAGTCCGGCGCGCTCGCGTCTAACAGGATTGACAGACTCATCAAGGTCCCGCACACGGCTCTCGTCGACCGGCTCGACATAGTAGTCGTCCGCTCGGAGTCCCGGCAGTACCGGATCGAGCGTATTCAGGAGAAGCCCGAGCGCGGAGTCGACCTCTGGGAGCTGCAGTCCGTACAGGTCACAATTATCAAGGAGGGGAGCCCGTGAAAAATATAAGAGCTATAAAGACTTATGTCTTCGCGCCGTATTCCCGGAGCAAAGGGGAGACCGCGACAGTCCCGGACGCGATTGGGGAGCGCCTTGTCCGGATCGGCTTCGCGGAATACGTCAAAGGAGCCGCTCAGGAGCCCACAGAGGCGCCGGAGGCTTCCGGCGATAAAATCCCCGCGGAACCGGAGAAGAAGGCACACAAGCCCGCACGGAAAAGCTCAGCGGCGAAGAAATGAGCGGGCGGAGGGTCAAGGTGAAGGACTTCGGCACGGAACTGCAGAAGATCCTCGACGACTACGGCCTGAACGTGGCCGAGAAGACACAGAAGGCCGTGCAAAGCGCGGCGAAGATCGCGAAACAGGAAGTGCAGGCGGGCGCTCCGGTCCGGTCGGGAGCTTACCGTAAAGGGTGGGCCGTGAAGGAGGACCGCTCCTCGAGGCTCCGGTCTGAAGCTATCATTCATAACCGGACACGCTATCAGCTCGCACATCTTCTCGAGAAGGGACACGCGAAGCAGAACGGCGGCCGGGTCGCTCCAATCGTACACATCAAGCCTGCAGAGGAGAACGCGATCAAGAACATGGAGGAGGCGGTTAAGAAGATTGCAGAGGAAGGATGAGATCATAAAACAGGTCTGCGAGAAGCTCCGGGAGACCGACGGGATCCCGTTCGAGTATGACCACTTCACAGAGTCCGACGCGGTCCCGCCGCCCTTCGTGCTTTACCGGCGCGTCGCCGCGTCGAACTTCTCGGCGGACGGCGTCGTCTACGCGAAAGGGGAGGCCGTGGATCTCGAGCTTTACACGGCGACACCGGACGAGATGGCGGAGCTGATGAAAAAGGTCGAAGACCTGCTCGACGCCGCCGAGGTATTCTACAACAAGACCGCGGACACGGTCTACATCACGTCGGAGGACTTCTACGAGAGCCTCTACGAAATTTAGAAAGGAGACATCAACATGGGCGATAAAAAAGCCAACAAAGTCAAGTTTAACCTGAAGAACACCCACTACGCGGTCGCGACGATCGCGGAGGACGGGACGGCGACGTATGCGAAGCCGGTCGCGTGGCCGGGCTCCGTCTCGATCGCTCTCGACGCTGAGGGCGAGCCCTCCGTCTTCTGGGCGGACGGCATTCAGTATTACGTCGTGAACAATAACTCCGGCTACTCCGGGGACTACGAGAGCGCGATGGTCCCGGAGAGCTTCCGGACGGACGTCCTCGGCGACGTCAAGGACGACAAGGGCGTCCTGATCGAGGACGCGGACGCGAAAAGCGTACACTTCGCGCTGCTCTTTGAGTTCGACGGCGACATCAATCAGATCCGCCACGTCCTCTACAACTGCACCGCGGCCCGTCCGAGCGTCGAGTCTCAGACGAAGGAGGAGGAAACCGAAGTGCAGACGGAGACGCTCACGATCTCGGCGACCTCGATCTTTAACGCTAGCCTGAAGAAGAACATTGTCAAGGCCCGCTCGGCTGCCGAGACGGATCCGGACACTTACGATAAGTGGTACGAGGACGTCTATCAGCCTGCGGCCGCTTCCGAGGCCGTCTCCCTCGACAGGGCTCAGGCACCGGCCATCAAGACTGACATGGCCGCCGCGAAAGCCGAGAAGTCGGCGGAGGCGGCCGTCACGGCTAAAAGCTGAGACCGTTCGACAGCAACTACGAACCGGACCTCCGCCGTCACGAAAGGCGGCGGAGGTTTTTCACATGGAGGAGAATTATGTATAAAAAAGTAAATCTCGAACTCGCGACAGGCGAGAAAAAAGACTTCGGCTTCCTGGCCTGCGGGACGACCGGGCTCAGGTACAAGATGACCTTCGGACAGGAGCTCCTCGGCGCGATCACTTCGATCATCGGGGGCCTCGGCTCTGAAGGTCTCACGCGTATCATCGCCGCCTCACACGCGGCCGAGCTGAACGGGCAGGACGCCGTCGAGCTTGAAAACCTCGACCCGGAGACGCTGCAGGCGTACATCGGGATCGCGGGCTCCGGGAACCTCGACGTCATCTCCCGGATGGCCTACATCATGAACCAACAGGCGGAGGGCGCGGACATGAAGATGCTCAGCGTCGAAGGCTACCTTGACTGGCTCGAGCAGTTCGAGTCGATGGAGTTTTTGTCCCACGCCTTTGATTTTATCAGCATCTACATGAACAACCGCGGAAGCTCTAGCACCTTAAAAAAAGATCCCGCCCTCTCGATCGAGAAGTAAATAGCGCGCTCTATTTGCTTCGAGCGAAACAGATCGGCCTCACGATGGACGAACTGGATCAGCTCGACGAGGGCGTCGTCTATGACATGATTATAGAGAGCGCGAACGATAACGCAGAGGACAGCTACGCGAAGCTCGCGACGCAGGCGGACTTCGACAAATTCTAAAAGGAGGTGGGGACAATGGCGGATCGGATCAAGGGCATCACGATCGAAATCAACGGCGACACGAAAGAACTACAAACCGCGATAAAGGACGTAAACACAGTGATCCGGACGAGCCAGTCTCAGCTCAAGGACCTCGACAAGCTCCTGAAGCTCGACCCTGGCAACACGGAGCTCCTGACGCAAAAATACAACGCGCTGGGCAAGGAAATCAAGGAGACTGAGAATAAACTAAAGGCTTTGACCCAGGCCGAGGAACAGATGAAGAACGCCGGGAACACCGACACGGCCGAGTGGGACGCCCTGCAGCGTGAAATCTCGGAGACCGAGTCGAACCTGAAAAACCTCGAGCAGGAGTATAAGAACTTCGGGACGGTCGCCGCCCAACAGGTGGCCGCCGTCGGCGAAAAGATGAAGGACCTCGGCTCGAAGTTTGAGAACGCCGGGTCGAAGCTGACGACGCACGTCACGCTTCCGCTCGCCGCGGCCGGAGCCGCGGGAGTCGCGAGCTTCGCGGACGTCGACAAGACGATGCAGCTCGCGAACAAGACAATGGGAAACACCGCCGAGGAGGCGGACGAGCTCAACACGGCGATGAAGAACGCCGCCGCGAACTCAACATACGGAATGAAGGACGCCGCGACCGCGACCCTTAACTTCGCCCGTGCAGGACTTGACGCGGAGCAGTCCTCCGCGGCCCTCGCCCCGGCGATGAACCTCGCCGCCGGTGAAGGCGGAAACCTCGACACGGTCTCCGCGGGGCTCGTCGCTACGATCAACGGCTTCCACGGGTCCTTCTCAGACGCGGAACACTACGCGGACGTCTTCGCGTCCGCTTGTAACAATTCAGCCCTGGACGTAGACAGCCTCTCGAACGCGATGAGCGTCGCGGCTCCGATTTTCTCGTCGGCGGGCTACTCAGTAAACGACGCCGCGCTCTACATGGGCGTCATGGCGAACAACGGGATCGAGGCCGACAAGGCCGCGAACTCCCTGAAGACCGGACTCGCCCGGCTCGTCTCCCCGGCTAAAGACGGCGCCGCGATGATGGATAAGCTCGGGATCTCGGTCACGAACAGCGACGGGACGATGAAAGACTCCGTCACGATACAGAAGGAGCTGCACAACGCCTTCTCGAAGCTGTCCGAGTCTGAACAGCTCGCGGCGGCTTCGGCGATCTTCGGAAAGAACCAGATGGCGCCGTGGCTCGCGCTCATCAACACCGCGCCGACCGACGTCGACAAGCTGAACACGTCGCTCACGAATTGCTCGGGGACGACTGAGGAGATGGCGAACACGATGATGGGCGGCTTCGGCGGATCTATCGAGAAGCTGAAGTCCTCGATCGACGTCCTCGTCTACTCTCTCGGGCAGGCCCTCGCGCCGACCATTCAGAAGGTCGTTAATTTCATTCAGGGGCTTGTAAACAAGTTTAATTCACTCTCACCGGCTCAGCAGGAGCTCATCGTTAAGATCGGGCTCATCGTCGCGGCCGTCGGCCCGCTTCTCGTAGTCATCGGGAAGCTCACGTCCGCCGTCGGGACGGTCCTGACCTGGGCGCCGAAGATCGTCTCCGGGATCTCAACGATCGGGGGCGGCCTGAAGACACTCTGGGGCGTACTATCAGCGAACCCGATCGCGGCGGTCATCGCGATCGTCGCGGCCCTCGTCGCGGGCTTTATCTACTTGTGGAACAACTGCGAGGGCTTCCGTGAGTTTTGGATCGGCCTCTGGAACAAGCTGAAGGAGATCGTGTCGACCGTCGTCGAGGCGATCAAAAAGGCGATCACGACGGCGTGGAACGCGATCAAGACGACGACCACGACGATCTTCAACGCGGTCAAAACAGCCGCTACAACGGCGTGGAACGCGATCAAGACTGCAGTCACGACGGTCGTGAACGCGATCAAGTCGGTCGTGACCTCAGTCTGGAACGCGATCAAGAGCGCCGTCACGACGGCCGTGAACGCGATCAAAACTGCAGTCACAACGGCGTGGAACGCGATCAAGTCGGCCGTCTCGACCGTCCTGAACGCGATCAAGAGCGCCGTCACGACAGCGTGGAACGGGATCAAGAGCGCCGTCTCGACCGCGATGAACGCGATCAAGTCGACCGTGACCTCAGTCTGGAACGCGATCAAGTCGGCCGTCTCGACCGCGATCAACGGCGTCAAGAGCGCGATCTCGACCGGGATGAACGCCGCAAAGAGTACGGTCACAAGCGTCCTGAACGGGATCAAGAGCGCCTTCACGTCCGCGTGGAACGGCGCGAAGTCGATCGTCTCCGGAGCGATCTCGGCGATCAAAAACCTCATGAACTTTCACTGGGAGCTTCCGAAGCTCAAGCTCCCCCACTTTTCAATCTCCGGATCGTTCAGTCTGAACCCGCCGAGCATCCCGCATATCAGCGTTCAGTGGTACAAAAAGGCGATGAATGACGGCATGATCCTCAACTCTCCGACGATCTTCGGAGCGTCCGGAGGGAACCTCCTCGGCGGCGGAGAAGCCGGTCCCGAGGCCGTCGTCGGGGCGTCCTCGCTCCGGTCGATGATACAGGAAGCCGTCGCCTCCCAGACGGCCGCGCTCGCGGCTGCCGTCGGCGGGGACGTCAACGTCTACATCGGCGACGAGCGGCTCGACGCGATCATTCAGAAATCGAACAAGCGCGTCAATCTCAGATCGGGAGGGCGATGACATGACAGGAATGACATTTTTGAAAATATCCGGAGAAGAAATACCGGTAAAAAAAGACGATTACTCTTTAACCTACACCGACGTCGAGGCCTCCTCGACCGGGACGACGGAAGCCGGGACGAACCACGTCGACATGATCCGCGAGGGCGTCCCGGAGGTCTCCGTCACGCTGACGGTCACGAGGACATGGTTGCAGAAGCTCCGGCTTTTCAAGCGGGCCGGAGTTCTCGACTGCGAATACTATGACGCCGAGACCGGCGGGCTCAAGCCGTGGAAGGCTCGGATGGTCGACTTCACCTCGAAGGTCGCCGACAGCTCCAAAGCGGACGGCGCCGTCTGGGAGGTCGGCTTCACACTGGAGGACATGGAGACCGATGTATAAAGTTATCTCTGATTTTTACGAAGAACGGATCCGCTCGAACTACCGGCGGCTCGGTTGGCTCGGGAAGGTCACGGACAACGCCGGGAAGGAGTACGAGTTCCGCTCCCGGAACATCTCCCAGGGCTCCGGGACGCTGACGCGCTCCTGCGCCGGATCCACGAACCTCGAGCTCGGGAGCGTCTACGCCTCGGAGTTCGACGTCGGCCTCTACGGGGCCGAGATCGGGATCACCGACCGCTACGTCCTGTATGACGGCAAGATCGAGCTGAGCACCCTGATCTACATCTCGAACGGGATCGACACCTGGAACGACGCGGCGGCCTGTACCTGGGAGCAGCTCTCGAGTAGTCCGTGGAACAACCCGGACGCTTATGACGTGATACCGATGGGCGTCTTCACAATTCAGGAGGCAACCCGCTCCGCGGGCGTGATCTCGATCAAGTCGTTCGACAATATGATCAAGTTCGACAAGAGCTTCCGGCCGAACGGATCGACAAAGGCCGCCTACAAGTGGCTCACGGACTGGTGCGAGAAGTGCGGCGTCGTCCTCGAGATGACAAAGGAGGACGTCGAGAAGCTCCCGAACGGATCCGTCGGCCTGAGCTTTACGCCGACGGACGACGTCGAGACCTACCGGGACGCGCTGAGCCATCTCGCGGCGGCGCTCTGCTCCGTCGCCCAGATCACCCGCTCCGGAGGGCTCGTCCTGATCCCGTTCGGGGCGATGAAGTCCCAGAAGACGATCAAGGCATCTCAGCGCTTCACGTCTTCCCTTGCGGACTATATAACACGGTTCACCGGCCTCTACGCGACCTACTCCGCGGGCGGCCTGACGGAATACTATCACGAACCGACAGACGACGGCCTCATCATCAACATCGGGACGAACGGCTTCCTGCAGATAGCGGAGGCCGCCTCCCGGAAGAAGGCCTGCCAGAACATCATAGACAACCTCGCGAAGGCGAAATACACGCCCTTCGAGTCGGAGATCCCGTGCGATCCCTGTCTCGACCCGATGGACATCGTCGACTTCACCGAAGGGACGGCCGCCGGGGAGGTCTCCTGCATCACGGAAGTCGTCCTCAAGCTCAACGGCGCGATGACGATCAAGTGCGTCGGGGAGAACCCGCGGCTCAATCAGGCGAAAAGCCGATACACGAAGGACATCTCCGGCCTGCAGGACACTCAGGAGGGCGTCGAGGGGACGTCGACGTTCTGGCTCGCTGACGCCTACCTAAACGACGACCTCGTGATCGAGACCGCCGCACAGGTCGCGGCGGCCTGCGAGTTCCGGATCTCGACGGACAAGGGGCGCGGGGACATCAACTTCACGGCCACCTACTACATGATCGACGAGGGCCTCGTCACGATCATCGTCTACGTCGACGAGATCGAGTGGTTCCTTCTTCAGGACTACAAGCGGGAGGGCCACTGCATCTCGACCGTGACGACGCCCTTCGAGATCGCGTCCCTGAATGACGAGACGCACGAAGTCCGCGTCGAGATCTCCTGCCTGCCGAACACGTCACCGGCTGAAGACCTGATCTGGAAGACGGCGGGCTATTACACATGGGGCGAGATGACAAGCCACACCTGGGGCTAAAGGAGGGAACTGTCATGCCTATTAACATAAAATCGAGAAACGCCCGGCTCGTGGTTTTCGGCTATAACGTCGCGACCGACCGGATCGTCTGGACACGGGATCCGGAGAAGCAGCTTTTCGTCGGCGACCGGCTCGACCTCACCGGGACGATCATCACGGCCTACTACAAAGACGGAACCATGAGCGACATCACCGACCTCTGCTCCTACGATCCGGAGGAAGGGACGCTGCTGAGGGACGGCGGCGAGGTTGACCTCACGGCCTCCTATACCGACCGGGCCGGGAGTATATTCGACTGCAACACCTCGATCCGCGTCGGCGCGATCGAGTTCATCAGGTTCACAAGACTATTTCAGGATCAGAACTACGTCGGCGACACGCCGAAGACATCCGACCTTCGCGTCGAGGCCGTCTGGACGGACCTGAGCGGCGAGACATCTGCAGACGGAAAGACGACGACCTCCGTTGTCCTGAAGACTGAGGACATCACCGACCGCTGCTCCTACACGGTCAACGGCCAACGCGTCGGACCGCTCACAGAGGGCGGCCTGAACACGGTCGAGGCTCACTTCACGCACGAGATCCTTGGGGAATATTCCTGCTCGGCCGAGTTCGCGGTCGGCGCGATCGAATACCTCGCGCTCTACGTTCCGGACGCCTACTGGACACAGAAGGAGGACACGCGGCCGAACACAAGCGCGATGCGCGCGCTCGCCGTCTGGACGGACCTGAGCGGGAACGACCGGAAGCACTCGACCGTGCTGAAGACTCAGGACATCACGGACGCGGCGGCGATCACGGCGACGGATGCGGTCAAGGGCTACATCCCGCACATCGACTACAACGTCATCACCGCGAACCGCTACGCGCTCGACGGAACCTACACTTCGGTCTACGTCACGCACCCGCTGACGTTCAACGTGAGATGGAGCGGCTACGAGACCGACACCGCGATCGAGACAAACCCGATCGACTGTATCTGGTGGAAAAAGAAGCCGTCGAAGGTCAAATACAAGGACGGCGACAAGATCAGCTACTCCGGCGCGGAGATCTGGGCGTCCTACCTCGAGACTGAGAACGACACCTTCGACGTCACGGGCCGCTGCAGCTTCGACCCGGCGGCGAACTCGGTCGCGGCCGACACGGCCGGGAAAGGACAGATCACCGCGACCTTTAAGACTCACGCGGGCGACGTCTACGAGAGCCGCCTGAACTACGAGGTGCGGGCGAACCCGAACTACAACCCGAACGTAGACCCGAGCGACCCGAGCTATGATCCATACCCGTGGACGACCGACTTCTCAGGCGGCGAGCTTCCGGAGAACCTTCTCGCGGATCTCTCAAACCTCGACGACTGGAACCAGAACCGGCCGGATCACTTCGAGACGACCTACGTCAACCACTCGAACATCTGCTACTTCCACGGACACTCGCCGAACTGCGGGACGTACTGGGACGTCACCGTCGACAACCCGTACAACGCGCCGCTCGTCTTCACGTGGCTCGACGCTATACAGAACTGCACACCGTTCGCGATCCCGATCACGATCAACGGGACGACCTACAACGTCGCCGTTCCCGGTACGCTGAAGGCCTACATCGAGGCCTCGCCGACGGTCACGATCCACGCCGTCCCGGACAGGGTCGTCGACTCGGAGGGGACGTTCTCCGTCTCCGGCATCACGCTCAGGCGCGCGGACTCAGAATCATGGAAAGGAAGGGAAGATTGACATGGCACAAGACACTACAAACTACAAGCTGAAGAAGCCGGACATCACGGACAAAGTCGACATCACGGTCCTCAACGGCAACGCGGACATCATCGACGAGGAACTTCACAAGCTCGCCGAGGGAAAGCAGGACGTCCTCACATGGGACGAGGAGCCGAAGGACGACTCGCCGAACCCCGTCACGTCCGGAGGGCTGAAGAAGGCCTTCGACAATGTTCAGAAGTCCCTCAACTTCGACAGCACGCCGACGGCCGGGAGCCGGAACCCGGTCACGTCCGGCGGGATCAAGACCTACGTCGACAAGGCGGTCGCGGGCGTCGACGTCTCTGAACAGCTCGCGACGAAGCAGGACGTCCTCACATGGGACGAGGAGCCGAAGTCCGGAAGCCGGAACCCGGTCACATCCGGCGGGCTCTACAAGGCCGAGCAGACGCTCACGGACGGCGTCTCCGACCTGAAGGGACAGGTCTCCGGCCTCGCCGCCGGGCTCAAGTGGAAAGAGGCCGTCGATGACTTCGAGGCGATCTCCACGACCTACGGCGCGCCGGAGGAAAACTGGGCGGTCACGGTCAAGGACACCGGGAACACATACGTTTACAACGGCGAAGCCTGGGTCCTGGCTCTCATCAATACAACGCGCCTTTTGACGACCGCGGAGGCGCGGGAAATTCTGGAGGGATAGACATGATAAGAGGAACCACCCCGACGCTCACGCTTACGCTCTCGAACGAGATCGACTTCGAGGCGTACTTCGTGACACTCAAGCAGGAGGGCTACACCGTCATCGAGAAGACTGAGGCCGACTGCACCCGGGAGGGCGCGGTCATCACCGTCCCGCTCACTCAGGAGGACACGCTCCGGCTCCGCTCCGGCACGGCCGTAGAGATACAGGTCCGCGGGAAAGTCGGCGAGAAGGCCTTCGCGACGTTGATCAAAAAGCTCTACGCCGACGACATACTGAAGGAGGGAAAGATCTGATGGACATCAATCTGCAAGTCGCCGAGGACGGCGCGGCCGTCGATCTCGACATCGACGAAGCTCAGGAGGTCATCGAGAAGGATCACTCGAAGCTCGAGAACCGTGACGCCCAGGACTCCCATCCGGAGGAAGCGATCACGGGGCTCGACGAGGATCTCAGGAGCCTCCGGGAGGCTGACAAGAGCCTCACCGAAACACAGAAATCTCAGGGCGAGGCGATCACCGAGCTCGAGAAAAAAATAATGCTGCCGATGACGGCAGAGGAAGCGAGGGAGATATTAAATGGCTAAAGACACAGACATGAAAGCCGTGGGCGGAGAAGCTCTCGGCGCGATCCGGGACTGGGTCAAGGAACAGACGCCGACCGTCGACGACAAGCTCAACGAGGGCTCGGCAAACGCTATTCAGAACAAGGCCGTCGCGGCGGCCCTCAAGGGCTACGTCACGAAAGAGGACGCCGCCGGGTACATGGGCGCCGTCCTGAAGATCACGTTCGACGGGAACTTCGCCGGACAGCAGTACACCGTGACCGGCGGGAGCGAGTCCCTCGAGGGGACGGTTCCGGAAGAGCTGACGGTGAGCGTCACCGTCCGGCCGGAAGGCCTGACCGAGTACACGATCAGCGCGACGGCCGCCGAAGCCGAGGAGGCGAACACGGTCACGCAGGAGATCCAATACTTCGGCGTCTACCCCGTGACGCTTACAGAGACGAAGCCGGTGCCGTTCGAGAACGTCTCGTGGGCTGAAGGTACGGACGAGCAGATCGTCGCCCTTCTCGCGGCCGCTGAGAACGGGCAGGTCGATCTCGTGCGCGACTGTAACTGGAAGGTCGGCGACGTCCGCGAGGTTCATCTCGGCGCGATGGCCGCGACCGGCGTCGGCGAGTCCCACGACGCTCAGACGGTCAAGCTCGTCCTGTCTCACGCAGGAGCGACGGCCGGGATCTCGAGAGCGGACGGCGGCACGATCCATTTTCAGGTCGATCAGGTTCACTCACTCAATAACGCGGGCTACATGAACAACTCGAACACGAACGCGGGCTCCTGGGACGGCTGCGCTCGGCGCGCCTGGTGTAACGACGTCTACTACAACGCGATCCCGGAGACGCTGCGCCCGATCTTTAAGAAGATGAAGGTCACGACGGCCGAGGAGCATGGCAGCTCTCAGAACAAAGAGAGTGAGGACTTCTTCGCGCTCCGCGCTGAGAAGGAGATCTTCGGGACGCACTCCTACTCGAACCAGACAGAGTTTGACGCCCTCGAACAGGTCGAGTGGTACAAGACGACCGCGAACCACAAAAAGAACCGCGGGAGCTCAGCGAGCGGCTGGTGGGAGCGTTCTCCTCATTCGGGCCACACGACGAATTTCTGTTATGTGACCTCGAACGGGGGCGCGAGCGGCTACAACGCCTCGGTCACGAATGGGCTCGCGCCGTTCGGCTGTATCTAACCTTTTACCCCGTGTGGGCGGCGGCCTTGTGCCGCCGCCTATATCCAAAAAATTTTAGAAGAAAGGAGGATGCGCGCGATGTCCGTCCCGGTATGGAAAAGAAAGCTCTCGTCGGCTCAATTCTTGTATGAAGTCTATAAGCTGAACATCAGGCTCGGCGAGATCCTGATAAACAAGCCTCAGAAGTACAAGCCGAACTATGCCGACGACATCATCAAGACCGCCCTCTCTTGTCTCGAGCATCTGCAGATCGCGGACTCGATCTACTTGTCAAAGTATAGCTCCGTCAAGGACTACGAGATCCGCCGGGAGAACTTCCTGATCGCCCGCGGACAGGTCGAGCACCTCGCAACCGCCTGTTATATCTTCCTCGAGATCGTCAAGCAACACGATCACGCCTCAGAAGGAAAAGACTCGAAGAAGATTTCCGATCAGGAGCTCGAGATCGGTGAGGCCTGCGAAAAGGCCTATAAACTGATCTCGGGAGTCCTGACCTCGGACAAGGAACTTTTTAAGACGTATATCGAGCCTGCAGGGCTTTGATATACCGGCCGCGTCTCTTACTTCGGCTTTGAGCTCAGCGAACAACTGGTGGGAGCGTTCTCCTAATTCGGGCAACACGACGAATTTCTGTAATGTGAACTCGAACGGGAACGCGAACAACAACAACGCCTCGAACACGAATGGGCTCGCGCCGTTCGGATGTAACAACACGGGCAGGAAAGTAACGCAAGCGAAATCAGTCCCACAATAGCTGATACAGGGAGACGACGACCGGGCTCGGCGTGACACCCGGGCAAAGTCGGCCGCGGCTTGGCTTCGCTCTACGGATCGCGGTCAACGGCGGGAACACCGCGCGCGGCCCTATTTTATGAAAACATCGAGCCCGACTCTTGAGAGTATGACGGACTCAGACGCGATGCTCCGATCGGCGCGGAGCTGCGCTTCCGGAGTGAGATGGAAAGCCTCAGTGCAGCGCTTCGAGATCGACAAGCTCCGGTGGCTCGCTTCAACCCGGGAGCAGATCAGGAACCAGACCTTCAAAGGCCGCGGCTTCAAACGCTTCGACATCGTCGAGCGCGGGAAGCTCCGGCACATTCAATCCGTACACATAAGCGAGCGCGTCGTTCAGAAGCTCCTCTGCAACGAGATCCTGAAGCCGGTCGTCTACCCGCGGATCATCTACGACAACACCGCGAGCCAGGAGGGCAAAGGCACCGAGCTCGCGCTGAAGCGGCTCGTCGAACATATCCGGTGGCACTTCGCCCGGTACGGAAAAGAGGGCGGGATCGCCCTGATGGACTACCACGACTACTTCGGCTCGATCCCTCACTTCGACCTCGGGACGGCGTTCCTGCTGCTTCTCGACGACGAGCGGATCGACTACTTTATACGGCTATTCCTCGACGCGTTCGACGGCGACGTCGGGATCGGACTCGGCTCGGAGATCTCCCAGGTCGGCGCGATCTACTACCCGACGCCGGTCGACAAGATGATCGAGAACCAGTTCGGCGTTCACTGTCACGCGCGATACATGGACGACAGCTACATGATACATCACGACCGTCAATACCTCGCCTGGTGCCTCGAGGCCGTCGAGGAGGCGCTCGACTTCTTCGGGATCGAGATGAACGCCCGGAAGACGATGATCCGGCCGCTGACCGACGACTTCGTCTACCTGAAAAAGCGGGTCCATATCGAGGACACGGGCCGCGTCGTTCTCCGGCTCACCCGGGAGAACATCGCCGAGGAGCGCCGGAGGATCCTCCTCATGCGGGAGGAATACGACGCCGGGAGGATGCCCGCGAGCTCGATCTGGCAGAGCTATCAGTCGTGGCGGGGCTACGCGAAAAAATACAACGGGTACAGAACCGTCGGCGCGATGGATCGCCTTTTCGCCGACACTATGAAAGGAGTCAAGTTTTGACCGACATCGAAAAGCTATGCCTAGATCAACAGGACATTATAGAGAAGCTGCTCCGGATGAACGGAGCCCTCCTTCTCGAAGTCGTACAACACAGGGAGCTCAGCGCGGAGGAGGCTCGCGTCCTCGCTTCCGCTGAAGAACATAGAAAGGAGGACACGTCATGGACAACCTGATCCTTTTTGCTTCGCCGTTCATCGCCCTCGTGGCGCTCGGCGTCTCGATCTACTTCGGATCGAACACAAAGAAGCGCGGCGACCGGCAGGACAACCGGAGGGACAAAGACCGCGAACGGGCGGAGGCGGAGAACCGCGCCCGGGACATGGCGACGATCAACGTCAAGCTCGACGGGATCTCCGGCGACGTCCGGGACATCAAAGACGAGATGCGCTCCGTCCGGACGGACGTCTCGCGCCTGACGGAGCGCGTCATCGTCGTGGAACAGTCAACCAGATCAGCACACCACAGGCTCGACTCGCTCGAGCGTATCAACCAAAAGGAGGAATAATCACATGAAGAAATTCTCAAACCTGACAAACCCTGACTGGTGGGCGGCCGCTACCGTCCGCGCTATCAAGACCGCCGCGCAGACCGCGATCGCCTCGATCGGATCCGCTGCAGTGATCTCCGCCGTCGACTGGCGCGTCGTGGTCTCCTCGACCGCGCTCGCGGCGCTCCTGTCTTACCTGACAAGCCTCGCGGGGCTGCCTGAAGTCGAAGACTGAGGAAGGAGGCGAACATCATGGCGAACCTGACTATCATCGAGGGAAACAAGAACGACGCCGTCGGTCGCCGTTCGATCGCCGTCAACGGTCGCTTTATAAGGGGCTACGGAGTCCCGAAGTACAAGAGCGACGCGGATCGTCTGCGGGTCGTGGAGGCGGCCCGCGGCTTCCTCGGCTATAACGAGGCCGACGGCTCCCACAAAAAGATCATCGACATCTACAACGGCTACAAACCGCTCGCCCGCGGCTACGCCGTCTCGTATGACGACGCCTGGTGCGCGACGTTCGGCTCAGCGGTCGCGATCGTCTGCGGGCTGACCGGGATCATCCCGACGGAGTGCGGATGCGAGGAACAGATCAAGCTCTTTAAGGTCCGCGGGGCGTGGGTCGAGGACGACAGCTACGTCCCGAAGCCCGGGGACTATATCTTCTACGACTGGGACGACTCAGGCGCCGGGGACAACACCGGCCTCACCGACCACGTCGGGATCGTCGAGGAGTCCCCGATCGCGCTGAACGTCGGCGACAGGACGGACACCGGCAGCGCGGCTCCGTCCGGAGCTTTTACCGCTGAGGGGATCGACGTCTCGAAGTGGCAGGGCGAGGTCGACTTCGCGAAGGTCAAGGCGGCCGGGAAGTCCTTCGTCATCATCCGCGCGGGGCTCGGTTTATCTGCAGACCCGAACTGGGAGAAGAACTACAAGAACGCGAAGGCCGCCGGGCTGAACGTCGGCGCCTACTGGGCGCACAACGAAGGAAGCGGCGACACGGTCACGAGGGCGCTCGCTGAGGCGGACGCCTGCCTCGGGATCCTGAAGGGGACGCAGCTCGAATATCCGGTATATTATGATCTCGAAGTCGGGGATCAGAAGAACTGGAACGCGATGGCCTACGCCTTCTGCCAGGCCGTCGAGGCCGCGGGCTACTACGTCGGGCTCTACACGTCCGAGAGCTTCCTCGGGAGCTTCGACGCTGCCTTTAAGCAGCGGTTTACCCTCTGGGTCGCGAACTGGTCGCGGAAGCCGGGAACCGGCGCGATCTGGCAGAAAAGCTCGAAGGGGAACGTCTCCGGGATCTCCGGGAACGTCGACCTCGACACGGCCTTCAAGAACTTCCCGGAAGCGATCAAGAACGCGAAGCTCAACGGCTTCGGGAAGACGGCGCCCGCTCCTGCAGCGCCCGCTCCGGAGACGACGTCGAGGCCGTCCGACCGGATCATGGACCTCGCGACGAGGACGATCCGGGGCGAGTTCGGGAACGGCGCGGAACGGAAGACGCTTCTCGGCGGGAACTACGACTCCGTGCAGGCCGAGGTCAATCACCGGCTCACGGCCTCCGTCGACACTCTCGCGAAAGAAGTGATCGCGGGCCGGTACGGTAACGGCCCGGACAGAAAAGCGGCGCTTGACTACCGCTACAACGAAGTACAGGCGAAAGTCAACGATCTGCTGAAATAAGTCAAAGAGAGCCCGAAAGTTTTCACTTCCGGGCTTTACTTACGCCGCGCGAAGTGGTATTATTAAGACCACGAAACTTTTGTAAACAAAGGGTTTATGGGTTCGGATAAGAGTGGATTGACTCCACTTAACGGTTCGTATCCGAACTCCGGATGCGGATCTTTTTTTCTCCGAAATATTGTAGTAAATGACCGCGACGTCGTTCCGGACGTCGACCCTCGCGACAAACGTGTCGAGGAGCCGGGCGACGAAGTCCGGATCCGTCACATCGCCGCCTCTGAAGCTCTTGAGCCATCCCTCGATGGTCTCGCGCTTCAGGCGCGGCTTTTTTACGTTCTCGCGGACGATCCTCGCCTGCAGATCCTTTTCTTCTTTTTCGAGCTCAGCGAGGCGCCGGGCAAGGCCGACAGCTCCGGAGCCCTCCTCGATCGCGGCGAGGACGTTCTTCTGCTTCCGGCGGTTCCCGTCGAGCATCTTCCGGAACGGCTCGGCCGGATCCGGGGACTCCTCCTCCTGGATCCGGAGGATCTCCTCCGTGAGGTCGGCGATCGTCTCGTCTGATAACATATCCTGCATCGTGGCGCTGATGACGGCGTCCTCGATCAGCTCTTTCCGGACCGGCCTGAGCTCACACTTCGAGCCGCGCTTCCGGGCTCCACACTTGTAATAATAATAAACGACGCCCATCTTCCCGCGGCCGGACTCGCCGACGAGCATCGTCCCGCAGTACCCGCAGAAACACTTACACGAGAGGAGGAAGTCCGTCGAGGCCCTCCCGGCCGCGTTCTGGTGCTTCTGAGGGAA
>CANRIL010000035.1 GCA_947630625.1 uncultured Clostridia bacterium
TTTGGGGTGATAAGTCTTTTCCCGAGCACGCTTTTTACCCTGTATTTATTGATCTTTTTGTATTTCGCTCGGGGCTATAATTAAATAAAACGGAGGTGGATCTATCAAAGAAAATTGTCCGTCCGCAGATGAAGTTTGTACGCATTAAGAGAACGATTCGTTCGTCGCAGTCAAAGGAGGACAAACAAATGAAAAAAGCGACTGTATTGATTCTCACACTGGTGACCGTTATTGTAGTCTCTGTTTTTCTCGCCAATGCGAACGAGGACCCGATAAAGCAGATATCTGATCAGTATAGCGTTCTGAGCCAAAAAATCGAGAAAGACTGGGATTCGCTCGACAAAAATGAAATGATGCGGTCATATTCGGAGATGTTCGGAAAAATAGCAGAAGGCGACCGTGAGAGGGCAGGCGAATATGCTCAGCTCTTAAGAGACATCACAAGAGACATTTATAAGTTCGATGACAGCGAGGTGTTCGGCATTGCAGCGGATATTTCGCGGCTGTACTCAGATGTGGCTGACGGAAAAGCTGAGGTTGGAGTACAGGATGTTAAAATCGAACCCGGTGATAAAGATGAGATGATCTTGACGATAGATTATATTGACGCACTTGGTTATAGTGTCAGGGCGATGGAAGATGATGAACGTGTACTCCGCGGCGACGGTTATGTCGACTACGACGGCTCGATGGGGAAGCACCGCATCGCCGTCACGGTCGCAGCTAAGCCGAGCAGCAAATTGACTGATAAATATTCGACCGGAGAAACGTATGTGATAGATATCGACCCGGATACAAAAATATATGTCAGGATCGATTCGCTGTTTGAAGATGATCTCGGTGTCTATATCGGGTCGGATAAACCGCTTTCCGTTGACAGCGAAGGACACACTGACATCAACAGACCGTGCGGCAGTATTGAGCTTCACGTTCATATCGGCAACGAATAAGATACGACAGCTTAGAAGTTCGGATGCGCTTTTGCCTAAAAAGCATTAAAACAATGTCATACAAATCAAAAAGCAAGGCTCGCGAAAGCGGACCTTGCTTTTTAAATTATTGCGCCCGGTGTGCGACGAAGCAGGGCGGTGAAGTTATGCTTTAGTCTTTGCCGAAAGGGCTGTCAGCCAAATGCAGGCAGCGGAATATCGAACAAACCGCCGTCTACAGAACGGGACGTAGGTCTTTTGATACGCTAACGGCTTAGCCATGATCCCCCCGTGTTCGCGGCTTGCGCACATATCAGCCGCTGGAGATCAGGTCTTTCACGATCGCGGCGGCGTAAATCACGGCGCCCGCGGCGAGCAGGACGACGCCCGCGACCATTAGATATTCCTGATATGATGAAGATGTTCCCGCAATCTCGAATATGCCGCGCAGCATGCTGCTGACCGTGACGGAGGCGACGCCCGCGTGATACACGTCCGCCGAGACGGCGGGCTGCTTCGGTATGCGCGGCAAGAGGTATATTATGAGGCTCGGCAGAAGTCCGAGCACGAGCGGCGGCACGAACAGAAACGTCATGTACGGCGACCTGACGCCGTGTGAGAATCTGTCATATATTAGAAAGAAAATGGCGCAGAACACGGTGACAGGCGCGTATACCTTCACGCCGAGCGAGCGGCGCTCCGCAATTTTTTCATCCGATATATACAATGTCGCTCACCTTCCTTTCGCCGTTATACCATCCGTCTGTCGGATTGTTTACGATTTTTCCCATGAAATACATCGTAGAAGAGCCGCCGCCGTCAAGATTGTATGCGTTGTCGCAGCCGAGGCTCTGCATAAAGTTCGCAAGCTGCAAAAGCGTCAGCCCCGCGCTCTTATCGGTGCGTCCGTCCGAAACGATAAACACGTAATGAAGCGGTCCTATTTGTCCTATCGCCGTGCGCGGATTGCTCTTCAGCGCCAGCTCGACCTCGCTCTTCTCGTCGACGGTGATCTCCCCGTCGCGCAGAAGTCCGGGACCGAATGAGAAGATGTGGACGGCGCCGTTCTCCGCGAGCGAGTTCGCGTCAGAGCCGGCCTCGTCGATTATCTCAAATTTGCCGTCGCTGTAAACGACAAGGTCCTCGTGCCCGCTGCCTTTCTGTACCGAATCCCTGTAAAGATAGCCGTTTCTCATCACGAATCCGCGGCTGCGGAATCCGTAGTAGTCGCCGTTTATTGCGAGCACCGCGGCGAGCCGCTTCGCGATTTTTGACGTTTTCTCGCTGAGGTTGCGCCCGAACGCGTTTTTGGCGAGCCCCGCTTTCAGATGGGAAATGTCGCTGAGCACAACGTCGGCGACGTAAATATCGGTGTCATATTCGCGCACCGTCGTTATCGTGACCGAAAATTCGGGGCAGATGTAGCTGTTTTCGGTTATGATCGGTTCGGGCGGCGCGGGCGGTTCCGTTTCCTCCGGCGTAGTCTCATCGGTCGTCTCCGGCTCGGACGTGCCGGGAGATGTTGTCTCCGGCGAGTCGTCTTTGTCCCCGCCCATAGTGTCGCCGCCGCTCGGCTCCCCGCCTGTTTCGGCGGGCGGCTCCGGGCTCTCCGGAGCATTCGCCGTCACTTCGTTTGTCAAATAGTCGTCATCCGCATTCGAGCCGCTCTCACCTCCGAACGAGCCGTCGTCAAGATATACGATCTCGCTCGGTATTACAAACGCCTCTAGCAGCGTGAACGTCGAATATGCGGTGAGAATGATCCCGAATATCAGAGGAAACAGAAATTTCTTGCGCATTGCAGATAAACTCCGATAACTTTACTTCTTATGCCGCGGCCTCATATGCCGCGCTATGCTTCGCCCTCTTATGCCGCGGCTGCCGCGGCTTCTTATTTCGCGTTTTCGAATCTGTCCGCGCATTCGCGCAGACGTGCGATAACGTCTATATGCTGCGGGCAGACGGAGACGCACTGACCGCATTCAAGGCAGTCGGACGCTTTGCCGCGGTCGACCGTCGCGATAGAATATTCGCGCCTCCCGCGGAACGCGGCGTTCCCGCGCTGCCTGTTTGCGACCGAGAATATGTCGGGTATCGGTATGTTCGCGGGACACCCCGAAACGCAGTACCGGCACGCGGTGCAGGGGATCGACTTGTCGCTTTCAAGCTCGCCCTGCGCGCGGCGGATGACATCGAGCTCAGCGTCGCTGAGCGGGCGGAAATCCTTCATAAACGAGATGTTGTCCGCCATCTGCGCAACGTTTGACATACCGGACAGAACCGTTATGACGCCGTCGAGCGACGCCGCGAAGCGTATCGCCCAGGAGGCGAGGGAAGCGGTCGGGTCGGCGGCGAGCAGGATATCGCGCACGGCGGGAACGGGGTCGGCGAGCGCGCCGCCCTTGACGGGCTCCATTATCGTGACCGGCTTGCCGTGCGCCCGGGCGATCTCCCAGCACCTGCGCGCGGCGACGCCGGGATTTTCCCAGTCGGCATAATTGATCTGAAGCTGCACAAATTCAACGTCCGGATGCTTTGTCAGAAGCTCGTCGAGCAGCATCGGATCGGCGTGAAACGAGAAGCCGTAATGCTTTATCAGCCCCGCCGCCTTCTGCTCGCGCACGAAATCCCAGAGGTGATAGTCGTCATATATGTGTATGTTGCCGCGCCCTATCGCGTGCAGCAGGTAATAGTCGAAATATCCGGCTCCCGTGCGCTCGAGGCTCGTTTTGAGCTGGCGCTTTGCCTCATCCTCGCTCGGAGAACCCATCGCGGCGTTCAGCTTCGTGGCGAGCGTGTAGCTTTCCCGTGGGTACCTGTCGACGAGCGCAATTTTCGCCGCCGCCTCCGACTCGCCTCCGTCGTAGACGTAGGCGGTGTCAAAGTATGTAAACTCCGCGGACATGAACATATCGACCATCTTAGCCGTTTGGCTAATGTCTATTTTACCATTGTCTAACTTCGGCAAGCGCATAAGTCCGAATCCGAGCTTCGGCGTTTTCTCTCCTAAATACCTTTCCACAGCGATTCCCCCGCATATTTTTAATTTTGTCCGGAATATTATATTAATATTATACTCATATATGCGGAGAATTCAAGTTCATAATGTGAAAAAAATCTGAACTTCAACGAAACTGAAAAACTCACTCGGTACTTATTGAAAAAACGTTTATTTTGAAGTAATATATATCTTGAACATTTCATTAAGGAGGCGTTTTTTGATGGGCAAATCTAAAAACGAAAAAAGACCGGAAGAACGTTTCGTTACGGACATTGAAGCTGAAAGCCTTCGGCTTTGCGACACCGTAACGAAGACGGAGCATGAAGTCGCGGACATTTACTCACAGATGGTTTCCGACCCCGACGCCGAAGAGATCACCGAAAGGGGAGAATCGCTCCGGAGGGCTGCGGCAAATATAACGAAGGCTCAGATAGAAGTATTCAGGATCAGCGACGAATATCACGCGAGGCGGAAAGATTTGGAGAAGCAGAAAAAGCGCGGCTTTCTTCATATCCCGTCGCCTTCAAACGCGTCGGTCGATTTGTCGGAGAGCCTTTCGGATTCGTTCGCGAAGGGGCTGAACATATATAAGATACTGCTTATCGGTTTCGTCGGCAGCTTCGCGGGAGTTATAATCGAGCTGCTTTGGTGCCTTGTCAACAAGGGTTATCTCGAAAGCAGGTCGGGGCTCGTTTACGGTCCCTTCAACCTGCTTTACGGCGCGGGCGCCGTGCTTTTGACCGTGTGCCTATATAAATTCAGGAACCGCGGCGCGCTCGTCTCGTTTTTGGGCGGGCTCATCGTCGGAAGCGTGCTTGAATACGTGTGCTCGTGGGGGCAGGAGGTCGTTTTCGGCACGCGTTCATGGGATTACAGCCATATGCCGTTTAACCTGAACGGGCGGATATGCCTGCTTTATTCGATCTTCTGGGGGCTGCTCGGCGTTTTGTGGATAAAGCGCATTTACCCGATAACGGCGAAGCTCATACTTAAAATCCCGAATAAGTGGGGAAAGATCGTCACGTGGGCGATGCTCGTTTTCATTGTGTTTGACGCGTGCATGACTGTCGGCGCGCTTACGCGCTGGTCGCGCAGAACGGAAGGCGTGGAGCCTTACGGGATCGTCGGCGAATTCTTTGACGAACGTTTCCCGGACGAGCGGATGGAAAAGATATTCGCGAACATGAAATTCAGCGAAAAGAAATAGTTTGCGTCTCTCAGCGGCGTGACGGTTGACACGGCTTTTGCCTTGTGATAAAATATTTTTCACTTTAAAG
Source organism: uncultured Clostridia bacterium (assembly GCA_947630625.1). Classification (GTDB taxonomy): domain Bacteria; phylum Bacillota; class Clostridia; order Oscillospirales; family CAG-272; genus DTU064. Next base: position 5,208 of record CANRIL010000035.1, read on the forward strand.
CCGGAGGGGATCGCTATGGGAAATTTTATAACGGTGATCGTCTGTTTTCTTGCCGGACTCGGCGCCGGGCTCGGAACGGGATTTGCGGGAATGAGCGCGGCGGCGGTCATCAGCCCGATGCTTATAACTTTTCTCGGCATGCCCGCGTATGAGGCGGTCGGCATCGCGCTCGCAAGCGATGTGCTCGCGAGCGCCGTCAGCGCTTATACATACGGCAAAAACAAGAACCTCGACATAAAAAACGGGCTTTTGATGATGGCGACCGTCATGGTCTTCACGCTTGTCGGCAGCTTCGTCGCGAGCCTTGTGCCAAACGCGACTATGGGCAGCTTTTCCGTTTTTATGACGATGCTGCTTGGGATCAAATTTATCGTCAAGCCGATAATGACGACAAAGGAGTCGATGGAAAGCGTCAGCAGGAAAAGACAGATCATCGGGTCTGTCACCAGCGGCGCCGTCGTCGGCTTTATATGCGGATTTGTCGGCGCGGGCGGCGGAATGATGATGCTGCTTCTGTTGACGAGCGTGCTCGGCTACGAGCTTAAGACGGCGGTCGGCACGAGCGTCTTCATAATGACGTTCACGGCGCTGACCGGCGCCGTCAGCCACTTCGCGATCGGCGGCATGCCGAACATGTTCTGCCTCGCATTGTGCGTCCTGTTCACGCTGCTTTGGGCGCGGATCGCCGCGCTTTTCGCAAACAAGGCAAGCCCGAAGACGCTGAACCGCGCCGTCGGCGTCGTGCTGACAGTTCTCGGCGCGTCAATAATCGCGGTTCGATATCTCGCCTGAGCGAAGCTATAAATTTCGGTATCCGCCTGAGCGAAATAAAATAAAGAAGATTTCAGGCGGCGCGCCTTTTTGTCTACGGACAATGCGCGCCGCTTTTTTTATTCGGGCGCACACTGTTGCTTTGCGCGCCGAAAATTATAATCAACGCCCGCGCGCCGATTCGGAATTTCGCGGAATTTAAAAAAGCGGCACGAGAGGAAGCATTATAATACAAAAATTCACCGCGATTTGGCGTATATTTGTGAAAAATGCTTGACGAGCAGCGTTTTATACGGTAAAATATACATACCGGATCACCGAAATTATGCGTATATCATCATGATAGTTTGATCTCTTTATTAAATCCCATTAAGGAGCGTGTAAATTGTGTTAAATCTAATTGGCTTGGATGAGAGGAAAGCGGCTGTGTTTAAGAAAGAGATTATAATTTTCTTACTTATTTTCATGTTTCTTGTATTATCCGGGTGCGCAGATGATAACAACAAGCAAAATGATAAGAGAGACATTAATATTGAAGCTGATTATGAAGAGGGAGTTTATCCTTATAAGGAGGAATGGAGCGAAAATCAGCATTCATACAAAGGCGATGTAATAGCTAATAAAGAAACAGCCATAAATGTTGCATCCGCAATATTCAATAATGTCAAAAGCACGGGGGCTTGCAAAAATTATGTACTTGGCGGAGTTTTCTTTGATACTGCCGATGATGTATGGGTCGTATATTTTGTTGAGCCTGATAATACGCCCGGCAGCACATATAATATCGCCATTAAAAATGCAACGGGCGAAGTTATAAATATGTGGCCGGGTGAGTGAACATAACAGCGATATTATCAAATTTCACGGCATAATAACCAAATGAACGACAGGAAAGAGAGGACAGTAAAGAATGACAGGCAGCAAAAACGGAGGCGGATTTATTCAGATGCAGCCGGGCGGCATAGACAAGTCGCCGCACGATATCAGAGAATACTGGACGCCCGAAAGGAAAAAAGCGGCGGTGCCCGCGCACAGGTACGGAAAAGGGTTTGACATCATGCCCGACGCGTCGAACGCCGCACCGGCGACCGACCCGAAAGAGGCGGACATGAGCCGGATGCCGTTTATTACGTGCGGGAAGCTGTTCTTTACGCTTGACGGCGTCGACTATGTGGGAAGCGGCAACATCTTTATGAGAAATAACCTCCTTCTGACGGCGGCGCACTGCGTTCAGGAGGATATAACGGGAAATCTCGCCGAAAACTTTGTCTTTGAGCGCTGCTATACGGGCGAACTTTCGACCGAAGACCTCACATTCAAAACAGTCGCGCTGAAGGAGAACTGGTACACTGAAAAGGACAACAAATGGGATTACGCCATAGCGATACTTAATCAAAATTCAACTGTCGCAAAACCGCTTAAGTACACAACGGAAAGCCCGCTCGGAAAATCGGCGACGGTGATGGGATATCCGATCGACTATTATGACGGCGCGCAGATGATGTTCATCAACGGCACGATCACGGAAAAAGTCGACTACTGGACAATGATAGGTGGCAAGCTTTCAAACGGTGCCTCCGGCGGCGCGTGGGTGCTTGACGACAATGAAACTGCCATCGGGCTTTCCTCGTTCGGCGTCAAAACGGCAAAGGGCGGCGTCTATATGGGCTCCCCGAAATTCGACGAAGAATTTGACAAGCTGTATCAATATGTGCTGACACTTATATAAAGCCAGAAAGGGGAAATTCGTATGAAAAACAAACAAAACGGCGGCAGATTTGTGGCCGCTCCGGTCGGAGTCCCTGCGGGGGGCATGGACAAATCGCCGCACGACATCAGACAGTACTGGACGCCGGAGAGAAAGAAAGCGGCAGTCCCCGCTCCCTTGATCGCATCGCCAGGCGCGAACGTGCCGGAAGCGGCAAACGGGGAGCCCGCGACAGACCCAAAACAGGCAGACCTCAGCAAAATGCCGTTTACCGCCGGCGGCAAGCTGTTCTTCACGATGGACGGCGTCGATTATGTTGCAAGCGGGAACATCTTCATGCACCGGAACATGCTTCTGACGGCGGCGCACTGCATACAGGACAACAAGACGGGCAATGTCGGCGAGAACTACGTGTTCGAGCAGTGCTACGCCGGAGAGGACTCGTCGGAGGACTTTTATATCAAGACGGTCGCGCTGAAGGAAAACTGGTATCTTGTAAAGGATTACAAATTCGATTTTGCCATCGCGATACTTGACAAAAACGCAGACTTCGGAGAGCCGCTGCGGTATTCGACGACACCCGATGTCGTGGGCAAAACGGTTACGTCAATGGGGTATCCCGTGAAATACTACGACGGGGATCAAATGATGTTTGCCAAAGGCCCCGTGTCGACGAGAGCAGGGCAGGAAGGCCACTGGATAATGATGGGCAGCCAAATGGGTCCCGGCTCGTCCGGCGGCGCGTGGGTGCTCGAAGATAACCTGACCGTCGTCGGGCTGAACGCCTATATCGTGAATTCCGGTGAGAAGATCATGTATTCGGGCTCCCCGCAGTTAAACGATGATTTTGAAAAGCTTTATCAGTACGCGCTTACTTTGATGTAGGAGGAAAGAAAATGAATAAGGTTCGGTATTTCAAGCTTCAGAACGACGGCGCGTTCGTCGCGCAGATCGTTATCGAATATAAGGAACGCCGCACAGACGGACAGGGAAACGTCAGCTATGCCGGCGAGTGGAAGAGCTGGTATTCGACGGGATATAGGGATATTTTGCAGTACGGCGAGCGCTCCGTCGACCTCGTTAAAGATTCAAATATTCCCGACGGCTCGCAGGTGCGGCTCCATGTATATGTCGCCGCCGGATACAGCAACCCTTCGATCCAGCAGTACATATATGACACGACGACCGCCGAACAGGCAGTTTACGAGATCAGCGGAACGACGCTGAACAACTATCTTACGCTCGTCTCTTACGGTTGATCGCCCGAAAAAAGCTGACGCCGTAAAAAAGCGCCGCATGCTTTCGGGAAACGGCCGCCTTGAGATTTAATATCGCCTTTAGCCGCGCCGGCAGCGCTCTCGTTTTTTCGAGCGCCGGCGCGGCTTTTGACGATATACACGCAAAGTGTAAACAAAGTGTTAACAATATAAAAATTCCCATTCATATTTGATCTTGCCGCGTCAATAATAATGACAGAGGACGCGAGACGCGGACTCAATTTATATAGATCAAATGAAAGGGCAGATATCTCATGCCGCGTTTCGCGTCACGATATATGATGCCCAAAAACCAGGAGAACCAAAATGGCATCTAACAACAGCAACAGAAAGCTCGTTCCCGAAGCAAAGGACGCACTCGATAAGTTCAAAATGGAGGCTGCTTCCGAGGTTGGCGTAAACCTCAAGGAAGGTTACAACGGCGATCTCACCTCTCGTGAGGCAGGTTCCGTCGGCGGCCAGATGGTCAAGAAGATGGTCGAGAAGTACGAGAACGATATAAAGTCCTCGAAGTAAGTTAAACAGCGCAAGAGACGTTTTTGACTGAAAAGACATGCGCCCCGCCGAATGGCGGGGCGCATGTCATATGATCGGGGGAGTACCCGATGCTTTATCGGGGCGCATGTTATAAGGTCGGGAAATTCTCCAATATTTCGGCGGTGCGTGTGCTATAAAATTGTGAAAGCCGCAATGTTTCAGCGGTGCGCATGCAATACAGTTTCGTCAACCCTTGACGATCTCGATCCTTTCAATTTCGTCCTCCCGAAAGCTCCGTCCTATCTCCCCCGGAACATCGAAATCAAGTTCCATAAACTCCGTGCCGTCGTCGTCAAATTCATAGCTGTATCCGGCCAATTCTCCCTTGATGACTGTCCCGTCATCAATGTACACCCTAAGCTTTTTTCCATAGTAATCTTCCGGTACTAAATTTTTCATTTTCTCTTTCCTCCGGAATACGGTACCGCGGGGGTACCGGTTTTGCTGTAACGAATTTTTATACTCTGCGCTTTTATTATATCGCTTTTTTCGCTGTTTGTATAGCCTGTTTCTTTGCCCGCGTCAACGGTTTTTCAAAATTTGCTTTACATGTTTTCCCGTAATATATAAGTCCTCGGTTCGGGCTTTGGAATTGATCATCTCTTGCAGCTCTTCATCGGTATACGTGCGCTCCGAGATCCCGGGCAGGAACCCCCATGAAGTAAGTTAAACAGCGCAAGAGACGTTTTTGACTGAAAAAACATGCGCCCCGCCATTCGGCGGGGCGCATGTTATATGATCGGGGGGGAATCCGCGACGCTATATCGGCAAAAACGCGCGCGTTATCTTTTTGCAAACGGGTTTTCGGTCGGATAGAGCACACCGGCGGGGCGGTTATACGAAATATCGCTGACGCCGAGGTATTTGAGCACCTCAAAAATTTCGGCGCCGTAGTGGCCGAACGCGACCGCGCCGTGATGCGGGAAGCGCTTTTCGATCAGCACGTGGCGGTAGAAGCGCCCCATTTCGGGGATCGCAAATACGCCGATGCCGCCGAACGAGCACGGATTGACGGGGAGGACCTCGCCGTTTGCGACGTAGGCGCGGAGCTTGCCGTCCGCCGTTCCCTGAAGGCGGAAGAACGTGATGTCGCCCGCCTTTATCGAGCCTTCGATAGTTCCGCGCGTGATGTCCGGTTCGTGGTCCGGCTCGAGCGAACGCTTCATGATGAGCTGATACTTCATTTCGGGGTTGTTCACCATGCACGCGGGAGTATTTCCGCAATGGAAGCCCATGAACGTCTCTTCAAGGCGGTATCCCGTGATCTCACGCTCGTACATATCGCGCGGGACGGTGTTGTTTATGTCAAGCAGCGTTACGGGCTTGCCGGAGACGCAAATTCCTATGTATTCCGAAAGCGCGCCGTAAACGTCGACCTCGCATGAAACGGGGATGCCGCGGGAGGTGAGGCGGGAGTTTACATAGCAGGGGCAGAATTTGAATTCCGTCTGGAACGCAGGCCAGCACTTTCCGGCGACGGCGACATATTTTGACGCGCCGCGGTGCGCCTCCACCCAGTCGAGCAGCGTACATTCGTACTGCGCGAGCCTCGGCAGAATGCCCTGCATTGACGCGCTGACGCAGAGCTCGCCCTTCATTTCTTCGATTATCGCGGGGATCCTCGCGTCCCCCTCATGCTCGCGATATGAAACGAGCAGGTCAAGCTCGGAATTTTCCTCGATCTCGATGCCGAGGTCGTGAAGCGGCTTGATCGGCGCGTTGCACGCGAGGAAATCCTGCGGGCGCGGACCGAACGTGATTATCTTGAGCGAGGAAAGCCCAAGGATCGCGCGGGCGGCGGGAACGTAATCGGCGATAAGATCGGCGATCTCTTCCGCGGTGCCGACGGGGCGTTCGGGGATGAAGGCGCGCAGATTGCGCAGTCCGAGATTGTAGGAGCAGTTCAACATGCCGCAGTACGCGTCGCCCCTGTCGGAGGTGAGGACGCCGACGTTTTCCTCAGCGGCGGCGCAGTACATGACAGGCCCGTCAAAATACTTTGCGATGAGCGTTTCAGCCGATTCGGGACCGAAGTTCCCGAGGAAGACGACGAGCGCGTTGCAGCCTGCCGACTTGACTTCTTCTACCGCGCGGAGCATGTCGCGCTCGGACTCGACCGTGACCGTGCAATTGTAGATTTCGCCGTATTTCTTTTCGTATGCGGCGACGACGGCGTGCCGTCTCGACTCGGAGAGCGTTATTACGAAGCAGTCACGCGAGACGGAGATGATTCCTAATTTTACGTTCGGGATGTTTGTCATTTTGAGTTTGATCCTTTCATTTATTTTTTAATATAAAGGCGTATATCATAGATACGTCATGATATACGCCTGATGCGCTATTTAACGATTCCTAGGAATACGAGCACCGAAACGATGATGCCGACGAAAAAGTACAGGTCGATCACCGACAGGATGATGTGGAATATCCAGCCGACAAGCCAGAGAGAAGCGAGCCATGAACACAGAAACGATATGAGCGCCCCTGCGATCAGGTAGCCGAGAACGGCGACCACGAGCCCGCCGACGTAATTTGCCCGGTAACTGAACGGAAAAAGTTTTTTCAACATAATAAGCGCCTCCCGACAGAATTATTACTATATCTATATTACATCTTCGGGCGCTTTATGTCAAGACAGGCCGCCGTCTTTTGTCGACAATTTTAGTGAAAGATTTTTTCTATGTCTGCCGGTCAGCGCCAATATGAGCTTGCAAAAGGCCGAAATATCTGTCAAAATATATATGCGGGCAAACCGAACGCGCCCGCGCGCAAAAAAAATTTCCGGACGAATAAAAAAATTTTTCATTTTGACCGAAACTTTTCCCGCCATTTTGTCACTATATAATGACGGCGCCGAACAAAGAAAAAAGAAAACCAAAAAAAGGAGATGATGTTGCGTGAACCGTTATAAAGAAGAGACGGACGCACGTCTCGTTGAACTTACGATGCAAAACGACAGCGACGCTTTTTGCGAGATCGTGCTGCGGTGTCAGCGGCTCGTTTTCGCGGCGATACGCGATATCGTCCCCGACGCGTTTGCGGTTGAGGACATCGCGCAGGACACGTTCGTTTTCGCGTTTATCAATATCGACAAGCTGCGTGAGCGGGATAAACTGCGCCCGTGGCTCACGGGGATAGCGAAGAGAAAAGCGCTCCACTACGTGACGCGCAGACAGAGATTTTCGGATATCGAGCTTTTGGAGGGGAAGACATCGCAGGACGACGACCCGGAGCTTTCATTTTTGAGGCACGAAAAGAACCGCGAGATTCGCGAGACTGTGCTGTCGCTGCCGGAGAAGCTGCGGCAGGTCGCGGTGATGTTTTACTTCCACGATATGAAGGTCGCGGACATCGCGCGCTCTCTCTCGATCCCGAACGGAACTGTCGCGCGCAGACTCCACGACGCAAGGACGAAATTGAAGGAGGAGTTGAACTATATGAATGAAAATATGAAAAATACTATCCCCGCCGAATTTGCGGCGGAGGTCAAAAAACGTCTTATCGAAATACAGACGTACTACATCGAGAGCGGGCGGAAAGAGGACGACCGCTTAAGGGAAATGTACCGGGACGCGGAGGAATACATAAAGTCCGTGCCGGACGAAAAAGAACAGAAATCAGCGCTCGCCGACCTTTACACGTTCTGGGGACTTTCTCCCGATAAAGAGGAGGAGGGGCAAAGGTTAGCGAAGGAGAGCGGCAACGGCGTCGTGATCGCAGGTCAAATGATCGAGGAGTTATTTGATATAGAGGACGGAAACGAGTGGCTGCGCCGGATCGACGGTGAGATGATACCGGAGATGGAGCGTCTCGGCTGCGACGAAGGGAAGGGCGAACTCATGTTCTGGCGCTCGAGGGCGCTGCTTGATCTTCGCCGCCCGCTCGACGAGATAGAGCAGACATTCGCCGAGGCGGCGCGTCTTATCCCGCCGGAAAACGTCTATCAGGCGTGTGCCGTGTGCGGACTTCAGACGGTCGCGTTCGCGCGCGAGTATGCGTCCGACCCGTATCTCGGGGTTTATGTGATGTCGGAGCAGTACCGCGTTTCCGGCGGGAAGCTGCTTTTCATGGCGGAGCCAGGATTCAGCACCGAGTCAGTTGCTCCGATTGCTCATATCTGGGACGGCGTCACATTTTTCGCGAGCCGTTTCGAGAATATGCTTTACGACACGTCGATGAAGCCGGGCGATATAAAGACCGCCGAAAACGGCGACACGTTCCTGCTTGTATCAAACGACGAGTCTGTGACCGTTCCCGCGGGCGAATTCCCGAATTGTATGCACATCTCGATCAGATTCGCTGATAATGAGGGGTGGCTGCCCGACGCCGCCGATGTGTGGTACGCGAACGGTGTCGGCATCGCCAAAGCGGTGTTCTCGGACGACAACCGCAGCGAGACATACGAGCTCTCCGAATATGAGATCAAGGGCGGCAAAGGACCGTTCCCGCTCGCCGCAGGAAACGCGTGGCGCTATGTGAACCCCGCCATGCCGGAATATACCTCGTCGCTTTACGAATGGTATGTGACGTGGACAGACGGCGTGACGGCAAACATCTCGATCGCACGATCGGTCATGAAGAAGAAGGATTTCGACGAGGAGCGTGACACTGACGGCGAATATTTCATCGACAAATGCGTAAATCTGTGCGGGGAAGGATCGGCAGACGTTCAAAAGGCAGGAGAGGCGATCGAAGCGCTCCGGATCGCGCTGCGCAAGAACACGAGCGAGCGCGACACGCAGACAGCGCTCGGCGGAATCGAATATCTCGAACGATTCACCGAATATATGAAGAAATACCGTCTCTGCCCGTCGAGCTTCAACACGTTTTTGTGGGCGAGGAAGGACGGTCGCGTGACGCAGCGTGATTTCTATTACAGCTTCGGCCCGTACAGGTGGGGAACGCACCACATAGAGGACTGCATCTTCGGCGCAAAGCCGTATAGGTACCAGGACAACTTCTTCGGCTGTGTCTGGGACGACAAATGGGTCGTCGGATACCATGAGGAGGACGCGGAGCGTCCGCATCCTTACGGCAGGAACGAGAAGCACCGCTTCACGTTTGACATTGAGGACGGCGGGACTGTCACCGTAGGCGCGGGGACGTTTGAAAACTGCCTTAAGCTGACGATGATGTACGGCACGCTCGACGAGGTGCCGAAGAACGATTTCAACGGGACGGGCGGCGCGGTGCTCGGCAAGAAGGAATACTGGCTCGCCCGCGGCGTCGGCATCGTCCGCTTCGACTGCGATTTCGGACACGGAATGAAAACGTCGCTCGGATTATCGTCATATAAGAATCCGGCGCACGAGGACGGATATTTCCCGCTCGCCGTAGGATGTGAATGGAAGTACGACGAGCAAACGCTCACCTCTCACGGCTACTGCGCGAAGGTCAGGGTAAAGGTCCCGTGCGGCCACGGCGGCAAATTCATGCTCACGCAGTCGCAGGAATTCTTCTACCTCGGCACCGATGACGAATACGACGCGTTCATCAAAACCCTCAACGACGCAGTGTAACGCGCCATCTAAACTGTGCCCGTGTGCGCAATATGATACGCTTTCAAAAACAGCGACTGTGTTATATGCCGGTCGCTGTTTTTAACTGTCAGATCGGTCTGTTTAAAATCCGCCTTATAAGCACGATCGGCGTCATCTGCCGCCCCTGGCCTGCGGGATTGTCACATATAAGGCGAACGAGAGCGCGGGCGGGGAGCGCGATATCGCCCGATTTTCCGAGGACGACCTGCCCGATATCATTTGCGTCGACGATCATGCAGCTTATCCCTAACTTGCGTTTTATCTCATCGCAAACAGAGTCGGGATCACGCGGAAGCTCAATTCCCATGTCGCGGTACTCGTCCCACACGCCGCCGTAAAATCCGTCAAGTCCGCTGACCTCCCGCCCCGCGATCATGTAAAACACGCCCTTTATACCGAAAAGCTTGAATATCCCGCCGAGTATTGATGCCAAAATAATGCGCGGCGCGCCTTTTTTGTCGATCGCATATTGCATTTTTATCGGCGAGGCGACGCCGATCCCGCGCGACTCGTCGTGATCAGCGAAGCGGGAGAGAAATTTGGCGAGCCGACCGATCTTCACGTCCTCGCGGCGCACGATCCTGCCCTGACACAGACCGATTATTTTTTCACTTATTGATACAATATCGCCGGGACGGTATATTCCCGAAACGTACTCGCGAATGATTTCAATATAATCGTCGCCCACATCGACGAATCGCGTTTTTACGGCAAAACGCTCATAAGTTTCACCGTTTACGGTGATTTTGCCCATGTCCATGAAGCGCCGCCTCACACCTCGCCGCGCTCATGCGCGGCTGTATATTCTTCAAGACACAGCCCGGACTCGTATATTTTAGTCGCCGCGTCCACGCCGACATAACGGTAATGCCACGGTTCATAGCTGATGCCGGTGATGTCGCTTTTATCGTTCGGGTAACGCAGGATAAAGCCGTATTTGTACGAGTTTTTCATGAGCCAGCGCTGAACTGGCGTCTTCTCCTGTCCCTCGTCAAGCAGCTGATATGACTCATCCACAATATCGAACGCGAGCCCTGTCTGATGCTCGCTTGTGCCGGGGACGGCGACCCACATCGCGGCGGCAAGCTCGGCGTCCGCCCGCGACATTCCTTTTCCGAGATACCCTTGAACCTCTTTTTCGTAAAGCGCGCTTTGTTTTTCGTTAGTCCTATATGACGAACATATAACGGGGGAAATTCCCTCTCCGCGCATATCGTCAAGCATATTCATTAAATCATCGACGACGCGCGCGTCTGTGCGATGCCCGCCCGGGAGGTCAGCGAGTGATACTGAAAAATCATCCGGCAGCGGGTGCATGTAATTGACGAGCAGCAGCATCCATGCTTCATCCGCGTCGTCGTCCTGCACGTGATCATGGATCGGGTCTTCCGCCGCGCCGGACTCGGCTTTGTCGGTCGACCTCCCCGTGAGATCGCCGCCTGTTTCGGGGCGGGGAAATGTTCCGCCGTCCGCTTCATCTGCGGCTCCGGAATGAATAAAATCCTCGTGCGTCGGGCTCTTTCGGAAAAAGCGCCATGCGCAGGCGGCGGAGAATAACACGCATACGGCAAAGAAAATGAAGATTAAAAAGCGCGCGCGTAACGGCTCATTTCTGCGGGCGCGGCGGATCGTTTTTTTCATACAGTCCTCCAAGAAAAAAGCATTTATTTCTATGGATTATCCTAAGAAATAAATGCTTCGTTCCGGAGTCGCAGCTGCATCAAAAAAACATCATTTCGGCAAATAAAGCCGACCTTCGTTCACGTCGACCGCGTAGTCGCCGAAGATGTAGTTTGTGGTTTTGCCCGTTTTATCGTCGACGGAGGCTACATAGAGCCTGAACGCCATGTCGGATCTACAGCCGCCCGTCAAAAAAGTTTTGCCCGTGCCGTCGGGGATCGGCGAAAACGATTCGAGATAATTCAGAAAAGAGTCTCCCTCGATGTCGGACGGATAAACGAGGCGTCCGGCGCGCGATTCGACGGCGATATCGCAGACGGCTCCTGTGTCCGTATCTATGCAGGCGCAGATCGTGTGCGAATCATAGACCGCGCATATCTCGAGTACTGTGATCGCCTGTTCTCTTGGCAAGTCACCGCTCCCCCGCGCGTCCCGCAGATATGTCTGCTTCGTGACCTTAAGCGAGGTCGGCTCGGTTCCGTCTGATAAATACGGGATCGCGCCGAATTCATATAGGCGTCGGAGCTGCTCGTATAGCTTTTTCAGCGTGCCGTCCGCGTCCGCCTCCGTTACAGAATAGAGCTTTACGGCGCTGTTCGAGAGCACGATGCGCTCCCAAAGCGAATATTCGCGCGTTTCATTATAGAAATCGTCATCGTCGAGCGCCGCGGGGGCGACAATGACGGTCGCCGTCTTTCCGACGACGGCGCGATTCTGGTAAAAGATCAGCAGAAACGGCGCTGCGGCGGCAAGAAGCAGCGCCGAAAACAGCGATGCCGTTATGACTGCGTTTTTGAATCTTTTTGTCATTCGATCGCTCCCTCCCTGTAAATCTTCATTGTGACCGTCACGGTCGTTCCGACGCCTGCCGCGCTTTCAAACGCGATGTCGAATCCGTGCCGGTCGATTATCTCACTGCAAATTGACAGACCGAGCCCCGCGCCGCCCTGACTGCGCGAACGCGATTTGTCTATCATGTAAAACGCGTCCGTGATCTTTGAAAGCTCCGCTTCCTCCATGCCGCGGCCTGTATCTATAACAGATACAATATAGTTTTCGCCGGAGACGACACCGAGGATACGTATCGTTCCGCCGCCGTCAAACGATTTGCGCGCGTTGTCGATGAGATTGTAAAATACGGTTTTCATCAGTTCGGCTTCCATCAAAACGCGCGCCGACGCGGCGCTATGCTCGATTTTTATTCCGGTTCCGGCGAGCGACGACTCAAACATCATGGAAACGTCGACTATCATTGACTTCATTTCGACGGGCGCTGTCGCGAGGGTGCGCTTTTCCAACACGATAAGCTCAAGCAGCCGCATCGAAAGCGTTTCGAGCCGCTTTCCCTCGGAGAAAATGTAGTCTGCCGCGAGGCGGCGCACACCGTCCGGAAGCGAACGTTTGCGCAGCAGGTCGGCGTAGCCGATGACTGAGGTGAGGGGCGTCTTTATTTCGTGCGCGAACGCGCCTATGAAAAGCTCACGCTTTTCGACCTCCTCCCGAAGCTCGTTCATTTTGTCGCCGAGGCGGTCTGCCATTTTGTTGAAGCTGCGCGACAAAAGGGAAATTTCATCGTCGCCTTTAAAAGCGGCGCGGACGGTGAGATCGCCTTCGGCTATTGTTTGCGCTGTTCCGGTCAGCTCAAGAACGCGGCGCAGGAGCAGCTTTGAAATGAAAAATGTCAGAAGCCCCGACAAAATCATCATTCCGCTCATGACGACCGCAAGCATTCGCAGCTGCGCGCGCTGCATTTCGAACACATGCGTGCAGTCACGGTACGTGCTGATGTAAAATACGGCTCCGCGATAGCTCGTCGGGCGAACGGTGCGCACGTAAGAACGCTGACCGTCGGTTTTTATGTCGGAGTATATCGTCACCCTTCCGTCATCTGTATTTCGGAAAAGATTTGACATTGAAGAAATAATGTCGGCGCTGACGTATGAATAATGATCGGCGTCGAGCGAGGAAAAAATAGTCTGATGTTCGCCGTCGATGATGTCAAATATGATGCGCTGATTTGCGTCGCCTATGTTTATTGAGCGCATGACGCCGGAGACTGTATTTTTTATTTCATCATAGCTGCCGGAACCTGAAAGCGCCCCTTCGTCGACGGTGCGCAGTTCGTTTGAAAGGGAACAGAATACTATCCCGTTGCAGTCGCAGCAAGCGTCGAATTCGCTGTTCAGCTGTGCGCGGAAGCCTGATTCTATCAGGATATATCCCGACACGGCGACGCTGATGACGGCAACGAACATTGTGGCAAAGTAGATCTTCCAGAAGAATTTCACGGCTTTACTCCTTCACGTCGAGCCTGTACCCGATCTTATATACGGAAACGAGCGCGCCTTCGAGGGAAAGCTTGCGGCGCAGCCGCTGTACGTGCAGATCTACCGTTCTGCTGTCTCCGAGAAAGTCCGATCCCCATACGCGCGCATATATCTGCGAGCGGTAAAGCGCCTTGTTTTTATTGTTGTAAAGGTAGATGAGCAGGTCGAATTCCTTTGCCGTCAGTGCGACCTCGACCCCCGCTTTTGTGACGATGTGCGAGCGCGCGTCTATCTTTATGTCTCCGAACGAGATAATGTCGACGCTCTTGCCGTACCGCCGCAAAACCGTTTCGACCCGCGCCGTCAGCTCGTCTATTTCAAACGGCTTTGATATGTAGTCCTCGGCTCCGGCGCGCAGACCGCGCACCCGGTCGGAAACGCCGGTCTTCGCCGTGATGAATATTGCCGGTATCCCGCAGAGCTTTACATAATCAAGCAGCTCGTAGCCGTCTGCGACCGGGAGCATTATGTCGAGCAGCGCAAGGTCGAAATTGCCGCGCTCGATCATGTCAGCGGCTGTTCCGCCGTCGTAGGCGCATTCACAGTGATATCCTTCGCCCGTCAGCGTCAGGCGTAAAAGCTCAGATATCGGCCGCTCGTCTTCGACTATTAAAATTTTTATCATGTGCGTCACCTTCCTTGTCCGTATGTTAGACCGCGGCTGCATCAAAGTTGTAAACTTTAAATCGGCCCGGAACTTTATTCATACGATTTTATTGTAACACGACCGGCGGGGAAAGAAAACAGGCGGGGAACTTTTGTCAGAAATTTGACAGATAAACGACAGCGGCGTCAGTGTTCGGACTGTTTTTTCGGCGAATGAGATTTTTCACTTTACAATTTCCTGCGGGTGTGCTATAATAAATGTCGCCGTGGACGACGGCATGATATTTTGTCCGGTCATAACTACCCGTAGCCCAGTTGGATAGAGCGACAGACTCCGACTCTGTAGGTCGCAGGTTCGAATCCTGTCGGGTAGGCTTAATAAAAAGTCCTGTATATCCCGTAATTACTCGGGGTACAGGACTTTTTTCATCCTTGGCGGCTGCTGCCGGCAAAAAAAGAGCCGCCGGAATTTCTTCCGTCAGCTCCAGCTGCTCTTGACCGGCGTCGTCAATCCCCGATGATCTCGATCCGGTTGATCTCGTCATCTCTGTACTCTCTCAATAAGTTCGAGGACGGAATTCTAAAATCAAGCTCCATAAATTCCGTTCCGTCGTCGTCATAATCGTAGTTGTATCCATATAGCCTTCCCTCGATGACTGTTCCGTCCTCAATGTGGACTCGGAGTTTTTTACCGTAGTAATCTTCCGGAATTAAGTCTTTCATGTTTTTTCTCCTGCCGAATACGGTACCGCATGGGTGCCTGTTTTGCTGTAATGGATTTTAATATATCGTGCCTTAATTATACCGCTTTCCTTGATGTTTGTATAGCCTATTTTTCTTCCGTCGCCGAAAATTTCACATATATGCGTTTCTTCTTCCCGCGTTATTCTCAACTTTCCGGTTCCGGCTCTGGAATTGATTATTTCCGGCAGCTCATCTGTAAAGATCGTCATAACGCTTCTGTCTCTGCCGTGTTCGGTAAGCTCCATACGCGGCTGATCATTTTCCCGCTTGCGCGGATCAATTTTCCCGCGCGGGCTCGTGGTCGGACTTGAGAGCCGCAAACGGGGCGAATATTTTTGCCCGGTCGCCGCGCGGCATTCGGTGTCGGCGCGACTCGGGGCGGGGAAGATCAATTATATCGGCATATTTCTGCCTTGATGTCAGCTTTGTCCGCTCATTCATAAAGCAGTCTCGTCCTTTCCGTCCGGCGCTCCGCACTGTGCCCGCCGATCTGCCCGTTCCGCTCGATCGCGGTAGCCCCGTCCTCGTAGCTCGTGCCGCGGAGGATCGCGTTTTTTCCGTACTTATTCCTTATAGAAAGCATCGCGTCGAGCATTCGTTCCTCGCGTTCGAGCGCGCCCGGCTCCGAAAACATGTCGCACTGCTCGCACTTTGACGCGAGCACGCCGCACGCGTCCGTCGTGACGCGCTTTATCAGCAGCTCATGCGGAACTATGCGGTCGTATATCGACAGAAAAGCTTCGGCGATCCGCTTTGCCGAGGACGTATGTGTGCCGAGATTTGCCGAGCCGTGCACAGGAGAGGGAACGGTGCGCCCGTATGCGTCGGTGCTGACGGCGCCGGAGTAGCCGTCCGGCGCTTTGTCAAATCCGACATCAAGCGTCAGAAGGTCGGTCGAAAGCCCGCGGCCGTATAAATCGAGCGCGAGCGCGTCCGCCATTTCGCGAATTATGATCCGGCAGCGTTCAAACGTGTATGGGTGCGGCAGCACCTGACCGGACGAGAGCGAACGCGCCGCCGGAACGTAAGATTTTATGTCGGCTATCGTGCACGGCTCATATCCCCACGCGTGGTCGATCAGAATCTCCGCGTCGACGCCGAACAGCTTGTAAAGCCGGTCTTCATTGTGTATCGAGGTGCGCGCGATGTCGCCCATCGTGAACATGCCGTGGCGTTCGAGCCTGTCGCGTGCGCCTTTGCCGATCCGCCAGAAATCAGTTATCGGACGGTGATCCCACAAAAGCTCCCTGTATCCCGCCTCGTCAAGCTCCGCGATCCTGACGCCGTCCGCGTCCGCGCCCATGTGCTTTGCGACGATGTCCATCGCGATTTTTGCAAGGTATAGATTCGTGCCGATCCCGACGGTCGAGGTGATTCCCGTTGTCGAAAGAACGTCGCGGACGATCATGATTGCAAATTCGCGCGGCGTCATTCGCCTGTAATAAAGATAATCGGTGATGTCCATGAACACCTCGTCTATCGAATATACGTGCATGTCGTCTTCGCTGACGTATTTTTTGTATATCGAGTTTATAAGCTCGGATGTTTCGACGTAGTGGCGCATTTGCGGCGGCGCGATTATATATTTTATGTCCTTGCCGGTCGTGCGCCTGATCGCGCCGAGCTTTTCTTCAAGCTCGAAAAGGCGGCACCTGCCGGGTATGCCGTACGCTTTCAGCGCGGGCGAAACGGCGAGGCAGATCGTTTTATTCGTCCTCTCCGGGTCGGCGACGACGAGATTTGCCCTAAGCGGGTCGAGCCCGCGCTCCACGCACTCGACCGACGCGTAAAAACTCTTTAAATCTATCGCGAGATACGAACGCTGTTTCAATTCTGCCGCCCTCCTTTCGTATAGAACAAACGTTCTATACATAGTATAAAACAGACCGCGCCGTTTGTCAATACAAAAAATCGCGCGCGGAGCGAAAAAATTTTGCCTTGCGAGGGAAAAACGTTAAGACTCCGCGCGAAAAATGAAAATATCTATTTGACATCGGGCGATTTTGTGGTATACTTATATAGTTAACAGTGATTTCATAAAAACCGACAGGGAGAGCCTTGCAATGAAAAAAATTATCGCTATCGTCATGGCTGCCGTCATAACCGGAATGGCGCTGCTTATGACCTCATGCTCCGAAAATTCGACCAACCTTGAAGATTACGATCTTGACAAGTATGTCAACCTCTGCGAATACAAGGGAGTCGAGATAACGAGAAGGACTATTGTCGTCGGCGAGGATGACGTTCGCGCCAAGGTCAATGAAATGCTCGACGGATTTGCGGAGACGGTCAACCTCAAGGAAAGCGACGTTTTGCAGCTCAAGGACACGATAAGCGTGACATATGTCGGCAGGATCAACGGCGAGTACGAGGGATGGACGAACGGGCAGGAATTTGCCAACACGGACGACAACGCGGACACGTTCACGATAGGTTCCGGCGGTTACATCCCCGGCTTTGAGGACAAATTCATCGGATATCATCCCGGCGACACATACTCGTTCGAAATAACGTTCCCCGCCAACTATACGAAAAATCCGAAGCTCAGCGGCGTCAATGTGACGTTCAGCGGCACGGTCAAATCGGCGACGCGCAACGTTCAGCCCGAATATACGGACGCGTTTGTCGCGGAAAATACGGATTACGATACGATAGCCGAATATGAAGCGCACGTGCTTGAAGAGCTCCAGGCGGAAGCCGACGAGAATGAAAAGCTCGACGAAATTTCCGCCGTCTGGAATAAGATCATGACGGAAAGCGAGGCCGTAAAATATCCGGACGCCGTTGTAAACGCGAGATACGAAGAATCTATGGCGAATTTTGAGTCGGTCGCAAAGAGTTACAGCATGTCGACCGAGGACCTTGCTAAGGCGATGTACAATATGACGCTCGACGAATTCAAGACGGCGATGGAGTCCCAGTGCAAGGAGCTCGTGTTCGAGGAAATGGTGCTGCTGATGATAATACAGCGCGAGAATATCACCATATCCGATAAGGAATATACCGAGGGCGTTGCGGATTACGCGGAAAAGAACGGCGCCTCCGACGTTTCCAAATTCGAGGAACAGTACGGGGAAGAGACGCTTCGCCAGAGCCTTCTCTGGGATAAGACGCTCATGTTCCTGCTCGAAAGGGCGGACGTTTCGGACGCTCCCGTAACGGAAGCCGAGACGAACGCGGTCAAGTGAAGATCGGTTTTGTGAAAAATATCGCCCCGGGCAAAAGGCGGGTGTCCGTAAAACAGTAAAATCAAGAAAGACTTTATCTGAATACAGAGAGGAACGACCGAAAGATTTTATAGCTGATTGGGGGTTTTTCATGTAGATGGTAGATTTCTTCACATTTTTCCGATATCATTTGTTTTACGAAGAGCGAGACAAATCAGGAGTTTGAGGAGATAACGTATGATCTATGAAATAAAAGACGCCGCCAAGGTCAAGCACATGTTTGAAGGCTGGAAAAACTTATTTGACGTCATGGACGTGGAGATTCGGATCTTCGTAACCGATCCCGACGCACC
>CANRIL010000036.1 GCA_947630625.1 uncultured Clostridia bacterium
ATTCAGAGGCGGAACATCAAATAAAAATTTGAAGCCAAAAAAACTGCACGCCGTTTTGATGCGGCGTGCAGTCATTTTATGGAGACAAGGGGACTCGAACCCTTGACCTCACGGATGTGAACCGTGCGCTCTAACCAGCTGAGCTATGCCTCCGTGTCCTCACTATTATACATCGGGGCGGCGTCGATGTCAAGCGCCGCCCTGCCTTTTTGGAAAATTTATTTTCAACCGATCTTTTTTACGTCTCTGTTGCTCTTCGCGATTATATAGTGCGGGCGCTCCTTCGATTCAAGATACAGCTTTGCGATATAATTTCCTATTATACCGAGGAAAAAGAGCTGAAGCCCGCCGATAAAGACGATTATGCAGACGAGCGACGCCCACCCGGCTACCGGCTCGTCAAAGAGAAGTCTGCGCACGACGACGACAAGCTCCGTTATGAACGCGAAAAACGTCATGAACAAGCCGAACCAAGACGCGATCGTCAGCGGCACATGTGAAAAATTGATTATCCCGTCTATGGCGTAGCCGAACAGCCTCCAGAAGCTCCATTTCGTCTTGCCCGCGGCGCGCTCGTGATTCACATACGGTATCCACTTCGTTTTGAATCCGACCCAGCTGAATATCCCCTTCGAGAAGCGGTTGTGCTCCTTCATTGAAACGACGATCTCCGCGATCTCGCGGCGCATGACGCGGAAATCGCGCGCGCCGTCAACGATCTCGGACTCCGATATCTTATTCACGAATTTGTAAAACCCGCGTGCAAAAAAGCTCCTTATCGGCGGCTCCCCGCGCCTGTCGACGCGGCGCGCCGCCGCCATATCGCATTCGCCGGACATGACGGCGCCGAGCATTTCCGGCAGCATCGAGGGCGGGTCCTGCAGGTCGCAGTCCATTATCGCGACATAGTCCCCGCTGAAATTCGACATTCCGGCATACATCGCCGACTCCTTGCCGAAGTTGCGCGACAGCTCAAGATAAATTACACTTTCGTCCTTTCCCGCGAGCTCTTCAAGCACCGCGTCAGTCCCGTCGTCAGACCCGTCGTTGACGAAGATCAGCTCATGATCGCACCCCATCTCCGACAGCGTCCCTTTCAGATTTTCATAAAATATCGGCAGCACCTCGCGCTCGTTGTAGCACGGAATTATTATGGATAAAAGCGGCATTTCACGCCACCTCCCTGTTTCTTCGTCTCTCCGACCGGCGGGAGAACTCAGTCACCGCGACGGTCACGGCGAACACCGCCGTCCCCACCGCCGTTATATAAACGCCCGCGCGCAGATACGGAGTATCATACCGCAGCTCGATCTCATGCTCGCCCGGCTCAAGCAAAAGTCCCATATATGAGATGTTTGCGCGGCAAAGCTCCGCCTCTTTTCCGTCGACATACGCGCGCCAGCCTTCCGAATACGGGATCGAGAACAGCATAAATTTCGGCTCCGCCAAAGACACGCTGCCGCTGACCGTGTCAGCTCCGATGACCATATCGTCGAGCGTGTCCTCTGACAGCTCCGCCGCCGCGTCGCCGAACCTCGACACGTCGCGCGCCGTCAGCTTCATTTCATCGAACGCGTAAATTCCCGCGCGCGGGAATATTATCGTCATAAGCGTGATCCCGCGGCTGTGATAGCCGAGATTTACCGTAAAATCCTGACGCCCGTTGTAGAACTGATATCCGTTCCCGTACCACGTCAGCGTGTTGCTCGTGTAGCCTGCTCCGATCTTCAGCGTCACGCCGGACGGCTCCTTCCAGAAGACCTTATCGACCCACTTCTGCACCTTTTCGGAGAAGCTGAGCGACGCCCATTCTTCCTCGCCGTAAACGTTTTCCGGATCAACGTCCTCCCCGCCGCGGTAGAGGTCGTATTCGGGCGTTCCCTTGAAAGAAAAGCCCGTGAACGACATGTAAAGCTCCGACGTGTCCTTTCTGTCGGCAATGAGTGTGACTTTGCTGTTCGGGGTCGCGACGATAAATTTACCGTCCTCATAGATCACATTGCCTTCGCTGTCCTTTCTGACATTGAACGACAGCTCCTCATCTGTGATAACGTCTCCCGCGTCATCGAGGCTCATGGTATCAAGCGCGCACTTATCCGCGTCGCCGACGTAGACGCCGTACAACATCGCCTCCTCCTTCTCGGAGGCGGAAAGCGTATCCCACACGTCCTTCGTTATGACCGTATCATAGCTGTAGGCGAGCGGGAGCGCGTTTTTGTTTTCATATATGAGGTACCCGTTCGCAAGCTCAGACTCGACCGGTTCATACCCATACGGTATCGGCGCGCGGCTCGAATGCGCGACGACGTAATATCTGACGGATGAAAGCGTGTTCATCGCCGTTCTTCCGTCCTCGCCACTGTATCTGAATATCCAGTAATCGTTAAGCCCGAGCTCGACATTCCGCTCGGTCACGCTCGGATTCGAGAGCGACCAGAAATACTGCGTCGACGAAAGCCCGGTGACGGCTCCCGCGTTCTGCGCCATGCTCGGCCCCGAATACCGGAAAAACGTGCCGTCCTTCCCTTCCGCCGCCGCGATCGCCTTGATGCGCGCCGTCTCGTTATTGTAAAGGCGGTTATATATCCCCGCCCGCTCGATATGTTCGGAGGCATAGTCATACCCCCACGGAGCCGTGAAAGAAAGGCTGTTCAGCACCATGCTCGCGCAGGATAGCAGCACGGCAGCCCGCTCGCACGTGATCGGCGAAAGAAACGCCGCGCAGTCTTTTTTCACGACGGGCAAAAGCAAAATCAGCATTACAAACGCGAGCGCCAGCGCCGACAGAGCGCCGACCGTCCGCGATTCGTTGAATATGAGGCACAAAATCAGGATGATGCCCTCGCCGACGCATATTATAACATAATCGCGTATGCTCAGGTGCATGAGCTTTTCCCAATAGACCGCGACAACGTAACCGGCGACGGCGGCGAACGCCCAGCACCACCTGTTCGTCACATACGAAAACCCGTTAAGCACGTGCCCGAATATCGGGAGGCAAAGCGCCGCCATCGAAAGCACGGCGAAGAAACGCAAAAGCCCATATTTTTTATCGCGGAACATCATGAGAAACGCCGGGAACGTGAGTACGGAAAATCCCGTGCAGATCCAGTAATCTCCGCCGCCTTCGCCCGCGATCAGCCCCGGCAGCTTCGTATAATATATGAGCGGGTAAAAGAGCCCGACATCGTAATCGACATCGGCGCGCGAGTCCCCAAGGAACGCCATGCACATCGGCAGAAGCACGACGGCGGACATTATGACCCCGAGCACGGCGCCGCCCGCTATGCGCAGAAACGCCTTAAGCGCCGAACGCACGTCGAGCTTTCCCGCCGCCTCGCCTGAGTTCCACAAGACGCCCGTTCCCGCCGCCTTTTCGCGCCTGACCGCATAGATCAGGCGGCAGACGACGTAAAGCGCGGTTATTATCGCGATCATGTAGAAGAAATAAAAGTTTGAGATCGCCGCGATCGCCACTGAAACTATGAAGAGATACGGACGCCTGCCTGTGATGATGAGTTCGACGCCGATCAGGATGAGCGGGAAATATATCATCGGATTCAGAAAATACGGATGACGCCCGGCGTTCACGATCGCCCAGTACGAAAACGCGTATGTGAGGCTGCCGACCATGACGGCACGCATATTTTTGATCCCGGTAAAAAAGCAAAAGTAGGAAAATACCGCCCCCGCAAGGTACATGCGGAAAATCGAGAGCGCGTCATAAAGGATGTGCAGATACCTTGACGGCACAAACACGGAAAGCGCCGTCAGCGGGTCGCCTATAACATAATAATGCAGCGTCGTCAGCACGTCGCCGCCCTCGCCGAACGCGAAGTCCCAGTTCGGGATGACGAGCCTGCCTTCCGTGAAGAGCGTTTTTACTATCGAACGCAGGTATTCGGCGTAATATACGAGCGCCTTATAATGCTGGCTCCACGCGTCCGCGTTCCAGATGAGCGTTCTGCCCGTGAATATGTATACCGAGAAAGCGAGGACCGCGACTGCGGCGAATACGAGCGTGTACCGCGCGTAATACTGCCGAAGGCGATGTCCGCCCCGCTTCCCGTTTGACAATATTTCGTCCATTTTTATTTTCTCCGTATTATTTCCGTGCGCCGATATGCGTCACGGTAAAAATCCGCATGCGCGGCAGATCAGGCGGGCAAATCCGAAAAGGATTTGATATGCTCCCGCCGATATAAAGCGTCAGCGCCCAAGGGCTATATTAAATCGAATATACCTAATGTATCCATCATCAGAACAAATATCACGACCGTCAGTACAATGGCGACGAACAGCACGAGGGCATAACTTACCGCCAAAGCCTTGGCGGCATTTTTTGCGTGCGCCGCTTTTTCGCGTTTCACGCTCGCCGGAATGTCCTCTTCCCCGTATTTTTCTTCATATATAGACTTTTTTCGCGTCACCGGCTTCGGGGCGTCATCGTATTCAAAATCCTCGCTAGAAAATTCTTTCGGCGCAAGCTCCTTCGGGGCAAGGTCAGAGTCGGGCGTCTGTCCGCCATCCTCCCCTTTGCCGATCTTCCTTACCTCGCTGACAAACAAAACGCAAAGGGCGACGACCATGACTATCATAAAACCCGTAACGAATACGGCTGCCACGAGGTTAACGATCCGGGAAAAAGCGGTGTCCGGCAGATTTTCCGCCGCCATCGCGCAGATGTAGACGGCAAGCAGGGCGATCAAACATATAATGTGCCTTGCTTTTATACCCTTTAAGGACAAGTCGTATCTTTTGTCACTGTCCCCTAAATAGTCCCTGAATCTCCGTTTTCCCATGCAATATTCTCCTCAGATATATATTCATGAAAACGACTCGCGCCGCGCCGCCCGATTTTTTTTGCGCGCGAGATAATAATTTCTCCCCCCGGCGCGCAGTATTCGGCGGCTTTGAGCATTTTACGCGCGCGAGACGTAGAACAAGGTTTGTCAATAGTTTTTAAAAGTGCGAGACGAAGAACCACACCGCGGCGGCAGCCGTCAGCGCGGCGAGGATAAAGAACAGCGCCGGCTTCATATATGAGAGCGCGCCCGAACCGCGCTTCACCATGAAAAGCTCGGAGCCGCCGATGACGGCAAACGCCGCCGCAGCGACGATCAGCGCCGCCCCGTACGTCTGCTGCCCCTTGTAGTATGCGTAAAAACAGACGGCGGCGGCAACGACTGCTGCCAAAAGTCCCGTAAGCTTATATTTGTTCATCGCGCCTCCATCTCCTGAACCGCCCCCGGCGCCGTCTCATGACCGCGCCTGAGCCTGATCGCGGCGAAAGCCGCCGCGCCCGCGGCAAGCGCGAGCAGCGCCAGCACCATGATCTCAAGCATATTGCCCTCGCCCGCGATCCCGGCGTCGCTTTCGTCCGGGAGCACGAACATGGAGCGTATCTCGTCGTCGGCGAGCGTTTTGCTGCATACAAAGACGCGGCGCATCGAAAGCGTCCCGCCCCCCTTCGCGGCAACCGTGATCCCTGTGACCGAAAAGACGCCCGGAAACTCCGAAATATCAAAGCTGTAAACATCGTCTTCCGCGCTGAGCGTCAGTGGCGCGCGGAATACGCCGAGCGGCGAATATACGATAAGTTCAAATTCATTCATATCCGGAGACGGTGTCGACGCCTCTATCTTCAATATCGGCGCTGAGCTGAGGTCGAGCGGTGAGGCGGCGCATGAATACATCGCCCCGAGGCTTTCTTCATCCGCCCGAAGCGCGCGCATGCCGCCCGCCCGAACGGTCACACATTCGCCGTCTCCGCTCACGGCGAACCAGCCGCCGGTGCTGAACGAATCCGTAAAATCAAACAGCGCATAACTGCCGACAGCGCCGTCATGCGCGCCCGCCGCCCTGCCGCGCGTCACCGTGACAGGCCGCGCAAGCGCGGTGACCGACGACCAATCCTCGCCCCCCGCATATTCCGCGGCAGACGCGTATTCGCTTGTGTCGAGCAGCGAGAACGCGCGCTTGAATTCGTCGCCGTCCCCGTTCGGGGCGGCGAGAATGAAGCCCGTTATATCCGGCCGCACGCACGCCTCATGATAAAGCGCGGCATAGTCGGCGAAGAGCTCCGGCGAATACTTCCGCTCGTTCGGCGCATAAACGGCATAATATCCCGAAGGCGCGTTTTTTCCAAGCGTGCCGCAGTATGAGACAACGCTTTCGCAAAGCGGGATCGGGTCGGGGGACGAAAACAGCACGCTGTACGGTATCCCGTACGTGTCGAGCGAAACGGACATCAATCTCAGAAGATCGGCGGAATCAAGCTGCGCGTTCGCGTCCGCAAGTCTGCTCCCGAGCGGGAGGATGACGCGGAACCCGGCGATGTTGGCGCGCCCTATCTGGTATACGACCGAAAGCGCGCGCGCCATTGATTCCGCGCGGTCGAGCCGCGAACCCGTATACTTTTCAGTATATACGCTGTCGCCGAGCGCGATGCCGCTTATATAGCCGTAATCGGCGGAGCTGTAACGGTGCGTCAGATAATCGACGGCAGCCGCGAGCGAGGCAAATTCGTCGGCACTGTCCGCCGTCGTCATTATATACCCGCCGCGAGGCGAGGTGTTCCGAAGGCGAAGGATGCACGATGTCCCGGCGAGCGAGACTGTCTTTATCTTTGAGTCAAGGTCGGAGATCGCGCTGTTGTCGAAATAATATATCCGTCCGCCGAATGAAAACAGCCTTCCGGACGACGCCGTTCCAAACAGCTCGTCAAGGTCGGCGTCTATAAGCGTGACAGCCGCGCCGGCGTCATAAGTCGCCGTCTCGATCCCCTTTATCCCCGCCCTGTGCGCCGGGAGCTGCACGCCGGCTTCCTCTGAAAACGTCGGCAGCTTCGGCTGCGCGATGACGATTTTTTCATCCCCGCGGCAGATCACGGTTAAAAATCTCATGGCGGCGTAGCCGTCTGGCAGCTCGTCCGCCTCGATCGTGATGTCAAACCGCGTCGTAACGTCGCGCTCCGCGACCGGTTCCGCCTCGGATATGTATTCTTTCACGTCGCCGTATATCGGGACGCAGAAAACGGCGATGTCGCCGTCCATGAAGTCGGCGACGGTCGCGGACGGGACGGTGCCGCGCAGATTTACGCTGCCGTCCGCCGTGATGCGGCACATATCAAGCGTGCCGATGCCCGATTCGGGCTGTTTTGGGAGAGTTATGAGCGAGACGCCGTAAAATTTGAGCGTTGCCGCGGTTTCCCCGTTTATCTCAAACGTAAACGAATAGATATTTTCGATCTCATCGACGCGGAAGCACGCGGCGGCGACCGCGCCGCCCGCGATGGAAACGCTGTCCGCCGTGAACGTTTCGCCGCCGAAATATGTGACCGTAAGCGAGGCGTCCGCGTCAACGTCCGTATAGACGGTGACGCGGATCATGTCATATTCAGCATCCCGCCGCCCCGTGATCGTCGGCGTGCCCGTAAGCCTGATCCTGCCGCTCGCCGACGAAACTGAATACGTTCCGTCATCCTCCGTCATGAGCTGCCCTCCGCGGGACTCAAACGACGGGCACAAAAACCGCGCCTCGTGCGCGGTGTCGCGCGGCGACTCCGCGTAAACGCCGTCGAGACGGAACGACAACCTCACAGGCGTCACGTCCGGCGTTCTGACCGTCACCGAAACGGACATTCCGACAATATCCGTGCGCATGCTGTAACCGCCGATGTCGGCGGTGAACCGCACCCAGTCCCCGGCCTCGCACGCGCCCTCGACCGTATACGACGGGCCGCGCGAATACAGCGTCACGGAGACGACATATTCCGCGCCCTCGATGCCCGCATCCGATATATTTATATAGAAGCCGACCTTGTCCCATTTATAAAGGTCGACAGGCTCGGAAAAGCCGCGGCTTATCTCAAGCGGCGTGCCGGACATGAGCGAATAATTGCGGACGGCGATGTAGCCCTCGTCGCCCTCTCCGGATGAAAATGCCTCCGTCTCGTTTCCGTACCGCACAAACGACTCCTCTCCCAAAACGGAGCTCCATTCGGAAATATCGGAAACGTCGTCTATAAGAGCCGATTTGGGAAGCGCGCCCGGATCCTCGCCCACGGCGCCGACCGTGACGAGCGATGACAGCAGCGCAAGCACAAATATTATAAGCGCCGCCCGTGCGGCGTGAAGCGCACGATCCATATTAGCTCCCCTTCACTGTAATACTCATATACAGAATACAGTATAACATATTTCCGCCAAATAATAAACAGTTATATTTATTAAATTTTTATGAACGAACCCGCGCGCCGCGCGCGAAAAAACAGGCAGCCCGCCGGAATCTCCGGGCTGCCCGTTTTGTATTTTATGATTTACGCACGTCAGAGGATCGTCCCGCCGCCGACAACAACGTCGCCGTCGTAGAGCACGACGGCCTGCCCCGGCGTTATGGCGCGCTGCGGCTCGTCAAACACGACCGATATCGTGTCTTCGTCCGTCTGCGTCACTGCAGCCGCCGCCGAACGCTGGCTGTATCTCACCTTCGCCGTGACCCTCATCGGCTCTTTTATCTCGCGGACGGAGATCAGATTTATCCCGTGCGCGACGAGGGAGGACGTATAAAGCTCGCTTTCGTCGGCGAGTGTGACCGTGTTTTTTTCCGCGTCTACGGATTTGACGTACATCGGGTGCGGGAGCGAAAGTCCGAGCCCCTTCCTCTGCCCGACCGTATATCTCACGATCCCGCGGTGCCTGCCGAGCACGCGACCCGACGAATCGACAAAATCCCCCTCGGGGTAATGCTTGTCTTTATATTTTTCAATGAAATCGCCGTATTTCCCGTCCGGCACGAAGCATATGTCCTGGCTGTCGTGCTTTCTCGCATTCGTAAGCCCGGCTTCCTCCGCGAGAGCGCGAACTTCTTCCTTCTTTAAATCTCCGAGCGGGAAAAGCGTGTGCGCCAGCTCGTCCTGGGTGAGGGAATAAAGCACGTAGCTCTGATCCTTCCGCGCGTCCGCCGCGCGCAAAAGCAGCCATCTGCCGCTTTTTTCGTCAAATTTCGTCCGCGCGTAATGCCCCGTCGCGACATATTCACGCGAAAGCTCGCGCGAGCGGCGGTAAAGCGTGTCGAATTTGAGATATCTGTTGCAGTCGATGCACGGATTCGGCGTCCTGCCGGACTCATACGCGGCGACAAATCGGTCAATTACTTCTTTTTTAAATGTGCCCGAAAAATTGAAGACAAAATGCTCGATTCCCAGCTTTCGGCAGACATCTCTCGCGTCAATGACATCGTCAAGCGAACAGCACGTGTGCTCCTTCGGAATGCCGATGTCCTCGTTCCCGTAAAGCCTCATCGTCGCGCCTATGCAGTCGTATCCGGCGCGCAGAAGCAAGAGCGCCGCGACGCTTGAATCGACGCCGCCGCTCATCGCGACGGTGACGCGGCCGCCGTTTTCAGCCGTCATTCCGCTCTCCCTCGATTTTCGCCATCTCAGCGTTTACACTGTCCTCGCAGTCGCGCATGGCGAGTATCGTTTTTTCAAGCAGCGTGTCAAGCTCCCAGCCGAGCAGCTCCGCGCCGCGCGCTATTACCTCGCGCGAGCAGCCGGCGGCAAACGCCGGTGTCTTATATTTTTTGCGCAGCGAGCGCAGCTCCATGTCCGCCACGCTCTTTGACGGGCGCATGAGCGCCGCGGCGCCGATCAGCCCTGTCAGCTCGTCCGTCGCGTAAAGCACCTTTTCCATCTCGTGCTCCGGCATAATGTCGACCGTCAGCCCCCACCCGTGGCTCGCCGTCGCGTGTATGAGCCGCTCGTCGAGCTTGCGTTCGCGCATTATCTGTTGGCTTTTGACGCAGTGCTCTGACGGAT
Source organism: uncultured Clostridia bacterium (assembly GCA_947630625.1). Lineage (GTDB taxonomy): Bacteria > Bacillota > Clostridia > Oscillospirales > CAG-272 > DTU064. The sequence goes on from CANRIL010000036.1 coordinate 9,821, forward strand.
ATTTTTCAAAATCGAGATCGTGCAAAAGCCCGACGATCCCCCAGAATTCCTCCTCGTCGCCGTATCCGAGCTCGCGGGCGAAATATCTCATCACACCTTCGACTGTCAGCGCGTGCCGCAAATGAAACGGCTCGCGGTTATATTCGGTTAAAAGCGCCCATGCGTCATCCCTTGTCGGCATCATAAAATATTTTCCTCCCCGCTTTTCGGCTTATTTTATTTTTTGTAAAGCGCCCCGGCGCATGTTTAATTATACATAGATTCGCGCCGCGTGTCAAGAATACGCGGCAGCCGGGCGCTCCACGAAAATAAAAACTCACGGTAAAAAATATGCGTCTGCTCTTTTATTTTAGTTTGAAATGTTGTATAATTACATTCGGCAGAAAAAACCGTTCACGAAAGGAACAGATATAATGGCAGAACTCAAAAAGAATCCGAAATTCGCGGGCGTGCGCGGTCCCGTGCTCACAATAGTGATGGACGGCGTCGGCCTTGCGCCCGCAGGCGACGGAAACGCCGTCTCCGAATCATATACCCCGACGCTCGACGCGCTGATGAAGGAACATCCCTGCATCACGCTCCGCGCGCACGGCACCGCCGTCGGTCTTCCGACCGACGACGACATGGGCAACTCCGAGGTCGGACACAACGCGCTCGGCTCCGGTCAGGTGTTCGCGCAGGGAGCCAAGCTCGTCACACAGTCGATCGAGTCCGGCAAGCTCTTCGCCTCCGGAACATGGCAGAAGCTCATCGGCAACGTCAAGACAAATAATTCGACGCTCCACTTCCTCGGACTCTTCTCCGACGGCAACGTTCACTCCCACATCGACCATCTGAAGGCGATGATCGAGCACGCAAAGGCGGACGGCGTCCGCCGCGTCCGCATACACACGCTGCTTGACGGCCGCGATGTCGGAGAAACGTCGGCGCTCGAATACGTGCTCCCGTTCGAGGAATTCCTCGCCGGACTGCGCTCGGAGGATTTCGACGTAAAGATCGCCTCCGGCGGCGGACGCATGAACATCACGATGGACAGATATGAGGCAAACTGGGACATGGTCGCCCGCGGCTGGGCGTGCCACGTGCTCGGCGAAGGTCGTCAGTTCGCCTCGGCTGAGGAAGCGATCAACACGTACCGCGCCGAGGCTCCCGTGCTCGACCAGGACCTCCCCGCATTCGTGATCGCCGAGAACGGCGCACCCGTCGGCACGATTAACGACGGCGACAGCGTCATATTCTACAATTTCAGAGGCGACCGCGCGATCGAAATTTCCAAAACGTTCGAGGGCGGCGCTGACTTTGACAAATTCGACCGCCGCCGCGTCCCGGATGTCGTTTACGCCGGTATGCTCGAATATGACGGCGACCTGCACATACCGAAAAATTACCTCGTAAGCCCGCCGGAGATCTCAAATACGATGGGCGAATATCTCGCCGGCACCGGCGTGCGCTCATATGCGATATCGGAAACACAGAAGTACGGGCACGTGACATATTTCTGGAACGGCAACCGCAGCGGCAAATTCAGCGAAGAGCTTGAGACTTACGTCGAAATACCGTCCGACGTTGTTCCGTTTGAGCAGCGCCCGTGGATGAAGTGCGCCGAGATCACGGACGCGCTCATCGAGGCGCTTCGCTCCGGCAAATATGACTGCCTGCGCGTCAATTTCCCGAACGGCGACATGGTTGGCCACACGGGCAATTACGAGGCGACGCGCTGCGGGCTTGAAGGCATGGACCTCCAGCTCCGCCGCATCCTCGACGTTATAGACGAGCTTCACGGCGTCGCGCTCATCACCGCCGACCACGGCAATGCCGATGAAATGTACGAGCTTGACAAGAAGACGAAGCAGCCGAAGCTCGGCAAAAACGGAAAGCCGAAGGCGAAGACGAGCCATTCCCTCAACCGCGTTCCGTTCATCTTCTACGACGCCGCCGGAACAGGCTTCACGCTCAAGGAAGACAAGGGCGAGTTCGGTCTTGCTAACGTCGCCGCCACCACCGTCAACCTGCTCGGATACGAAGCCCCCGAAATGTGGCGCGAGTCGCTGATCGAGTTTTGACGCAGTATTAGGTTTATATATTATTCCGCGGGGAGGGAGAAATTTCTGGAGAAATTTCTCCCTCCCCGCACCCCTCCCTTTTAAAGACTTTTTGGAGGGATTTTTTATACGCCGTCACTCGCACCCACCGGATTCGGCAGAAGACCCCTTCGCGTACGGCTTTCTCTCGTCCGTCAGTCCGAGGATATAGTCGACGCTCGTGCCGTAAAATTCCGCCAGCTTTACGAGCACATCCGTCGGCACATCCCGCCGCCCGATCTCGTAGTATGAGTAGCTGACCTGCGAGCACCCAAGGTATTCCGCGACCGTTCTCTGCGGGATATCGCTGTCCTCACGCAGGTCGCGCAAACGTTTGCATAGACTTTTCATTTGACGTGAGCTCCTTTTGTGTGGATTTCTTTCACCTGTCAGAAAAAGAATGAAGTCGGCGCTCGTCCCGAAAAAACGGGCGGCGTCAAAGATGATGTCGGTAGGAACATCCAATCTCCCGTTCTCGTAAAACGAAAGAGAACTGCGCGAACATTTGAGACGGGCAGAAATATCTTTCTGCCTGATCTTCGCACAGCGCCTCAGCTCACCCAAGCGATTGTTCATTCTGTTCGCCTCCATTGCCGTTCTCGATAATAAGTATAGACAAAACAAAATGTTATATTTTCGGCTAAAACAAAATCTAACTTTTCGCTTTGTTTCCTCGAAAAAGGCCTTGACTTTTAAAACGTTTTGTTTTATAATGGCTTTAATCAATAAAATATGGAGGGAAATATGAAAAAAGCATTGTTCAAAGCACTCATCATGGCGCTCGCCGTGATGCTCGTGCTGCCGGTAATTCCCGTCGCTGCTGCCGAAGAGCACGAGGGATATTTCAGCCTGAAATTTGAATACGACGAAGGCGTCGAGGCGATCACCACGCATGAGGGAGCGCCGATCGAAGAGTCAAAACTTATTGTAAAATTTGAAGGCGACGATACGCTGTATGTTTCGGACGAATGGGGCGTTTACGGCGATGACTGTCCGCCCTATATCGAATTCAGTGTTAAGCTGAAGGATGGGTATGAGATAGCCGAATTAACGGCACTAGCCGTCAATGTCGACAATTTTTATGGAATGCGTGAATACGAATGCTGCACCGAGGTCAGCTCCTTCTATTGCCCGATATACGGGGACGTGACATTTACGGTCAAAACGAGAAAAGTGCCTGATGAGCCAACACCCGTGCAGAAGCCGCTTTCGAAATCAGAGCTCACAGATATATATACCGCAATTGCTGCGGCAGCCAAGCAAGGACTTCGGTTTTACGGCGAAGACCTCTCGTTCCGCCACGGTGAAAAAGTCAACAGTGTACTCGCGATAGAGACATTTGAATATTCAGGATATAACGAGTATGAGAACTTCGGAGGAGGAATCGCAGGGGGCGGATATCATTATTTCGTGCCGATGTCGTACGTGCAGGAAAAGCTCAATAAAATCTTTGTAAATTACGATCTCTCCGATGTTATTGATAAGGATAATCCTAAAACACACTTTGAAATTCATAACAATCAGCTTTCGACAATGTGCGCTTTCATCACGGCAGGTGAGTGGAAATACGGGACATTCGCCGTCGATAACTATGATGTTTATGCCGACGCATCCGGAAGAGCCGCAAAAATAGCCGTTCAAGGCATTGAAAGACACTACGCAACTATACTTGACGTTCCTCCCGAAGAAACGGAGATCAGCTCCGTCGACGAACTTGTCCTCGTATATGATACGGAAAGCGGAAACTGGAAGATAGACGAATACTATCCTCTCGATTTCACGTTAGAGGACAACAAGCCCATTTATCAGTCCGAAGTGACCGGCACACCGTATGATCCCGAGTCGATGCTCATAGATGACAACAGCAACGTTGCCGTCGACTGTCCTGAAGACGAGGCTGAATATTATGACGGCGCTGTTTTCGGTGCTGAGCTTCTGACAGAAAGCGAGCTCTTCGACGCCGCGAAAAATTCAGTCGGCGCAGAATATGAAAATTTCATTCCCTATTCGTTCACGCTGAAAGACGCGTCCGGCAAGTCTCTCCCGCTAAAGAGCAAGGTCGCCGTCAGCGTCCCGGTTCCCGAGGGATGGAACGCGAAGGACACGCTTGTCTTCTTCATCGGCGATGACGGCAAGGCGCAGGCAGTCAACGCGACCGTCAGCGAAGACGGGAAATACATCATATTCGAAACAGACCATTTCAGCGTTTGGGTGCTTGCGAACGCATCTACAAAGATCGACACGCCAACGACCGACGACACACCGACGACTGACGACACGACGACAACCGATACAGGCGCTGTCGAGCCGCCGAAGACATCTGCGCCCATGTCCGTTGCCGTATGGTTTGCCATCATGCTGCTTACCGCCGTTTGCGGCACGACCGTATACGCATGCGTAAAGCGCAGACGCTCCGCAAAATAAATACAAAAAAGTTTTGAATATTGCAGTCCCGGGGGAAGTGCCTTTTCTGAAAAGCACTTCCCCCGACTCTTTTTTCCTCACTTCTATCTGCAAAATCTTGAGAAATCGCTTGACAATCTCATGACTGCGTGCTATAATATATGCGTTAAATGTAAAGAAAGGATCCTCCGAATGAGCGATATACGCAATCATAAATGTCCCGGGTGCGGTTCGCCGCTGCGGTTTGAGCCGGAAACGCAGATGCTCGTGTGCGACGCGTGCGGCTCGCATTTTGACACCGGCACCGTCTCGGAATACGACGACGCAACGGACGGCATTGACGGCGAGGACGAGTCCTCGTGGGAATCATACGGCGGAACGCCCTGGAGCGACGGGGACGTTCGCGTTCACATCTGCCCGTCGTGCGGCGCCGAGATCGTGACCGAGCCGACGACGGCGGTCACAAAATGCCCTTACTGCGACAATGTTACCGTAATTGAAGGCAGCATTTCGGGCGCGCTGCGTCCGGACTGCGTGATACCGTTCCGCGTCAGTGCGGAGGACGCCAAGCGGCTCATGTCGGAATACTGCCGCAAAAAGCCGCTCCTGCCGCGCAGATTCGTTGAAGAACTGCACCTTGAAGAGACGCAGGGGCTATATATCCCCTTCTGGCTGTTCGACTGCTCCGCCGAGGGGCGCGCCACCTACCTCGCCGAAAAGGTGCGCCACTGGTCGGACAGGAACTACAATTACACCGAAACGACGCGTTACCGCGTCTTCCGCCGCGGCGGGATGGCGTTTTCCAAAATCCCCGCCGACGGCTCGCGCAAGGCGGACGACACGATGATGGAGTCGATCGAACCGTTTGATTACTCCGACCTGACCGAGTTCGGCACCGGATATCTTTCCGGATTCGTCGCCGACAAATACGATGTCAGCGCCGACGAATCGAAAGTGCGCGCCGACGCGCGCGTCAAGCGCTCGATCGACGCGGCGCTTCTGGCGACCGTCATCGGTTATTCTTCCGTCATCCCGACCGGTTCATCCGTGAAGATCAGGGACGGAAAAGTTCAATACGCGATGCTGCCCGTGTGGCTTCTGCACTACAACTACCGGGGAAAACGGTACACGTACGCGATAAACGGCCAGACCGGGCGCGTCGTCGGAAAGCTGCCCGTCTCGCCGGGGCGCGCCGCCGCATGGTTCGGCGGCATATATGCCGCGGCGGCAGCGCTGATCGCCGCGGTTTTATTCCTTTTGTGAAGGGGTGACCTTATGAAGCTTAAATTCATTCTTCCCTTCGCAGTCCTGCTTTCGGCGCTGCTCATGCTCCTGCCGACATCCGCTTACGACAGCTCGCTCCCCCGCGTCGTCGACAAAACGCGGACGCTTTCGGAATATGAGATCGGCGTGCTTAACGACATGTCCGAGGATTTCCGCCGCGAATACTCCATGGACTGCGTCATAATGCTGATAAGTTCGCTCGGCGGCAAATCCGCGATGGCATACGCCGACGACGCCTACGACGAGGGCGGCTACGGCATGGGGAGTGACAATTCCGGCATTCTCATTCTCATCAGTGTCGGCGACCGGGAGGTATATATATCGACGTGCGGCAAGGCGATAGAAAAGATCGACGACTACGAAATCGAGCTCATTCTCGACGACATGATGGGCTCCCTTTCAAAAAGCGAGTGGGCTGACGCGTTCTCCCACGGCATTTTCGCCGCCGGGGAGATGATAGAGCGGCAGAACAGCGGCGGCGGCAGCGTCTCCCGTGACGATTCTTCATCCACGGGAAATCGGCTGCTTATAACGTTCCTCGCGCCTGCCGTAATTGCCGGTATCTCGGTCGGCGTCATGTACTACATGATGAACAACGCGCGCGGCAAATATTCGGCAGCTGATTATGCCGTCAGAGGCAGCTTCGCCCTGACCGGCGCGCTTGACATTTTCCTTTCAAGGCACGTCTCGAAAACACCGCGCGCAAGCGAAAGCAGCGGCGGCGGTGGAGGCAGCTCGCATACAAGCTCCGGCGGCGTCTCACACGGCGGCGGAGGGCGCTCCTTCTGACGGGCGCTGAATCAGTAAATCATACCGGCGCGTTTTGCCCGGGTTAAAATCAAAATAAATTTAGTAAGGAGAATTTGACTATGGGACTTATCAGATCAACTCTCGCCGCCGTCGGCGGCACGCTCCGCGACCAGTGGCGCGAATATTTTTACTGTGACTCGCTCCCCTCAGACACGCTCGTCGTTCGCGGGCAGAAAAAGGGGTCGGGCAGGAACCGCGGGGACGACAACGTTATCTCGAACGGCAGCGGCATCGTTGTCGCCGAGGGGCAGTGCATGATAATCGTCGACGCGGGAAAAATCGTCGAAGTTTCGGCAGAACCCGGCGAATACACGTTTGACGCGTCGTCCGAGCCGAGCGTCTTTTCCGGCGACCTCGGGGACGCGATCGTCAACACGTTCCGCGCGATCGGCAGAAGGATCTCATACGCCGGGGACGCCGCGCGCGACACGCGCGTCTACTACTTCAACACGAAGGAGATCGTCGAGAACAAATTCGGGACGCAGAATCCGATCCCGTTCCGCGTTCTCGACCGCAACATCGGGCTTGACGTAGACGTGTCCGTTCGCTGCTCCGGCATATATTCATACCGCATCGCCGACCCGCTCTTGTTCTACACGAACGTCTGCGGCAACGTTGCATCCGTTTTCCGCCGCTCCGACATTGACGCGCAGCTCAAGACGGAATTTGTCACGGCGCTTCAGCCCGCGTTTGCGAAGATATCCGAGACGGGCGTTCGTCCGAGCGCGCTCCCGGCGCACGCCGCCGAGCTTGCCGACGCGCTCAACGAGGCGCTGACAAAGAAATGGCTCGAAACGCGCGGCATCGCCGTCGTATCAGTCGCGCTCAATCCGATAACGCTGCCCGAAGAGGACGCCGAGATGATAAAGCAGGCGCAGCGTACAGCCGTCATGCGCGACCCCGGCATGGCAGCGGCAACGCTTGCGACAGCGCAGGCGGACGCAATGCGCGCCGCCGCCGCGAACAAGGGCGGCGCTGCCGTCGGCTTTATGGGCATGAACATGGCTGCCGCCGCCGGCGGTCTTGACGCCGGCGCTCTCTACGCCATGGACGCGCAGAAGCCAAAGCCCTCACCGGAGCCCGCCGCCGACACATGGACATGTCCGTCGTGCGGCGCTGCCAACACCGGAAAGTTCTGCTCCGAATGCGGCGCGAAAAAGCCTGAGGATGAAGCATGGACATGCCCGTCATGCGGCAAGGTCAACCACGGCGGCAAATTCTGTTCCGAGTGCGGGGAACGCCGCCCCGAGTCGGGGACATGGACGTGTTCCTGCGGCACAGTAAACGAAGGCAAATTCTGTTCCGAATGCGGCGCGAAAAGACCGTAAATTTATATTAATGGCGACCGTCCGGCAAACGCCGGACGGCCGTAAAAACAACATATCAAAAAGACCGTTGACTTTTCCACCGGGGAGCCGGTGCGTCAACGGTCTAATTTTCGGTATTCAGTTTTCAGACTTGCTTAACAAGTAAAGTTTTTCTGTTCGACAAGTACACTGGTGACAGCGCTTTAGCGGCGCCGTGGGGTAGAGCCCCCGTTGACGGAGCGGAGCGACAAAACCGGCGGCAAGGTACTTGCCGCTTCGGACAGCCGTCTCTCTGCTGTGAGAGGAAGCTTCGCCGCGCATTTATGCGCTTGCGCACAGATACATGTTCGAGAGACTATGTATCTGTGCGCCCTTTAGTTCCTAAAGGAGTTTTCAACGTCTCGACAAATGAGGATTTAACCCTCAAACGCGAACAGATTTCCAAGCGGTATTGTAAAGCCTAATGAATGATACATCTTGATGTCGCAATCCGCACATCCAACTGTGAGAGAACCCACACAGCTTTCTTGATAAGCAAATCTGACTAACTGCCTTGCAATTCCTTTGTGCCGATATTCAGGAGCAATGTAGAAATCTTCAAACACGCCTCCTGTTTGGTAGTTAAATGTGGAATAAGTTGGTGTGATGGAGCAGCAGGCAATCAATCTACCCTCATCAGTACATCCGTAAAAGATAATTTGCCCATTTTTAATAGCCTCAGATAGGCTGACAAAGTTCTCATCCGTAGGCGGTTCTTCTCCAATCTCCTGTTTGTAACCTATGTGAAGCACTTTAAGTCCGTCCATATTGCCATTCGTTATACGAATATATTCCATTTGTTCTCTCCATTTCAAGTGTCGATTTGTCGAACAGTCGCCCATTCGACAATTAACATTATACCACCTAAATGTAAAAAAATCTATTGTCCGTTAAGACGGTTAATCGAATTTTTTACGACATTTCTGCCCATGTCAAATAGAAAACGCTCTGGCGATTTTGTCCTTGCCCGGAGCGTTCCTGTTCGCTGTCCCGGCTCGCCTTAATAACAAACTCAAACGATATACTGTTTTATGACCAGCCCGCAAATGCCGGACGACCGTTTTTCGCGCCTCCGTTATTTTCGCTCCGCAATGCGGCGTGCGTTCTTGTGCGCCGCTGTTTACATCCCGCAATGCGGCGTGGCCGTTTCCACACGCGCCGCCAGCGCGGCTATGCCTCTGTTTTTTGCCAAAGCGCCGCTTCGCGCGCTTTAACCGACCGCGCGAATTACGCATATAATGGGGCAAAAGCAAAAAACGGAGGCTGCACGAATGGAAAACAGCACCATATCAATACCGGGAGCCGTACCGGAGGGATACACGGCGTCCGGCTCACTTATCGTCCGCGTGTACACGGCGCGCGGCGGCATTCCGATCGAGGGCGCGCTCGTGACGATCAGCTACGCGGACGCGTCGGCTCCCGCGCCGCACGCCGTTCTGACGACCGACAAAAGCGGCAGAACGCCGACGATATCACTCGCGGCGCCGCCGCGTTCGCTCTCGCTGACGCCGGAGGACACGTCCGTATATCCGCGGCTTCTGCCGTACGCGCTCTACAACATCTCGATCGCGCGCGAGGGATTTTACACGCTCAACGACATCAACGTCCGTATATTCGCCGGAATAACGGCGATACAGGACGCCGACCTCATTCCGCGAGCCGAAGAACTGCCGCGCGAATACTACCTTGACGACTCCGTCTTTATCGACCAGACTGAGGAGGACGGCCTGTGAACACGAGCCTGAATCTGCCATTCATTCCGGAGACGATCACCGTCCATCTCGGCGCGCCGTCCGAGGAAGCGGGAAACGTCACCGTCGATTTTCCCTCATACATAAAAAACGCCGCGTCATCGGAAATATATCCGACATGGCCTGACTCTGCGATCTATGCAAACATTTACGCGATAATCTCCTTCGCTCTCAACCGCATCTATACTCAATACTATCCGAGCCGCGGCTACGACTTCAATATCACGAACGACACGACGATCGACCAGTCTTTCATCCCCGGGCGTGACATTTTCGGCAACATCAGCGACATTGTTGACGAAATATTCAACAGCTACGTCCGTCGCCAGGGCACGATCGAACCGTACTTCACCCAATACTGCAACGGCACGACAGTTACATGCGACGGGCTCTCTCAGTGGGGCACGGTCGAGCTTGCGAATCAGGGGAAAAACTCGATTGAGATCTTGCGCTACTACTACGGCGACGACATTGAAATCGTCAACGACGTGCCTGTAATGGGAATCGACAATCCGGCTCCCGGCGTCGTTTTGCGGTTTGGAAGCACGGGAAACGAAGTCTTCAGCATACAGGTGAAGCTGAACAGGATATCGAAAAATTACCCCGCGATACCCAAAATTTCGCCCGTTGACGGGATTTTCGCCTCCGAGACGGAGGCCGCCGTGCGCGAGTTTCAGTCTATTTTCAATCTCGATGTCGACGGCGTTGTCGGAAATGCGACGTGGTACGCGATCCAGCGCGTTTACGCCGCCGTCAAGCGGCTCAACGACCTCGCCTCCGAGGGCGTCACCCCGGAGGAGATCACAAACATAGTCTCGACGGAGCTCGACATCGGCGACCGGGGGCGCGGCGTGCGGGAGCTTCAATATTTCCTCAACTTTATCGCCAACTTTAACGAAAGCGTGCCTTATATCGAGATCGACGGCATCTTCGGCCCCAAGACGGAGGAAGCCGTCAAGGCGGTGCAGATGCTGTACGGCCTCGAACCGACAGGCGTCGTTACGCTCGAAACATGGGACTACATCTACCGTGCGTACAGGTCGCTCATAGCGTCCCTGCCGAGTGATTATTTCGGGGGCGTCACGGAGCCTTACCCCGGCTTCCCTCTCCGGATCGGCATAGAGCTCGACGCGGTGCGGTATTTGCAGGAATATCTCTCCCTAATCTCGACCGTATACCCCGACGTGCCGACTCCGCCCGTAAACGGCGTTTTCGACGAGGCGACGCGGCAGTCTGTCATCGCTTTCCAGGAGAGGTTCGGTCTTGACCCGACGGGCGTCGTTTCGAGCCCAACGTGGACGGAGATAACGTCCGTCTACCGGGACATTTACGACGGAAATCAGATGTCCGGCACGCAGACGCCGGGAGGCGTCATAGAAAATCAGAACGGAGGCAGCAGTAGCACATAACAATGGCAGACGGAATTTTTTTTGATATGAACGACGAGGAGGCGGTTATCCGCACGTTTCAGGAGATGCTGCGCCTGATCTCGCTTGCAGAGGGCAATCTTCCGACGATCGCCGTCGACGGCGTTTACGGCGACGGGATGGAAGAGGCGGTGCGGCAGTATCAGGCGCAGAAAAAGCTCCCCGTCACGGGCAAGGTCGACGCGGCGACCTGGAACGCAGTCACGGAGCACAGCGAGAAGATCCGCGCCGCAAACGCGCCGCCGCTCGGGATCACGCCGTTTCCCGACCTGCGCGGATATGAAATAAAATGCGGCGAGCACAGCAATCTCGTGCTGCTGCTTCAGATCGTGCTCGAAGCGCTGCGCGCCGTGTATGACGATTTCGGCGAGGTCCCGCTCACGGGCGTCTACGACAACCGCACGATGCGCGCCATCCGCTGCTTCCAGCAGAAAAACCTTATCTCCCCCTGCGACTACGTGAACAAAACGACGTGGAACGCGCTTGCAAGACAATATAACATGCAGGTAAATAAATCGGAGTGACCGCCTCCATCAAAGGCAAAAGCATCCCCGCACGGCGTCGGCATAACCGCCGCCCTCCCAGATCACCCCGCACGGTGTCGGAGTGACTGCCGCCCTCCACTCGGAGACAAAAAGCGCTCCCCCGCGGCGTAGGGATGACCGCCGCCCCTCCCTCGAAGACGAGATGCGCCCACGTGCGTCGCCGGAATGACCGCCATTTCCCCCTCGAAGACGAAAAGCGCCCCCGCACGGCGCATGAGAAAATCTGCGCCGTCACTTGTAAAGCACGCCGGAACGTGGTACAATTATTTCGTGAAAAACCCGACCCGGAGTAATGTTTTATGAAACCAAAACGCCCAGTCTTCCGCTTCACAGAGGAAAATGACAGCATCTATAAGGAATATTCGACTCTCCCGCTGCTCGGAAGGCTGAAGCTTGCATTCGAGTCCGACGAGCGAAACGGTCAGTACCGCATGGACAGGATACTCGCCCGTCGCGGAGAGCTGACCGGCGACCCGACGCACGGCGGCAACCACGACGGCGACGCGCTTATGACGCGCGGCAGGGCGCTCTATATGTACGAGCATGACCCGGCAGTCCTCGGATTCGGCGGCGTCGTCTCGTACTGTCAGCCGATGGAGGGGACGCTTTTGTCAGTCTCCCTCCGCCGCGCGGCGGAAAAAGCCGACATCACGCAAAGCTCTCCTTTGCCCGCCGCCGGAGGGCGCGAATTTCCGCATCCGGACGAAAAGGCTGCGCCAAGTGTGCAGACGGCGGAAAAGTTCGGCGAGCCGATCCCGATATCGGAGAACAAATCGGCGCGCGTCAATATGCCGTCGCACTGGCACGGCGAATACAGCGCCGGCAGCCTTTATATACGGGCGGACAAATATATAACCGGGCAGAACTGCGCCGTACTGCTCCTGCGCATCGAAAACGAGGCTGACGACGATATCGACCTCGACATCGCCGCGTCGTCCGATTTTGCGCGCGAGAGGTACGCCGTATATCCGAACGACCGCGAGCAGGGCGAGCTGCGCATGCGATTCCCATCCTGCGGCAGGCTGACGAACATAACGGCGCGGATGACCGCGAAAAATGCCGCTCGCCCGCATCATGGGGAAACGGCGCTTAAAACGCGCGTCCGCGTCCCCGCGCACGGGGGAGCCGACTATTACGCGCTCATAGTTTTTTCAACTGTCGAGATACCGGAGTCGGAGGGCGAATATCTCCGCCTCGCCGCGCTTGCATACGATAGGGAATGCGCGCTTTCGACGCAGACGCGCGAATATAATGAATACTGGCATAAGACCGTACCGTTTATCGACACGCCGTCGCCCTCCGTCAACAAGGCCATCGACTACCGGCACTGGCTCGAGCGCTTCAACACGCTGGACGCCGCCATTCCCGGATATGATTTTCAGTATCCGACGACGATCGAAGGCGTCCTCGGCTACAATAACGCGATCGTCCTGACGCAGCCCATGCACCTCGAGGACACGAAATGGCAGCGCACCCCGCGCCTGCCGTACGGGCAGCTGCTCTCGGTCGCCGCGTGCTCGCGCGGCAGCGCGTTTCTCGACAATCCCGGCAACCGGAACAGCTGGAACAATCACTACGGTCAATATATCGCCGCCGCCGGGCGCGACGCCTTTTTCGTCCACGGCGGCGGCAGAGAGCTCGCGCTTTATCTCGCCGAATCGTTTGAAGGCGACGCGAAGGGGCAGCTTGAGCATTACGGCGGACACGCGGACGGCAAAAAGCTGATCGCGTACCGCGCCAATTACATGACGGGCAACGACGCCGACACGATCTCGATGCACGCGCCCGGCGTCGGCGAATTTAAGCTGCACGGCGAAAACGCATACGTTTTCGCCGCAGCAAGATCGTCGTCCGAGATGTACGCGCTCGCGGGTGAGGCGGAAAAATCGCGCGAGCTCGCCTCACTTTGCGAAGATATCCGCGCCGACATACTCTCTACGCTCTGGTGCCGGAAATGCCGGATGTTTGAAACGCTCGCCGTTTTGCCGGAAGCTGATTTTTGC
>CANRIL010000037.1 GCA_947630625.1 uncultured Clostridia bacterium
GAGATGCAGTCAACAATGATGTGATTTTTGTATCCCCAGTAAAACTCGTAGTTCTTCTCATTATGCTGATTTGAGGCTGTATGAACGCCGAGCCTGCAGTCCTTGTCATTCTTCGGATGGTTATCTTTCTTGAACTTATCTTTGCCGAATGATTTGGGATTGTTTTGAGAAGTATTAGCGGAAATCGGAGTAGAATCGATAGCGATAAAAGAGGCGTCGACTATGCCGAGCTCATAAAGTCTTTTAACTTGCGATGCCATGATTTTTTTAAGCTCGTCATTATTGAGATTTTTGATAAAGCGTTCAAACACGTGATATCCGGGGAGCTTTTGGGTAATATCGAAACCGCAATAATGAGCTATGATCAGATTGTTGTTAAGGTAATCCCACAGATCGGTGACATACTCAAAACATTCACACTTCATAACGACGACTGACCGGAGCAAAGCTTGACGTGAATATCCCATTCGCCCGTGTTTATGGCGTCTGTCGGGAAACGATCTTAAGTCAAGATTCATGAACAGCGTGTCGTAAAACTTTGCTTTTGGCTGCGATGTAAACAGCGTTATGTCGTTGATAAGTAATTGACGATAGATAACGGTCATCTCCTTTGGCTTTTTGTTTTTGCTCAACAATATTATACCATCTGAGATGACCGTTTTCTATATATTTGGGGTGATAAGTCTTTTCCCGAGCACGCTTTTTACCCTGTATTTATTGATCTTTTTGTATTTCGCTCGGGGCTAACAATTAACAAAGATGAGGTGCATGGATCGCTCCATTATTCTGTACGCCCCACCAAACCGTTTGTATATATATAATAATAAAAATCTTACTTAGAATTCATATGTGATAATAATATGAAAAATAAGCGAAAATCTCGTGACGCTATTGACATTCAAAAATTAGTATGGTATAATAAGTTATACAAATCATACTTTTGAGGTGATAAAAATGAACAAACCGGAAGGGAAATATGCATGGACAGCTACTGTAGGCGAAAAAGGACAGATAGTAATACCAAAACAGGCACGTGATATTTTTGGTATCAAACCGGGAGATACGCTGCTTCTTCTTGGAGATGAGCAGCGTGGTATCGCTATCCCTCCCAAAGGTGCTTTTGTCGAACTGTTCGGCATAGCATACGGAAAAGAAGAAGGTGACAGCAATTGAAAAAAATTGCTTTTTTCTGTATTCCTGCGCACGGTCATACAAATCCTATGCTCCCTGTTGCAGCGGAACTTGTCAGGCGTGGCAACACAGTCAGGTTTTATTCTTTCAGCGAATTTGAAAATAAAATTTCTACGGTCGGGGCAGAGTTCATATCCTGTGATGAATTTCTGCCGAAGCTGACGGAGCAGGAAAAAAACAGATTGAAAAACGTATCCACAACGGAAATGACAATACAAGATATCCGTATCACGATAAATATGAACAGCTTTCTTGAAAATGAATTCAGAACTTTCTGCCCGGATGTGGTATATACCGATTCTGTCTGCTTCTGGGGCAAATTAAATGCTTGGAAACATAATGTGCCTGTGGTGATATCGACCAGCACATTTGCCTTTAATCAGCTCTCTTCAAAATATATGAAAAATTCACCGAGCGAAATAGCAGATATGATCTTAGGACTGACGAAAATATCTAAAGAATTGAAAAAACTTGAACCATACGGATATCATGTAAAAAACGCACTTTCTCTTGTGCAAAGCGATAATGAAACAGATTCGGTAGTTTATACATCACGCAATTTTCAGCCGTATGCGGAAAGTTTTTCCGGACATTATGAATTTGTCGGTCCATCAGTATTTTCAAAAAAATTACCGGACAAAAATAAGGACAGACCGTTGATCTACATCTCAATGGGAACTGTGATCAATGATCGTCCTGATTTTTACGGCAAATGTATCGAAGCACTGAAGCAGCTGAATGCAGACGTTATCATATCTTGCGGAAATACCGCAGATCCCGGCGCATACGGCAAATTACCGGACAATATAAAAATATATCCATATGTTGATCAGCTTGAAATTCTTTCAAAAGCAGACCTTTTTATCACCCACTGTGGAATGAACAGCGTATCCGAAAGCCTTTATATGTCTGTGCCTATGGTGCTTTATCCGCAGACAGGAGAACAGTTTGCCGTGGCAAGGAGAACAGTGGAAATAGGTGCCGGGATTCTACTTACCGATGATACTGTCAGCGGCATACGTTCTGCCGTAAATGAAATACTTAGCAGCGATAAATACGGTAAAGCCGCAGAAAAATGCAGTACGGACTTCCGTTCCTGTGTCGGTGCTGCCGGGGCGGCAGATTTTATAGAAAATGCTCCCCATTCTTCCGACGGTACAGATGTGATAGATGAACTGAACATATCATGCGGAAAATTTCAGGCTGCTTACTGGACGATCGTTATCGCCATCATTTGTCTTGTCGGATCTTTCATAAGCTGGAAATATGTGTGGATCATAGGTTTTGCTGCCGGCATATTTTCTTCGCCCATAGGCAGGATCATGCAGGAAAGAAATTACAGGTCAATAATTGCACGTCTCAAAAAATAATAGCTGTGTCATAGTAAGAAATTGGTTTTTAGCATTATAGTAAGATGAAAATAATGAAACTGAAAAGGAGTCCTATCGCCACAGGAAATCCATATGATCATAGCCTATTGGCATACCTGTTTTCCGTTCCACACAAGTCCATTTCAGCATTGTGGCACATACCACAACAGGCACAAACCCTATTGAAACGAATAACCGCAAGCTCTCGGAAACGCTCTGCAAGCGTTTCTGAGGGCTTTTTCTTTTCAGCGGTGTGTGTTCCGCTCTGTAAGGCTAAACAGCATTGAGGGACATATTTTTGTTCGCCTGAGAACGTGTCATTCAAGGTCATTTCTTTTCTTTTTCCGGTGGTCTTGGCTCTGCTCCTGACGGAGATATTCCTCAATCGTCTGTTGTGCATTGGCAAGCTCACGAGCCTTTTTATCTGCTTGCCTGAACTCCGCATTTTTCGCTGACAAATCACTTTCAAGACTAATGAAGCGATCGGCATGGGTACCGACGCCCACCAGTTGGGATAACCCAAGATGATCGTGTCGTACTGCTCAAAATTCTCGACTTTGTTTTTGATCTCCGGCCTTGCCTGAATGTTCTGGTCACGCTGCGCCTCCATGAGTACGGTGTTGTAGTCGCCGGAATACGGCGTCACAAGCTCTATCTCAAAGAGGTCGGCGCCCGTCTGTGACCTGATCTCCTCCGCGATGCCTCTTGTGTTGCCGCCCCACGAGAAGAATGCGATGAGGATTTTGCCGCCTGTTCCGGTGTTATTCTCCGTTCCCGCGCTGACGATGCTGCCCGTGCCGCCCGCGGCATTACGGACAAGCCGGATGCCTAAATTGAAGCTGCCTTTATCCTCAGGAAGCGTTGCGCGGTATGCGGAGCGCATATTTTTCGCAAAATCATTCCACCCGCCGCCGCGGTAAACGCGCCGCGTCCCGGTCAGGGGACCTGTAGGATCACTGCTCACGGACGTGTCATATTCGCCGTAGTAGTCCCACACCCATTCGCTGACGTTACCGTGCATATTGTAAAGTCCCCACGCGTTCGGAGAGAAGCTGTCAACGGCGACCGTCGTCTGCCTGTACTGTCCGGGCTTCGTCGTGAGATTCCCTTGCGAAAAATAGTTGTCCTCGATCTCATAGGGATAATGGCCGTAGTAGTTTGATTCCTCCGGGCTTATGGACGTTTCTGTGTTAAACGGTTTCGCCGTTCCGGCGCGGCAGGCATATTCCCATTCCGCCTCGGTTGGAAGACGATAGCCGTCGGCGCTCCTGTCCCATGTCACGGTCTTACCGTCGATCTTGTATGCAGGCGTGAGATTTTCCTTCTCGCTGAGCGCGTTGCAGAATGCGACGGCATCAAGCCAAGATACGTTTTCTACCGGCAGAGCGTCCCCGCTGAAATCGGAGGGGTTCTCGCCCATCACAGCCGCGTATTCGCTCTGCCTGACCTCATAGGGACTCATATAAAAATCGCTGACCGTTACGGTGTGCTGCGTCTCGTCATCCGAGCGCCACGGCTCATCCTCCGGGCTGCCCATCGTGAAGCTCCCGCCGCGTATAAGTACAAAGCCGTCATCTGCGGTGACAGTCGGGCGTTCGGACTGCGACGGTCTCGACGGCTGCCCCGATTGCGACGACTGCGGCTGCTGCGATGTGCCTCCTGCGGAGTCCCACTGCCACGGCTCGCTTTGCGCAGGAAGATTCAAACCTACAACGACAAGAACGCAGACAAGCACCGGGACGGTGAATGATACGGCTTTCAAAATCTGTCCGACCGATCGTTCCTTTCCTTCTTTCTTCCCGATCTTGCAAAGCAGCTTATTTATGTAATGCGCCGCCGCAGCGAACAGACACATAACGGCGACCGTTTCCGCAAAATATACGGCAGCCGCTTTTGTCTCGTCGAACATCATGAAATGCGCTTGCAGGAACAGATAATCCTCCATATGCTGCGCGATAAACGCGTAGATGCCGTAAAGAGACACGGCAGCGACGGCAATACGCAATATCCATGTCAAGGCGACGTTCTTTTCTTTTATGCGGAACAGCTTTCTGAAAAGCGGGAAGAACTGCTCCGTGTGCATACCGAGATGAGCCGACATGAGGATAAGCCCCCAAAAGGACGCAAACAGATGAAGCCGTCGAGCCAATATCATCCCGCCGCTGATGTGCAGAAAGCGGAAGACAAATCCCGACATCATGATACCGCTGACAGAGAGTGCAAGCATATCGAACAGTAAAAGCAGATCGAGAGTTGTGCCGAATGCGCGGGACGGGGTGTATTTTCCTTTGTAAAAACTTTTCCACCAGCCGAGATTCAGAAGATGATGCAGGACAAACAGCACCGTCATGACTGTGCCGAGCCATTCGTGGAGCTCCTGCCCGATCAAAATTTCCGCCATCAAAAGCGGCAGAAGAACGATCATTGCAAGGTCAAGCGTTCTTTTTACGATTTGTTTTGTATGCTTCATGTCCGGTCTCCTTCCCGCACCCTACGGCGACATTATGAGGAAATGTCCTGCGGCGGCAGAGCCGTCACAGGACATATTTTTTTATTTTATTCCAAGTCCGTTTGCCCACGCCATCACATCCTCAGCGGAGGCTCCGGCGGAAAAGCGCTGCCCTTTGAGCCATGTGGCACCGCTCGCCGCCGAGCGCAGCGCATTATCGCTGCCGCCGAATCCGCTGCTCGCGGAGGTGCAGAACGCAACGAGCGTCTTGCCGGAAAAATCGTAGCTTTCGATGAACGTGCTCATGATCCGCGGCGCTTCACCCCACCATATCGGATAGCCGATGAATACAACATCGTATTGATCCATGTTTTCAACGGAGCCGGAGAGCGCGGGGCGGGCGGACGGGTCGTCCATTTCGACAGACGAACGGCTATTCGAGTTGCCGTAGTCGAGGTCTTCCGTCGTATAGGGCACCTCCGGGATGATCTCATAGAGATCGGCGCCTAGTCCGTCCGCCAATTTCTGTGCTATGCCCTCGGTGTTGTTCGTGGCTGAGAAATACGCAACAAGAATTTTGCCGCCCTCCGCGTCGCCGTCCGTTTCAGGGACGGAACCCTCCGGATCAGACCTTTCAGTATTTTCGGGGCGCTTGCCCTCGGTCTCCGCGTCGGAAGACGTGCTTTGCGTTGAGCCTGTATTTCCGCCGTTTTCGGTCGGCTCGCTCCCGCCGGCACACGCGGCGAGTGACAGCGCCATCGCAAGCGCCAATATGATAGACACGATCCTTTTCATTTTCATTTCAAATCTCCGTACTCTTTATCGTCTACCGGCTCAAGCCATTCGTTGGAACCGCCCTCTCCGGGCACCTCTATCGCCAGATGCGAGAACCAGCTGTCCGGCGCGGCTCCGTGCCAGTGCTTGACGCCCGCGGGAATGTTGACGCAGTCGCCGGGCTTCATTTCGATCGCTTCTTTGCCCCACTCCTGGTAATACCCGCGACCGCCGACGCAGATGAGAATTTGCCCGCCGCCTTTTTCGGCGTGGTGGACGTGCCAGTTGTTGCGGCAGCCCGGCTCAAACGTAACGTTGAAGATGCCGACCTGTTCCTTTGATACGGGGCGAGATAGCTCTGCCCGGAGAAATATTGCTTAAATCCGTCGTTCGGCGCGCCGATCGGGAAAAGAATCGTGTTTTGATATTTGTCCTTATCCGTCAATTCCGGCTCCGCCTCATTCCAAACGTCCTTCGCCAGACGGAACACCGCCCACGCCTTCGGCCAGCCGACATAAAAGCCGACGTGCGTCACTATCGCGACAATCTCCGCTCTCGTCACGCCGTGAGCCTTCGCATTTTCGAGATGATACGTCAGCGACGAATCCGTTATCCCCGACGACATCAGCGCCACGACGGTGATGATGCAGCGCGTTTTCAGGTCGATATCGTGATTGTTCCAATTCTCGCCGAAGAGAACGTCGTCGTTGTAGTGCGCGAAATCCGGCGCAAATTCGCCGAGCTGATTCCTGCCTGCTGTCTGTGTGATTTTTTCCATTTTGTTTTTCCTCCCGAATTTGAATTTTAAACTACGTTTCCGGCCTTCTGTTTGCCGTTCTGCGCCATCACGCCTACAAGCGCGTGCGGCACATATAATTCTTCAAGATAGTCGATCTCGTCCTGCGTCAGCTCAAGCTCGACCGCCTTCGCCGCGCCGTCAACATGCGAAAACTTCGTCGCACCCACAACGGGTGAGGTCACTTTCGTGAGCAGCCACGCGAGAGATATCTCCGTCATAGAGACGCCGCGTCCGTCCGCAAGCTCCGCGACACGGGCGATGATCTTGCCGTCCGCCTCCGCCGTCGCGTCGTATTTGAATTTCGCGTATGCGTCCTGCTCCAGCCGCTTTGAAGTCTCGCCGGGGCGGTTTGAGAGCCGCCCGCCCGCAAGCGCGCTGTACGGCGTCATCGCGATGTTCTGATCTTTGCAGAACGGAGCCATCTCCCGTTCTTCCTCGCGGGCGATAAGGTTGTAATGTCCCTGAACGGACACAAACTCGGTGAGCCCATGTTCGCGGGCGTAGAAATTCGCCTTAGCAAGCTGCCACGCGAAGCAGTTGGAAATTCCGATGTACCGAGCCTTCCCCGCCTTGACCGCGTTGTGCAGCCCCTCCATGATCTCCTCCATCGGCGTGTGGTAGTCCCACATGTGATAGATGTAAAGATCAACATAGTCCATGCCGAGATTGCAAAGGCTCCGATCAAGGTAGTTCTCGATATGCTTTTGTCCGCTGACACCCGCGTCGATCTCCTCCTGCGTCCGCGGCGTAAACTTCGTCGCGATCACGTAGTCGTCCCGCTTTGCAAAATCCCGCAGCGCACGTCCAACATACTGCTCGCTGGTGCCGTTCTGATACGCGATCGCGGTGTCGTAGAAATTGATTCCGAGGTCGAGCCCATGCTTTATGATCTCGCGCGTCCCGGCCTCGTCAACCGTCCAGCTGTGCTGTCCCGTCGCGGCGTTGCCGAAACCCATACAGCCCATACAGATGCGTGAGACGGTCAGATTGGATTTGCCTAATTTCGTGTACTTCATTTTCATTCCCCCAAGAGCCTTTTCACGCAGTTATACGTGAGCTCATATATAGACATAAACGCATAGTTGACGCCCGCCTCTTCCATAGCCGTCCGCTGCTTTTCGGTGACGTATGTGTATGGGTAGATGCCAAACATGAACGGGAAAAACGTGTAGATAAAATCCTGCTTTTCGTGAACCGTCATATCCGGAAAATATTTGTCGAGACATTCCCCAACCGTGCGGATCGAGCTGCCGTATGCGACCTTGAAATCCTTCAGATGCTCCGGGCGGCTGCCCGCCTCCATGTCGTAGTGGTTCATGGACATGATCTTTAAAAGCTGCGCCCGCTCCTCGAGCGAGTGCGCAAGCATTGACGCAAACTCGTCCTTTGTCATTGTCTCTACCTGCTCCATCGTCCTTTTGAGCGAGTCGATCCACAGCTCATACTCACGCTGCAAAAGCGCGAGAAAAATTTCCTCTTTCGTCGCAAAATAGTTGTAGATCGACGTGCGTGTAAAGCTCGTCGCGTTTCCGATGTCTTTGAGAGTGATCTCTTTGAAGCTCTTTGTCTGATAGAGTTTCTCGCAGGCGTTGATGATCTCTTCCCTTCGCGCCTCCGTCAGCTCCGGCGATCCTTTCGGCATTGGCGGTTTCCTCACTTTCTTTCTGCTCAGAATTGATATGATTATTTATAATGTGTCCCGAAATTAATACTGACACCGTGTCAGCATAGTTAGTATATCACCATTCTGACACGGTGTCAATATGTATTGGGAAAATATTTTTTAATATGCTATCATAGGTATCGACACGGGCATGCCCGTGAATTTATCCATTCTGCCGTCCGCCACCTTGTACACGTTTTCGGAGCACTTTTTTATTTCCGCCATCATTTCCGGATATGCTCTCGAACAGATGTCGAACAGCCCGATATTATAATTTTCTCCGTCGAAGCGTCCGAGCGTGAATTGGTCATAGCACTGGAAATAGTGGCACCCGACGCCGTTCGGGTGAGATGCCGCGCTCTCAACGTATCTGCGGTACGCGATCCCCCGGTCATGCTGCGTCGCAACGGCTTCAAGTCCGGTTGCCGGCAGGCCTGCATCAAGCGCGCCGAAATGAAATTCTCCGATCATTACAGGCAGATCGACTCCGAGGCTCACAACTCTGTCTATCGCTTCCGTCGGATCGACAGCGTAACAGTTTATTGAGAACACGTCGAAATTCTCCCATCCGGTGACAAGGTCGGAGTCCGATATCCATGCCCAGCGCATACCGAGTATCATGTGATTCGGGTCGACGCGCCTGCACTCTCGCGCCGGTATGCCGACATAGGCGCGGAGCATCATTCTTGAAAACTCGTGCAGATCTTTGTTTGCGGCGGGCGACGATTTTGACGCGTCGCGGCGGCTCTTATAAAGGTCTTCAAAGCATGATATCTCCGTGTTCCACGCACGCGAAAGCGACCCGGCGTCGCCGTAGCGCTCTTTAAGAAAATCGATCAGACGCTCCTTGCAGGCGGTCGTCTCCGGGTTATAAAGCACTTCGTCCGCAAGGACGAGCCCGTCGACGAATGCCCATTCCGGTTCGTTTCGGAGGAAGTAGCCGATCATGTACGGGTCGTCTTTTCTCCGCTCAAGCGCGGCGGCGCACAGCGCTGCGTTTCTTTCGTATTCTTCACTGAAGACATCCGGGAAATCCCGGAAGATGGTTTTCTCGGTCCACGGGAATCGCGGAAGCGAGGTCACATAAGGAATGCCGGTGGCGCCGAGAAGGTCACCGTCGCTCCAGTTCCCGAGCGTGTTCATCCCGTGGCGCATGAGCTGCCCCGTCAGCATCGCCCGCCATGTCTCATACCATCCGCTGCCGTACGCGCGATAGAGATTTGCACGGAAAAATGAAAAATTCTTTACCTGCCTCCGTCCGCGCCTCCTGCCCGGCTCTGAATACATCTTGCCGTAGACTTCGTCGTCACTGCCCGGGAGCCAGTCGAGCCATTTTTCAACCCCGTCTATGCGGCAGTCGCTCCCCGCGCCGACGCAGTCCGGCCCCATGCTGAAAAACGCATATCCCAACGGATCGACGAGCCACCATCTGCCGTCCTTTTTGCATTTTGTAAAGAATCCTGACCCGTCCGAAAGCTTCTTTTCCTTCCATCCGCCGTATGCCGACCAGTCCTCAAAAGGATATCCTCCCCGCGCCTCGTCCGCCTGCCTCAAAAGCGCCTCCCGAAGCTCGTCCTCGCTTTCGGTTTTGCCCTGCCAGTTCTTCCACTTACTCTGCCCGAAGCGGTCAACGAGCTTTACGTCCGGCAGCTCAACGTCTTCGGGATATTCGTCCGTAAGTGTGATATCGCCGAATGTCAGCGTTATGTCGTGATATGACGGCAGCGACGAGAGGACGACGCGCTCGATCTCATCTCTGTGAACGCGTCTTCCGTGGCAGACGATCTTCAGCGTCCCCGGCAACGATTCCGGAAACAGCTTTCCCGCGTCCATCCATTCAAGGCAGATTGAGACCGTCGCGCGCACGCGCGGCAAAAGGCCGAATCTGACGGTGAACGCCGGTGACTGCTGCCCGTGAACATACACAAGGAAGTGCATCGGGACGGAGTGATCCTCGTCGACCGAAACGGAAAATCTCATATACCGCTCGGTGCACTCCGCGATCCCGGGCAAAAGCATGCCCCCGCCTTCCTTTGGCAGCCGTAGCGTGCAGCCGTTTTCGGATTCCGATACGATCCTGACGCCATCCGTCAAAAGCTCGTGCTCTATTTTAATTGTGCGCATTTTCTGTCAGTTCCTCCCCCGATAAGATGCGGGCGCCTGAGGCGTCCCGATTTATAGGTAAAGGGCGTTCACGCGTGTGAACGCCCCTTATAAGCGCGGTTTATCAATGATGACGTTTCTTCGTGAATACGGTCGCTGCCATTCCGACAACGGCGAGCGCCAGCACTGTGCTGAGCGATGCGATCATGCTCATGTCGCCCGTCTGCGGAGGTACAGCGCTGATTTCCGATTCCGCATTCGCAAGAACGAATTTGGACAGATGATCGACTGTGAATGAGACATAAGCTTTGTCTTCGCTGACTGTGACCTTGACCGCTTCGATCTTGTCGCCGTCAACATGGAATACGAGCGTCTTTTCCGCTGACCAGCCGGCAGGGATCGGGATGCTGATCGTGAGCATGCCGGTCGGCTGCACTTTTATGCCGTCTGTCACGTTGAAGAGCGTGACATCGTACGGAATAAATTCTTCATACATGCTGCCTATGGTATTCTTAATGCCCGCATAGTCCTCATCCGTCTCGTCGAGCTTTTCAACGATGAGCTCAATATCCTTGTAGGATTCGGCGTTTTCTTCGTCGAAAGTACCGACGAAGCCGTTCTCGCGGTCGACGAGCGCCTTCGGAGGCTCGGTATAGGACGGGTCAACCGCGCCGCAAACGGCACAGATCCCCTTATAGAATGTATGCTCCTCATAGCTTTCGACAGCGCCGCATTCGCACGCTTTCCAGTGATGCGTTGCATCCGTCATCCATTCGCCGAACGCGTGCGTGTGCTCTTCGGGGAGCTTGTCGATATCGGTTCCCTTTTCGATGAGTTCACCGCAGCCGAGGCAGTACGTGTCGCCGGTGTAGCCCTTTTCGGTCGTTGTGGGGTCCTTGTGATCCCTTACCTCTGTCCCGCCTGTGTGAACGTTCGGGTCCTTCAGGAGATATTCATAGTCGCAGACTTCGCAGTGACCGCCGCTCTCGCAGGAGGAAATACCGCCGGAGTGCGGGATGAGCGCTGTCGTCTGTTCGCAGCCCGGGTTCGTGCATGCTACGGTATGACCTTCGGCCGTGCCGATCGCGCGCCCGTTGAAATTATGCTCTGTCGCCGTCGCTTCAACGACAACGGCTCCGCAGTCAACACATGTAATGGATTTTGTGCAGTCGTGCGGGTCCTCGCCGTGCTCGTGGCGCTCGCTGTCCGTATATCCGCAGACAGTGCACTTGCGCGAGTGAGTTGCCTCGTCGACATATCCCCATGATCCGTACGCGTGAACGGAGATGCTTTCCTCGTCCTTTTCGCCGCAGGAGCATTCGTACCAGTGATATTCGCCGTCGCTGGCGAGAACATTGTATTCATGCTTATGGCTCGGCGGGAGCTTATCTATCTTTTCGCCCTTCTTGAGAAGCGCGCCGCAGCTTGCGCAGTATGTGTCGCCGGTGTAGCCCTCTTCCTCTTCGGTCGCGGGCTTCTGATCCTTTATGACCGTTCCGCCGATGTGAGCGTTCGGGTCCTTCGGCAGGTATTCATAGCCGCATTCTTCACAGTGACCGCCGCTCACGCAGGAGGGTGTGCCGCCGGAATGCGGGGTGACGGCCGTTGTCTGCTCGCAGCCCGGGTTCGTGCACGCAACGGTATGACCTTCCGCCGTACCGACCGCACGCCCGTTGAAATTATGCTCTGTCGCCGCCGCTTTTACGACTACGGCTTTGCAGTCAACACAGACGATGCCCTTTGTGCAGTCGTGGGGGTCCTCGCCGTGCTCGTGGCGCTCGCTCTCCGCATATTCGCAGACAGAGCACTTGCGCGCGTGCGTCGCTTCATCGACGTATTCCCATGAGCCGTATGTATGAGCGGCAACGCTGTCTTCGTTCTTCTCGCCGCAGGAGCATTCGTACCAGTGATGTTCGCCGTCGCTGACGAGAACATTGTATTCATGCTTATGGCTCGGCGGGAGTTTATCGATCTTTTCGCCCTTCTCAAGGAGCGCGCCGCAGCCGGCACAGTACGTGTCGCCGGTGTAGCCCTCTTCCTCTTCCGTCGCGGGCTTCTGATCCTTTACGACTATCCCGCCGACGTGATTATCGGGGTCGACCTCGCCGAACTTCATATGGCATTCGGAACACTCCGCTTTGCTCGTACACGTTGCGGCGATCCCCGCCTTGTGCTCCTCCATGGATGTTTGCGTGCATCCTTCATTCGAGCAGACGAACTTGTGATGCGTGTCGGTGTGACCGTCTTCTGCGACTACCCATGAATGGGCTTCGCCGCCCTTGACGACCTCATAGCCGCACGTGGAGCATTTATCAGGCGTCGTGCAGTCGCCGTCGCTCTTCGGCGTATGCGCCGCTTCCTCGCGGGCGGTGCAGTCCGGATTCGTGCAGACGCGGAAGTGGAACTCCGCGTTTGATTCCCACGCACCGTATGTGTGGGCAGTGACGCTGCTCTCGTCCTTTTCGCCGCAGGAGCATTCGTACCAGTGATTTTCGTCGTCGCTGACGAGGATGTTGTATTCATGCTTATGGCTCGGCGGAAGCTTATCTATCGGCTCGCCCTTCGCAAGCAGCGCGTCGCAGCTTGCGCAGTACGTGTCGCCCGTGTAGCCCTCTTCCTCTTCCGTCGCGGGCTTCTGGTTCTTTATGACCGTCCCGCCGACGTGTTTGTTGGGATCGACCTCGCCGAACTCCATATGGCATTCGGAGCACTCCGCTTTGCTTACGCACGTTGCGGCGATGCCCGCCTTATGCTCGGCTGTGGATGTTTGCGTGCAGCCCTCATTCGAGCAGACGAGCTTATGATATGTATCGGTGTGACCGTCCTCTGCGACTACCCATGAATGAGCCTCGCCGCCCTTGACGACCTCATAGCCGCATTCCGTGCATTTGTCCGGCGTCGTGCAGTCGCCGTCGCTCTTTGGCGTATGTGTCACTTCCTCGCGAACGGTGCAGCCCGGATTCGTGCAGACGCGGAAATGGAATTCCGAGTCATGCTCCCACGGACCATCATATGAATGAGAAGACGCTGCCCTCACCTCATGGCCGCAGACCGTGCAGGTGACTGCCTTCGTGCAGTCGCCGTCATAAGGACTCGTTTCTGTTTTATCGTGGGATTCGATCATCGTCTTCTCGCCGCAGAGCTTGCAGGTCTGCCAGTGGAAATCGCCGTCCGACTTCCAGACGCCGTCCGGGATATGCTCACGTCCGTCGACGTGACCGCATACGGTGCACTTGCCGTCAACGTATGTATGTTCTGATTTTTCACCGACAGTGCCGTTGCAGCCGGAGTGCTTGCAGAGCTCTATATGGTAAAGGTCCTCTTCACCGGGATATTCCTTAAACACTCCGCTCTTTAAATGGATGGAGCCGGATTTTATTTCTCCACCGCAGAGCGAACATTTTACGGGCGTCGTGCAGTCGCCGTCATCCTCGCCGGAGCATTTTTCCGTCTCGTTAACGGTGCAGCCGGAATTAGTACACTTCTTTGTGTGGAAGTATTCTGTCTGGTTCTGAGGCGCCGGAACGCGCGTGTATTTGAAGTTGTGGCTTTCGTTTGCCGCCGTTACAACGAGCGAGCAAACCTTGCAGAGAACGGGCGTCGTGCAGTCGCCGTCGTCTGCTTCAGGTTTGTGCTCTCCGGTCGGAGGAGTCTGATGAAGCTCACCGAGTTCGCCGCACACAGCGCATTTTTCACGGTACTGACCTGTCGTTCCGCATGTAGCGCTTATTACATCTCCCTGCTCTGTCCACTCGTGATTTCCTGTTGCCGGCACGGGATCGCCTATGCGTTCCTCAACGCCGCATTTCGTGCAGCGATGGAATGTGTAGCCCTCTTTTGCGCAGGTAGGCTCAACCGTTTCATTTTCACCCCATGTATGGCTGAGAGGTTCACCGGATTCGAGATCCTCCGTCTTGCCGCAGCGGGTGCAAACTTTGTATGGCTTCTGATCGCAGAGGGACGGAGCTTTCTCTACCCAATCGTGACCGAGCGCCGGAACTTCCTCATTTTCGCTGAGAACCGTATTGCAGTATATGCAGACATCGTACTTAGTACCGCCCGTCTCGCAAGTCGGCTCTACTATGTATCTCGTTCCCTTGATATGAGAAGTCTTCGGTATTTTGCGCGTAGCAGAATAATCGCATCTGCCGCATTTGAATGTTGACTCGCCCTCCTCGCTGCAAGATGCGTTCTTCGTTGTCTGCCAGCTTCCGCTGTGGCCCTTGGGACCGTTATCCACACAGGAGAGGACAAGATCGCAGTCCTTGCATTTTGTTATTGTGACCGAATCAGTCGAGCAGTCATTTACGGTTTTTGTTTCGGGGGTTCCCGCATTGTGCTTTGATAAGTCGACGGAAGCGTCGCTATCCTTCGCCTTCACTTCGACAAATCCGCAGACAGAGCACTCTCTGACTTGGTACGTGACTTTGTCGCACTCGCTGAAGACTTCCTCGGTCTTGTCAAATGTGTGTCCCTTGGCTTCTTCTCCGGGAACGATCACGGTAAACCATTTGCTGCAATATTTGCAGGCACGTCTTGACGCCCCACCGCCGTTTGTTGTGCACGATTCACCGAACACTCGGACATCCGCTTCACCGCGCACAAGACGCGTACGATCTTCGCTTATTACGATGTCGAATGATGTCGCAAGAACGTGCTTCCCTCCGGGAGCGTTCTTTGCTTCACATGGAAGCGCTTCGATCTGTTCTTCGGTGCCGGATGTTATTTCCTCTTCCTCGGCATCCTCGTGGACGTGTTCTTCCGCGCCGATAAACAGTGAGCCGGGAATGATCATCACGGCACAAAGTAAAAAGCACAGAAGTGTTTTTGCTGCTCTTTTCATAAAAATGACCTCTTTTCGGCGGCGGCAGTGTTTTAAGCGCCGCGTCGCCTTCGTTTACGCTGTCATTATAACAGACACAACATGTAGTTGTCAATACACAACGGCCGACATGATATAGAAAATTCTGTGAAATAATTTCTCAAAGTAAACGCAACAGTAGAATTTGCGGTTGCAGTTACATTTAAAAAGGAAATCATAGAAACCTCTGTTAGACATTGCATTTGAGCTGAAAAATCAATTTCTCAGGTCTTTTCTCAGTGCCCACTCTCTTTTTCTACATTATGTTATGTGTAAATCCGTACTTCCGAGTAAACAATAACCTTATGAATAAATCTCTCACAAAAAATTACGCCGCCCGGCGGGCGGTTGTGACAATATAAAGAAAGGTTCGGTTTTATCCTATGAGGGTCGCCGGAATTGTACCCGTATTGACGGCTTCTCATCGACGATTTCAGACGCGTCGTTATACCGAAAGAGATCAGGGCGCACAACGCGCACCGCAAGGGCGACCCGTTGCTGACAACATCGAAACGATCGGATATGTTCGCGAACGGGATGATGAGACTGAGAAATCGTATGCGCAAGAGCGATACATAACCGAAAGCGGCTCAACGTTGCGTTGTAGATGTGTACCCGTGAACTCGGTCTTTTCTTAGAATATCAATTTTGAGCGAAAAAAGCTCTCATTTCAGGCAGGATACGAGGATATTTTCATCTTTGTATCTGCCCTGTTTTTATCGCGGTTTTGCTTTCGCATGCAGGGCACCGCATACTCTTGCCTTCGTTCTTTACAGTCTTCACGCCGAAAATGAAGTAAATCAAATGGCATACCCATACGACGGCAAGTATGATACACGGTATCCATATCCCTTTTCTTGCCATCATGAAAAATCCAAAGGCCATAAGCAGCGTGACGGTCGCGATAATGCTGATTTTTGTTTTCAGCGTCATTCCGCGCTTTTCCACATAGGACTGCAAATGCTTTTTGTAGAGCTTTGTGGACAAAAACCAGTCGTGCAGTTTTTGCGAGGAATTGGCAAAGCAGAACGCCGTCACCAAGAAAAACGGCACGGTCGGAAGGATGGGCAGCACAATGCCCACACATCCGATTCCAAGGCAAACACAGCCCACGATCAAAAACAGGAATCGTTTCAGTTTCATTGTTGTTTCTCCAATCGAATTTTTTCTTTTTTTGTTTCATAGACATGGCGGAGTGCGGCGGCCGGGTGATGAAAAATCATCCTCGGCCCGGAAAACCGCATGACGGCACGAATTTTCTCCCGCATCTCCGGTCGATAGCAATGAACCTTGCAGTTCGAGCAAAAGGTCTTTGTTTCCATAAAGGGACATTTGTCACAGCGTTCGCAGGCGTACTGTGTCAGCGCCATACAGTCCGGGCAGAGTACGCCCTTTTTCGTGCCGTGGTTCTTCCGGCAATACAGAGCGATCATCTCGGTGACCATACGCTTTTCCCGTTCCCGCTTGCTCTGTATATCCCGCATCAGCTCAGCCTCCCGCTCTCCACCGAGTAGACCGTATCGGCAATGCGCATAGTGGACTTTCGGTGGGAAACAAGTACGACGGTTTTATCCTCCCGCTGCTCGTTTAAGGATTTTAAGATCACCGCTTCGTTGAGGCTGTCCAGATTGCTTGTCGGCTCGTCGAGCAGCATGAATGGCGCATTGTGCAGGAATGCTCTGGCAAGCCCCAGCCGTTGACGCTCGCCGCCGGACAGCGTATCACCTAATTCTCCTACCGGGGTGTCGTAGCCCTGCGGGAGAGTCATAATAAAGTCATGAACCGACGATTTTTTGCAGGCTTCCTCGATTTCGTCGTCGGTGGCATCCAGCTTGGCAAGGCGCAGGTTGTTCTTAATGCTGTCGTGGAACAGATGCGTTTCCTGCGTCACAAAACTCTCCATCTTCCGCAGATTCCCAGTGTTGATATCCGAAACATCGGCGTCAGATATCAAAACGCGGCCTTTCTGCACATTCCAGAAACGCATGAGCAGCTTCAAGAGCGTAGATTTTCCGCTGCCGCTGCGCCCCACAAGACCAATTACCTTGCCCTTTGGGATCGTAAATGTCACATCGGACAAAACCACATCTCCGCCGTAGGAAAAGGTCACGTTCTCCACCGCTGCGCCGGTGAATCGGACTTCCGGCTTGCCGGTCACTTCCTCCACGACAGGCGTATCATCGATCACATCGAGGACACGGTTGCCCGCCGCAAAGGTGTTTTGCAGCGTGCTGCCGAGCGCCGCCAGCGCGACTGCCGGGCCGAAAGAGGAAAACAGCGCCACCGTCGGGATCAGCACGCCGTCAAAGCCAACTTCGCCTTTTTGATAGAGCATGACGCTGCATGCAAGCATAGCAAGATCACACAACCAGATCACCGTATTCGTCACCGCCGCGTTCCGTCCGGCGGTCTTTTTCATCTTCGATTCATCTCCCGCGAGCGCATCCGTGCGGGCATTCATTTCGGCAAGGCGTTTTTTCCCTTGACCGTATTGCAATGTTTCGGAAAGTCCGCGCAGTCCGTCGAGCACAAAACCTGAAAGCTCGCCCGACTTTGTGCGGAAGCGCATGCCGTCGTCGCCGCTGAGCTTGGAGGTCACAAGCGGGATCACAATGCCGACGGTCAGGTACGCCGCCAATGCAAGAAGTCCCAGCATCCAATGAAAGCTCCCGATAAAGAGGCACAAAATGACCGTGAAAAGCGTGGCAATGGCGATGGGCGAGATCGTGTGCGCATAAAACACCTCCAAAAGTTCGATATCCGAGGTGATCACGGAGATCAGGTCACCCCGATCCTTGCCCTCCAACTTCGCCGGGCAGAGCTTCCGCAGAGCGCGGAACACCTTATCCCGGATGAGCGCCAGCAGCTTGAACGCAATAAAGTGGTTGCAGGATTGCTCCGCATAGCGCAGCACGCCCCGCAGGAGTGCAAACAGGCAGACCGCCGTAAAAATCCAACCGAGTGTGAGCGGCGTGTCGAAATGCAGCAGATTCAGCGCTGCATAGCCGCTGAAAATCGTAATAAACGAGGCGCACAGATTGCCGATCAGCCCCATCGTGATAGCCAGAATCATAAATCCCGTCAGTGGCTTTACAAGCCCGATCAGCCGCGCCATGACGACAAATCCGCTTCGTTTTTTCATCACTGATCATCCCCCTTCGCGTAATTTTCAAGAGCCTGCTGTGCTTTCCAGAGCACAGCGTACCGGCCGTTTTGTTTCAGCAGGTCATCGTGCGTGCCGCTCTCCGCGATGTTCCCGTTGTCAAGTACATAAATGTTGTCGGCGTGCTCCACATTGGCAAGACGGTGGGAAATGAGAATGACCGTTTTCGTCCCTGATAGCGCATGGATTTGCGCCATGATGTCGTTTTCGCTCTCCACGTCGATATTCGAGGTAGCCTCGTCGAAAATGTAAACGGGGCTGTCGTGCAGCAGCGCACGAGCAAGCGCCAGCCTTTGGCATTGACCGCCGGAAAGATTGGAGCCGCGCTCGGAAAGCGTCGTATCAAGCCCCTGCTCTCCCCGCAGGAAATCGGCAAGGTTGCAGCGCTCCAGTGCCGCCCACAGCTCTCCGTCCGTCGCGTCCGGTTTTCCCATGCGCAGATTCTCCCGCACGGTACCTTTGAACAGGTAGCTTTGATGGCTGATGTATGTGAAATTCCGCATCAGGCTTTCTTCTCTGATAAGGGAAAGCTCCGTGCCGCCCACCTTTAACGAACCGGTATAACCCTTGCATCGCCCCATGAGAATTCCCGCCAGCGTAGATTTGCCGCAGCCGCTCTCCCCGACGATAGCGGTAAAGCCGCCCTTCGGGAATCGCAGCGTAACACCGTGCAGGATCTCCCGGTCGGCGTCATAGGAAAAGCGGAGATTATCACAAACCATCGTGCAGTCGGCGGGGATTTCGGCGTCCCCGGTTTTCGGCTCGTCCAAATCGAACAGACGGAAGATTTTATCGCTTGCCGCCATGCCGTTCATGGCAACGTGAAAATACGAGCCAAGCTGACGCATTGGAATGAAAAAGTCCGCCGCCAAAAGAATGATCAAGAGCGCTCCGGCGAGGGAAACGTGTCCGCCCGCATACTGCGTCGCCGCCATGATCACACCAATCGCCGCGCCGCCGTAAGCGATCAAGTCCATGATCGTAATGGAGTTGAGCTGCATCGTCAGCACCTTCATCGTGATCTTGCGGAACTTTTCGGCTTCGTCGTTCATTTCCTGCTGCTTGTATTCGTCCGCCTGATAGATTTTCAGCGTGGTAAGTCCCTGCAAGTTTTCAAGGAAGGTGTCGCCCAGCGCCGTGTACTGCCCCCAGTATTTGGAGAGCAGCTTTTTTGCCCAAGTCTGCACCGCCGCGATGGACACGGGAATCAGCGGTACGCAGATCAAAAGCACGATCGCCGCCGGGAAGCTGACGAAGCTGAGATAGACAAACAGCGTCAGCGGAGCCAGCATAGCGTAAAAGAATTGAGGCAGATATGCGCCGAAATACGTTTCGAGCTGTTCCACGCCCTCTACCGACACCTGCACGACCTCGCTTGTCGCAACCTGTTCGTTGTAAGATGCGCCGAGCCGCAAAAGTTTTTCGTAAATCTTCTCCCGCAGCGTCCTTTTCACCGCTTTGGAGGAGAGATAGCTCATGCGGCTGGCGCCCACCGTGCAGACAAACCGCACGAGAATGGCCACAACCGCCGATGCCGCTGTGATCAGAATTTCACTTTGCCCCGCCGTTTTGCACCACAGCCCCTGCAGGAGTGAGGTAATGCTCGTCATCAGGGCAATATTTGATGCAAGGGAACACCATTGCAAAATGACATTTCCCGCGATGTACTTTTTACTGTCGGGAACAACGCCGATCAGCCGTTTATTGATCATCATGGCGTTTTACGCCTCCTTCTGAATATTTTTTGCAGACCGCTTTGACGGCGCCGCAGAAAAGCGCCACCGCCGCCGCGATCAGAATTGCCGTAATCATTTGGCTGAAGTCCATTTTTATGTTTCCTCCTTCGGTTCGGTCAGGCGTTTGACTGCCGCACATGCGAAAATAATGCACGGCGGGAGCAAACCGCTCGGAAATGACCTATTTTCTTGGAATCCATGGGATGCAGCGGTTTACCCGCTTGCGGTAGTCCTCATATTCCTCACCGAACCTTTCCGCAAGCCACTTTTCCTCTGTATTTTTGACCGTCGCAGTGATCGCGAGATACATAATTAGGGAGAAAACGATCAGTGCGAGGTTGCCGTAAATCAGGATTGCACCGGTGCAGGCAAACATGATCCCCGAATAAATCGGGTTTCTTACCCAAGCATAAACGCCGGTCGTGAGCAGTTTCCCGCTCTCTATGGAACGGTGGATCTTTGAGACGAGCAGTGCCGCTACAGTTATCGCTGCTCCGACCACGATAAGTAAAACGCCGAGCGCTGTCGCCGGAATTTTCAACACTCCGAACCTAATTTTCGGAAATCTTCCAAGCTCCGACAGCGTGATCCCACCCGCTGTAAGCGCGAACATAAGTACACCTAAAACCAATCCAGGACCGCAATACGGCAAGTGATCTTGATTCTTCAAACTATGTCCTCCTTTTATTTCCGAAAGCCAAAGAACTCTCTTTTTCTCAATGGACCCGCGCTCCACGGAAAGCACCCTATACCCCGTGGCATCGATAGCAGAGCGGAGAACTCCTCATTGAAGGGAGTATTTTTAAAATTTATTCCGCATTTTTCAGCGCTTCGTTCAACGGTATTCTTTTAATTCGTCTGAAATCAAAGAACAAAACGATAAGGTATCCGATCAGTACAAACAGGAACATTTTGGCATATCCCACCGGAGCTATCGTAAAGGTATACCAACCGCTGTAGCTGAACATAATCGCTTTCCACGCGATGCTCATAACAAGTGTTCCGAGAAAAACGCCGACAGTGTTGCGTACTATAAAAACAATCGTTGTAGAGAGCAGATACAGCCGTGCGATTTCGCTGTTTTCATAGCCGAGTATCTTGGTCATGGAGATGGCGTTCTCATTTTTCTCGATAATGATCTTTGTGAGCAAATAGATCATAACCGCCGACAGCAGTATGCAGAGAATCTGAAAATACCGCATATATGCTCCCAAGGAATGATCGAGCTGATCGCACATTTTCGTGATCTCTCTTTCGGTAATGACCGTGGCGATGTTACTCTCTTCAATATCCGTGATCTCGGAGTCTGAAAGATATCCGGTGAACTCGTCCTTCGCCAGTCCAAAAACAGAGCGGAACTGTCCTATCGGCATAAAGACCGCAATATTCAGCGATTTGTCGTAAAAACCTGCGACCCTGAATTCATATTGCTTGCTCTCATATTTTTCATCGAGCAGAATGGTATCTCCGACAGAAACACCGTATTTATCCCGAAACGAGTCGGAAATGTAAACCTCATTTTCCTGCAAAGCGGACAGTCCGTCGATTTGCACATAGCTGCTGCCGTCCTCAATTCCGTATACGGAAACATCTTCGTTTATCGCATCGCTCTTTCGTATCAGAGAAGTCACAGCGAATCTCTCGGCATTGTCGTTTGATGTTGCGATTCTGTTTCCGTCTGCATCTTCACAGGATTTCAAAATGTACTGATAATCCGCGAACATCATATCGCTTGCGTTTTCCTTGTAATAGTCAAGCG
>CANRIL010000038.1 GCA_947630625.1 uncultured Clostridia bacterium
CAACCTTACTGTATCACAGGTTTTTCTCTTTCGCCACTCTTTTTTTCGTACTGTAACACTTCTATTGTAATCCTACAGATTTTGCGAGAAAATATATATTCGCCGCTTGCATCAAAATGGGTTATATGGTATAATATCTTCGCAGATTTGCTTCGCAAATCCCAAAAACGTCGCTTACAGCTCCGTTTTTGCTGCGGCTTCGCCGCAGGCTCGATATTGACGGCCTCGCAAAAATGCCCTTGCAAGCAAGCATTTTTGCTTCGTGGTATAATGTCTTCACGGATTTACTTCGTAAATCCCAAAAACGTCGCTTACAGCTCCGTTTTTGCCGCGGCTCCGCCGCAGGCTCGACATTGACGGCTGATTTGCATCGGCTTCGCCGCTGCTCGCCGCTCTGCGGCGACGATTGAACTTACGTTCAATCGAAATCATGGTATAATATCTTCGCGGATTTGCTGCGCAAATCCCAAAAGCGCGGCTTGCGCCGCTGCCCGCTGCTTTTGCGGCGACGATTGAACTTGCGTTCAATCGAAATCATTCTTGAAACAAAAATTGAATATTGAAAATACGGTTTGAAAAGTTGTGAGCTGAGTAAATTAAAAGGAGATCCGGTTCGAATCCGGGACAACCGCCATTACTGTATTTGACAAGTCGGGCATTGTATCTGTCGGGGCGGCAGCCTTGACGGAGGATGCTCTTTTGCGGCGTCTTGCCGCTTTGTCATGAGTCAGAATATCTGCCGTATTTTTGTAAGGTTAACCACCGCTTTGGTGAGAAGAGTGCAACCGATTTATGCCGGGTCATCGGCTTTCGATCTGCACTCTTTTTTATATGATCGGATAATTTTGGAAAGGTGCCCGGATAGATCAGATGCTCTTTTCAGACACAAAATTTCGTCTATAAAGGGAGGAATTCGGATGACGCCGGAAGAAAAGAAAAACTGGGCGGCAGAGCGTCTTCGGGAAAAATGCGAGGAGCTTGGCAGGCTGCCGAAAAAAGAGGACTTTGACGATAGGACGAGGTCGCGCATAAAGGCGTTTCTCGGTCCCTGGCACCGCGCGCTCGAGTCCGCCGGTCTTAAGGAGACAAAGACATTAAAAACCAAAAAGAAAAACAGCCCATAGACGAAAACCGCCGGCATGGCGGCGAGAGCCGGGCTTATCGGCGGATATCGTGCGGCAAATCAAAAAGAATTTACAAAAAAATTGACTTTCAACGGAGGAAGCATTAAAATGAAGTCGGGAATTGTTCGATCAGCGGCTGTGGTATTAGCATTTTTGATTATGCTTTCATCAATGCCCGCGGCAGTTTTTGCCGCGGATGATGCGCTCATCATAAAGACGGCGGATGAGTTTATTTCATTTGCCGCCGACGTGAATGACGGCAATACTTATGAAGGAAAAACGGTCACGCTTGCCGCGAATATTGACCTCGGCGGCGAGGGTTGTCAATGGACGCCTGTCGGCACCGCGGCGGCACCTTTTCAAGGGACGTTTGACGGCGGATATCATGTCGTGAGCGGCGTCTATATCGCCTCGGGAAGCTCGGTCGGGCTGTTCGGGACGGTCAGCGGCGGAACCGTGAAAAATCTCGTTGTTGAAGGCTCTGTAAGCGGCAGCTCCGGCGTCGGCGGGGTCGTCGGGACGCTGATAAACGGCACGATCGAAAACTGCGGCAGCCGTGCTTCTGTGAGTGGTTCTGCGGGAGTTGGAGGCGTTGTCGGCGCGCCCAACGGGACATGCGGGATCTTCGGATGCTTTAATTCGGGCGATGTCAGCGGGTCGACGGGATACGTCGGCGGCGTCGCCGGTCAGGGCTCCGGCGGCTGCGAGCTTTTTGACTGCTATAACGCCGGCGTCGTTTCGGGTCCCGCGACTGTCGGAGGCATCCTCGGCGGACACAAAGCGTATAAAACGAATGTGTCAAACGGCTATAATGTCGGTCCTGTCATAGATACGGCGGGCTCCGGCAACAATATCGGAGCCGTTGCGGGCGCTACAAGAGGGACGGTCGAAAACTGTTTTTACCTCTCTGACACGTCCGGCGACAATTACAACAGCTTCGGCGCCCCGTTCACCGGCACGCTTGCGGCTTCAAATCTCGGCGACGCTTTTGAGGATGGAGAATTATATCCTAGGCTTGCGTGGGAAAAGAATATAAGCAGCGATGTGCCCGCTTTGCCCGGTTTTACCGAAAAGACGGCGCGCTCAGCTGAGCTCGCGGCGCTGATCCGTTCGGCTGTCGACAGCGCAAAAGCGCACAACAATGTCGGCTCCGGCACGCTTTTGGGGAGCGAAGCGTTTCTCGGCGGCGCAAGCTCCACTGGGACAGACTGGATGGCGCTTGCGATGGCTCGGTTCGAATACTACGACGCCGGGGGAGGTTATCATCATCTTATCGACGACGGCGACGGATATGAAGCATATCTCGCCGCGATAAAATCATACATAGAGAAAACTTACGCCGAACATAACGGCATCCTTCATTCCGCCAAAGCGACCGAATGGCATCGCGCCGTTCTGGCGATCACTGCCCTCGGCGGCGACCCGACAAATTTCGGCACTTACAACGGCAAGCCGATTGACCTTATCGCGGACGGAAGCTATAACTGCGTTATAAACCCCGGCAAACAGGGCATCAACGGCTGGATCTTCGGGCTGATAGCGCAGGATACCGGCATGTACGAGGTCCCATCTGACGCGAAATACAAAAGGGAAACGTTTATCAAAGAAATCCTGAAAATGCAGCTTACGGACGGCGTCGGTGGGAACACATACGGCGGTTGGGTGCTCGGCGGTTACGGGACGAGCTCCGACATCGACATCACCGCCATGGCGATCGAGGCGCTGGCTCCGTATTACAGTGACAGCACGGTTTATACGTATGTAAACGAGAGCAGCGGGGAAGAGAGAAGCGTTACGGTGAAAGTGTGCGTCGATGAGGCGCTCGAGGTCATCTCTTCACGCATGGATAAAGACGGCGGCTTTTCTTCGTGGGGAAGCAAAAATGTCGAGGGTATCTCTCAGGTGCTCGTCGCTCTGTGCAGCCTCGGCATCGACCCCGCATCCGACCCCCGCTTTGTAACCTCCGGCGGGAAAACGCTTCTTGACGGGCTTCTCATGTTCCGTCTGCCTGACGGGGGATTTTGTCACACGCCGAACGGCGAATGGAACTATATGGCAAACGATCAGGCGACATATGCGTTAGTTTCATACTGGCGGTTTGAAAACGGGATGCGCGCGCTCTACGATATGCGCGGGGAGCCGGACGACGAGCAAAAAGCGGCGGTCACAAACGCAATAGACGCTATCGACCGTCTGCCTGATCCAACATCGCCTGACTATAAAGCGAAGATCATTGAAGCCCTTGAACTTTTCCGTGCAGTCCCCGCGGGCGAGAGGCGCTATGTCAGAAATTATTCCGACCTCGCCGCCGCGCTTGAGCTTGTGGGCGGAGAGGGGAAATTATATGTTGACGAGCCTTATACGGTACGCATCGAGGTGACGCGGCAGCCGGATAAAACGGCATATTATGAGGGCGAATACTTTGACCCGGCGGGCATGGAGATAACGGCTTACGACAGCGTGGGGGAAAGCCGTGTCCTTGCTCCCTCGGAATATCGGGTCACGCCTTTCGGCGAGCTTCAAAAGACAGATTCGGAGGTTTTCATCTTCTGCGGCGTTCTGAAAACCTCAGTTGCAATTTCGGTCGAAGTAAAACTGCCCTGGAACGGCTCCGGTACGGAGGCCGACCCATATGTGATAGAGACTCCCGACGAGCTGCTGGCATTTGCCGATTTTGTCAATGCCGGAAACAATTTTGCCGGGAAATATGCCGCACTCGGCGCGGATATTGACCTGAGCTTCACCGACTGGACGCCGATCGGCCGCACGCAGCGGCTATCGTTTGCGGGCACATTTGACGGTCGCGGGGTCGCGATCGACAATTTGTTTTCGCAGGCAGGCGGACTTTTCGGTTATGCGTCGGACTGCGCGGCCATCAAAAACGTCGGCGTCGCAAGCGGGGAGATCGGTTCCGGGACGGGATACAGCAGCTTCTTCGGCGGAATCGTCGGCTGGAGCGACGGCGCGGATATCATAAACTGCTGGAACGGAGCCGATATTTACGGCGGCTATTCAGGCGGGATCGTCGGGACGGTTCGCGGCGGCGCAAGCACAATTTCCGGCTGCTTTAACCGCGGCGACGTGACAGGGCAGGAAAGCTCGACCCGCGTCGGCGGCATTGTGGGTCATCTGGCGGGAAATGTTGATGTTTCGATCGAGAACTGCTATAATACAGGCAATATCAGCGGCGGCAGCGATGTCGGCGGTATTGTCGGCGGCATGCAGGACGGACCTCACACCGTTTCGTGGTGCTATAACACGGGAAACGTTAAGTCTTTATCCTCAAACGAAAATATAAATGATCAGGTCGGCGCGGTGGTCGGTAATTCGACGCGCCGAGGCAACACGGTCATCGACTGTTTTTATCTTGTCGGCTCGTGCGAGAACGGCGGAATGAGCCAAAGCTCGCAAATTTCGGATACTACCGTCGCGCTTGACGGGGAGCAGATGCGGGGTTTAGCGTTTTTGTCCTCCCTTGGCGGCGCTTATAAAGCCGATCCGTATATGCTTGTGAACGGCGGTTTCCCGATCCTTTCATGGCAGGAAACGGCGGATGCGGACGCGGTCGACTGTGTGATCGCGCTTATTGATGATATCGGAGATGTCACGATCGAAAGCGAGGCCGCGATCAGTGCGGCGAGGTGCGCATATGACGCGCTTGATGAAGCTCTGCGGGCGCTCGTTTCAAATTACGGGACGCTACAAGAGGCGGAAAAAGCATTAAAAGCGCTGAAGGACGAGGCTATTGATACTGATGTTCCGCCGGAAGGCGGGGAACCGTCAGATGTTCCGATTCCGCCAGTGACCGGGGACACGGCAAATCTTTATGTCAGCGCCGCGGCTCTGCTTTTGAGCGCGGTTGGCATTATATTGATCATGACAAAAAAGCCGTGCAAAAAAAGGCGGTAACTTCGCCGAGGCATGTGTAAAACGGACATAGATCAATTAAAACGGTTTAAAATCACGTGAACAAAAGAAAATTTTATAGATATATATTGAGTCTGCTTTTGCTTGCTTCTATGCTGGCGCCGCTCCCCACGCTTAAGGTGAACGCGTCGGTACCTTCGCTGACGACGACGCTGAAAGACGGGATGACCGTCCGCAGCGACAAGCTTACCTTCAATGTGTGGGCAAAAAACGGGGCGGGGAAAAAGATAGCCTCAACCGTCACGTTTAACGGCAAGAGGCTCGCCCCGATCTGGGATGACAGCGATAAAACTACGTATTCGCTGAGCTTTGAGGTGGACGGGGAATATACGGTCGTCGTCAGCGCCTCGTCGGACGGCGGCAGGAAAAAGCAGCTTACGTACCATATCAACTATATTTCGGCAAACGACGGTGATGTGATCGGAAACGCCGTATGGAGCGTTGAAATATTTACTGTCGGGTGCGGGTATCTCGTTGAACCTGTGTCATTTCCGATTTTGGCAGGAGAATCAGCGGCGGGCGGTCTGATCCGTCTGCTGCACGAAAACGGGCTTGCCTGTTATTACGGAGGCTCGGTCAATTCGGCGTTTTATCTTGCATACATCGCCGACGGCGAAGCTTCGGCGGAAAACTATAACGGATATAAAAAGAGCGGTACGGCGAAGGATCCCGTAAAGCTTGGAATTTCTCCGTCGATTCCCGATTATTTGCAGGAAAAGCTTCGCTCAAGCATGGATTTTTTCGACCCGCTTGATTATCAGAAAAACTGGACGGGGTATCTCGGCGAATTTGTGTTTTCAAGCGGATCGGGCTGGATGTACTGCGTCAACAATAACTTCCCAAACGTCGGTTTTTCAGATATGTATCTGTCCGACGGCGATGTTATACGGGTGCAGTTTACGCTCGGTTACGGCGCTGATATCGGAGGCATGAGCGCGCTCGGCGGACAAGTCCCCGGCGTTGACAGCCAGCCGCAGTCCGAATATTATCATGCGGCAAACAAAGATGCGCTGACTGAGGCGATGGCAAACGCCCGCGCATCAGGGCTTTTGACGAATGGCAGCGTTAAGCTCGCATATGAAAATGCGGCGTCCGCCGCCGCGCGGCTCGATGCGCCGCAAACTGATGTTGACCGGGCGACGGCGGCGCTGCTCGAGGTGCTCTCAAATCCCGATCCCGGACACACCCAGACGGACGGGCGCGACGAAACTGACGCCGACGGCGAGTCGGGCACGGAACCCGATCATGAAACGCGTCCGGATGTTCCATCTAAGCCCGACACCGCGCCGTCCGGCACAGAGACAGAAGCAGATACAACCGAACCACCTGCCGAAACGGAAGGGGGACAGACGACGGACACCTCGCACGCGTCCCCCGGCGGGGAGGGGTCGTCGGGCACAGCGGACGGCGCGCCGGATTCCCCTTTTGAAATTGCCCGGGAAATCATTGAATGGAAGAAAAAAATTTTAGGTTTCTCCGAGGACGGGTTCCTTCTCGACGGCGCTTTTCCGGAGCTTGCGGGGACGACGGCGGGCGACTGGTATCCTATCGGGCTTTCGCGTCTGGGCGTTGACGACAACTACAACGGATACCTCGCCGTGCTTCGCGACAGAGTTGAAGAGCGATACCGTCAGAGCGGCAGACTCAGCACGGCAAAAGCGACTGAATGGCACCGCATAACGCTGGCGGTGCTTGCCGCCGGCGGCGACCCGACACGGTTCGGCACAG
Source organism: uncultured Clostridia bacterium (assembly GCA_947630625.1). Taxonomy (GTDB): domain Bacteria; phylum Bacillota; class Clostridia; order Oscillospirales; family CAG-272; genus DTU064. The sequence goes on from CANRIL010000038.1 coordinate 6,780, forward strand.
ATGAAAACGGACAGCCGATCGATCTTATAGCGGACGGAACATACGACAGGGGCAAGACAGCGCCCCTCGGAAGGCAGGGCATCAACGGCTGGATCTGGGGGCTCATAGCACTTGACAGCATGCGGTATGAGGTTCCGGATGACGCATTTTACACCCGCGACGACATAATTCGGGAGATTTTGTCGATGCAGCTTGCAGACGGCGGCTGGGCGCTGAGCGGCAGCATATCAGACCCCGACCTTACGGCAATGGCAGTCGAGGCGCTGTCGCCGTACTATAAAATCGGCAAAATCTATAAATATCAGCGCAAATCTCAAAGCTTCAAAACAGAGTCTACGGTCATGCAGTCAATCGACGAGGCGCTTGCCTGCCTTTCGTCGATGCAGCTTGACGGAGGCGACTTTATGAGCTGGGGCACGGAAAATGTCGAGAGCACCGACCAGGTCATGATCGCGCTGTGCTGCCTCGGAATCGACCCGCTTAAAGATGAGCGGTTTATCAAAAACGGACACACGCTGCTTGACGGCGTGCTCAAATACAGGCGGCCGGACGGCGGATTTGCCCATTCGTTTGACTATGACCCCGATAATCCGAACGCGGTACCCGGAGAATCAAACAGCATGGCTGGCGAGCAGACGCTTCTCGCAATGGCGGCGCTCTGGCGTCAGGCAAACGGCATGAGGACGATATATGACTTCCGCCCGGAGGAGAATGATGTTGAAAACGACCGCGCCGTCTTTTCGGAAGCGGACATGCAAAAGGTCGATTCGCTTCCGGAAAGTGTGACGACGGAGCATTATGTGACCGTCACGGAGCTGCTTGACAAGCTTGAAAATTCCGCCGATTTTGAAGGGAAGGAAGCGTATCTTCAAAAGCTGAGAACATGCAAAACGCGGATCGCTGAGATCGAGGCAGAGATCGACGACCTGAATGCGGAAATTCTTGATAAACTATACCCGTTTGAAAATATTTCGATCCGGGACAAGAATACGGTCGATTCGATCATTGAACGGTATACGGCTCTCAGCGAATATGACCGCGCGAAGGTTTCCCACTGGGAAGATGTCATAAAGGCGAAGACGCAAGTTGACACTCAGCTTCGCGGGCTCGTGATTTTTATTGTACTTGTGGTCGTCGCCGCCGCGCTCGCCTTTTTCCTGATTTTAAGCGTAAGAAAAAAGAAAAGACTCAAAGAGCGCCTGATGGAAGAGCTCGCTGCGCAATTTGAGGGCGAGGAAGAATAAAACGAAAGGACTGCGCGCTGTGAAAAAGGATATTCTGACCGTGTTCGGGCTCGTTCTCATTCTTACCGTTTTGTTCAGCGGCACACATATCCAGTCGGTCGATGAATATTATCTGACGCATATCGACGACATCAGACCCGAAAGCGAGACGGTGACGCTGAGCATCCGCTGCGATACGATTTTAGAGAATTACGACGAGCTTGACCCGGCGCTTCGTTCCGACGAATATGTGCCTTCGGACGGGGTGATTTTGCCGCCGACCGAATATGTGCTGCGCGAGGGGGACACGGTGTTTGATATTCTAGATAGGGCAGTTAGGTATAACAAGATACAGATGGAGTTTCAGGGCTCGGAGGAAAGTCCGTTCGGAAGCGTGTATATTGAAGGTATTCATTATCTTTATGAATTTTCATGCGGGCCGCTGTCCGGCTGGATGTACCGAGTAGACGGAGAATTTCCGAATTACGGCTGCTCGCGGTATGAACTGCACGACGGACAAGTTATCGAATGGGTGTATACTTGTGATCTCGGCTCGGACGTAGGCGCGGGGTGGAATGAATATTCGGGAGGTCAGCGAAAATGAAAGCGTTTGGAAATATTCACCCGTCAGTGCTGATGATGTATTTTCTTTCTGTCATGCTTGTGTCGATGTTTGCGTCAAATCCGATAATTCAGGCGGAGGCGCTGTTTGGCGGCGCGCTCTTCTGCCTCTGTATCCAAAAGCGCGGCACAGCATTGCGCGACGCGGGATTTTATATCTCCCTTTTCCTGATGGTCGCCGTGACGAATCCGCTGTTTTCACATAACGGCAAAACGCCGCTCTTTTTCCTGAACGGAAATCCGGTCACGCTCGAGGCGCTTTTGTGCGGCGTTTCGATTGCCGTCATGGTTATCGGCGTGCTGCTCTGGTGCAAATGCTACAGCGAGATCATGACGAGCGACAAATTTCTTTATCTGTTCGGAAGGATCATACCGAAGCTGTCGCTTGTGCTGTCGATGGCGCTGCGGTTTATTCCCGCTTATATACGCCAGTCACGCCGCGTCAGCCGCGCTCAGAAAGCGATGGGACTTTATTCGGGAAAAAGCATTTCCGACAGAGTCAGAAACAGAATGCGAGTGCTGACCGCTATGATCTCATGGTCGCTTGAAAACGCCATGGACGTTTCCGCTTCCATGAAGGCAAGGGGTTACGGTCAGAAAAAAAGGACTGATTTCTCGATATTCCGTTTTCAACGGTCAGACTGCGCGCTCTTTGCAGTTTGTATTGTGCTGCTCTCAGTCCCGCTTGTCGGCATGGCGGCAGGGGTCACTGATTTTACATATTATCCGGGCATAAGCAGAATTGAAACATCTCCCGCCGCCGTCGCCGTGTATGCGGCGTTCGGCGCGTTATCGGTGCTGCCGTCCGTTCTGGAAGCAAAGGAGGCGATAATTTGGAAATATTACGTGTCGAAGATCTGAGCTTCCGATATCCGAAAGCGGAAAAGCCGGCGCTCAGTCATATTGATTTTACCGTTGAAAGCGGAGAATTCATCGTGCTGTGCGGTCCTTCCGGCTGCGGGAAAACAACGTTGCTGAGGCTGCTGAAAAAGGAAGTCGCCCCCTTCGGCGAGAAAACGGGAAGCATATTTTTTGAAGGCGCCCCGCAGGAGAGTCTGACATGCGCCGGGGAAATGGGCTTTGTGCAGCAGAATCCGGAAAGTCAGATCGTCACAGATAAAGTATGGCATGAGCTCGCTTTCGGGCTTGAAAATCTCGGTGTTCCTACAGACGTGATCCGTCGGCGCGTCGGCGAAATGGCGAGTTTTTTCGGTATAGAGAACTGGTTCCGTCAGAAAACGGACGAGCTGTCCGGCGGGCAGAAGCAGCTTCTGAATCTTGCATCGGTCATGGTCATGCAGCCAAAGCTGCTTATACTTGACGAGCCGACCGGACAGCTTGATCCGATCGCGGCGTCTGATTTTATCGCGACTCTGCAAAAACTGAACCGCGAACTCGGCCTGACGATCCTGCTTGCCGAGCACCGCCTCGAGGAGGTATTTCCGATCGCCGACCGGATCATTATGATGGAGGACGGCGGGATTTTGCTGAACGGCGAACCGCGGTCGATCGGTCCCGGACTTTCAAAGCTCGACGCAGCTCATCATATGTCGTGTGCGCTGCCGAGCGCCGTGCGTATCTGGCAGGGGCTCGACATCGGCGGCACATGTCCGCTGACAGTAAAGGAAGGCCGCGAGTTTCTGAAGCGCAATTATAGCGGGCAGACCGTCACCCTTCCTGAGCCGGAGTATCTGCACGAAGAGGCGACGGTGGAGATGAAAAATGTTTGGTTCCGGTATGAAAGGGACCTTCCCGACATCATGCGCGGCGTTTCCGTAAAGGTGTACCGGGGGGAAATATTCTCTATCCTCGGCGGAAACGGCGCCGGCAAGACGACGGCGCTGTGCGTTGTCGCGGGTCTTTTGAAAGCATATCGCGGCAAAATCCTCATAAACGGGAAGCAGGTCAAGGACTACAAAGGGAACACGCTTTACAGGCGCTGCCTCGCGTTTTTGCCGCAGGACCCGCAAACGGTGTTCGCTCTTGACACTGTGCGCGCCGATTTATCGGAAATGACAGAAATGATGGAGATCGATAAGTCAGAGCGTGAAAAGAGGCTTGACGAGATCTCTGCGCGGCTCGGTATTTCGCATCTGCTCGATCGCCATCCATACGATCTCAGCGGCGGCGAACAACAAAAATGCGCCCTTGCAAAGGTGCTTCTTTCCGAGCCTGAAATTCTGCTGCTCGACGAGCCTACGAAGGGACTTGACGCCTACGCGAAACAAAACCTGCGTGATACATTGAGAGAGCTGAAAGCGACAGGCGTCACCGTTTTGACGGTGACGCACGACGTTGAATTCGCCGCCGAGACTGCCGACCGCTGCGCCTTGTTCTTTGACGGGGAGTTTATATCAGCCGACACGCCGCGGAAGTTTTTCGCTGAAAACAATTTCTATACAACTGCCGCAAACCGCATGGCGCGTGAGTTGTGGAAGAATGCCGTAACGTGCGAACAGGTCGTCGAATGCTGTAAATCGGTCGGAGGGGCAAAATGAAAAAATGGATCTCCGGCGCGATCTTCTGCCTTTTGATCCCCGCGGTCGTGCTCTCTGGCGTTTATCTGTTCCCGGCGAGGCAGTATGCGTTTATATCGCTGTGCGTTACGGTGCTGTCGTGCCTTCCGGTTTTCATACGGTTTGAGCGAAAGGAAACAGGCACGAAGAGCCTTGTTTTGATTTCAGCAATGACCGCGCTGTCCGTTTTGGGGCGCGTCCTGTTTACGCCGATCCCCGGATTTAAGCCGGTAACGGCGATGGTAGTTATAACGGCGATGTATTTCGGAGCCGAAGCCGGTTTCATGACCGGCTCGCTTTCGGCTGTAATTTCAAATTTCTATTTCGGGCAGGGGCCGTGGACTCCGTTTCAGATGTTCAGCTGGGGGCTGCTCGGTCTGATCGCCGGACTGATTTCGGAACCGCTTAAGAGAAATAAGCTTCTGCTTTCGCTCTACGCAGCATTTTCCGGCGTGCTTTATTCCGTCATCATGGACGTGTGGACAGTGCTCTGGGCTGACGGAACGTTTAATATTACTCGTTATGTCGCGGCGATCATTGCGGCCGCTCCGTTTACGGTGATATATGCGGTTTCAAATATCATCTTCCTCTTGCTTTTCTCAAAACCGATAGGCAAAATTCTTGACCGGATCAAAACGAAATATGGTCTTTGAGAATTGTGCGAATGCAAAGCAGACGCGAATATTTATGGCTCGAAACAGCAAAAAACATCCCATAGGGTGTGATCACCCTGTGGGATGCTGTTTTTTCGATCGAATGCTTCAGCTTTGCCTTTGAGCTGACCGAGTCGGGAAAATCGTCAAAGCGTTTGTCATTCCCACGAACGCTTCATTTCCCGCTCGTCGCAGGCGGAGCAGCACCTGGCGCAGATGCAGGAGAGGGAGCCGTCCTTGAGCCGGACGGCGGGGACAGGTTCGCGCCGTCGGGTGCAGTTGTGTTCGACGAGCGAAGCGGGTGCGGCTGAAGCGGGAGATGCGGAAGAAGCAGAGACGGCGGTGGGGCGGCGCGAGGCGCCGTTTATGTCACGCTTCAAGCTGTTTGCCAAGGAACGACGCGGCGGTCGTTATAAGCTTGGACTCGATCTCGTCCGCGACAGGGGATGAGGGGTTATCGCCGACGGCGACTGATACGACGCAGCCAAGCAGATCGCCCTCGCTTATGATCGGGACGGCGACGCGAATCTGATGCGCTCCGCCGTCGACGACGTAGAGCTTCTTTGAATCGCCGGAGAATTCGTTATATTTATAAGGCTGGCGCGATTCGATGATCGACTCAAGCTCGTCAGAGAGCTTGCGGTCAGCGTATTCTTTCTTTGATACGCCGGCGGATGCGATAACGGCGTCGCGGTCACATATAACGACGGCAAGACCGCATGTCTTGTGAAGCGTTTCCGCGTACTGTGCCGCGAATGTCGTCAGTTCGCCTATCGGGGAATACTTCTTGAAAATAACCTCCCCGTCTCTGTCAGTATATATTTCCAGCGGGTCGCCCTCGCGGATGCGCATGGTGCGCCTGATCTCTTTCGGTATAACGACGCGTCCGAGATCGTCAATGCGCCGTACAATTCCGGTAGCCTTCATAGGATAAAACCGAACCTTTCTTTATATTGTCACAGCCGCCCGTCAGGCGGCGTAATTTTTTGTGAGAGATTTATTCACAAGGTTATTGTTTACTCGGAAGTACGGATTTATCCATAACATAATGTGGAAATGTGGGAGAGTCAACAGTATCGGCGATTTTTACAAAAAGCATTTTTTATAAAAAAACGTGCCGCACCGTTTATAGCTCATGATGCACTCACGAACATCAAAATATTGCTGGCAGAACCTTGACAAAATCAATGATTGGTGCTAAAATAAAGTGTACTTTGAAAATGTACATCATAGGAGCTCGGCATGGAGTATATAAAACGAGATCTTGAACGAAAATTTCTTCATATGAGCGATGCTTTCAAAGCGGTAATGGTCGTCGGCGCGCGGCAGGTCGGCAAGTCCACCATGCTGAAGCATCTTGCGGAGGATCAGAACCGGACTTATGTGACGATGGATGATTCGCAGCTCCGCAGCTTTGCGCAGACCGATCCGAAGCTGTTTTTGCAGACATACGAGCTTCCGATCCTCATTGACGAGGTGCAGAAGGCGCCTGAGCTTTTCGAAGAGATCAAGATCATCTGTGATGAAAGCGATGAGCGCGGGCAGTTCTGGCTCACGGGATCGCAGAGCAAGAAGCTCGTGAAAAGGGCGGGGGACTCTCTCGCAGGGCGGCTTTGCATCCTGAATATGTACAGCCTGTCCGCAAGAGAAAAGCTCGGAGTCGATCCTGCGGATGAACTTGTTTTTTCTCTCAAATCCTTAGCAGCACGCAAAAAACTGTTCCCGCAGAACAATATCCTCACTACGTTTGAAAACATCTGGCGCGGCGGCCTCCCCGACGTACAGCAAAAGGACGGGGAACAGCTCGGCGAATATTTCAATTCATATATCGAGACATATCTTATGCGCGACGCGGTTGACGACTACGGCATCTCCGATACGGAAGGCTTCCGGAAATGTCTGCGTGCATGCGCCGCTTTTGCCGGTCAGCTCGTAAACTATAATGATCTCGGCACGTCCGCTGGGGTGTCAGGTGTGACGGCGAAAGAGTGGGTGAAGATCTTGCAGTCGATGGGGATCATCTTCCTGCTTGAGCCGTATGCCTCAAACGAGCTGAAACGCCTGACCAAGACGCCGAAGCTGTATTTCTGCGATACCGGTTTTTGCGCATATCTGTCCTCCTGGACGACGCGCGACGTGCTGATGAACGGTGCGGCGAGCGGACACTACTACGAGAATTACGTGATCGCCGAGCTGCTGCGCCATTACGCATACGGAAAAAATAAAGTCAATCTGAATTTCTACCGGGACAATAAGATGAAAGAGATAGACCTGATCATAGAGGAGGACGGCGTCCTCCATCCCGTCGAGATCAAAAAGGCAAGCGCTCCCGACAAAAGCGCGGCAAAGTCCTTTTCGGTGCTGAAAAGCGCCGAGCGCGCCGTCGGCACCGGCGCCGTGATCTGCATGTCAGATGTCGTGCTTCCGCTTGATGAGAACACTTTGATAGTTCCGTCAAATCTGATCTGACCGGGATAGTGTGGGCGAGAGTAAAACTCAAAAGTGATGTGCATAAAGTGAATTTTAAACAGCCATTACCGTTTATGAACAAAAAAGACAGATGGTATCAACAGACCACATCATTTTCAAATCATGATGCGGTCTGTTGTTTTACCGTTTTCACAGCGGTTGACGCTGTTTTTCAAATCAAAAGCGCGATCCTGCGTTGTCTCATTATTCTATTCAACGTATATTTACTTCGCGTATACCTCAACGACCGGCGACGACAATATGCCCGTTTCCGTCAGGCAATACTCATAGCTCCAGTTTTCGCCCTGACTGTACCAATAGGGAGGACCTTTCCATACTGCATATTTGCTGCAGTTGTGCAGTGCGGAAAACGTGTTTACCCTTGTTCCGAACAGCTTCAGTTCTATGGAGTGATCGCCCGCGGGAAGATCGTTGATCTCCTTTTCATACGGCGCGAAGGCGAGCACGCCGCGGTCGATGCCGTCGACAGTTACGCGGATGAGCGCGCCGCGGTAGCAGCTTGCGCGAAGATGCACATCGCTTTGGCGGTCAAGCGTTATCTTCGTTTTATACGCGTAACTTCTCAAAGTAAACGCAACGGAAAAGCAACATATAGTAGCAGTTGATTTGAGAAGTTACTTTTTTAGAATTTACGATCCTAAACACCCCGAACTTACACTCAAACGCTTGACAAATCCGAATTTTTGTTGTATAATAACCACACCTATAAAGAGTGCGCTAGGGACAAGCCCGTTGACCGCACAGCAACCTGCAGTTATGGTAAGGTGCTAATGCTTGACCGATGGGTGGTATATGAAGCTGACGCCCATCGGTAACGATGGGCGTTTTTTCGACCTCTTTTTAGGAATATATTATTCGGAGGACGAGAAAAATGTTGTCTGACAAAATCAAAAGGGAAATTAAAGTCTTGTCCGTCTGCGAGAGGAGCCGTGACTTTCATGTCGGCGACACCTTTAAAAAGGTCATATTTGCAGACGAGGACGATCAAATCAAAGTAAGCGGCGGCGTCTGCTGTTGCGGCAAAGTCAGCGATGATGAAGTGCTGTTTCGCAGTGCCGACGGCAGTGTATACTTCTCGATATGCGGCGGCTGGGGTGAAAAGCATGGGATACTTTACGGGCTGGAGATGGGAATATTCTTCGATTTCGGGCACCCCACGACGGAAGAAACGATCCTTTCCGAATGCGATGACAGCCTCGGCAGATATCACACCTGGGGCGGCGCTATGGCTTATCAATCGAGAAGGCACGCGCTTGACACGATCGCAGAGGTTATGAAAAAGAAGATGGGGTGAATTATTCGGCGGCTGCATCACCGGTTCATGAGGATAGGGTGTCCTGAAAGTTATTTTTACAGTGATTATCAGATAAAGAGGAGCTGCGGCGAACAGCTCTTTTTTTATGCGGATAAAGAGCAGTAAAAGCAACGAAACGGCTAAAGAGTTTTTATAAACCCGTGGAAGAAATGTTCAAAATCATGCGCCGCATTGTTGGGGCAGGGCATGATGATCGGGCTCCCGATATTTCGGTTTTTAAAATTATTTTTTCTCCTTGACAAATCAGAAAGGGTATGTTAAAATAACCGAGGTTAGCGACAGCTAACCTATATGAGAGCCGAAAGGCTTATTATTTTGCGTCATGGGTTAGCTAAGGCTAACAACTTATAAATCTTCGTGGAGACATTTCAACGTAATGATCGGAACATGACATGCCGGAAAGACGGCTTAAATTTAAGCCCATAGGTTAGTCCGGACTAACCTGATCGAAAAGGAGACGAAAAGCCATGAAACGGAACAAAGGCAAAGCAGCATCTCTTTTGAAACGGATGCCGAACCGGGAATTTTCGCTCGATACGGACGGATTTATCGGTGCGTTATATGAACCGGAGAGGGACGAATATTCCGGCAAAGCCGTCGTCATGTTCGGCGGCAGCGATGGAATTTATGATCTCACGAAATTGATCGCAGAGCAGTATGTTAATCGCGGAATGACTGCTCTTGCGCTTGCATATTGGAACGAGCCGGGACTTCCGGACGGATTTGAAAAAGTTCCTGTAGAGTCGGTGGAAAAAGCGGCGTTGTGGCTGCGCGGCCACGGCATTGAAAAGGTCGGCTTGTGGGGGATCTCGATGGGCGCGGAACTGGCGCTGCTTGCCGGCAGCCTGATGCCGGAGCTGATCTCATGCGTGACGGCTGTATGCCCGACGAACATCTGCTCTCAGGGCTTTGTCAAGAAAAAAGGCGTGCAGCCGGTGGAATGTGCTGCCTTCAGCTGGCGCGGCGAGGAGCTCCCTTGGGTGAGGCTGAAACTCTCGAAGTCCGCTATTCTCCGTGACAGCCTTCGGAAACGGAGCGTTTGCCTTCGCTCCTGCTATGAGAACGCGGTGCTTCATGCACCGGAGGAAGCGCGGATCAAGGTGGAAAATATCGGCGGCCCGTTGCTTCTCATTTACCCGGAGTATGATGATATGTGGCCGTCCGAGTTGTCGGCGGAGATCATCACTCGACGTCTGAAAGAGAAGAAATTTGCTTACCATGTGAAAAATCTCAGCTATCGGTACGCGAGCCACATGCTCGTCCCGATCAAATCAAGCTCCGTCAAGATGTTCCGGGTTGAACGGAAACACCCGGAACAATGTTGGGAGAGCGACATGGACGCCTTTGAAAAGACGCTGGCGTTCTGGAAAGATGTGTGGTGAGACGATGGTTAAGATCACAGTCAAAATCGACGGTATGATGTGCGGTATGTGCGAGGCGCATATCAATGACGCAGTACGGCAGAATTTCAAAGTCAAAAAAGTCGCATCTTCCCATAGCAAAGGCAAAACGGAAATCCTTGCTGAAATTTCGCTTGATGATGCAAAGCTGAAAGAAATCATTGATAAGTTCGGATACACCGTCACAGAAATACATACCGAGCCTTACGAGAAAAAAGGCTTTTCTCTGTTTCACAGATAAGAAAGGAATGGTTCTACATATGTCAGAGCAAGGTGAAAATTTTTTAGAGATCGTTGACCTCACAAAATCCTTTGGCAGCGGAGATACCAAACAGGAGGTGCTTCGGGTAGTCAGCTTCTCTGTGACAAAGGGAGAATCCTGCGTGCTTCTCGGTCCTTCCGGTTCGGGTAAATCCACACTGCTGAACATCATCGGAGGGATAGACAGCGCTGACTCCGGCTATATCTCTATCGGCGGCGATAGATTGAAGGAACTGGGAGAAAAACGCCTGACGCAGTACCGCCGCCGTCATCTCGGCTATGTCTTTCAGCAGTATAATCTTATTTCAAATCTGAATGTCAGGGAAAACATCGAGGTGGGAGCGTACCTTTCCGATGCGTCGCTGGATACAGACGAGCTGCTTCATACGCTGGGGCTTTACGAGCATCGCCATAAGCTGCCGAATCAGCTTTCCGGCGGTCAACAGCAGCGCGTGTCCATCGGCAGAGCCATTGTGAAAAATCCGGATATCCTGCTGTGCGACGAGCCAACGGGCGCGCTGGATTATACAGCTGCAAAGGAAATTTTGAAGCTGATCGAAGAGATCAATCGGAAATACAAAACCACCGTTATTATGGTTACGCACAATGAGGCGATCAAAAATATGGCGGATCATGTGATCAAACTGCGTGACGGAAGGGTGCGCCTGAACGAAATAAATACCCACAAGATTTCTGCCGATGAGCTTGAATGGTGAGGGACGTGTCGGTATGAAAGGAAAAACAAAAAATCCGCTTACGAAGCGCATACCGAGAGAGCTTATCGGAGATTGGCGAAAGTATCTGGTGGTCAGCCTTTTTCTGATTCTTACCATTGGATTCGTATCGGGAATGTATGTTGCGAACGAAAGTATGCTGTCAGCGGCAAACAGCGGTGCGGAGAAATACAAATTGGAAGATGGGCATTTTGAGCTTGATGAGAAAGCGGATTCAGAGTTTCTCGATGCGATTGCATCGGGAGGAAAAGCGGACGTCAGGCTCTATGAGAACTTCTATCGTGATGAAGAGGAAGATCATAACAACGACGGCGCGACCGACGGCTCTGTTCGCGTATACGTTAAAACGGACGATGTGAATTTAGCCTGCCTGATGGATGGCCGTTTTCCCGAAAGCGACGACGAGATCGCCATCGACCGTATGCACGCCGACAATGTAGGTTTGAAGGTAGGAGATACCATTACAGTCGGCAAAAAGGAATGGAAGGTCGTGGGTCTTCTCGCCTATGTCAACTACTCCACGCTTCACGAAAAAAGCACAGATGTGATGTTTGACGCGCTGAAATTCAATGTGGCGATGACGACAAAGGAAGG
>CANRIL010000039.1 GCA_947630625.1 uncultured Clostridia bacterium
GCGGCGACGGACGACATGGTGCGCACGGTGCGCGAAAACATACAGGGCATCCGCGTCATAAAGGCGCTCTCAAAGACTGATTATGAGCGCCGTCGGTTCGGCGGGGTCAATCGCGCGCTTATGAAGCGTGAGGAAACGGCGGGACTTGTCGTCTCGATGACGAACCCGCTGATGAATTTCTTTCTCTATGTCGGGCTGACCGTCGTCATCGTTATAGGCGCTTACCGCGTCAATGCCGGTACGTCCCAGGTCGGGACAATAATGTCGTTCATGAGCTATTTTACGTATATTTTAAACGCAATGCTTTCGGTGACGCGTATGTTCACAACGTATTCGCGCTGCTCGGCGTCGATGGGAAGGATCGAAGAAGTCCTTGACGCTGAGGCGGAGCTGCCCGTGCTCGAATATGAAGAGGGCAGCGAACATATTGAAGAGAACGCGCCGCATATCAGATTTGACGGCGTCACCTTCTCATATAACGGCAAAAAAAACAATCTTTCAAACATCAGCTTTTCGCTTCAGCGCGGGCAGACGCTCGGCGTCATAGGCGCGACGGGAAGCGGAAAGACGACGCTGATCTCGCTGCTTTTGCGGTTTTATGATCCGAATAGCGGAAAGATTGAGATAGACGGGCGCGATATCAGATATATCCCGCGCGACGAGCTTTACGCGAAGTTCGGCGTCGCGCTCCAGAGCGATTTCCTGTTTTCGGACACGATCCGCGAAAACGTCCGCTTCGGCAGGGATATCACGGACGAAGAAATAAGTACGGCGACCGTATACGCTCAGGCGAGCGAGTTCATCTCCGAAAAGGAGGGCGGTCTTGATTTTGGGCTCGCGATCAAGGGCGCGAACCTTTCAGGCGGTCAGAAGCAGAGACTTTTGATCTCGCGTGCGCTTGCCGGGGACCCCGAGATCGTAATTCTCGACGACTCATCGAGCGCGCTCGACTATAAAACAGACGCGAATCTGCGCGCCGCCATTGCGGACGGATTCGGCAAAACGACAAAAATCATCGTCGCGCAGCGCATAAGCTCGATCATGTCAGCAGACCTGATACTCGTTATGGACGGCGGCTCCGTTATCGCCGCCGGAACTGATGCGGAGCTGCGCGAGAACTGCGACATTTACCGCGAGATCGCCGAATCGCAGATGGGAGGTGCCATCCTTGACTGACAAAACTGTCACGGCGGCGGAGACTGCCGCCAAGCGCCACAAGTTCAGGATGTTCCTGCGCATATTCAAATACATGTTCGAGCACAAAGTGCTCGTCGCGGTCGCGCTCACGATAATGATCTCGTCAAACGCGTTCGCGCTCGCGGGACCTTATCTTTCAGGCAAAGCGATCGCCGCGATCGAGCCGGGCGTCGGACGGGTAGATTTTGACACGGTGCTTTTCTACTGCGCATTGATGGCGCTCTTCTATGCGCTTTCCTCGGCACTTTCGTACCTGCTCTCGATCACGATGATACATCTGTCGCGCAGCGTCGTCGCACGGATGCGCGAGCAGGTATTCGATAAGCTGATGCGGCTGCCCGTGGGCTTTTTCGACAAAAACCAGACGGGCGATATAATCAGCCGTATGTCTTACGACATTGACACGATCAACGCCTCCATATCGACCGATATGCTCCAGATCTGTTCGAGCGTCATCACGATCGTCGTCTCCCTCGTGATGATGATAATGATCTCGCCGCTGCTCGTGCTAATCTTCGTCGTAACGATACCGATGTCGATACTGTTCACGCGATATAAGTCCAAAAAAATACAGCCGCTTTTCAGGCGGCGTTCGGCAAAGCTCGGCGAGCTCAACGGCTATACGGAAGAGATTTTGTCCGGTCACAGAACGATCAAGGCGTACCACCGCGAAGATACGATGATAAACAGGTTTGACGGACATAACGACGAGTCGATAGACGCTTACTATCACGCGGATTATCAGGGCGCGATGATAGGTCCGACCGTCAATTTCATCAACAATCTCTCCCTCTCGCTAATCAGCATGTTCGGCGGCGTGCTTTATCTTTCGGGGATGATACATCTTGACGCGATCTCAACGTTTATCCTTTATTCGCGCCGCTTTTCGGGGCCTATAAACGAAATGGCGAACATCATAAGCGAGCTTCAGTCTGCGGCGTCCGCGGCGGAGCGCGTGTTCCGTTTGCTCGATACCGAAGAGGAACCTGCCGACAGGGAAGGCGCCGTAGTGCTCAGTTCGCCGAGGGGCGAGGTGACGGCGGACAACGTCAGGTTCTCGTATGAAGCCGGAAAAGAGATACTTCACGGGATCTCATTTGAGGCAAAGGCGGGGAAGACGATCGCTATTGTCGGTCCTACGGGAAGCGGTAAGACGACGGTCATCAACCTTCTGATGCGCTTTTACGATCAGGACAGCGGCGAGATACGCGTCGACGGTATAGACTCGCTCGGGATAACGCGCGAGAGCCTATGCCGCGCGTATACGATGGTGCTCCAGGACACATGGCTTTTCGGCGGGACGATCGCTGAAAATATAGCGTACGGCAAGGAAGGGGCGACGCGCGAAGAGATAGTCGCCGCCGCCGGAGCCGCGATGATAGATGATTATATCGAAGGTCTTCCCGAAGGGTATGATACGGTCCTGACAGAGGATGGCATCAACTTGTCAAAGGGACAGAAGCAGCTTTTGACTATCGCGCGCGCAATGCTGCCGGATTGCTCGATCCTTATACTCGACGAGGCGACCTCAAACGTCGACTCGCGCACGGAGATCAGGATACAGTCGGCGATGAAAAAGCTGATGGAGGGGAAGACATCTATCGTCATCGCCCACCGCCTCTCGACCGTCCGCGACGCGGACATGATACTCGTCGTCCGCGACGGGAACATAATCGAGCGCGGAACGCATGATGAGCTCCTTGAGCTGCGCGGATTTTATGCGTCCCTCTACAATTCGCAGTTCAGCTGAGTTTTTCCCGCATATACTCGAAAATTTTCTTCTCCTCGCGTGATATCTTTACCTGCGTGAGTCCGAGCACGCGCGCGGTCGATTCCTGCGACATATCGTGATAATACCGAAGCGAGATTATTTTCCGCCAGAGCTCCGGGAGCTGGTCTGTCACTTCATGAAGCGCGATGTAGTCAGTATAAGCGGAGGTCATGTCCGGCGCTTCCAGCACGTCTGAGATCGTGGCAGTCCCGTCGTCGTATGCGGGCTCCGAGATAGATTTTACGGGATATGAGCATTCGAGCGCTTCTGCCGCAGTTGCAGCGTCCGTGCCGCATCTCTCCGCGAGCTCGGACAGGCGCGGTTCGCGCCCGTGTTCCGACGAGAATTTTTCCTTTTCAAACAGCAGCCGTGAGCCGAGGCGCTTCTTGTCCCGGCTCACTTTTATTATGCCGTCGTCCCTCAAAAAACGCTTGATTTCGCCGATAATGAGCGGCACCGCGTACGTTGAGAACGCGCAGCCGCGCTCCGGGTCAAAGCTGCGCATCGCGCGCACCATCCCGATCATGCCGAGCTGGTATAAGTCGTCATATTCGGCGCCGCGCCCGATAAATCTTGTGGCTATGCTGCGTACGAGCCCGGCGTTTGCCTTTATGAGCTCCTCTTCCGCCTTTTCGTCTCCGTCGCGTATGCGGATCAGGAGCGAAAGATTTTCGTCGCGGTATGCGTTTTTTTCGGCGGCCGCGCCGTCCGTAGCTGCGTTCATCGTGTCCTCCTTCCGGTGGACTTGAGAACATGTCATTTTGAGGATTTCTGCCGCCCGTCGTGAAGCGTCTTTACCATTGTGACCTTCGTGCCGCGCCCGGGACTGCTGACGACGGAAAGCCTGTCCATAAAGCTCTCCATGACCGTGAAGCCCATTCCGCTTCGCTCGCCTTCGCTGTCCGTCGTATAAAGCGGCTGCATTGCCGTCTTTATGTCCTCGATGCCGCATCCGCGGTCGCGAATCTCGATCCTGACCGTTCTCTCATCCAGTATCTTGATCGTTATGTATATGATCCCCTGCGTGTCCCGGTAGGCGTGAACTATACAGTTCGTCACCGCCTCAGACACCGCGCATTTTATGTCGGCAAGCTCTTCAAACGTCGGGTCGAGCTGCGAGATGAAAACGGACGTTATCGCGCGGGCGACGCCTTCGTTTATCGAGTTTGACGGCAGCTCTATCCTCACCTCGTTTCGCAGATTTTCCGGCGGTCTGCCGGATTTTCTTTTTTCATTTTCCGATTTAAGATTCGTTGTCATTTTTTCTTTCTCGCTTTCGCATTTATTTTTGTTTGATCTCGATGAGTCTGCCGACTCCGGCAAGATCAAGTATCTTCATTACCTGCGGCGACGGGGAAAGCAGCGTCAGCTTGCACCCGATCTTCTCCGCGCACGCCACTCTGCCGAGTATCAGCCCGAGCCCGGCGCTGTCCATGAATTCCACGCCGGACATGTCCATCACGGCGCGCTTCGGCCTGCCGGTAAATAAAGATGAATCGATCTCGCCGCGTATGCGCTTTGCGCTGTGATGGTCGATGTCGCCCGTGAGCGATATTATCATCGTGTGTCCGTCAAGCACAGATACGGCTTCCGCTTTGTTGTTTCTTATTCTGCTCCCCATTTTTATCCGCCTTTCAGAATTTATATTTGATTTTTTATGTGATAATTCTATACCTATCACAGCGCGCAAATTGTCATAATATGGATGTCGAAAAATTATTGTTGGGAAAATATTGAAAAGGGCGGGAGGTTTGCTCCCGCCGTTTTCAGAATGCCCAGTCGGAGACGTTCTGCATCATCGTTCCGACCGCGTCAAGCGCGCGGCTCGCGCTCTTTTTGAATTTGCTCTTCTTCGGCTTCATCATTGAAACGGAGACGGCGCCGATCGCGCTCCCGATCATGATCCCGGCCGCGACGCCCTTCGCGACCTTCATTGTGGTCTGTGACATGTCATTTTCCCTCCAAAAGCAGTTTTTTGTATTCATATTATCTGCGTCAAAGACAAGTTTGATACTGTGCGGCGGAAAGAAAATTTTTCCGATGTAATATGATTTGGGGAGGCATGCCGCGAAAACGGAGCCTCCCCATGTCATTCAGCTGTTGCTGCTGTCGCTTGAATACGATTCCGTCGGGCGGAAGAGAAGCGTGATGCACCAAAGTCCGGCAAGACCGACGAGAGTATAGATTATGCGGGCGATCATGCTGCCCTGACCGCCGCATATCCATGCGACGATATCAAAGCTGAAAAGCCCGATGCTTCCCCAGTTAAGCGCTCCGATTATCGTGAGCACCAGCGAGATTTTATCCATTACCATTGTAGTAGTCTCCAGATATAGTATAATTGAGCGCCCAGCGGACGCTTTATATATAATATCCGCAGTTTTGAGGCATAATATTTGAAAATGTGCTGGTACATTATGGCAATTTAATTTCATTGTGCGCGCATTTTGTATCAAAGCCGCGCGGAAGAACATATAATGACGGTGGGGCAATTTCCGGCGGCGCGGTCACATATGATCTTCACCTGCCGGGGTAACGATCAGGGGGCAAAGGAAGCCCTTCGATTTATCGGGGGCGGGTGAATATAATGATGTTTTCAAAGCTGATAGTAAGTCTGGTGTGCTTTTTTCTCAGTGTGTCCGGCGGACAGAGCTTTCCGCCGCCGCTCTCACCGGAGGAGGAAAGGCGGCTGTTCTGCGAATTCAACGAAGGGAGCATGGAGGCGCGGCGCATCCTCATCGAGCATAATCTACGGCTCGTGTCGCATATCGTGCGCAAATATTATTCTTCAAACAAAAACCAGGAGGACCTGCTCTCGATCGGCTCTATCGGGCTCGTCAAGGCGATCGATTCCTTCAATATCAAAAACGGAGCGCGGTTCGCGACTTACGCGGCGAAGTGCATACAGAACGAGATACTGATGTATTTCCGGTCGCAGAAAAAGCTCAACTACGAGGTTTCCATAAATGAGACGATAGACACAGACCGCGACGGCAATCCGCTCACATACGGAGACATAATCTCGACGGAGGACAACATCGCCGAGGAGCTTGATGTCCGAATGAAATGCAAAAAAGCGCTCGAATACATAAACAAGCGCCTCGGCGAGCGCGAGCGGAGGATCATTATTTTGAGATACGGACTTAACGGGGAACGCCCGCTGACACAGCGCGAGGTCGCGGCGATCCTCGGAATATCGCGCTCGTATGTGTCGCGCATCGAAAAGAGCGCGCTTTCGGATATGCGCGATTATATCAACGGCAAGCTCACTTGATATTGACAAACGGCACCGTTTTTATGTATAATTATTATGGATTATAATGTGCGGCGGTGATACGTTTGGTTGCAATAAAAAGCGTTGAACGTCATTCGCGGGCAGAGCGCGCCGGAATATGCGCCGGTGACGTTCTTCTGTCGATCGACGGTCATGAAATAAATGATGTGCTCGATTACGGCTTTTATCTAACGGAAAAAAAGATCGAAGTCTCCGTCATGCGCGGAGGCGAAAAGCTTTCTTTTACCATAAAAAAAGATACGTATGACGATATCGGGCTTTGCTTTGAAACTTCTCTCATGGACAAAAAGCACCACTGTGAAAATGGGTGCATATTCTGCTTCATCGACCAGAATCCGAAGGGAATGAGGCCGACGATATATTTTAAGGATGACGACTCGCGCCTCTCATTCATACACGGCAACTATATAACGCTTACGAATCTACAAAAGCACGATATAGACCGCATGATCGAGATGCACATCTCCCCGATAAATATAAGCGTCCACACGACAGACCCCGAGCTGCGCGTCCGCATGATGAAAAACAAGCGCGCGGGAGACGTTCTTTCGTATATGGAAATGCTCGTGCGTGGCGGCTGCGAGCTTCACTGTCAGATCGTCCTCTGCCGCGGCATCAACGACGGGGCGGCGCTCTGCCGGACGATGACCGATCTTTCGCTGCTTTATCCCGGGGTGACGAGCGTTTCAGTCGTGCCGGCGGGGCTAACGGGACATAGGGAAATGCTTTATCCGCTCTCTCCGTTCACGCCGGAGGAATGCGCCGATATAATCAAAGTCGTTGACGAATACGGCTCGATGTGCCTTGAAAAATACGGCGCGCGGATCTTCCGCGCGGCGGACGAGCTGTTTATAAAAGCAGGGCTGCCGCTGCCGGACGCCGAATATTATGGCGATTATGACCAGCTCGACAACGGCGTCGGTCTTGTGACATCGTTCATTGACGAGATAGACGAGGAACTTAAATTTATCGACACGTACGATTTCGACCCCGAAAAAGCGCGTCATGTTTCGATCGCGACTGGCGAGGCGGCCTCAGACGTTATTTCTGCCGCGGTTGAAAAGATACGCGCCGTGTGCTATAATCTCGATTGCAGGGTCTATACAGTTAAAAACAATTTTTTCGGGGGCGAGGTCACCGTCGCCGGACTTCTGACCGGCGTCGATATGGCGGAACAGCTGCGCGGGAAGGCTCTCGGTGACGAGCTTCTTATCCCGCCGAATACACTGCGCGCCGAGGGCGACCTGTTTTTGTGCGGGCACACGCCCGAATGGCTGTCGGACGAGCTTGGCGTGCCGGTCCGCGCCGCGGGAAGAACGGCGTCCGAATTTATTTCCGCCGTGCTCGGCTGCGCTGACCCCGGCGCGGGGGATGACAGTCAGGGCGCGGTGTACGTCAACGATATTGAAGAAAAAGACTAAAACGGATGGATAAAGCCGACACGGAGGCGGCAGTATGAAGGAACCTATAAAGACGCTGAAAAAGCGGAGGGGAGAGCCGGACAAGAGCCGCCTTTACCTGCTCATAACGCTTTTTTCGATCGCCGGAGTTGTGCTTATAATTTTGATAATGTCGCTCGTCATGAACCGCGGCGAGCCTATAGATACGGGCGGCGCGACAAATGAAACGCATCAGCATGACGGCAGCGAAAACGCGGGAACGCCGGATCAGCCCGGCACATCGTTTGGCGGCGTTGACCAAACGGGCGGTGAGCAGAGCGGCGGGGACGGCGGGACAGTTGCGCCCGGCAGCGACGATCCAACAACAAACGAGCCGCCGACAACATCAGGTCAGGGCGGCGGCGACAAGTACGAGCCGCTCACGGTCGGGACGAAGACGGTGCGCGACGACGATGGGAACGCCGAGATCGTGATGATATATCCGACGCTCACAGCGTCTTTCGGGAGGCACAGCACGGAGGAGCTGAACGGGGCGATCGCCGAGTATATGGACGAGCGCCGCAGGCTCACGTGTATAGGCGTCACGGATTATGAATATGAATATGTGATAGAAAAAGCCGAGGTCAAATTTGTCGGCAAATCGTTCTTTTCGGCGCTCATCATCGGGCACATGTACCAGGACGGCGCGCCGCATCCGACCGTTTTCGCCTACGGCGTCAATTTTGACGCGAATGAGTGCCGCGTCCTCAAAGGGAGCGAGCTGATATTTGATTTTGACCGCGTGAAGAACAACTTTCTCGGCGGCAGATTCAGCATGACCGAAGGGATGAACGGTCTTTTGTCCGAGACGAATTACGAGGATATTTTCATGTCATATAGACCTGAATATAACATTTACCCGGAAGTATATTATACGTCGGACGGCTTCGGCATCGCCGCCGAGCTCGTTTACTCCCTCGGAGGCTACGCGCTCTTTGAAATTCCGTCGGGCGCGCTCGGAGGCGCCGTTTACTCACCGGAAAAATAAATCGGAAGGAAGAAAGCATATGTCAAAACCGATAATCGCAATCGTCGGCAGGCCAAACGTCGGCAAAAGCACTCTCTTCAATAAGCTGATAGGCGAACGCCGCGCGATAGTTGAGGACACGCCCGGCGTGACGCGCGACAGAATATACGGAACCGCCGAATGGCGCGGGCGTGAGCTCATAATCGTCGACACGGGCGGGATCGAGCCCAAGACTGACGACATCATACTCTCGAAGATGCGCGAGCAGGCCAAAATCGCGATAGACACGGCGGACGTTATAATTTTTATGTGCGACGTAAAGACGGGACTTGTGGCGGACGACCGCGACATCGCGAACATGCTGAGGCGTTCCGGCAAACCTGTCGTCATCTGCGTCAACAAGGCGGACAGGATTGGCGACGTTGAGGAGCAGTATTACGAATTTTTTGAGCTCGGGTTCGACCGGGAGCCGATCGCTGTTTCATCGCTTCACGGCAGCGGCTCAGGCGACCTGCTTGACGCCGTGATCGACTGCCTGCCGGAGGGAACTGACGACGAGGACGACGGGGACATCATAAACGTCGCCGTTGTCGGCAAGCCGAACGCCGGAAAATCCTCGCTCATAAACAAGATACTCGGCGAGGAGCGCCACATCGTCTCCGAGATCGCGGGGACGACGCGGGACGCCGTAGATTCGATCGTAGAGAACGAGTTCGGCAGATTCAACTTCATCGACACCGCCGGGATCAGGAAAAAGGCGCGCGTCAACGACAGGATCGAGAAATACAGCGTTCTGCGCGCGCAGATGGCGGTCGAGCGCGCCGATGTCTGCATCCTCTTGATAGACGGCTCCGAGGGGATAACAGAGCAGGATGAAAAGATCGCCGGTATCGCGCATGAGGCGGGCAAAGCGTGCATCATCGCCGTCAACAAGTGGGATATCGTCGAAAAGGACAACGGCACCGTAAAGAAATTCACGGACAACATAAGAACGGCGCTTTCGTATATGACATACGCGCCGATCCATTTCATATCCGCCATGACCGGGCAGCGCGTCTCCGGACTTTTCGAGGAGATCAACAGCGTCAACGCGAACGCGAACATGCGCGTCACAACGGGCATGCTCAACGACCTTCTTTCAGAAGTCACGATGCGCGTTCAGCCGCCGTCAGACAAGGGCAGACGGCTCAAGATATATTATATGACACAGGCGAGCGTCGCGCCGCCGACGTTTGTCATATTCTGCAACCGCGCGGACTTGTTCCATTTTTCATATCAGAGGTATATTGAAAACAATCTGCGCGAGACGTTTGGATTCCGCGGCACGCCGATAAGACTTATAATCCGCGCGCGCGGCGACGAAAAGGATTAAACGGGGCGAGGGGAAGATCATGACCTTTTTCGACTTTATTGACGACGGCTTTATCGGCTATTATCTTACAAAGGGCGCGCCTGAAACGACGTTCATGATACTTTATGTCGGCGGATTCATCGCTGCGATGATCGCCGGGTATCTGCTCGGCAGCCTGAACTCGGCGATAATCATATCGCGGATAAAATACGGCAAGGATATAAGATCGAGCGGAAGCGGCAACGCCGGTATGACGAACGTTTTACGTACATACGGCAAAGGTTCCGCCGGACTGACGCTGCTCGGGGACTTCGCAAAAACGGTCGTCGCATATTTTGTCGGGACGGCGCTGCTCGGCATACCCGGGGCATATTTCTCCTGCTTTATGTGCGTCGTCGGGCATATTTTTCCGGTGTTTTATAAGTTTCGCGGCGGCAAGGGTATCGTCTGCGCCGGAACGATGATACTGCTTTTAAATCCGTTCGCGTTTCTCATAATCCTCGCCGTTTTCATTATAGTTTTCATCGGCTTCCGGTATGTTTCGCTCGCCTCTATCATGGCGGCGATGATGTATCCGATAGCGCACAGGTGGACGATCGGCACGGGCTTTATGATCGGTCGGTTCTGGATGCCGTCGATGGCGTTTGCCGTTCTGACCGCCGTCCTCGTTCTGTGGCGGCACTATCCGAACATGAAGCGGCTGCTCAACCGCACCGAATCAAAGATCGACCTGAAAAAGATATTCGGCAAAAAAAGCAAGGACGCAGCGAACGACGGCGAGGCTGCGGCAACGAAGGCGCCCGCCGCAGCTGACAACAAGCCCGCGGCTTCGGAGACGCCCGACGGCGGGGACAAAAATGACGACGGGGAAGCGAAAAAATGACGGACGAACTTTCCCGCTTCCTCTCCCTCATACGCGACGCCGCCTCGACCGGTACGCTTTCGCGGCTGACGTTCTCGCGCCCCGCCGCGCAAAGCGGAGAAAACACGGCGACGAAAGTCACCGCCGCGCTGTTTCTCGCGTCCGACGGCTCCCTTATGGTCAAAACGGAGTCGATCATGGCGGACGGCAAGTGCATCCGCAAAAATTATACGGCAGCCGAATCGTACCACGTATTTGAAGATATCGTCAGCAGATACAGGCAGGGAAATCTCGTTGTCGGCGAGCGGGAGGCGCAGTATATCGTATCGAAAAAAGGCAAGTGTTCGCTGACGGGCGAGGCAGCCGTACGCGCCGCATCAAAGACGGGCGCGCCGCCGGAGCTCGGCGGCGCTGACAAGGAAAAGAGCTATTTCTGGCGCGGTGATGAAGCGTGGCTCATCGCGCTCGGCATAAGCGACAAAAGCGGCAGAGTCCATGACAAGCGCCGCTCAAAGTTCCGGCAGATCAACCGCTTTACGGAGCTGCTCGACGATATTTACGACGAGCTGCCTGCGGACGGGGTTCTTGCCGTATGCGATCTCTGCTGCGGAAAAAGCTATCTCAGCTTCGCCGTTTATGAATACCTTACGAAGCTGCGCGGCAGACGCGTCAATATGCTCGCCGTCGACAGGAAGGCGGACGTGATCTCATATTGCCGCGGTGTTGCCGATGAGGTCGGCGCTGACGACCTTCATTTTGTCGCCGCGGACATCGCCGATGAGTCCGTGTATGATGAAGCGTTCGGAGTCGGTACGGCGGTCGACCTGACGATCTCGCTTCATGCTTGCGATATCGCGACAGACCTTGTGCTTCGGCGCGCGGTGAAGATGCGTTCACGCGTCATTCTTTCGACACCGTGCTGTCATCACGAGCTTTACGGCAAGATTAAGTCGGAGCCGCTTTCATTTATAACGTCTCATTCGATGCTTTCACAAAAGCTTACGGACGCCGTGACGGACGGGCTCCGCGTCAAAATGCTCGAAGTCGAAGGGGATAGGGTAGAAACGGTTGAATTGATCGACCCGGACGAAACGCCGAAAAACGTCATGATCCGCGCCAGACTCCGCAAATCTCACGGATATGACCGCCGCCGTCTGACCGACGAATATAACGCGATAATAGATTTTCTCGGTCTTTTCGGTTCATATTACGATATATACAGATAAAAGGCGGGAGCGCGCTTAAAAATCGCCGGATAAAAAAATTATATTATAAATGATACGGTGCAGAAACCGAAAGCGGCACGGCACCGTATCATTTTTTTGCTATGAATCTGATTTCCTGCGGATCTCACCGTTTTTTCTCTATCACGGACTGATTTCTTTTATCAGTTCGGATATTGTTCATTCCCGCGCCATGCAAGAGAGGGAATCTGATCTCAACTTCAAAGACATTTTCACGTAGTGAGGCAATGATCCTGCCATTCATTCGCTCCACTAAGCCTTTAGCGATATAAAGCCCCAACCCGGTAGATGTATGCGTTCTTGCGGAGTCTGCTTTGTAGAACTGGTTAAACACCTTTGATGTGTCAATTTCGTCCGGAGTTCGCACATCATTTGAGCAGCGGAAAACTGCTTCTGATTTTTCAGATGTTAAGCCGAACGAGATAGAGTTAATTCCATGCTCTGCGGCGTTTTTTATAATATTTTGTATAGTCCGGCGCAGAGCTTCTTCATTCCCGATCATCGGCATCATTTCCTCGCAAAATGCAATTCTCGGTACGATATTTTTGCCTTGAAATTCATCATAAAATGAAAATACAGTATCACGCACACACTTACCGAAATCCAAAGGATATAAATCCAACGTATAAGCCCCATTCTGAAGCTTTGCATAAGTGAAAAGCTCTTCTAACATTTCAGTCAGGACGGTGATCCTTCGCCTTATGATGTCTGTATAGTGAAGGCGTTCCTGTTCCGTTTCGCACTGCGCCAAAAGCTGAAAGTAGCCGTCCATTGAAGTTAAAGGAGTTCTGATATCATGGGAAAGATTTGTTATCGTCTCTTTCAGATCGTTTTCATTTTTCAAGGAGGTGAGTTCAATTTCGTGTGACAGATCAATTATCTCATTAATACCGTCTATGAGGTAGTTCAGTTCAGGAAACGGTAAAGAGGCGGTAAGTCTCAGATTCGTTCTATGATCGTTCTTAAACGCCAGCTGGCGGCAGATCTTTCTGACCTGTCGCCGATAGGTGCAAAATATGACCGTCAAAATGAAAACTGCTGTTGTGGCAATCACAGCCCATAGAAGCATAGCACGATCTCCCTATTTTATATCCCTCTTTTGTACGATCAGCATTGATATTGATGTTGACGCAAGTATAAAAATAACTCCGACAATGACGGCACGAAGCGCAATATCAGATGAAACTCCCGCTCCGACCGATGATATAGTCGTTTCCAACATATACTTTTCGACGGAAAATGATCTCCCGATCACATAGTTTATCAGATTATAAATGAGTGAGCCAAAACCGCTGCAAAGCAGAATGCCGATCGCTATACACAGAGCGGAGCTGTTTGACAGCAGGCAAAGAAAAACGGTAAAGCACGCAAATGCAAAATGGAGAAAATACTGAACGCCCAATAATGAAAGAAGCTCAATTACCGAGCTGAGAACAAGTCTGTCTCCCCAAAAAATCAAACAGCTAATCATCGTAAATGCGGCGTAAGCGGCAAACAGAACGAATACTTGAACGGCAACGGCAAAAAACTTTGCCGCGACCATAATGCTTCTGTTGTGAAACATCCCGGCAATGTTTTTTATAAATCCGTTTTTCCTTTCGGCAGCAAAGAACAGTACCACAAAAACAGACACCAGGATCAGCGCCATCCTGCTTTTTAGCTGAGCCCCCAACATTTCGGAGACATCTATATCACCGTCTATCCACTGTGGATTTGTATCAACAAAAATACCAAAGGATGATATAGCGGTATCCGCGTCTACATTATCTATGTCAGAAGCGGGAACATCCTTCATCATGTTCAAGCCGAGATTAGTCATGAAAATTGCAAAGCAAGCGACAAAAACCGCCAAGGCGATCATTACATAGGTCGATGCAGAACGAAAGAGCCGATATAAGTCCATTTTTACTAAATTATACATTTTCCTCACCTCCGGTCAGACTTAAATAATAATCTTCAAGCGCCTCGTTTTTAACGGCGATATATATTGTTTTGACTTGGTTTTTCGCAAGTTCCATCGTGATCTCACCGCTGTCAGATAAACGTTCAAATATATGGATCGTATCTGTATCTACGACCTTGAACTTTGTTATACCCATATTTTCAAGTACAGTACATGCTTTACGTGTGTCATCAGTCTTTAGTTCGATCCGCTCACAGCATTTTGACAGCAGTTCTTCCCGAGCCAGCTCCTGAAGCAGCACGCCGTTATGAATGATACCGTAGTCCGTTGCAATTTTAGATAGTTCCTCAAGTATATGGCTTGAAATGATGAATGTAATATTTTTCTCTTTGTTTAATCTGAAAATAGTTTCCCGGATCTCAGCAATCCCCTGCGGATCGAGTCCGTTGATAGGTTCGTCAAGGATAACTAAATCAGGGGAGCCGACCAGCGCCAATGCGATCCCTAAACGCTGCTTCATACCTAAAGAGAAGTTTCTGACTTTCTTTTTTTCGGCACTGCTGAGTCCCACGATTTCAATCAGTTCGTTGACGACCGTCTTTTGCCGTATACCCATTGCCAAACATTTTATTTTCAGATTTTCAGCAGCAGTCAGATTCGGATAAACGCCGGGAGTTTCAATAAGCGAGCCGATACGGGACATATATTCGCTTGTCTCCCGTCCTGTTTTGCCAAACAAAGAGAAATCTCCGTCAGTAGGTGAGGCTAATCCGCATATCAATTTCAAGAGTGTCGTTTTTCCGGCTCCGTTGCGTCCGATCAATCCGTATACGGCGCCCTGAGGAACATGAATGCTTACGGCATTCACGGCTTTTTGTTTGCCATACTGCTTTGTAATGTCGTTCGTGGTTAACAAGTACTCCATGACGCATCCTCCTTTGCGATTTCATTTTACATTCCAATTGCAAAGAAAGCGCAAATCAGAGTTAAAGAAATGTTAAAGATTATTTGGCGAGGCGAAACCCGATCCCCCAGACCGTTTCGATATATTCGGTGTCGGTTGCTGCCTTTAATTTCTTGCGGATGTTGCTGATATGAACATTGATAGTTTTATCTTCGCCGATATAGATGTCTTCCCACGCATAGCTATATATGTCCTGTTTAGAAAACACCTGATGAGGGTGAGAGAGCAGCAGCTCCATGATTTTGAATTCCTGCTTTGTCAACAATATTTCCTGCCCGTTTACGATCACGGAGAATGATGTGGGGCAGAGGGTCAAATCTTTATATTTCAGCTCATCCGCTTTATGCTCAGCCCCGGATGATCGACGTATTTGTACTCCGACCCTTGCAATCAGTTCCTCTATTTCAAACGGTTTTGTTATGTAGTCCTCCGCGCCGGAAGTCAAAAGTGAAACTTTACTTTCAAGGCTGTCCTTGGCTGATACGACAATAACGGGAACATTCTCTTTTTGCTTGATGGCAGGGAGCAGTGATTCACCGTTTTTCCCCGGCAGCATCAAATCTAAAAGGACAAGAGAGAAGGACCCTTTTTCAAGACATAAAAGACCTTCTGTGCCTGAAAATGCCTGAGTGCAGTCATAACCTGCTTTTGTCAGCGCATCATATAAGAGATTGTTTATATCATTATCGTCTTCAATAATCAATATTTTCTTCATCTTGTTCACCTTCCTGATTTTTGTATACTCTATATTTTAATCGGCAGGCTTGACTGCATTCGTAAAATACAGTTTTCATTTAGTGCTGCTTTTCTTACATAACCGCCGAACACGACTTACGGATATTCCCAGGCGCTTTGCCGATTTTATATATTCAAATGGCTGATCTATCAAAGTTTGTTTTCTTAATTATAGTCGCAGAGATGAATAATAGCAAGCGAAAAAACGTGAACTTTTCTATCGTCTCACGTTTAACTGCAAAAGATACGGGTGTTTATGTCTTTATCACTTTGCGGCAAAGAGGTTTCGCCTTGCGAATTTGTGATTTTGAATTTGATCATAAAGAAAGGCGGCACAGAAAGCTTTTCTGCCCTCTGTGCTGCGTTTTCAATTTACAAGTGTACTTTAATATTATTGTTTATAAAGTATCTCATCGACCCACATACTGCGCATTTCTATCGCGATCCCGCGTGCGCTGTGGCGCAGCTCGTGATGGTCGACGGGGAAGTACGGCATGCGCTCCTCGGGGAGCTTATAGACGTTCTCGATCCTGTCTTCGAGCCGCTTGACGAACATTTCCGGCTCGCGCAGAAGGTCGTTTTCGATTATGAACACGTCCGGGTCAAAAATCATGATGAGGTTGTATACGGCGTCGGATATGCCGTCCGCCACATCATAATCGCTGCCGCACATGCGGACGCGCTCCTCAAGCGTGACGCCGCCGGATATCATCCGTCCGAAGTCACATCCGAATTCATGCGCGCCCTCTTCAAACCTGCCGTGGCTGTAAACGGCGCCGTCGACGCATTCACCCATGTACATGTAGACGATCACGTCCGAGTCGTCGCTCTTGTTCGCCGCCGCGTATGACCGCGCGGCTGCCTCAACGTTGCGCTTTATAAGCGTTACGCGGCGTCCGAGTATCCGTTCCGCCGTCTCCCTTACCTTTATCGTTTCGAGCTCCGGTATCTTTGTTGAAACTATCCTGTCGTCCGCCCCGACGTAGATTCCGGGCACGATTATCCCGATCCCGTACATCTCGTTCGGGTCGGCAACGCGGTCGAGGACGGCGCGGACGTTCTTCAGAAACGACAAAAGATTTTCGTCATAATAAAGTTTGCGGTTGTATGTATACCTCATGCTGTGAACGAGCGTCATCTTCATGTCGATGATGTTAAGTCGGAACACGCGCTCCGACAAGTCAAGCACGACGGCATACCGCTCGCTTCTGAGCGAAAGGATCCCAGCGCGGCGGCCTGATGTTTCCCCTTTTAGTTTAACTTCATCAAGAAGTCCGGCATCCAACAGAATGTCGGCGACTTTGCCGACGGTCATAACACTGAGGCCCGTGTCCTTCGCGATCGAAGCACGGGCGGTTTTGTTCCGGGATGCGATGTCAATCAAAATGCTCTTTACGCTGTCAGGTTTGATACCATGAAGCTCCAGCTTTTCCATCTGCAATGCGCCCACTTTCTTTATATTTGTTTCCACTATATGAACATGATATAATTCTACATCATTTTTAATAAACTGTCAATGAATTTGTTTAAAAAATTCGTTTATAAAGGACAATTTCTTTTGTGAAAGCCGAAATTTTACGATTTTGTTGCCGTCGGCGATCGTTTCAGGATATAATTATATAAAATAAATGCGCAAAACTTCTCATTTTCTCAAAAAACGCGCCAACCTTTCCCGGCGACCCGGACTCTATAATATGTAGCTACAAATTGGAGGTATTTGGCTTTATGCGATACGGGGACAAAACTGACGAAGAACTTGTCAGGCTTGTGCTTGGCGGCGAAAACGACGCTTATGAAGAGCTCGTGAGGCGGCACCAGCGCGAGGTCATTTTGCGCGCGCTCTCGGTGACGCACAACGAATTTATGGCTGAGGACGCGGCTCAGGACGCGTTCGTAACGGCGTGGATGAAGCTCGACATGCTTCGTGAGCCGGAAAAGTTCGGAGCATGGGTATGCAGGATAGCACGGAACCGCGCGGTGAAGCTGACCGAACGGTTCCGTGAATACACCGACTATGACGACGCGCGCCTGACCGGAGCTCAGGTCGAGGATGCGGCAGAGGCTGTCTTTATTTCGGAGGAACACGCGGAGCTGCGCCGTTCCGTCGAACGTCTGCCCGAAAAGATAAAGACGGTAATATACCTGCACTATTTCGAAGGGCTTTCTGTCGCTATGATCGCCAAAAGGATGAACGCGCCGGAGGGAACGGTCAAATGGCAGCTTTCCCTCGGACGGCAAAAACTCAGGGGAGATTTGTCAGCGATGAGTGAAAATGAGAACGATACGCTTGTCGAGCGTGTCATGAAGAAGATCGCGGAGCTTCGGCTTTGGAAGCTGAGAGCCGATCTTATGGGATTTGAAGAAGCGTTGGCGGACGTTATGGCGGA
>CANRIL010000040.1 GCA_947630625.1 uncultured Clostridia bacterium
GGGGAAAAGCTGTACTATTGCACAAGCAAAAACTTTGAGGCAAGGCAGGATCACTTTATCTGTTCCACATCGAGGCTCAAAGGAAACGAGGTCTGTGGGTCACATTTTATTCGCGCTGTCGTTCTCGAAGAAGGCGTACTGAAGCATTTGCAGCTTGTGGCATTCTGTATCTCCAACTATGAAGATGCGTTTCGGAAGGCTCTGGGCGCAAAACGGGATGCAGAAGCGAGAAAGGAACTGTCCGGCAAGCGGCGGACGCTCCAGAAATCCGAAAACCGTATTACCGAGCTTGACAGGCTTTTCAAGCGGATCTATGAGGATATGGTAGCGGGACGGCTGAGCGAGACAAGGTTTCAGATGCTTTCCGACGATTACGAAAAGGAACAAATGGAGCTGCGGGAAAGGATTGCTGTTCTGACCAAGGAGATTTCCGAGCAGGAGGATCAGGCAGACAATGTAGACCGTTTCATCCGCACAGTGAAGAAGTATCTCTGCCTGACGGAGCTGACGCCTGCAATCCTGAACGATCTGGTCAAGGCGGTCTATGTTCACGCGCCGAATAAATCCAGCGGGCATCGGGTGCAGGATGTAGACATCAGCTACAACTACATCGGGATACTCCCGGCCTCGCTTTTGAACGACCTCATAAACGGAACTGCGGCATGACCGAAATCATTCCGCACTCCGAAAACAATTTGAACTTGTTTTATTGGATGCTCCCTCCCGCGGCGGTTTTTTATTTTCCCCCAAACGCCCCCACCGCCCGCGCGCCCTACACAGCCGCCTCCGCAACATCCACCGCCGCCCTCCCATCAAAGCCTCCCCCACGGGGGCAAGGGGGAGGGACATGCGTCCCTCCCCCAAAATCACCCCCACAACCGCCTCCGCATCTCCCCACCCCGCCCACCAAGAAAGCGCCCCCACAGGGGGGGCAAGGGGGGAGGGACTGCGTCCCTCCCCCCAAAAAAAGCGCCCCCGCCATCTCCCCCACGACGAAACCACCCCCGCCACCCCTCCCATCAACCGCAAAGCGCACCCGCAGCCGCCTCCGCCGCACCAACCTCCCCACCCCTCCATAAAAGTTTTTGAAGAGAGGGGTCTGGGGGGAGGGACTTTTTCCAAAAAGTCCCTCCCCCCAGTCTCACACCCCCCTAAATGCTCTCTCGAGGGCGTAACGGATGGCGGAGAGGGCGTGGTCGTCGCGGTCGGGGAAGCCGCCGCCGGGCGAGAACTCGTAACACGTGAGCTCGCGGTATGCGTTCGGCGTGCGCGCGGGATCAACAACGATCACGCGGCTCGCGAGCCACTTGAACCCGAACGCGACGGAACCCGCCCCCTTCGCCGCACAAAGCGCGGGAACACCGCAGCGCCGAAGCTCGTCAACGGACTTAGGCTCCGCACTGTCGCAAATGATCGGCTCGTCAACGTACCCGCGCGCAATGAGCCAATCGGCAGCATCAGCGTTCGGAAGCTTCACCGAGTAAAGCTCGTCGAGAATGTAAATGACGCCGCGCGCCGAATCGTAGTGAAGCCGAATAAACGCAAACGGATCGGGATACCACCCGAAATCGATCCCCTGATAAATGCGGTCAAATCCCGATATCTCAGCGTCGCTGATCGCGCGAACCTCCAGCCGCTCAAAAACAGCGCCGCCAACGCCGTTCGCAATTCCGAGATATTCGTGCTCGTATGAAGCGTAATCGACATCGCGTAAATGCTCGGCGTCGGAAATAAATTTTACGCCCAACCATTCAGAAGGCATGTCAAGATACGTCGAATGATGGCAAACATACCCATCGCGCATCATAAGATTGATCCAGTGCTTGCGCGAACGCGGCGGATTGTACGAGGAAAAATCGTACGAAACGCTCCCCCCGCGAAGGACCGACTGCGCAATACCGCGCGCCTCAGCCTCGCCCGAGAGCTGATCCGCCTCTTCTTTCCAGAGGATGCCAATGTAGCCAAACGGGGCCTTCGTCGATTTGAGCTTCGCCGCGTCGTCAACGCCGCGGAAAAATATGACCTGCCCCGTAGGACTGTAAACAATTTCAAGCGGAGATGTGTGAAAAAGGAAATACTCACTGAGCCCAAGCACACCGATCGCCCAGACGAGCTGAGCGTAAACGGAATCGCGAAGCGTCGTCGCCAGCTTGCGGACAACGCACGCGTGAAGCTGGGGATTGCGAAGCAATAGCTCGATCACCTTCAGCGCAATGAAGGACGATTTCCCGCTCCCGCGCCCGCCCGTGAAAATGTAGGAAACGTTCGGACTTATCTCGCGATTGATGTCAACGAACGCGCGCCCGATCACCTCTGCCGGAAGACGAAATCCCTCCCCAACGCCGCCGATGGCGGCAGCGCCCCCCGCGGCAGCGCGTGACTCCGCGATCGAACGCTCGATCGCGGACGCGGCACTCAGACGGTCGGAGAGCTTGAGGGAAGCGTCGCGCATAACGGACGCCCGAAGCGCCGAGATCTCGCCGAGCAGCTCGTCCTCACCGAGTCGACGGCGATCGCCGGAAAAAATAACGCACCCGTCGCGAATGTCAATGCCGCGAGCGCAAAGCTCGCCGCGAAATTTCTCATCATGCAAAAGCCGGTGGTACCCGCTCTCGCTGTACCCCGCAGCCGCCCGCGCCTCCCGAACGTCCCCCGTCCGCACAAGCGCGTCCGCAAATAAACCCTGTCTCTTGTTCATCCAATACCCCCTTCACTCATCTAAACGACCAATCCCCACTCACGCAGCCAATCCCCGCCATATTCCGCATCCCTCCACCACACTTCATCAAATTCCGCCCATCCACATCTGTCTCCACGCCACTCCGCCGATCTCCACAACATCTCATCATTTCCCGCATATCCACATCTATCTCCATGCCGCTCCGCCCGTATCCACTTCATTCCGCCGAACCCCAACTTATTCCGATAAACTCCAACCAACTCCACCCTATCCCATCCATATCCACCCTACAAAATTAACTCCCCCCAAAAAACACCCCCATTTTACCACAAACCCCCGCCTCAGAACATACGTTCCCGCCCTTTCCGGTGACAAACCCGCCCCCACGCAAAAAGGAAGCGTGTTCTCCGAACACGCCCCACCCGTTTTTTTAAATTTCCCCAAATCAACAATAGCGCGGAACACACGACCGTATCCCAGGCTAATGCGTTCCGCACCATTTTCAACTTTTCACATCAATTATTCGCGCCAAAATTCCCCGAATCGAATCACAAGTTTCGTCAAAGGATATTCCACGCGCGTATTCAAAATTCTTTTGATATTTCAGCCAAAAGTCCCGGAGCTGACGGCTATTTTGTATCTCATCGAGAATTTCACTGTAATGCTCCATGATCCTATAACTGCCGCGTTTTTCCATCGTCTTTTTAAGCGCCTGCTTCAAAATTATCGGGTCGCATTCCGCTCCGTGAAGAACGTAAAGGATATGTATGTCGTAAAAATCTCTCGGACGAGTATTCGCAACGCTGCGTGACAGCACGGTTTCGATTTTCTCAGCCAAAATGGTTTCAAGATTGTAAGCAAGCACACTGATCGTCCTGTCGTCAAACAACAGCGAAAACGTGTATTCCACCTCCCGCGGCGTAATAGCATCGCCCGTGGTTATATCAACAGTCAAAGGAACGCTGATCGGCGGGTAATCAGCTTTCAGACAAACACGGATCCCCGGATAGTCGTCACCCTCCCGGATATCCGATATGTCGCCAAGCACGAATCTCACATCGTCATCCACCCGAACAGCGCAAATCTCCTCAAAAATCCCCCTGATTTTTTCATGCGTCAACGAAAAACCCCTGATCGTCGTGTCAAGATCCATCGTCGCCCGCGTGTCAAGCCCGACAATAGCCGAAATGAGGAACCCGCCTTTCAGGATAAAATTTTCCTTGTACCCCGACAGCGAGATTCGTTCAAGCAGCCGCTCCAACATGTAATTTTGCATGACAAGCTGCGCGGAAATATGCTTTTCAGCCGCCATTTTTTTAATGAATGCCTTTAGCTGCATCGGATTTTTCGTGATCACAGAAGCACCTCCATGTAACGCGCAATTTTTGTTTTGACATGCAGCTCGTCGGCATAACGCATGAGCTTGTGGATGTCCCGGTTTTTGTCCGACGCATAACGCCGCATCGCCGCATTCACGAGCTGGATGTCGCCGCCGCTTCCGCGCACAATATCGCAAAGCGTCCTCTCAAGATCGTAAACATAAATCGGATTGCCGGACGGCGAGTTGATCTCAAAGGCGCCGAGAGGATATAGAGAGGAAACCGCGCGCCTGACGCTGACATTTTCCCGCTTCAGCGACGGCGCGTTATATCCTTGCGGGAATGTCATCGTGTAACGCGCCGGGGCGCGGTCGGAGTAACCGAGAAGGTAAAGCGCCGTGTCGTGGGAATAAATGCCTCTGCCGTATTTCAATTGGAGCAGATAAAAATCGTCCTCCCACGCGTCGCTTTTGATATAAAGACCGCGCCCGAATCTCGTGATCAACCCGATCTTTGTAAGCTTCGCGAGAATTTCCGGATGGATCCCCGCCGCCGCCACCTGCTTTGCCGTTATCACCCCGCTGTCCGACGCATCCAATATGTTTTTGATTTTCTCCATGTACGTCATAAGCGCCTCCACACCGATAATCACACATTATATTATATATAAATAATGTGTCATTGTCAACACATCACAAAAAAATAAGCATCCCAGAACTGAATCCGCCAACGCCGCGCGCACCCAAACACCATACACACCGCGCCGGAAAAACCGCGATCCCATCAAAAAATTTTCCTCTCCAATCGTCCCCCCGCCACCACCCATAGTTTCCCGCCGCCAATTTGCCGCTTCCGCTCCACCAACTTAAAAAAGCGCACACGATCCACATATCACCCCCACCACACATAAATCCCCGCCTCCAATTTGCCACCACAACGCCAATTTTAAAAAAACGCACACCGCCCATAAACGCCGCACGCAACCTACATCTTAAAATCATCCTCCCACATCGCGCCACGCCCCACAAAATTCGCTCCTCCACAAAAAGGAAACGCCGCCCAACGCGGCGGCGCCCCAACATATAACCAGCCAATCGCCCTCACCTACCTGCCGAGCAGTAAGTCCATACTGACGCCGAACGCATCAGCAATAGAGGAAAGCGTGTCAGCGGACGGCGAATGATCGCCGCGCGCATAACGCAAAAGCGTCTTTTTCGACGTGCCGCAAAGCACCGCCAACTGCTGCCAGCTGACCCCGGCAGCCTCTTTCAGCGAACGGAGCCGTTCCGCGAACGAATCCCCAACGCAGTCCGCCGCCGAAACCCGAAGCCCCGCGCCGGAATCCTCAACTATGCCGAAAAGCGCGCGCGTCCCGCGCCACCTCTCGCCGAACCAACCGCGCCACTTCGCGCACGACGCGAACCTGTCACAATTACTCCCCCGACCGCACCTCCTGCAATCCGGGCAAAAATCCTCTCTCAAGCTGTGCATGTAAACCCTCCAAGCATTAAGGTAAAATTTAATCAAACAACATCAACCGCCCAAAAATCCCACTCCGCCCTCCATCGTCAGCCCCCGCGCCGCATGCAAACCGCACGCAACCGCAGCCGCAGCCGCAAGCATTGCCGCAACCTCAAGCCGCGCACCGCCAACTCCCGCCTCCCTAGCGCCGCTCGTAAAGCGAGCGCGCCAAGCCCACAACCGCAACTATCGCCGCCCACCTCAGACCGCGCGCCGCCAACTCAAACCACCATCGCGCCGCTCGCAAAGCGAGCGCGCCACCATCGCCCAGCCGCCTATTTCCCCCGCCGCTTCTCATTCAAAAATGCGTCAATATCGGCGCGGATCGCGCCGTTTGAATTGATGCGCGCCGCCCAGAGGTCAGCGGCGAGCTGCCACTCAGGGAGACAATCCCAATGACGCTTCGCGTTATACGCAATAAATTTTTCAGCCTCCCAAACGGGATCATCGACATCGCAAGACCGCCGGAAATACTCGATCGCCTCATAAAAAGAAGGCGGAGCATTCCGCGCTGTGTGCGTACGCGCGCGTGTAGTTGTTGTCGTCAGATATAAGTCATCATCATTTTGATTTTCATCTTCATCGCCATAATCATCGTCATCGTCATCATCTTGGGAGCAAATGATATCAAACGCCCCGCCTCCCCCCTCCGCCTCATCACCACCGGCGCCAAAGCCGCCTTCACCGCCGTCACCACCAATCACTCCAGCGCCGCCAATGCCAAAGCCGCCGTCACCACCGACACCAATAAAGCTACCGTCGCCAGCGCCGCCGTCACCACCAGCACTTTCACCCGCGCTGCTGACCACTCCCCCACTGCCAACTCCTCCACTCTTTCTCCGACTAAGCGCGCCCGATTTACCGGCGGCGCTGCGCTTCGCCGAAATATCCTCATACGAAGCGCGATCGCGGTCGAGCTGCGCGCGGATCATCGGGAACAAAAACCGCTCGTTCCCCGGCATGTCCACAACGCCGCCGCCCGAAGCGTAGACGAGCATCGCGGTAAACAGCCGCCCGCGCTCATCGTCCCTGAGCGGCTCGATCGCGTCATAAAGGTCAAGAAAAACTTTCATATATGTAAGCCCGCTCTTCTGCTTCAAAAAATCACCTCCAATTCAATCGCAAAACGTCGCATGACAAAACGGGCACCCCGTAATGTGCTCGTTTCCCGCCCTCGAAACGTCGTACCCGGCTAAGACTCCGCGCCTCCAAAGCTCGCCGCCACGCGCCTCCACCCAAACGCCATTTTCACCCGCAGAACGGAGCATTTCATCCCCCTCGCACACACCCCGCCGCATATTCTCTCCAATGTCCCCCACTTCACCGCCACAAACGAGCGCATTCCCCGCCCTGTCGTAAACGCCGAAAACGTTTTTCCCGCAGCGAAAACACCGCCCTCCGCGCGGCGCAAAAAAAGGGACCCCTTTTTCGACGCAGAACCTCTTCTGCGCCGCCTCCGCCTTCAAAGCATCAAAAATCACAACCTCACCCCCGCCAAATTCAAATAAATCTTACCTGTCACGTAAGTCACCCCGCAAAAAAATAAACCCACCATCTATCGCCTTTCCCAACCTCGCCGCGCCGCCGCCAGCTCAAGCCATTGCATCCCCCGCACCGCATCGCGCTCTCCTTCGTTTTCCCCACCATCGCATCGCCCACGCGCCGCCTCACCCCACACCAACTCATCAACATCCTCATCTCCATCTCCCATTTGCGTCGCCCCTCACCATCGCCTCCCTCACCGCAGCATCACCCCATGTCCTCTCCCTAGCATACGCCGCGTCCCCCACATCAAACTTACCTAACGCGTAAGTCATAATAACACATTCTCCCGTCGGTGTCAATACGTATTACGAAAGTTTTTCTAAAAAATTTCGCCGTCCCCTTGCATTTCGAGTAAAAATATGATACAATCGAAGCCGAAGGAACAAGCACACACAAGCAAAAATCCACGGGAGGACACCGTATCATGTCTGACAAAAACACCCCGTCACCGATCTCACCGGCGGCGCGAAACATCCGGCAGCTGCGGACGAAAATGGGGCTGACGCTTGCCGACGTTGCGAAATATCTCGGCGTACAGGAAGCGACGGTGCAGCGTTACGAAAGCGGCAAGATCAAGCACATCAAATATGACACGATCTGCCGCCTCGCGGAGCTGTTCGGCTGCGACCCCGCCTATATCCTCGGCTGGGAGAGCGAGGATGTGGAGCTTCTTCGCAAATTCGACAACATATTCCCGATCGAAACGGTGCGCGTGCCCTTTCTCGGCGAAATCGCCTGCGGCGAGCCGATCTACGCTGCGGAGGAACACGAGAGCTTTGTCCTCGCGGGCTCCGACATCAACGCCGATTTTTGTCTCCGCGCGCACGGCGACAGCATGATAAACGCGCGCATCTTCGACGGCGACATCGTATTTGTCCGGCGGCAGGACATGGTAGACAACGGCGAGATCGCGGTCGTCATCATCGGCGACGAAGCGACGCTCAAGCGCGTATATTATCATCGCGACAAAAACCTCCTGATCCTGCGTCCGGAGAATCCGGCATACCAGGACATGATCTTCACCGGCGGCGAGCTCGACACCGTCAAGATCCTCGGCCGCGCCATCGCCTTCCAGAGCGACGTTAGGTAGCTATTTCTGTGGGGGCGCCTTTTCCAAGAAAGTAGGCGCGTTCTTCGAACGCGCACGAGACGCCGCAAGCGGCGCTCGGCTGCCCCCACGCCCCCGCGAAAAGTTTTATTACGGGGGATTTTTTATACTGCCGTTTGTGTGGCGGCACCCGACCAGCCGCTTGTTCGCCGCCCGATTTGAAGATGGAAGACGCGTTTGGTGCTCGGCTTCACCTGCGCTCCGCCTATATGGGAGCCTCGGTGGCGAGAGCCGCCCCCAAAAGCCCCCGCACACACCCACACCCCACCCCCAATTAAAAGTTTTTGAAGAGGGGGCGCGGGGGAGGGACTTTTTTCAAAAAGTCCCTCCCCCGCAATACACCCACAACCCAAAAAGTCCCTCCCCCGCAACACACCCACAGCCCACCGCCGCCCGCATCGGAGCCACAAAAAAAGAGTCGCCCCCAAAAACCCACGCACACACCCACACCACCCCCTCCAAGTAAAAGTTTTTGAAGAGGGGGCGCGGGGGAGGGACTTTTTTCAAAAAGTCCCTCCCCCGCAAATACTCCCCAACCCAAAAACCCCCGAAAAGCTAAAGCTTTTCGGGGGATTTATCGTTGCTCCATCCGAGATTCGAACTCGGGACACCTTGATTAAAAGTCAAGTGCTCTGCCAACTGAGCTAATGGGGCATTCTATCGCGCTTTCGTTATCATACACCATTTGCGCCGTTTTGTCAATACCCAAATCAAAAATTATTGCCAGAATTATTGGGGAGAAAACCCACCCCCGCGACTTGACACATCAACACGCACGTTATATAATATATTGAAGGATCGCTGTCTACCGGCGCTTCCCGCGCCACTTATCATACGATTTAGACGTACGCATAACAGGCTTATGCACTTGCATAACAATAACGAATGAAAGGTAACTGCCAAAAATGCCAAAGCTCCTGCTCGTTGACGGCTCAAATATAATGTTCCGCTCGTTTTACGGCATCCGCCCGTTCACAACGAAGAGCGGCCTGCACACGAACGCCGTCTACGGCATGATCACAACGCTGTCGTCCCGGCTCGAATCGCTCACCCCGGACTATGCCGCGATCGCGTTTGACCTGCCGGCCCCGACGTTCCGGCATAAGGAATACGACGCCTACAAGGGCACGCGTCAGAAAATGCCGCCGGAGCTCGCGGAGCAGATACCGTACGTCCGCCGCGCCGCGGAAGCGCTCGGCGCGCGCATCGTCGACCTTGAAGGCTTCGAGGCGGACGACATTTTAGGCACGCTCGCGAAGCGCGGCGAGGACGCCGGACTCGACGTTTATGTCCTCACCGGCGACCGCGACTCGCTCCAGCTCATCACCGAAAAAACGACGCTTCTGTTCATCACGAACAAGGAAACGATAACCTACGACGAAGCCGAATTTTTCAGGAATTACGGCACAACTCCGCCCCGCCTCGTCGACATCAAGGCGCTGATGGGCGACTCGTCCGACAATATCCCCGGCGTCCCCGGCGTCGGTGAGAAGACGGCGCTCAAGCTGATCGCGGAGGGAAAAACGCTCGACGGCATATATGAAAACCTCGATTCCCTGTCGATCTCGGACAAGCTGCGCGAAAAGCTCCGCGCGGGCAAAGAGTCCGCGTATATGTCATACCGCCTCGCGACGATCTGCCGCGACGCGCCCGTAAAAGAGTCGCTTGACGACCTCGCGCTAAACGTCGGCGGCGACCGCGCGGCGCTCTCGGAGCTCTTTTCGGAGCTTGAATTTTATAAACTCGCGGAGCGTTTCGGTCTGAAAAGCACCCCCGCTCCCGCCACCGACGAGTCATCGGCGGCGCAGCCCGCCGCCCCCGACGCCCTCCCCCTCGACGACGCCGCCGTCAACGAAATAATTGAAGGTATATCATATATCAATTCGACAACCGCCGAAGATATCCCCGCGGACGGCTCAACTACCGCCCCCACGGACGGCACACCCACCGCCCCCACGGACGGCTCAACCAACGCCCCCGCGGAGGACGCCCCCTCCCCCACCAAAATCCCCCCCATCCCAACAAAAAACACCCGCGTCCGCGCCGAAGGCGCGCCCGCGGTCACGCTGCGCGGCGACACCGTTTACATCGCCGCGAGCGATAAAATTTACAAAGCCGCGCGCGACGCCGAGCCGCTCCTGCGCCTGTTTTCGAGCGTGCCCGTGATCTGCCACGACTACAAATCGCTCTACGCGTCGATGCGGCCGCTCGTCCGCGTCGAATGCGCGTTCGACACGATGCTCGCCGCCTACGTGCTGCGCGCGGGCGGCACGTCATACGAACTGCCGCGCGTTTCGATGACGTATCTCGGCGAGAACGCGGAGCCGGAGCGCGGCGAGGACGAAGCGGCGCTCATCCTCCGTCTCGCCGCCGCGATGAAAGCGGAGCTTTCAAAGGCGGACTCACAGGCGCTCGCGTCCGGCGAACGCACGTCCTCTGACGTGCTCTACGACATCGAAATTCCGCTCGCCCCTGTCCTTTCGGACATGGAAGCGGTCGGCGTCGGCATCGACGCCGACGGCATCCGCCGCTACTCGGACGAGCTGGCGAAAGCGGAATCTGCGCTCGCGGAGCAGATCTACATGCTCGCGGGTCACGAATTCAACATCAACTCCCCGAAGCAGCTCGGCGACGTGCTTTTCGTTGAGCTCGGGCTGCCCGCGGGCAAAAAGACGCACCGCGGCTACTCGACGGACGCTGAAACTCTCGAGGGCTTGCGCGGTCACGAGATCGTTGACGGCGTTCTCGCCTACCGCCAGATCGCGAAGCTTCGCGGCACATACGGTGACGCGCTCGCTGACGCCGCTGACGAAAACATGCGCGTCCACACGAGCTTCCGCCAGACAACGGCGGCGACGGGTCGCCTTTCCTCGACCGATCCGAACTTGCAGAACATCCCCGTCCGCACCTCTCTCGGCCGCGAGCTTCGCCGCTTCTTCGTTGCGCAGAACGGCCGCATTCTCGTTGACGCCGACTATTCGCAGATCGAACTTCGTCTGCTCGCGAACATATCCGGCGACCCGGTAATGTCGTCGGCGTTCCTTCGCGGCGCGGACATTCACGCCTCGACGGCGGCGGAAGTATTCGGCGTGCCCGAAGGCTCGGTGACGCGCGAGCTCCGTTCCCGCGCAAAGGCGGTGAATTTCGGCATAGTTTACGGCATCGGCGACTGGTCGCTGTCGCGCGACATCGGCACGACGCGCAAGCAGGCGGCGCAATATATCGCAAACTATTTAGCAACTTACAAAGGCGTCGACGACTACCTCAAGGCGACCGTCGCTCTCGCCCGCGAGCGCGGCTATGTTACGACGATGCTCGGCCGCCGCCGCTATATTCCGGAAATTGCCGCCTCTAACAAGCAGGTTCGCGCGTTCGGTGAACGCGTCGCGATGAATTCCCCAATTCAAGGCACAGCCGCCGACATAATCAAACTCGCGATGATCGGCGTCGCCCGCGAGCTTGAATCGTCCGGTCTCGACGCCAAACTGATCCTGCAAGTCCACGACGAACTCATCGTCGAATGTTCCCCCGACGCCGCGCCCGAAGTCGAAAACATCCTTCGCCGCGAAATGGAATCCGCCGCCTCCCTCCCCGTCCCCCTCACCGTCGAAGTCACCACCGGCGCGTCGTGGTTTGACTGTAAGTAGTAATTTATGTGGGGAAGACTTTCGGAGAAAGTCTCCCCCACGCCCCCTTCAAAGCTTCTTATGGAATGGATTTACTGTCCCCGCGCTTGTGTGGCGCAGACATGTGCTTTCGTTTTCGGTTCGCTTTATAGAGATTTCGCAGCGCTTGGTGCTCGGCTTCACCTGCGCTCCGCCTATATGGGAGCCTCGGTGGAGAGAACCGAACCCAAAAATTTTCCCACTCTGACCACTCCACCCATACGGGAGCCCCAATGAAAAGAACCGCCCCCAAAAAATCCCCTTCATCCTACCCACTAACCACTCTCCACTGCCCACTCCGAACATAAATCCTCATCTTCTGCAATCGCATAACTCACTTCGACATATGTCGATAATATACAACCGACTAAATTTACAGTAGGAGCATCACATGAACAAAATTGGATTTGACAACGCCGAGTATATCAGACTTCAATCGACGCGCATCAAAGAGCGCATATCATCCTTCGGCGGCAAGCTGTATCTCGAATTCGGCGGCAAGCTCTTCGACGACTACCACGCCTCGCGCGTGCTGCCGGGATTTCTGCCCGACACGAAGGTGAAGATGCTCGCCGAAATGCGCGAGCAGGCGGAGATCATCATCGCGATATCCGCCGCGTCGATCGAGAAATCGAAACGCCGCGGCGACCTCGGCATCACGTATGAAAATGAAGTGCTCCGCCTCATCGACGCGTTCCGCTCCATCGGGCTCTACGTCGGTTCCGTCGTCATAACGCGGCACGTCCCCTCACCGGCGACAGACCACTTCGAATCGCACCTGACCCAGCTCGGCGTCCGCGTCTACCACCACTACACGATCCCCGGCTACCCGTCGAACGTGCCGCTCATCGTCTCCGACGAAGGCTACGGCAAAAACGACTACATAGAAACGTCGCGCCCGCTCGTCGTCGTGACCGCGCCGGGTCCCGGCAGCGGCAAAATGGCGACGTGCCTCTCGCAGCTCTACCACGAAAACAAGCGCGGCGTCAAAGCCGGCTACGCAAAATTCGAGACGTTCCCAATCTGGAATCTCCCCCTCAAACACCCAGTCAACCTCGCCTACGAGGCGGCGACGGCAGACCTCGACGATGTCAACATGATCGACCCCTACCACCTCGAAGCGTACGGCAAAAAGACCGTCAATTATAACCGCGATGTCGAGATCTTCCCGGTCCTCGACGCGATCTTCAAGAAGATATACGGCTCGTCTCCATACAAAAGCCCGACCGACATGGGCGTCAACATGGCAGGCTTCGCCATCACGGACGACGACGCCGTCTCCGCGGCGTCGCGCCGGGAGATACTTCGCCGCTCGTACCAGGCGGCCGTCGATGTCGCGTCAGGCGCCGCGGGCGAGGAAGTCATGCTCCGGCTCGAACTGCTCAAAAACACCGCCGGCATAACGGACGACGAACGCCCCGTCATCGCCGCCGCCCGCGCGAAGGCGGAATCGACAGGCTCCCCCGCGCTCGCGATCGAGCTGCCCGACGGCAGGATCGTGACGGGCAAAACGTCATCGCTGCTCGGCGCGTCGTCCGCGGCGCTATTAAACGCGCTCAAGACGCTCGCCGGCGTCGACGACGCGCGCCACCTCATCCCGCCGGAAAAGATCGAACCGATCCAACACCTCAAGGTGCAGCACCTCGGAAACCGAAACCCGCGCCTGCACACCGACGAGCTGCTTATAACGCTCGCCATCTGCGCCGTCACCGACGAAGACGCCGCGCGGACGATAGAATGTCTCGACATGCTCCACGGCTGCGAGGCGCACTCATCCGTCATCCTCTCTCGCGTGGACGAATCGCTGTTCCGCAAGCTCGGCGTCAACCTGACCTGCGAGCCGCGCTACGAGATCAACCGCCTTTATAGGAAATAATTCGCACTTTTCGGCGTCGATCCGACGCGCGAACCGCGCCGCGAGTTCGACCGCATTTACAAAAAATCGCTCTTTTGCAAGCTCGGCATCGACCTGACGCACGGGCTCAACCGCCATACAGAAAACAAAAGGAAAGAGGTATACATTTATGAAAATTACAGTAATCGGCTGCGGGCGCTGGGGGACGTTCATCGCCTATTATTTACACTCGATCGGCGAGGACGTGACGCTTTACGGCAGAGCCGGCGACCCGACGACGGTACAGCTCATGACGGAGCGCCGCAACCAATATTTGACGCTGCCCGACGACCTTTACATGACGACGGACATAAATGAAGCGCTCGACACAGACACGGTCGTGATCTCCGTCCCGTCGCAGGCGCTCCGCGGCCTGTTTGCGGAGATCGCCGCCATCTCGAACGTGCCGCGCCGCTACATCCTCTGCATGAAGGGGATCGAGATCGAGACGATGATGAGGCTGTCCGAGGTGACGGAGCAATGCGCCGCGCCGGGGAGCCGCGTCGCGTGCTGGATCGGACCCGGCCACGTTGAGGAATTTCTCAAAGGGACGCCGAACTGCATGGTCATCGACAGCGAGGACGACGCGCTGAAGCACGAGCTCGCGGACGAATTTTCGTCGCCGCTCATCCGTTTCTACTACGGCTGCGACCTTTTAGGCAACGAGATCGGCGCGGCGTCGAAGAACGTCATCGGCATCGCCGCCGGCATGCTCGACGGCGAAGGGATGACCGCCCTCAAGGGCGTCCTCATGGCGCGCGGCACATACGAAATATCGA
The DNA here is from genome assembly GCA_947630625.1 of uncultured Clostridia bacterium. Lineage (GTDB taxonomy): Bacteria > Bacillota > Clostridia > Oscillospirales > CAG-272 > DTU064. Next base: position 14,512 of record CANRIL010000040.1, read on the forward strand.
AGCTCATCGGCCTCATGGGCGGCAACCCGCGCTCCGCTTACGGCCTCTGCCACCTCGGCGACTACGAGGCGACCGTCTTCTCAAAATTCAGCCATAACAGAATGTTCGGCGAACTTTTCATCAAGGGCGAAAAATATTCCTCCCTCGCCGAAGGTTATTACACCGTCGACGCCATGATGCGCCTCGCCGAAAAGTACGGCGCCGACCTCCCCATCTGCACCGCCGTCTACGACATCCTCTACCGCGGCGCCAACCCCCGCGAATGCCTCACCGCCCTGTTCTCACGCAGGATGAAGAATGAGTTCTGATTGCTCCTGAGGGGTGATTTTGGGAAAATCACCCCTCAGACTCCCCCAAAACTCTTTAATTACTTTATGGCGTCCGGACGCCTCCATTAAATCCTTTTCATTATATGCCGGTTGGTACTCGTGCTTCGCACGAAGACCGATTGGCCAGAGGTTCTCCTGAGGGGTGATTTTGGGAAAATCACCCCTCAGACTCCCCCAAAACTCTTTATTCTCCCAAAGTCAATAAAAGTTTTCGAGGGGTCTGGGGAACCTTTTCGGGAAGGTTCCCCAGAGAAAGCCGCCCCACACGGTCGCCGCGCCGCGCGCGGCTACCTCCCGGCAGAGAAAGATAAGGACAACCCGCAACCGCCGCGAGCTGCCAGCGCGCACACAAGCGCAAGGCGCACTCCCACCCCACCCTCAAAGTTAAGGAAAGTTTTCGAGGGGTCTGGGGAACCTTTTCGGGAAGGTTCCCCAGAGAAAAAGAACCTCTGCCCCACACGGTCGCCGCGCTGCGCGCGCTGCCTCCCGGCAGAGAAAGATAAGGACAACCCGCGCTCGCCGCGAGCCGCCAGCGCACACGCAAACGCAAAGCGCACTCCCACCCCACCTCCAAAGTCAATAAAAGTTTTCGAGGGGTCTGGGGAACCTTTTCGGGAAGGTTCCCCAGAGAAAAAGAAAGCCCCCACACAACGACATGAAGCTATATTTTATCAGACACGCTGACCCGCTGTATGCGCTCGACACGCTGACGGCGAAGGGATGGCACGAAGCGGAGCTGTTAGCGCCGCGCGTCGCGGGGATCGCCCGCGAGGAAAACATCGTCGACATATACTGCTCGCCGCTCGGCAGAGCGCAGGACACCGCGCGCGTGTCGGTCGAACCGATCGGAAGAACGGTAATCACGAAGGATTGGATGCTCGAGTTTCCAGCGAAGATGCAGATGCCCGACAGCAGGATGAGGATGCCGTGGGATTTTCTGCCCGGATGGTGGACGAAGCAGGAAGATTTATACGATAAGGACAATTGGTATCAGGGACCAACAATGTCGCGCGGCGGAGACGTGAAGGAATGGTATCTCCGCGTCACGCAGGGACTTGATGAAATAATCGCCGAGCACGGATATACGCGCGACGGCAATTTTTACAGAACGGCCAAGGGAAATACGGACACACTCATGTTTTTCTGCCACCTCGGCGTCATGTTTGTGATGCTGTCGCATCTTTTGTCGATGCCAACGCCGGTGCTGTGGCAGAATTTCTTCGTCGCGCCGTCGAGCGTCACGCTCGTGTCGACGGAGGAAGTCGTCCCAGGAGAGGCAGCGTTCAGAGTCAAATATTTCGGCGATGTCTCGCACCTCTATAAGGTCGGCGAGAAACCGTCGGATTCCGGCTTTTTCGCCGAGGCAAGGTAAATATGACACAATATCGGACCCCCTTCCCGCATATAAACAAAACGGGCGCGCTCGCGCTCGGCACGTTTGACGGCGTCCATATCGGACATAAAGCCGTCATCGAACGCGCGGCTGCCGCCGCACGTTCGAACGGCGCGCCGGCGTGCGTCTGGTGCTTTTCGGAACCGCCGCGCCCCGTCCGCCCGCTCACATCCGCCGACGAAAAAGCCCGCCTCATCGAAGCGATCCTCACCGCGGCGATCCTCACCGAGGCGATCCTGAACGGAGCGCACGCGAACGGAGCGCGCCCCCGCGAGGCAAATTCCGCCGAGCAATCCCCCGCCGGATCATACCCCACCGAATCACACCCCCGCGAGGCATACCCCGCCGACCCCTCCCCCACCGAGCCGCCCCTCACCGAAATATTGACCGCAAGCGCGCTAATAATGCCATCACCGACGCGGGAGCTGCTCGCGATGACGCCGGAGGAATTTCTCGACCGGCTGATAACGGCAACAAACCCACTCGCCGTCGTCGTCGGCTTCAATTTCACATACGGGAAGGGAGCCGCCGGAAACGTAGAAACGCTGCGCGCGACGCTCGCCGCGAAAAACATCCCGCTCACCGTCGTTGCGCCCGTCGAATACAACGGCGTCCCGGTCAGCTCGACCCTGATCCGCCGCCTCACCGCCGCAAATGACCCCGCCGCCGCACGGCTTCTTGGAAGATGAATTTATGCGGGGGGAAACTTTTGCAAAAAGTTTCCCCCCGCGCCCCCTTCAAAAACTTCTATATAATAATTTCCCACCCACCCCGTCAGCCTACCGCCCGCAGGCCATAAAATCCGCCGCCCACGGCGGATTTTTGTTATGCCAAAATATATCCCTCTCCCCGCCGTGAACTGCGCCCGCCCCTCTCCACCGCGAGCCGCCCCCCCATCTCGCCGCCTCCCCCATCGCCCCGCGCCCCCTCCGCCGCGCCGCCTTTCCCATCGCCCTCGCGCGCAC
>CANRIL010000041.1 GCA_947630625.1 uncultured Clostridia bacterium
TCTGTGGGGAACAGTTATGAAATTACGCTGATTTTTATTGCTTTCGCCTTTGGATGCAATATTGGATGCTCAGTTATAGTATCACAATTTTTTGGGGCAAAAAACTATGGTCAAATGAAAACTGCCGTATCAACCGCCTGTGTTGCAAGTGCGGTAATCTGCGGAGTTTTGATGGCCGGAGGTATGATGGGCTGCGAAACGCTGCTCCGCTTGATCCATACCCCGACAGAGGCATTCTCTGATTCCAAGCTATACTTGGACATTTATATTATGGGGCTTCCCTTTGTGTTCTTCTATAACATTGCCAATGGCATCTTTTCCGCCTTGGGCGATTCTCGCACCCCATTTGTTTTCTTGGCGGTTTCCTCTACCGCCAATATAGGAGCGGACATTCTTTTTGTCACTGCCTTTGATATGGGAGTAAGCGGTGTTGCCTGGGCTACTTTTATTTGTCAGGGAATCAGTTGTGTGCTGGCTATGACTGTAGTGCTCTTGCGCTTGAAGAAAATACAGGCACAGGGAAATTTCGGATGGTTATCATTTCCAATTTTGAAGAAGCTTGCTGTCATTGCGGTTCCAAGTATTTTGCAGCAGAGTTTTATCTCTGTGGGAAACATTATCATTCAAGGCGTTATCAACGGTTTCGGCACTAGCGTTATGGCCGGATATTCTGCGGCAGTCAAGCTGAATAACCTTGTCATAACCTCGTTTACAACCCTAGGCAACGGCATCTCAAACTATACTGCACAGAATATTGGCGCTCAGAAATTGCCAAGAATAAAAGAAGGATTCCGCGCTGGTGTGAAGCTCGTTTGGCTGCTGAGTCTACCGCTGTTTCTGCTGTATTTCTTCGCGGGGCGATTCATTCTGTATCTGTTTCTGGATGAACCTACAGCGACAGCCCTCCAAGTCGGCAGTACATTTCTACGTATTCTCTCCCCGTTCTATTTTGTGATTTCAGCAAAGCTGGTGGCAGACGGCATTCTACGTGGGGCCGAACAGATGAAAAAGTTTATGGTCGCCACCTTTGCTGATTTGATTCTCCGGGTCGTTTTAGCTCTTATCTTGGCGCAGACACCTCTGGAGTCTACTGGAATTTGGTGTGCGTGGCCATGCGGCTGGTCTGTAGCAACGATCTGCTCCATCTATTTTTACAGCATTGGATCATGGAACAGGCATAAAAAGAATCAGGAGAACATGATTAAAGCACAAGGTATGCAACGAGAAAAGTAAAGCCCTTATCTAAATGCTTGTTTTTTTGCAGAAAACCTCCTTGACAAATTCCGTCTCATATTTTCGTGTTTCCCCGCTCTGCCGCCTGCGCGGTGCGGGGAAAACTTTTTTGCGCGGCAAAAAAAGTTTACAGAAAATTCACATGTAAACATTTTGTAAACTTTCGATTAAGAAAGCGCTTTTCGGAGAAAAAATCCGCCTGAATTACAACTATTTTAAGGATACTTATTGACAAGGGAGAGTTCTGATGATAAAATTATAGACTGCATTGATTTCGCGTTAATATTATCTTTATTCTTATACCCCATACGGGATATGGGAGGACATTCAGAAGCCAATTACGGATGAAGGAGTGACAGACCAAGATGGTAAAACCCCAGAAACTCGGCAGAAACGTGCGCATGAGCTTTTCAAAGATAGACGAAGCGCTCGAAATGCCAAACCTCATTGAGGTGCAGAAGAAGTCGTACAAGTGGCTCATAGACGAGGGACTGATGGAAGTGTTCCGCGACATTTCCCCGATCTCGAACTATTCAGGCAACCTTTTGATCGACTTCGTTTCCTACAACCTCGATTCGAAGCCCAAATACTCAATCGAAGAGTGCAAGGATCACGACGCAAACTACGCCGCGCCCTTAAAGGTCGACGTTCGCCTGACGAACAAACAGACGGGCGAGGTCAAGCAGTCCGAGATATTCATGGGCGATTTCCCGCTCATGACGGACAGGGGAACGTTTATCATCAACGGCGCGGAGCGCGTTATCGTTTCTCAGATAGTCCGCTCGCCGGGCATGTATTACGATTCGATGATAGACAAGACCGGCAAGCGCATATATACGGCTCAGGTCATCCCGTACCGCGGCGCATGGCTCGAATATGAGACTGATGTAAACGACGTTTTCTACGTCAAGATAGACAAGAACAGAAAGCTGCCCGTCACCGTCCTGATCCGCGCGCTCGGCATCGAGACGGAGCGCGACATTGTGGAATATTTCGGCGACGAACGCCTTCTCACCGAGTCTGCCGCAAAGGACGAGCTTGAGCGTCAGGCGGCGGAGAACCACACGACCGAGGGTGAGGAAGCGCTCAAGGAAATTTACAAGCGCCTGCGTCCGGGCGAACCCGCGATAGTCGAGAGCGCGCAGATACTGATCAACAATTCCTTCTTCGACCCGAAGAGGTACGATCTCGCTCCCGTCGGAAGATATAAATACGACAAGAAAGTCGAGCTTGCGCCGAGGATCAAGAATCACAAGCTGACTCGTCCGGTCATAAGCCCGCTTACGGGTGAGATCATAGGCGAGCCGGGAGTCATTGTGACGGCGGAGATGGCGAAGACGATAGAGAAGTCCTGCGTCAATGAGGTCTATGTCGAGGCCGAGGACGGGGCCGAGGTCAAGGTCTTCTCCAACAATACAGTGTTCCCCGAATGGGTGCTCGGATACGATCTCAAGGACTGCGGCGTCAACGAAAAGTGTTCGTTCCCCGTCCTGCGCGAGATCATAGACGCTGCAAACGGAGACGAGGAAGAGATAAAGAAGCAGGCGCGCCGCCGCATAGCGGAGCTTTGCCCGAAGCACATCACGAAGGACGATATTTTTGCCTCCGTAAACTATCTGCTCTGCCTCTCTCACGATATCGGCTCGATAGATGATATCGACCACCTCGGCAACCGCCGTCTGCGTTCGGTCGGAGAGCTTCTGCAGAATCAGTTCCGCATAGGCCTTTCGAGAATGGACAAGAACATCAAGGAAAAGATGTCGATCCAGGATAACGAGACGGTCACACCCCAGCAGCTCATAAATATCAGGCCCGTCACGACGGCGATACGTGAATTCTTCGGAAGCTCGCCGCTTTCGCAGTTCATGGATCAGGCAAACCCCTTGGCGGAACTGACGCACAAGCGCCGTCTGTCCGCGCTCGGTCCCGGAGGACTTTCGCGCGACCGCGCTTCCTTCGATGTCCGCGACGTTCACTACACGCACTACGGGCGCATGTGCCCGATCGAGACGCCTGAAGGTCCTAACATAGGTCTTATCTCCTATCTCGCGACTTACGCGCGGATCAGTGATTACGGCTTCATCGAGGCGCCGTACCGCCGCGTCGATAAGGAAACGGGAGTCGTGACGGATGAGATCGTATATATGACGGCGGATGTGGAGGACAACTACATCGTCGCTCAGGCGAACGAGCCGCTTGACGAGAACCACCGCTTCGTGAACCGCCGCGTCGCCGCCCGCGACCGCGCTGAAATAATCGAGGTACCGCGCGAGAACGTGGATTTCATGGATGTTTCGCCGAAGATGGTCGTCTCCGTCGCGACGGCAATGATCCCGTTCCTTGAAAACGACGACAACTCCCGCGCGCTCATGGGCTCCAACATGCAGAAGCAGGCAGTCCCGCTGCTGACGACGGAATCTCCAATCGTCGGTACTGGTATGGAATACAAGGCGGCGATGGATTCAGGCGTCGTCATAATCGCGGAAGAGGGCGGTTACGTCGAGCGCGTCACCGCAGACGATATAACGATACGCAGCGACAGCGGCGTAAAGCGGACGTATCATCTTGAAAAATTCAAGCGTTCCAACCAGGGAACGTGCATAAATCAGCGCCCGATAGTTCATACGGGCGACAGAGTTGAGGCGGGAGAGTGCATCGCCGACGGTCAGGCGACGAGCAACGGCGAAATTTCTCTCGGCAAGAACGCTCTTATCGGCTTCATGAGCTGGGAGGGCTACAACTACGAGGACGCCGTTCTTCTGAATGAGCGCCTCGTGCGCGACGACGTTTACACGTCCATCCACGTGGAGGAATATTCCCACGAGGCGCGCGAAACGAAGCTCGGACCGGAGGAGATCACGCGCGAGATACCGAACGTCGGTGAGGACGCGCTCAAGGACCTGACGGCTGAGGGCATCGTAAAGATAGGAACCGAGGTCAGAGCGGGAGACATCCTCGTCGGCAAGGTCACCCCGAAGGGCGAGACGGAGCTGACGGCGGAGGAAAGACTGCTCCGCGCGATCTTCGGCGAGAAGGCGCGCGAGGTCAGGGATACCTCGCTCCGTCTGCCGCACGGCGAGACGGGCATCGTCATCGACGTAAAGGTGTTCTCACGCGAGAACAGCGACGACCTCTCTCCCGGAGTAACAAAAGTTGTGCGCGTCTATATCGCGCAGAAGAGAAAGATCTCGGTCGGCGACAAGATGGCAGGTCGTCACGGAAACAAGGGCGTCGTCTCGCGCATACTGCCGCCTGAGGATATGCCGTTTTTGCCCGACGGAACTCCGCTTGACATCGTGCTCAACCCGCTCGGCGTTCCTTCCCGAATGAACATAGGGCAGGTGCTCGAAGTCCATCTCGGCATGGCGGCGAAGAAGCTCGGCTGGAAGATCATGACGCCCGTCTTTGACGGCGCGACCGAAAAGGATATAACGGAATGCCTCAAGGAGGCGGGACTCGGCAGAAAGCCGTTCCCGAACGAAAACTTTGACGGCAAGCCTATATTCGAGGTGATGGGCGTCCGTCCGGACGGGATCGAAGATTTGCGTCCGCTGACGGCAGAAGAGAAGGCAGACCGCGATTATCAGGCGTCCCTGATGGCGGAAGGCAAGCTCCGCATCGTGGACGGCAAGACGATACTTTACGACGGAAGAACGGGAGAACCCTTCGACAACCCGGTCACCGTCGGGATCATGTATTACCTCAAGCTTCACCACCTCGTCGACGATAAGATACACGCGCGTTCGACAGGTCCCTACTCCCTTATCACGCAGCAGCCTCTCGGAGGCAAGGCGCAGTTCGGCGGCCAGCGCTTCGGCGAAATGGAAGTCTGGGCGCTCGAGGCATACGGCGCTGCATATACGCTTCAGGAAATTCTCACCGTCAAGAGCGACGACGTTGTAGGCCGCGTAAAGACGTATGAGGCGATCGTGAAGGGACAGAATATCCCGACGCCGGGCGTCCCCGAATCGTTCAAGGTGCTTGTCAAGGAGCTCCAGTCGCTGGCGCTCGATGTCAAGGTGCTTGACAAAGACGGCAATGAGATCGAGCTTTCGTCGCTTGACGACGAGCTTGAGCCGCCGAATGTCGTTTCCGATATCAACGAAAACGATGTCGGCGACGGCGTCATGACTGACGATTATTCCGATTCGTTCGTCGAGAAGAGCGAAGACAATATTGACGACGATATTTTCTCCGACGACATTGAACCCGATATCGACTCATTTGATGACGATGAGGACTATATCTGACAGCACACAACTGAATTATTGTAGAAGGGTAACAGTATAATGGAACGGAATACGTTTGATTCTATAAAAATCGGCTTGGCGTCGCCCGAGATGATAAGAAGCTGGTCGCACGGCGAGGTCAAGAAGCCGGAGACGATAAATTACCGCACGCTGAAGGCTGAACGCGACGGACTTTTCTGCGAGCGCATTTTCGGACCGACGAAGGACTGGGAATGTCTCTGCGGAAAGTATAAGCGCATCCGCTACAAGGGCAAGGTCTGCGAAAAGTGCGGCGTCGAGGTCACGACGAAGAAGGTGCGCCGCGAGCGCATGGGGCATATCGAACTTGCGGCTCCCGTCTCGCACATCTGGTATTTCCGCGCGATCCCGTCAAGGATGGGACTTCTGCTCGACATCACTCCGCACAACCTTGAAAAGGTGCTCTATTTCGCGAGCTATATAGTGATCGACCCCGGCACGACGCCGCTTGAGAAGGGCGAGATCCTTTCCGACGTAAAATATCACGAGTACTACGAAAAGTACGAGAATGATTTCAGAGTCGGTATGGGCGCCGAGGCGATCAAGGAGCTGCTCGCCGAGATCGATATCGAGGCGCTGTCAGAACAGCTCAAGAGCGAGCTCGAAACGGCGAGCGGACAGAAAAAAGTCCGCATAATCAAGCGCCTTGAGGTCGTCGAGGCGTTCCGCAAGTCGGGCAACCGCCCCGAGTGGATGATACTTGACGTTATCCCCGTCATCCCGCCGGAAATCCGCCCGATGGTACAGCTTGACGGCGGCGCGTTCGCGTCCTCCGACTTAAACGATCTGTACAGGCGCGTCCTCAACAGAAACAACCGCTTAAAGAAGCTGCTCGAAATGCACACGCCTGATATAATCGTGCGCAACGAGAAGCGCATGCTTCAGGAAGCCGTTGACGCGCTGATCGACAACGGCAGGCGCGGAAAGCCCGTCACGGGTCCGTCGAACAGACCGCTTAAGAGCCTTTCCGAGATGCTGCGAGGCAAGCAGGGGCGTTTCCGTCAGAACCTGCTCGGCAAGCGCGTCGACTACTCCGGCCGTTCCGTCATCGTTGTCGGACCGAGCTTGAAGATATATCAGTGCGGTCTGCCGAAGGAAATGGCGCTCGAGCTCTTCAAGCCGTTTGTCATGAAGCGCCTCGTCGAGACGCAGAAGGCTTCGAATATCAAGGAAGCGAAGAAAAAGGTCGACAAAGTGTATCCCGAAGTCTGGGACGCGCTTGAAAATGTCATAAAGGAACATCCCGTTCTGCTCAACCGCGCGCCGACGCTGCACCGCCTGTCGATCCAGGCGTTTGAGCCGGTGCTCGTCGAGGGCAAGGCGATAAAGCTGCATCCGCTTGTCTGCAAGGCGTTCAACGCCGACTTCGACGGCGACCAGATGCCGATACACGTTCCGCTTTCGGCGGAGGCGCAGGCGGAAGCCCGCTTCCTCATGCTGTCTGCGAACAACCTTTTGAAGCCCGCAGACGGCAAGGCGGTCACTGTCCCGTCGCAGGACATGGTCATAGGCAACTTCTATCTGACGATGGATAAGCCGGGCGAACCGGGCGAAGGCAAGGCGTTCCGCAACTTTGACGAGGCTATGATGGCGTACGAGAACCACGTCCTCGGCATCCATGCGCCGATCAAGGTGCGCGTCTTCAAGGAACGCGACGGCAAGATGGAGTCCAAAATAATCGACGCAACGCTCGGAAGACTCATCTTCAACAAGGCGATCCCGCAGGACCTCGGCTATGTCGACAGATCGGACCCCGACAAATATTTTGACCTTGAGATCACCGAGGCAATGACTTCGAAGAAGCTCTCCGGCATCGTCGACGCGTGCATCAAAAAGCACGGCTTCTCCGTAACGGCTCAGGTGCTCGACGATATAAAGAGCATCGGATACAAATATTCGACGCGCGCGTCGATCTCCATTTCGGTTGCGGATATAATCGTTCCCGATGAGAAGTATGCGCTCGTTTCGGCGGCGGAGAAGATGATAGAGAACATCAACCGCCATTTCGCACGCGGCGAGCTCTCCGAGGACGAAAGATATTCGAGCGTCATCAACGTCTGGGAACAGACGACGAAGGACGTTGTCGAATCGCTCCAGAAAAATTTCAATAAATATAACGCGATCAAGATGATGATGGACTCCGGTGCGCGAGGAAACATCACGCAGATGAGACAGCTTGCCGGTATGCGCGGACTCATGTTCGCTACGAACGGCAAGACGATGGAGCTTCCTATCAAGTCAAACTTCCGCGAAGGTCTTAATATACTCGAATACTTCATGGCAGCAAGAGGCGCGCGCAAGTCGTTGTCCGACACGGCGCTCCGTACTGCCGACTCCGGTTACCTCACGCGCCGCCTTGTCGACGTTTCGCAGGAGGTCATTATCCGCGAGGAAGACTGCGGCTCGCGCAAGGGCATCCTAATGACGGATATCAAGGAAGGCAACGAGATCATCGAGCCGCTCCGCGACCGCATTTACGGCAGATTCGTTATAGGCGACATCGTTGATCCGAGAACGGGTGAGGTGATCGTCGAGGACAACCACATGATCGGCGAAGAGGATGCGAAGCGCATAGTCGATGCCGGCATCACGGAGGTTTATGTGCGCACGGTGCTCCAGTGCAAGGCGCGTCACGGCGTCTGCGCGAAGTGCTACGGCGCGAACCTCGCATTCGGCACGCCGGTCAGCGTCGGTGAGGCTGTCGGGATCATCGCCGCGCAGTCGATAGGCGAACCGGGCACGCAGCTCACGATGAGAACGTTCCACACGGGCGGCGTCGCGGGCTCCGATATCACGCAGGGTCTGCCGCGAGTCGAAGACCTGTTTGAGGCGAGAAAGCCGAAGAAGCCGGCTATCGTCACCGAGGTCGACGGTACCGTCGCGATACGCGACGACAAGCGCGTCCATGTTGTGGATGTTACAACGGAATCGGGCGAGATCATTTCGTATACGATACCTTACGGCATGACGCTGCTCGTTTCCGAAGGCGACGAGGTGAGACACGGTCAGCCTTTGACGGAGGGCTACATGAGCCCTGCCGATATCACGCGAATCAGCGGACTTGACGCGACTTACGATTATATCGTGCGTGAGGTACAGAAGGTGTACCGCCTCCAGTCGGTCGATATAAACGACAAGCACATCGAGGTCATAACGCGCCAGATGACGCGCAAGGTGAAGATCGACGACTCCGGCGACACCGATATGCTGATAGGCACAATGGTAGATGTCAGCGAGTTCGAAGAGGAGAACGAGAAAATTGAGAAGCGCATTGCCGAGGGCGAGATCGGGCTGCGCCCCGCACAGGCAACGCCTGTCCTGCTCGGAATTACGAAGGCGTCTCTCATGACGGAATCGTTCCTTTCCGCGGCGTCGTTCCAGGAGACGACGAAGGTGCTGACGGAGGCCGCTATCAAGGGCAAGGTCGACCACCTGCTCGGACTGAAGGAAAACGTCATAATCGGAAAGCTCATCCCGGCAGGTACGGGCATGGAGCGCTACCGCAACGTCGAGATCGAGGAAACCGAGAAGAGCTCGGAGACGATGCGCAATCTGCTCACGGGCGCCGGCGTGGCGGTCGACGACGCGGACGCGGACGACGATGAGTTCAGCGGACGCCGCGAGCTTTCGGCAGCCGAGATATTTGCCGGCAGCGACGACGATGAGGATTACGACGACGGCGACGACGAGGGCGGCGATTTCGACGATTACGGCGACGACTCCGACGGAGCTGACGGCGACGAAGACTACGAGGACGAAGACGAGGAGTATCCGGACGATGAAGCGTTTGCGGATGCAATAGACAAGATCCTCGACAGCCACAGGGACGAAGAGTAAGCTATAATATTATGGAAGAAAACATGACGGCGGCAGTATTTATATGCCGCCGTCATGGCATATTGACGCTTTACTCAATTGAAAAACGTGCAAATAGGTCGGATTTGTGCGTATTGTTTTTGTGCAATAAAGAGAAAATAAGCGTGAACAAAAAATTCCTTGACAAAGCAGTTTCTATGAGATATAATCTATGGTGCGTATTGGGTAGTGGTATATCTATGCTCATTTTTATATACCGACGTGCGCGTATAAGCTTTTTTATTACTGAAAGAAGGAGGAAACCATGCCGACATTTAACCAGCTTGTAAAGCAGGGCAGACATGACAAGGTCTATAAGTCGACGGCGCCGATGCTCCAGACGGGCTTCAACTCGCTGAAGAACAAGAGCATCAACCAGAGCGCGCCTCAGAAGCGCGGCGTCTGCACGAAGGTGACGACGACGAGCCCGAAGAAACCGAACTCCGCTATCCGTAAGATCGCGAGAGTACGTCTTACGAACGGACTTGAGACGACGACTTATATCCCCGGGATCGGACACAACCTGCAGGAGCACTCCGTCGTCCTTATCAGGGGAGGACGTGTCCGCGACCTGCCTGGCTGCCGTTACCACGTCATCCGCGGCACGCTTGACGCTCAGGGCGTCGCAAACCGCAACCAGGGCCGTTCCAAGTACGGCGCAAAGAGACCGAAGAAATAATTAGAGTCGTTTTTCGATTTATTCGGTGTGTTCTGCCTTTACGGATTATATAGGCTTTCAGTAATAAAACAGTTTATGTGTATCTGATTTCGGCGGTGACACGATCGGGAATTATTTTTCGAGTACCTGTGATAACATTATTTTAATGAAGGAGGGAATAACAGTGCCAAGAAGAGGTCAGATTTCCAAAAGAGAGGTCTTGCCCGATCCGCTTTACAATTCTCAGCTTGTCACAAAGCTGATAAACAATGTAATGCTTGACGGCAAGAAGGGCGTCGCTCAGAAGATCGTTTATGACGCGTTCGCCATCGTGGAAAGCAAGACGAACGAGAACCCGCTCACGATCTTTGAGGCAGCGCTTGAAAACGTCATGCCGCTGCTCGAGGTCAAGGCTCGCAGAGTCGGCGGCGCAACGTATCAGGTCCCGATGGATGTGAGACCTGAAAGGCGTCTTACTCTCGGTCTCCGTTGGTTCGTCAGCTACGCGCGCTCCAGAAGCGAAAACACGATGTCGGAGCGCCTCGCAGGCGAGATCATGGATGCCAAAAACAACGCCGGCGGTGCATTCAAGAGAAAAGAAGAAATGCACAGAATGGCTGAAGCAAACAAAGCGTTTGCACATTACCGTTATTAATTTTTCTAAGAACATTGCAACCACGTGTGGCGGCAGAATGAGCGTGCCGCAAAGATCAGCCTTCAGAGAAAGACAGGCGGTCCCCGTCGGTTGAATCGGAGGCATTGAGTATTTATGTCCAGGGAATATTCACTGGAGCGTACACGCAACATCGGGATCATGGCGCATATCGACGCCGGAAAGACCACGACGACGGAGCGGATACTGTTCTATACGGGTATCACTCATAAGCTCGGCGAGGTCCACGAGGGCGCCGCGGTCATGGACTGGATGGAGCAGGAGCGCGAGCGCGGCATAACGATCACGTCTGCCGCGACCACGTGCCACTGGCGCGATACGCGAATCAACATTATAGACACTCCCGGTCACGTCGACTTTACGGTCGAGGTGGAGCGCTCGCTCAGAGTGCTTGACGGGGCTGTATGCGTTTTCTGCGCGAAGGGCGGAGTTGAGCCGCAGTCTGAAACCGTATGGCATCAGGCAAGCAAATATCAGGTTCCGCGCATGGCGTATGTAAACAAAATGGATATCATGGGAGCCGACTTTTACCGTGTTGTCAACATGATGAAGGAAAGGCTCAGAACGAACCCCGTTCCGATACAGCTGCCGATAGGCGCTGAGGACGAATTCTGCGGCATCATAGATCTTATCAAGATGGACGCCGTCATCTATTATGACGATCTCGGCAGAGACATGAAGATCGAAGAGATCCCCGCCGACATGGTTGAACTTGCGAACAAGTACCGTGCGGAGATGATCGAGGCCGTAGCTGAATCGGATGACGCTTTGTTTGAAAAGTACGTCAACGAGGAAGAGATCACTGAGGAAGAGCTGAAGGCAGCGATCAGAAAAGAGACGATCAGCAACAAGATCGTCCCGGTCGTCTGCGGCACGTCGTACAGAAACAAGGGCGTCCAGAAGCTGCTCGACGCGATAGTCGACTATATGCCGTCCCCGCTCGACGTTCCGCCTGTTACGGGCATTAACCCGCAGACAGGTGAGGAAGAGGAGCGTCCGGCTGACGACGACGGTCCGTTCGCGGCGCTGGCGTTCAAGGTCATGACTGACCCGTTCGTCGGCAGGCTCTGCTATTTCCGCGTATACTCCGGAAAAGTCGAGGCAGGTATGGCGACATACAACTCGACAAAGGGACAGCGAGAGAGGCTGTCAAGACTTCTTCAGATGCACAGCAACGAGCGCCGCGATATAGACTGCGTCTATTCCGGCGACATCGCGGCGATCATCGGAACAAAGAACACGAAGACGGGCGACACGCTCTGCGCCGAGTCAGCTCCGATCATACTTGAATCGATGGAATTCCCGGAGCCCGTTATCAGAGTCGCGATCGAGCCGAAGACAAGAGCCGGCGAAGAAAAGATGATGATAGCGCTTGAAAAGCTCGCGGAAGAAGACCCCACGTTCAGGACGTATACGGATGAGGAAACGGGGCAGACGATCATCGCCGGGATGGGTGAACTCCATCTCGAGATCATCGTCGACAGGCTGCTGCGCGAATTTAAAGTCGAGGCAAACGTCGGTCAGCCGCAGGTCGCTTACAAAGAGGCGATCCGCGGAACGGCGACGGTCGACGAAGTTTATTCGCGCCAGAACGGCGGTCACGGTCAGTACGGTCACGTCAAGATCGTCGTCGAGCCGACGACGAATGGCGAAGAATTTGAGTTCATCGACAAGACGGTCGGCGGCGTAATACCGGGCGAATATATGAAGTCGATAGAGGCAGGTCTGCGCGGCGCTATGCAGTCGGGCGTGCTTGCCGGATACAGCGTCGTAAACGTGAAGGTCACGCTTATAGACGGTTCGTATCACGAGGTCGACAGCTCGGATATGGCGTTCAAGATATGCGCGTCGCTGGCTCTCAAGGAAGCGCTCGATCAGGCAGATCCTGTTCTGATGGAGCCGATAATGAAGGTCACGGTCACGACGCCGGATGATTATCTCGGCGACGTAATAGGCGATCTGAACGCGAGACGCGGACAGATCACGAGCATAGACAACATCGGCAGCGCACAGCAGGTCACAGCTATGGTACCGCTGGCTGTCATGTTCGGATATGCGACCGAGCTTCGTTCACGGTCTCAGGGCAGAGCCGTTTATACAATGGAGCCCGATCACTTCTCTGAGGTGCCGAAGAACATTTCTGCGGAGATCGTATCAAACCGTTCACACCGCAGCTGAAACAGCACAACTTAATAAAAATAAAAATAACTTAAATGAAAGGACCAGAATCATGGCAAAGCAGAAATTTGAAAGAACCAAGCCGCACGTTAACATCGGTACGATCGGTCACGTCGACCACGGCAAGACGACCCTTACCGCGGCGATCACGAAGGTGCTCTCACTCGGCAACGAGAAGATCGAGTTCCTCGCATACGATCAGATCGACAACGCGCCTGAGGAAAAGGCACGTGGTATCACAATCAATACGCGTCACGTTGAGTATGAGACGGACGCCCGTCACTACGCTCACGTCGACTGCCCCGGCCACGCTGACTATGTCAAGAACATGATCACGGGCGCAGCTCAGATGGACGGCGCTATCCTTGTTGTCGCAGCTTCCGACGGCCCGATGCAGCAGACACGTGAGCACATCCTGCTCGCGCGCCAGGTCGGCGTTCCCGCTATCGTTGTTTACCTCAACAAGACAGACCTCGTTGACGACGAGGAGCTCCTTGAGCTCGTCGAGATGGAAGTTCGCGAGCTGCTTTCACAGTACGAATTCCCGGGCGACGACATTCCGATCATCCGCGGTTCCGCACGTGTTGCTCTCGAGTCCACCTCCACAGACCCGAACGCTCCCGAATATGCTTCCATCCATGAGCTGATGGACGCTGTTGACAGCTACATTCCGACGCCTGACCGTAAGGCTGACCTCCCGTTCCTTATGCCTGTTGAGGATGTCTTCTCCATCACAGGTCGTGGAACAGTCGCTACGGGCAGAGTTGAGCGTGGTACTGTCAAGATGGGTGATACTGTTGAGATCGTCGGTCTTACGACCGAGAAGAAGACGACCGTTATCACGGGCGTCGAGATGTTCCGTAAGCTCCTTGATTCCGCTGAGGCGGGCGACAACATCGGTCTGCTCCTCCGCGGCATCGACAAGAAGGGCGTTGAGCGTGGACAGGTCCTCGCTAAGCCCGGCACGATCCATCCTCACACGAAGTTCACAGGTCAGGTCTACGTTCTTACCGAGAAGGAAGGCGGCCGTCAGAAGCCCTTCTTCCCCGGCTACCGTCCGCAGTTCTACTTCAGAACGACCGACGTTACAGGCACGATCGGACTTCCTGCTGACGTTGAAATGTGCCGTCCCGGCGACAACGTTGACATGAACGTTGAGCTCATCACACCTATCGCTATCGAAGTTGGTCTTCGTTTTGCTATCCGCGAGGGCGGCAGAACGGTCGGCTCCGGTGTCGTTACGGCTATCGCTGAGTAATTTTTCTGTAAAGTGCTGCCGAGCGGGGGTCATTTTGGCTCCCGCTCACAGCCGCATCACTCGACAAATTCAATAACCGAATAAAAATCTTCAGGGCAGGGTGAGATCCCCTACTGGCGGTATAGTCCGCGAGCGTCCGTGTTCATCTGCGCTTTCAGGCGCGAACACGAACAAGCATGATTTGGTGAAATTCCAAAACCAACAGTTAAAGTCTGGATGGAAGAAGATAAATGAAGAGAAGCGATGGAAGCTTCTTTGCTGAATTGCACCTGAAGATTTTGAAGGTGCAATTTTTTAAAGGAGATGATCGCTTTGAATGAGGTCAATGGCAGAAGAAATAAGGGCGTCTTCGCGGCGAAATATGCCGCAAAAATAGGGATACTCACGGCGCTGGCAACGGTGCTTATGCTTTTCGAATTCCCGCTTGCATTTGTGGCGCCGCCGTTTTACGAGATAGATCTGAGTGAGACCGTGATACTTATAGGCGGCTTTGCGCTCGGACCGCTCGCAGCGGTGATCATAGAGTTTCTGAAGGTGCTCCTCAATCTGCTCATAAACGGAACGATGACGGGCGGCGTCGGCGAGCTCGGTAATTTTCTGATCGGCTGCTCGCTCACAGTCCCTGCGGCGTTCATATATAAATATAAGAAGACGAGAGGCGGCGCCGCGATCGGGCTTCTTGTCGGAACGGTGTCGATCGCAGTTCTCGGCGCGGCGATCAATTATCTCCTGCTCGTCCCGGCGTATGCAAAAGTATATTGCAACGGCGATCTGAACATAATAATAGAGATGGGATCGAAGATTTTCCCTTGGGTAAAGGATTTATTTACGTTTGTTTTGAGCTGCACGCTGCCGTTTAATCTGATAAAGGGAGCTATCAGCTCGATCATCTGCTACATACTGTATAAAAGAGTGTCGCCTATATTGCATATATAGTGTTTGATAAAGCCCGTTGTGCAAAATATACAACCGCATCCCCCTCTACGCCCCATCTTTATTGTGAAAATTTATTTCAAAAAAAGTGTTGACAAAGAGGGGGGTAAAGTGGTATACTAACAAAGCTGTCGGCGAGAGCGGCAA
>CANRIL010000042.1 GCA_947630625.1 uncultured Clostridia bacterium
GAGCCGTTTCGTAGTGGCAATCCTTGCACTCGTCCCAGTGTGTCGTCTCATCATGCTTCGTCTCGAAGTTGTGATCTGCATGAGCCGTTTCATAGTGGCAATCCTTGCACTCGTCCCAGTGTGTCGTCTCGTCATGCTTCGACTCGAAGTTGTGATTCACAGCCTCAGTTGTGTACTTGCAGTCTTTGCACTCATCCCAGTGATTCTCACTGTCGTGCTGTTTATCGAAGTCGTGCTCAACTTTTTCAGTCCTGTATGAGCACTCCGTGCACTCAGACCAGTGTCCGTCTTCGTCGTAACCGTACTTAACCGTATGGGGCTTTTTGTTTGCCTCATCTGAGTAGTCGCAGTTCGGATCGGAGCAGACTGCCCAATGATAGTTATCATCGTTAGTGTTTGTCAGCGCGTGCGTGATCTTTTCCGTCACGTACTCGCATTCGGTGCACTCAGACCAGTGGTGCGTATCGTCATGCTTGTAGACCATCGTATGTTCGACTGCTTCAACACTGCCGCAATCCTTGCACTTATGCTCATGCGTCAGTTTATTTTCGGAAACCGTCCACTTTGCATCATAGGTGTGTTTTGATATCTCAGAATGTCCGCACACGCATTTTGCGGTATGTGTTCCGTCTTCGTTGTCAGTGTAAGTCGTCCATTCATGCGCCACAGGATCAGTAGTATAGCCGCATTCACATTTCTGATAGTGTGTATCACCGTCGATAACATATGTGAGTACATGTTCTACTTTTTCGGTTGTATATCCGCACTCCTTGCACTCCTGCCAATGATACTTACCGTCAGATCTCGTCACAAACTCATGCTGCTTGAGCACCTTTACACCGCAGTCCTCGCAGACATAGGCGTGGTGATCATTATCTGACTGTTCAGGCTTCTTATTCCAATTGTGCGGCTTAATCTCAGACGCACCACAATCGCAACGACGCGCATGGTTATCGTTATCGGCGTTTTGCCAACCTTCGCCCCAGTCATGCTCAACTGTCTCCATAACTGCACCGCACTCTGCGCAGACAACACTGTGCGTTCCGTTCTTGTTATCTACAAGCGTGTTGCTCGGAGTGTGCGAAGCAGTCTCGCTCTCTTGATGAACGTCGCATTTACGAGTGTGAGTTTCACCGTTTTTGTCGTCCATCCAAGGCCCCCACTTATGGGCTTCCTCAACAACTATGCCGCAGTCCTTACACTCATGCGTATACCTGCCGCTATCCTCGCTCTTCCAGTCGCCCCAATTGTGCTCCTCGTCAACTTCCTGTTCACAGACAGGGCAAATCTTTTTATGGTTTGCGTTATCGTTCGGAATCTGCTCGACTTTCCAGTTTGTGTGTGCCTCCTGCTCTTTGTGTCCGCAAACTGTGCAGCGTTTGGTATGGTACGTATTATCGTTCTTGTCATAAGACCAAATGTGGTCTTCCTCTTGCTCAACATCACATCCTGGATTCTCGCACACCGTCTTATGCTTCGTATCGGAAACATCTTCTCTCATGTCTGAGAAATCGTGTTCCTTTTCTTCCTCCACAACGAATGCACATTTTGTACAGACAAGCTTTGTCGTGCAGTCGTGGTCATCAACTGTCACATGATCGGCTTTATTCGTCTGATATCCGCATTCGCATTCTTCCCAGTGACCGGAAGCGTCAGATTGCATCTTAAGCTCGTGGACTTCGGTTTTACCTGTGTAGCCGCACTTCTCGCACACGGAATGGTGACCTGCAGCCTCATCCGATACAAGAGTGAAGTCGTGCGACTCAACCTCAAGCTTATATTCGCAGTCTGTGCAGCCCTGCCAGTGCTCTTTTTCGTTGCTGAATGTCACCAGCGTATGCTCAAGAGAAACCGTCGCGTATGAGCAGCCAGCATCCGCACACTCCCAGCGATGCGTTCCATCATTGCCATTTACGCAGACGAGATCATGCTCAACAGTTGCCGAGGTAGCGCCGCAGCGGCAAACGCCCCAGTGACCTTCCTTTGTAAAGGATTTCGTCAAAGAATATGAATGAACTTCTTCAGTAGTCTTGTGCTGGCAGTTTGTGCACTGCTGATAGTGCTTGCCATCCTTCGTGAGGACGTATACCATTGCATGTTCTGCGTTGCCGCTGACCTTTTCATTGCAAACTGCGCAAGTATAATCTTCCGTGCAGTTACCGGGGAGAACGTCCTTGCCATCCTCATCCTTTGAAATTGTTCTTGAATGAGGTGCCTTTGCTTCAACGAAGCCGCACTCTGTGCAGACTCTGTAGTGACCAGTTTCGTCACACTTATAATCGCTCCAAACGTGTTCCTTGTGCGCCTCGATCTTCGCCGGAATCTCAACGGTTTCCTCGTTCTTTACTTCTTCATTATAAACCGTCTTGGAAACGAACGTCGCACTGACAGTCACGTTGCCGTGCTCGTCCGCCTTCTTTTTGTCGACGCTGAGGCTGTATGTATCCTTACCTGCCACATTATCGTCAACAGCCTTGCCGTTGACAGTCAGCGTATCAAGAACGTAACCTTCCTCTGCCTTGACTGTAATCGTGTCAGAATCGCCTTTGAGCGTGTAAATCGTACCGTTGTCCGAGGTGCCTTTGATGGTACCGCCTGCCGTCGTCGTAAGGATGACGTTGGTGTCAGCGGGCTCAGATTTGCCGTCATCAGTAACTGCCGCGATAGCGAAAGGCGAGAAGCTGTTAACCTTGATGATCAGACCGTACTGCGTGATGATGCAGGGAATCTCCTCAACACCGATCGTATTTCCGGCATCGTCCTTTTTAAAGTGATAAGCCTTAAACGTCACGCCCTCGTCCTCGGGGCCGTAGCCCTCCGGGAAACCGAGCGAGATGTAAACGCTTTGACCCGTCTGTATTATCTGCTTTTTGCAGACTGTGAGCTTGATATTGTATGTTTCGCTCTTTTGGACTTCCTCACCGGGGAACTGTTCGTCGATGAGTTCATTCATCGTATCTGATTCTCTCTGCGTCGTCGTTGTGGTGACGAGCGTCAGGCGATGCTTCAGCAGATCGCTGACCGCCTCGCCGTCGGCAGTCTCCCAGTCATTGAGCGAGAGATCCTGATTATCTATGAGCTGCGGCTTCGCAAAGACGTTCCAGTCCCAGCCCTGAGATTTGAGCGCGCACACAGCGCAGGGGTGCGATGCGCCATATGTTACTTCGATCGGCGCCTTGTCGCTTTCCTCACCGACCAAGCCCTTTATATTAAACGTATAGAAAACGCTGTCCGCTGAGAAATCTTCACTCGGCCTGAATTTGAAGGAAACCTTGTTCGGCGTGCTCTCGTCCCACTCAATGTCATAGAGCAGGCTGTTTTTCACACCGGCGGAGACGTTAACACGGCGCTTCTCATAGAGCCCGTAGCTGTTCTTTACACGCTCATAGTAGAAGCACTCAAGCTTTACATCTAATTTTTCCCCATCTACCCTTTTGAGGTTTTCTGTGTACTCGATGTCGATCGTGTAGGTGGAACCTATCATAAGGTCGCCGCGCATAGTAGGCGTCGTTGTCTTCGGATACGGCGGAACTTTATAATTAGAGGAAACCTTCAGCACCGAAGTAGATGAAAGCAGTTCGCCTTCCGAGCCATAATAGAAGAGGAGGTCGGGCTGGTTGAAGTAGTTGCCGGGCGATCTCGTTGTTACACCGAACTGAACGAGTCCGTTGTACGAAAGCGCAAGGTCAACATATTCTTCTCTGTCGCCGGGAATATAGAACGCTTCGGGCAGCAGATAGAACCAGTCGCCATATATGTATTCGTTAGTATCATCGTCAATCTTAACGTCGCGCTGGAGCAGATAATAGCCGTTATCTATGCACTTCTGCGCGCCCATGCCGAGATAGGAGACGCGGAACACCGTTGCCTGCGTATCGCCTTCGTCCTGGTCTGTGCCGTTGTAGTTGATGAGCACGGAAAGCGCGCTGTCAGTCGTCACAGCCTCGCTGCCGTAGCCCTTCGGCGCAAGCGTCGGGTATGTGAACTCGTAGTTCGCGGGTGAGAGTATGCCTGACGGATAGTGCTGTCTGCCCATCACGTCCGCACCGGCGAGGAAATATTCGCGGTTCTCATAACCGTCGGTTCCCTCGGGGAGCCCCAAGAAATCCTTTTTGGAGATCGGGTCGTCCATCGTGGCGTCAACGCCGTACCAGGAACCGTCGAGCTGGACATAATCCCAGATATGATCCTCAGGCGTTTCGCTGTCGTGCATGAAAGCGCCGTAAACCATGACGCACGGGATGCCGAGCTTATCCATCGCCGCCTTGAACGCGCGCGTGTAAGCCTCGCAGACGCCCTCATGCTTTACGAGCGCACCGTAAGCCGTACGGATGAAGCCGATGTTGGCCGGCTTGCATGCGTTCTCAAGTCTGTAAGAAACGCTCCTTATGAGAGTGTCGTGAACATAGCCTACCTGAGCAGCCTTTTTGTCCTGCCCATCGACGACATCAACCTTTTTGGCTCCCTCAACAAGCGCATTAAGCGCCTCTTCGTATTCGGTTATAGCTGCTTCAACTTCTTCTTCACTGCTAAATCCCTGCGTGTAGTACGTATCGTACCTTTCCGCACAGATGTAGATGTGATACTCGGCATTCTCTCCCGCCCCTTTGGACGTTGCTCTTATCGAGAGCGCCGAGAAATCAACATAAAAGATACTCGGATAGTCATAATAGAATGCGTCGCGCGCAGCGGCAAAATCCGAGAGCAGATTGCCCGCCACCATCGGGTTATTGCCCTTCATATACGCCTCCGCAAGCTCTTTGGAAACGACATTCTCAAGCGCGTCCGGATCGGTCACATCAAGTGACGCAGTTCCGGTCTTGAGCATGCCGTCCTTGTACATCTTCTCCAATGCCTTGTAGAAGATGGTCTGATTCGGCGTGAGCTGGTCATAGAAGTAGTGCGTCGCTGCACTGTTATCGTCCGCCCCGCTGACGGTCATCACCGCGAAAACTCCGGCGACAACGAGCACAACGGCAAGAACGATCGCTATGACCCTTGATCTTTGTTTCTTCATAGCACTTTCACTCCGTAGGTAATTTTCTTTCCCGAAAGGCGTTTTTTATGCAAAAGCATAACGCATTTCGACACTTATATAATATCGTATAAGGCACCTGTCTGTCAAGTAAAATTTCGGAATTTCATTATTAAATTTTTTGTTTGTTCGGTCGCCTCCGAAAGCCTGATCAAGAGACTGACGCGCGCCCATTTTATGGCAGATTGGGGAGCTCGTTGGCACGGCATTTTAGCGTCTTTTCCTCTTTGCCGATAAAAAAAATCCGCGCATACGCGCGGAGAAAATATGACGCAATTCTCACATGATGAAGGACAGAATCAGCGACACCGCAAATCCGCAGATGCAACTGATTTCTACATTATAATAAGTCATGACATACGCCTGCAAAATATGCGCCTCAACTCCGTCCGGCGATGAGGCGCGTTTATATTATTCCCTGCCCATCTTTCTCCACAGAGGCACAAACATCAGGATGCCGACAAGCATGGCTCCGCAGTCGGCGATAGGCGTCGCCCACGCGATAGCGTCAGCGCCGCCGAGGAAGTCCAAGAGGAACATAAACGGCACGTCGAGCCCGCCCTTTCTGAGCATCGACAGCACAAGCGGCTTTCCCTTCTGCCCCACGGACTGGAAGATCGAAATGATCACGGTCGTTATTGCCGTAAAAGGTCCCGTGATACAAATGATGCGCTGGAACATACTGCCGTATCGCACAGTCTCGGCGTCGTCGATGAACGCGCGCACCAGCGGATTTGCACAGGTGAAAAGCAGGATCGCCCCGACAGTTGTGACGGCAAGGCTCAGAATGAGCGTCACCCTGATGGCGCCGCGCATGCGGCGCGTGTTTTTCGCGGAATAATTGTATCCGATCAGCGGGATAACGCCCTGGGACAGGCCGTTGGCGATCGCAAACGCAAGCATATCGATTTTCTTTGCGATGCCGATCCCCGCAACGGCGGCGTTTGAGTAGTTGACAAGGAGCTTATTAAGCGTGATATTCGAGAATATGCCCATCACGTTCATTATCGAG
This sequence comes from uncultured Clostridia bacterium, assembly GCA_947630625.1. GTDB lineage: Bacteria > Bacillota > Clostridia > Oscillospirales > CAG-272 > DTU064. Next base: position 6,048 of record CANRIL010000042.1, read on the forward strand.
CTGGGCAGTCCCACGAGCAGCACCTCTTTCGGAATGCGGTCACTGACAGAAAAATATCTCGGATCAAGCGTAAGATGGAATCTGCCGCGCTTCCATAAAATCAGCACGACAAAATAGAGCATCGAGATCAGATTTGAAAGCATTGTTGCAATTGCAGCGCCCGTTATCTCCATATGAAAGCCGAAAATAAAGATCGGGTCGAGGATGATATTGAGTCCGCCGCCGAGCGCGACGCCGAAGCTTGCCTGACCGGAATACCCTTCGGAGCGAACAAGATGCGCGAGAGCCGCGTTGAGCACAGTCGGCACCGCACCGACCGTCAGCGTCCAAAATAGATAGCTCTCGCAAAAGTTATACGTATATTCATCCGTTCCGACGGCGGGCAGGATCACACCGCGAAATGCGAAGATCGCAAATCCGTATAGCAGCGCCGTCGCCGCCGCCGTCCAGATGCAGAATGCGGAGGTTTTGCGCACCTTATCCGTATCGCCGACTCCAAGGCTTCGGGAGATCAGACTGGCTCCGCCGATGCCAAACAGATTTGCAACTCCCGTCGTCACCAAAAACAGCGGCATACACAAAGACGCGGCGGCAACCTGATTTGAGTCGTCGACCTGCCCGATAAAAAATGTGTCCGCCATATTGTAAATGACGGTGATGATCTGACTTATCACCGTGGGGATTACAAGCGCTAAAACCGCCCGCGGGACGGGCGTTTTTTCAAAAAGTTCAGTCTTATCTCTGCTCATATATTCGCCTCATTTTTGTTTATCGAAAAGAAAATAAATTTGTCACGAGCGGTCGAGCGTATCGGTTACAACCAAAATTGTCCCGGCGATCATTACCGCCAAGGCGACAAGGTACATCACCGTGATCTGCTCACGCAAAAATACAAACGAAAGGAGCACGCCGATGAACGGCGCGACGGCGTAATACGCGCTCGTCTTCGCTGCGCCGAGCGTATTCTGCGCCCGTACATAAAGGAAAATGCTCACGCCGTATGCGGCAAATCCCAAAAGCATGGCAAGAACGATATAGACGAGCTGCGGCATTGTTTCACGCTTTATAAACGCGATGAGCAGCGAGCCCGCGCCTGAAAAAATGCCTTTGAGTATGACGATCTCATACGTGCTTTTTGAAGAGATCTTTCTCGTGCAGTTATTTTCAAATCCCCAGCAAATCGTGGCAAGCAGGACGAGCAGTGAGCCGTATGAAAAGCTCAAGCTGTCCGTGCCGTCAAACGAGAGCAGGATGCTTGAAAGTGTGATCAGCGCGATCGCAGCCCACAGCCGCCGCGACACAGATTCACCGAACACAAAAAGCGCGATGACGGTCGTCGCGACGATCTCAAAATTTCCAAGCAGCGAGGCGTTTGACGATGAGCCGAAGCTGATGCCGAGCATCAGAAAGATCGGGGCGGCAATATCGAGCACGATCATTCCGATAACAAACGGCAGGTCTTCCCGATTCAGCTTTTCGCGCTTTTCCCGCTTATTGAAGAGCGACATGATGCCGATGCCGACGCCCGCGCCGAGGTACAGCAGAGCCGCCATCGTCGCGGCTCCGACGTGATTCAATAAAAGCTTTGAAAACGGGACATTTATTGCATAAAAAGCGGCGGCAAGCAGCGCAAATATAATTGATTTCGTCTTCTGCATAATGTCCCCTCTCCGGTCTGCCGCATAATTTTCCTTATCAAGTATACTACAAACCCGCTGATAAATCAACTGCCGCGACCGCGGCATTGAATTTATTTGATTTTAATAAAACTCAAACAAAACTTGAAACTTTCTCAAACATTGAAGCCGTAAAATCTATTCAAAGATCGGGAACAGCATCAACGATCATAATGAAAGGGGGGAAACGACAGATGTTAAAATTTTTTAAAAACGCATTCCGCGACATGAAAGAGAGCGCAAAGCGTCAGCACGAGATCGACCGGGCAAATTTCGAGGCGGCAAAACTTGAGTCCTCAATAGCCGTCAGCAAAGAAAAGCGCAAAGCGGACAAAGAAAAAGAGCTGCAGGCTGCATTGGCACGCAAGAAGGCGGCGCAGGAGAAATACGACGCGGCAAAGAAAAGAAATTGAGCGGCGCCGGGGCGAAAAAATTTTTCGTCCCTAACGCAAAAGAAGGAGGCGCGATATTATGAATGCAATTGAAATTCGGGGACTGTCAAAGAGCTTTCGCGGACTTTACGCTTTAGACGGGCTGAACATGACCGTCCCCGTCGGGGCAATTTACGGCTTCATCGGGGAGAACGGCAGCGGCAAATCGACGACGGAAAAGCTGATCTGCGGTCATCTCGTCCCCGACAAAGGGAAAATCAGGCTGTTCGGCAAAAGCTACAAAGACGCGGGCGTTCGGGCGCGCGTCGGGGCGCTGATCGAGAATACCGGGTGTTTCCCCGATTCCAGCGTCCGGGACAATTTGATGATGCAGGCGATCAATTTAGGACTCTCCGACCGTGCGGGGGAGATCAACCGTGTGCTTAAAATCGTCCGCATGGAGGATCATGCAAAACTGAAATTCAAGAAATGCTCGCTCGGCATGAAACAGCGCATCGGTATCGCGATGGCGCTGCTCGGCGATCCTGCGCTTTTGATCCTTGACGAGCCTATAAACGGACTTGACGCCGAAGGAATGAAAATGATGCGGGAAATTTTAGTTGAGATCACGCATCAGTACGGATGCACCGTTCTGATCTCGTCTCACATACTCGGCGAGCTTGAAAAGATCGCCACCCACTACGGCATCATCCGTCAGGGCAGAATGCTCGAGGAACTGACCGCCCGTGAGCTTGAAGGTCATGCAAAAGTCTTTACCTCGCTGAAAACAGCGAATATGCAGGGCGCGTTCGGACTGCTGCGGCAGAAATTCCCCGATGTCCGAGCGGAAGACGGATATATCCGAATCTACGATTTTGATGATACGGAATTCATCGTCGGGCTTCTGATGCGGAACAGCTTCCCCGTTTCCGAGATCAGGAAAAACAAAATCGGACTCGAAGAATATTATATTGAGCTGATGAGCATGAAAGGAGACGCGAAAACATGACGGCGGCACACGAATTAAAATTTGAATCTCCCGGATTTTTTAAGCGCATAAAAGGGATGCTTGGCGTTGATTTCTACCGCCTGTTCCATACGCCGATGTTTTATATCTTCATCGCCATCGCCGCGATAATACCGGCAATGATCGTAAGTATGACCGGAACGGCGGGGGCGGACGGAGCTGCCGTTCAGCCGATGTATCAAAACGCATGGAACATTGTGGCGGCAGATTCCCCACTATATGTTATAAGCGACATCGGCGAATATGCAAACATGAACATGGTGTTCATCTTCGGCGGGATCATGGTATCAATCTTCATCGGTCACGACTATCAATGCGGCTATGTCAAGCAGCTTTTCACCACACACGCGAAAAAGCGGGACTACATGATCTCAAAATCGCTGACAGGCGCGTTTTCAATGGCGTGCATGTGCGTTACTTACCTTATCGGCGGCATCGTCGGCGGGATGTTTGCCGGGCTGTCATTCAAAGTCAATGTCGGCTCGCTCGTCTTTGCGATCCTCGGGAAAATGGTCATGAGCCTCGGCTGGGCGAGCCTTTACGCATTTCTGAACGTGATATTCAGAAGATATTTCGGTATCTCGGTCGCCTCCTGCTTCTTTATCGGAACGGGTATTCCCGTGATAGGCGCGGCGGCGGTAATCGGAAACAATTCGCTTCTGAACGTGTTCCTCTACGGTTCCTCGGTGTACGCGTGCCTCGGCAGCAATATTGTGACGCTCGGCGTGTGCGCCGTCGTGTCCGCAGCGTGGGCTGTCATATACAATCTGCTCGGCTCCGTTTTGCTGTCGAGATGCGATGTATATTGAGGTGAAATGCGTGAAAAATCGGATAAATTCAATTTTTGCGTCCGCGCCGCCGGCGCATATGACGCGAAAAAAGGGGGAAATAAAGTGAACGCAATCGAAATCAGAGGGCTTACGAAAAGCTTCGGGAACAAGCAGGCATTAAAAGGACTGAATATGACCGTCCCCGCCGGGGCTATTTACGGCTTTATCGGGGAGAACGGCAGCGGGAAATCGACAACGGAAAAGCTGCTCTGCGGGCTGATGCCCAAAAACGGCGGGACGATCAGGCTATACGGCAAGGACTACACGAATCCGGACGTGCGGGCGAAGACCGGCGTCCTCATCGAGTCGCCCGGTTGTTTTCCCGGCATGAGCGTATGGGGAAACATGATGCTTCAGGCGGCGAATCTCGGTATCGCGAACGGCGAGGAGGAGGTCGGAAAGGTTCTGAAGCTCGTCCGCATGGAGGGCGCGGCGTCAAATAAATTTAAGAACTGCTCGCTCGGCATGAAGCAGCGGATCGGCATCGCAATGGCGCTGCTCGGCGACCCGGCGCTTTTGATACTTGACGAGCCGATCAACGGACTTGACGCGGACGGTATGCGGATCATGCGCGAGGTGCTTGTCGATATCACGAAAGACAAAAACAGAACCGTGCTGATCTCATCTCACATTCTCGGTGAGCTTGAAAAGATCGCCACACATTACGGCATTATCCGTGACGGCAGGATGCTCTGTGAGATGACCGCCGCGGAACTTGAGGCTGGCTGCCGTACATATATCTCCATGCAGTCGTCGCAGAACAGCCGGGCAAAGGCGCTTCTGTCGGGGAAATTCTCCCGCGTGGAGGAAGATGAAAGCGGCCATATCCGCGTGTATGACGCTGCCGACCCGGAGGAGATCGTCGCGTATCTATATAAGAACGGAATCCCTGTCAGCGAAATCAGCCGGGAAAAGATCGGTCTTGAAGAATACTATATCGACCTGATGAATGAAAGGAGGATTTGAGTCATGAGGGGTACGTCGAAAAAACCAAATCGAATAAAAAGCATGCTCGCGGTCGACTTCCGCCGGATGTTTACGACACGGTTTTTATATATAATGATGGGAATTTGCCTCGTTATGCCCATTCTCATCCTTGTCATGACGACAATGATGGACGGCACGGTTACAATAGATCCGCAGACGGGGATAGAAACAGTCACGGAAGGATTCAAAAACGTGTGGCAGACGATCGGCGCGCTTCCGGGAGAGGGCGGCATGATGGATATGAGCCTTACAGGCATGTGCAACATCAATATGCTCTATTTCTTCGTCGTCATCCTCGTCGGAGTATTCGTGGCGGAGGACTTCCGCAGCGGTTATGCAAAAAATATTTTTGCCGTCCGATCAAAAAAATACAGCTATGTGATCTCAAAAACGGTCGTTTGCTTCATCGGTTCCGGTTTAATGTTCGTTTCCTATTTTATCGGCGCTGTCATCGGCGGGAGCATTTCGGGGCTTCCCTTTGACACGGCAGGATTCGGGGTCATGGGGCTTTTCATGTGTATGATGTCAAAGCTGCTTCTGACCGCCGTATTTGTTGGGATCAGTCTGCTTGTCAGCGCTGCGGCAAAGCAGAAAACGTGGCTTTCCGTCACCGGCGGGCTCATGGCTTCAATGCTGCTCTACACGATGGTGCCGATGATCACGCCGCTTGATTCGGGGATCAGGAACGTGATCTTGTGTCTTGCCGGCGGGCTGCTGTTCTCCGCCGGGCTCGGCGCGGCAAGCAATGTCGTGCTCAATAAGACAAGTCTTGTCTGAACGGATTTACGGGTTTATACATTATAAAGCGGAGCGCCGGATCGGCTCCGCTTTTTGTTTGCTGTAACTATGGGAGGTGAGCGCATTAAAAAAAAGGGGGGCAAAACATATGTAAATTGACGAAAAAAGCGCGGAGAAAAAATACATCTCTATCCGGCTTTTTTTGCCGGACACTTGACATATGCGCAACGGTCGTGTATCATATAGGTGAGGATATTTAGCCGTATAGATTATTTTCGCAGCAAAATCGACATCTAAATTAATTTAAGAATTCGGGAGGGAAAAACGCATGGCAGCGAAAAAATACAATATCGTCCGTCTGCCGGACGACGAAGCTTACCGCTGGTGGCGCATCTACGACGACACGTATGTGATACATTACGGCGAGGCGCTTGACATATTCCTGCTTTTGGGCAGCGAAAAGGCGCTCCTGATAGATACCGCATACGGGAGAGGCGATCTGCCGAACATTGTCGACGAGCTGCGCGGCGGGCGTGAGCTGATCGTCGTCAACACGCACGGTCACTTCGATCACACGGGCGGAAACCGCTGGTTCCCGCGCGTCCATATGCACAAAAACGCATTCGCGTATGCGGATCGTTCATTCGGTCCGCTCGATCCCGCATGGCTCGCGAATATGCCATACCCCAACTATGAAAAGATCGCCGTCGGCGACGGCGATGTCTTTGACCTCGGCGGTCGAACCGTCGACGTGATCTACACGCCCGCGCACTGCGACAGCTCGCTCTCGTTCATCGACCACGGTCGGCGGCTCTTATTCTCCGGCGACGAATTTGACGCGGGACAGGCGAATCTGAACGTGTTCTCGTCCGTCGGCGCGTTTCTCGAAAACTGCAAACGCCTGAAAGCGCGCGAGGACGAATTCGATTTCATCATGCCGAACCACAACGGCACGCCGATCGCGAAATCGTATCTCGACGACTTTATCACAGCGGCACAGCACGTCGTCGACGGGCATCCCGATCTCGTCCCGCTCGAAGGCGGACACCGTCACCCGTTCCACGGTGACCGCGCCGTCCGCGTCCGCGTCGGCGATTCGTGCATCAACTATCTGCCAGAGGGCTGAGATACATAAAAAATTCAAAGAATCAGAGAGGAAATAGAATAGAGACGTAAAAGCGAAAGAATTCAAAAAACAGCTGTGAAGATACTCAGGGTTTCTTCTGTTTTGGCGTACAGAAAGATGAGGTATCCGCATTATGAAAAATAAGTTATATTTGGTCACGGGAGCCACAGGACATATCGGAACAGTTCTCGTTTCTGCTCTTAAAAGGCAAAACGCCCTGATCCGTGTCCTCGTTCTTCCGCAGGAAAAACAATACGCGCCGACGGGCGTTTCGGTGTGCGAAGGCGACATTACGGATATTGCTTCGCTGAAAACGTTCTTTGACATCTCAGGCTGCGAAGAAACGGCTCTGATCCACTGCGCCGCAAAGATCACCGTTTCTTCAAAGGAAGACCCGCAGATCTGGAACGTAAACGTAAACGGAACGGAAAATATCATGCGGATGGCTGCGGCGACGAACGTCGGGCGCGTTATACATGTCAGCTCGGTTCACGCCATCCCGGAAAAGCCGATCGGCGAGACGATCACGGAAATCGATTCATTTTCTCCCGATCTCGTGTGCGGACAATATGCAAAATTAAAGGCCGCGGCGTCTGAAATCGTATTGGAATATGCTCGCAAATGGCTGAACGTCAGCATCGTACACCCGTCCGGCGTTATAGGCCCCGGGGACTTGCGCCGGAAAAACCACATGATACGTATAATCAATACGATGGCAAGCGGTAAGATCCCGTTTGCGGTCAGGGGCGGATATGACTTTGTCGATTCAAGAGACGTTGCAGATGGGATACTCAAGTGCGAATCGAACGGCAAAAGCGGAGAATGCTATATTCTGAGCGGCCATTATATATCCGTTTTGGAGCTGCTGAATACAGTCCGCAAAATCGTCAACAAAAAGCCGGTAAAAGTCGAGCTTCCCTACGGTCTTATGCGGGTGCTCGTGCCTGTTATCGAACGTTTCAGTTTGTTATTCGGACAGAAAGCGCCGCTTATTACGCCGTATTCCATATATACGCTTCATACGAACGGGCAGTTTTCATACGGCAAGGCTATGGATACGTTTGGCTATCGTCCAAGGCCGATTGAAGAAACGATCCGCGCATCGTTCTGACTGCGCTTTGCCTTGGAAAGGCAGTCGCTGTGAAAAGTCAAAATAACATAGATCCGGCGCCGGAGGGGAGGACTTGAAAAAGCAGCTTCCCTACCGGCGCCTTCGTTATTTTTTTTTAGATCACTTTTTCCGCAGCTTTAAGACGTTCACCGAGCATGCGGGGACTGTATGCGTGAACTCTCTCTTCGCGCCGTCGCGGTCAAAGCGGCGCTCGACAACCTTTTCCGGCTCGTCCATCGTGTTTTTGTCCGCCGGGTCGCCGGAGATGACATATGACGTGTACGCGCTCTCAACATCGCAGTCGAGGCTGATCCCGACCTCGCGGGCGCTGTCGGCGATGTTGACGATCTTGACATA
>CANRIL010000043.1 GCA_947630625.1 uncultured Clostridia bacterium
CCTCGAATTCGAGGGGTGATGAAAGCGAGATGTGACTTCTTTCTATACAATTTTGCGAAAAATCCTTGACAGTACCGGATATTGAACGACTGTCCGCATATGCGCAAAAAAAAAGCAGTCATATCTGGAGAGCATCGGAAAGTTTCATGGGCGAAACAGTTACTCTAAAACCGATGTTGATGCCACCTTCATGCAAATGAAGAAGACTACATGCACAACGGACAGTTGAAGCCGGGATACAATGTTCAGATCATGGTGGAGAGCGAATACATCGTCGGGATGGGTATCTTCTCCAATCCTACCGATACCAAAACGCTCATACCGTTCATGGAGCGAGTATACGCCTGTACTCACCGTCGTATCCAAAAGCTGATTTCAGACGCGGGCTACGAGAGCGAGGAAAACTACAGTTACCTTAACTTGTTGGAGCACGTCGCTGAACAGCTCCTTCATGCTGTTCATGATGTCCGTTGTGCTCGTGAATTTCTGGCTGTTCACGAATTCTCTCAGTAATTCTTTTAATGCTTTTTCCATAACTAAAATACTTCCTTTCAGGTTCCCCTCTGTTTTGAGTTTCTGCCTGATCGGAAGTATCTTATTCACTTTTACATAAATTTCGGCGCGGTCTCACAATTTGCTAAATCGAGCTATTCTCGGCTTCTTTTTGCTGCGCCTGTTTTTTGTTTATTTTTCGTATTTCCTATCGTTTTTCACTCGTTACCTCAAAAAAGGCTGCGGGGCTGCCGCTGCTTGCGTTTTTCACGCTCGTGCGACAGCCCCTTTTTCAGTCTTTATCCCTTTGTGAAAAAGCCTGAGAGCGCGCCGGCAACGGCGCTGACCGGCATCGACTGGATGAAAACGGTGCCGGGGCCTGTCAGGACTGTATTGAAAAATCCCTCGCCTCCGAGCAGTTTATTTTTGAGCCCGGCGACCGACTTTATATCGAGCTGCACGGTCGCCGACATCGCCGCGAGATATCCCGTATCCACGATCAGCGTCTCGCCGGGGCCGAGATCGTATCTTTTGCAGTAGCCGTCTATCTCAATAAACGCCATGCCGTTCCCCGACAGCTTCTGCATGATAAATCCCTCGCCGCCGAAAAAGCCCGCGCCGAATTTTTTCTGGAAATGCACAGACAGATTAACGCCTGCCTCGGACGCGAGGAAAGCCGACTTCTGCGCGATTATCTCATTTCCGGGAGTTATATTGAACGCCATTATAGTGCCGGGGAAGCTCGACGCAAACGCGATCATTCCGCTCCCGCCGACGGCTGTATACCTGTTCTGAAACATCGACTCGCCGGAGAACATACGCCCCATCGCCTTGCCGAATCCGCCCGCGGTCGTTTCCATCTGCATATTCGGCGACATCCAGCTCATCGACCCCTTCTCCGTGATGATCGTTTCGTTCATCTCCGGATAGCATATCACGACCGGCAGCGGCTCGCCCAGAATTTCATATCTCATAAAATTGACGCCCCCATAAAACGTTTTATTTACAAAAAATATGATATCACAAAATTCCCGAAATCGCAATGTCTCCGGCAAAAAATCATGCGCTGCGGACGCGATTTTTTGCGGGGGGTCATTTTCCCGTCTCTTTTGTATCCGTCAAGACGACGACGGCGTTTTTCGCGATGCCGACGCCGGACTCGGCGAGCCTTTCCGGAACCTTCAGCAGTAAATCAAACTTAAGATCCCAATATACCTCGTTTTTGCACCAGACGCGCAGCTCGAAATTATACGCTCCCGCGCTGTATCCGACGAGCCGCGCGGCGGGCGGCTCATGAGCCGTCACCCGTTCGTCCTCCCCGGCGAGCGAGAGAAGCGCCTTTTGCACCGTCTTTATGTCGGCGCTCGCCGGAACGCTGACCGCGACATCGAGACGCCTTTCGTCCTCCGCCGAAACGTTTGTGATCGTCTCGTTCGACACAGTGCTGTTCGGGACGACGATCTGCCTGTTGTCCGGCGTCAGAAGCGTCGTATAAAATACGCTCACCTTTGTGACCGTGCCCTCGACGCCGCTCGTCACGATATAATCACCCACGTCGAACGGACGGAAGATCAGTATCATGACGCCTCCGGCGAAATTCGAAAGCCCGCCCTGAAGCGCAAGACCGATCGCGAGCCCCGCCGAGCCGAGCAGCGCCACGATCGAGGTCATCGGCACGCCGAGTACAGACACGATCGTCAGCAGCAGCACGAGATTCGCCACGATATTGATGCAGCTCGAAATGAACCCGACCGCCGACTCCTGCAGCGTTCTCGCCGCGCGGGAACGCTCAAACATCCGCTTCACGAGCTTGACGAGCTGACGCCCGACAACATAGATCACGCAGGCGAAAATTATCCGCCCGACAACAGACACAGCCGTTTCAGACAATCTTGACAATAACCCCTTAAGAATTTCCATCGTCCTATATCTCCTTAAATAAATATGAAGCAGTATCGGAATTGATTCTGCCCTCGGCGCGAAAACATAAACCCGCCGAAATCAGGCGTGGGGAAAAAGCCCTTATGAAAAGGCGATTTCCCCACAATATCCTTTTTTAATCGCTCTCTCCCCTGATGACGCTGCGGCGTATCTTCCCGCTTATCGTTTTCGGGAGGCTGTCGACAAATTCCACGATGCGCGGATATTTGTAGGGAGCCGTGTGCTCCTTGACGTAGTTCTGTATCTCGCGCTTCATTTCCTCTGTCCCGACCGTGCCGCGCGTCAGCACGACGGACGCCTTCACGACGTTGCCGCGTATCTCATCCTTTGCCGCGGTCACGGCAACCTCGAGCACGTACGGGAGTTCCATTATGACTGACTCTATCTCGAACGGTCCGATCCTATATCCCGACGACTTTATCACGTCGTCGACTCTGCCGACATAATAATAGTATCCGTCCTCGTCGCGCCATGCGGTGTCCCCCGTATGGTAGAGCCCATCGTGCCACGCCTCTTTTGTCAACTCCGCGTTGCGGTAATATTCCTTGAACAACCCCATCGGAACAGATTTGTCCGTGCGTATCACGATCTCGCCCGTCTCGCCGAGCGGCACCGGGTTCCCGTCCTGGTCGACTATATCAACGTCGTACTGCGGATTCGGCTTCCCCATCGAGCCGAGCTTGATCTTTGAGCCGACGAGATTTCCGATCGCGAGCGTCGTTTCCGTCTGCCCGAAGCCCTCCATCAGGCTGATGCCCGTCGCATCGAGGAACCTGTTATATACCTCCGGATTCAGCGCCTCGCCCGCCGTCGTCGCGTACTGGAGCGAGGAAAGATCGTATTTTGACAGATCCTCGCGGATCATGAAGCGGTACATGGTCGGCGGCGCGCAGAACGTCGTGATCCTGTATTTTTCAATGACGGAGAGTATATCCTCGGCGTGGAAGCGGTCGAAATCGTATACGAAGACCGCCGTCTCAGACAGCCACTGACCGTAAAGCTTGCCCCATACGGCCTTGCCCCAGCCCGTATCCGATATCGTGAAGTGGATGCCGTTCGGGTCGACGTTATGCCAGTATTTCCCCGTCATATAGTGACCGAGCGCGTACGTGTACGCGTGCGCCGCGATCTTCGGATATCCCGTCGTGCCGGACGTGAAATACATTATCATCGTGTCGGAGCCCGCCGGCGAATCGTCCGTGCGCGGGAACTCGCCGGAATATTCGCCGGACGCGAGCGCGGAATCGAGATCGAGCCAGCCCGCGGGCGTTTTTTCGTCCCCGCCCGCCGCAATGCGGAGCCGCAGCGTCGGCGATTCGGGGACAGCCTCGTCGATGTGCCCCGTCACCCCGTCAAGCCTTGTCGCGACGACGGCGCTGATGCCCGCCGCGTTGAAGCGGTAAACGTAATCCTTTTTGAGAAGCTGCGTCGTCGCCGGGATAACGATCGCCCCGATCTTGTGCAGCGCCAATATAGATGTCCAGAACTGATAGTGACGGCGCAGAACGAGCATCACGCGGTCGCCCTTCTTTATGCCGAGCGAGACAAAATAGTTCGCCGCCATGTTCGCGTCGCGGTCGACCTCGAAAAACGTGTACCGGCGCTCGTTTTTGTCCTTGTCAAGATGGATGAGCGCGAGCTTGTCCGGCTGCTCCGCGGCGAGCCTCCCAACCGTGTCGTAGGCGAAATTGTAGCGCTCCGTGTTTTTGAATTCTATATGCACCGGCGTGCCGTTTTCGTCGCATTCAACGTCGACAAACTCATCGGCGACAGTCCTTCTGTCCTCGCGGCTCGGCGATTTCGGCTCGATTATGATTTCCTCGTCGCCGGAATATTCGTACGCGGTCCCCTTCGCGTTCATCACGACCGCAATAAATTCGCAGTCGCCGCCGACGGCGATCATCCCGTGAGGCATCGAGCTGTCGTAATATATCGTATCCCCGTCGGACACGTATTCAATGTGGTCGCCGATCTGGACCTTTAGGCGTCCCTTTATTATGTAGTCAAGCTCCTGCCCTTCGTGCGTCGACAGATGTATCGGCGCCGTCTGCTCCGCCTCGGAATATTTTGCCGTCACATAAAACGGCTCCGCGATCTTATTTTTGAAGAGCGGCGCCAAGTTGTTATATGAGAACCCGCGCCTGCGCACTATCGGCAGCCCGCCGCCGCGCCTTGTGACCGAATATTCCGAAAGCTTCGGGCTTGAGCCCTTCAGTATGTCCGTCACGTCGACGCCGAAAAGCTGCGCGCATTTATATATGAATGTAAACGAATAGTCGAGCTCCCCGCGCTCGTAGGCACGGTACTGTTCGATAGTTGTGTCCGTCGCGGCGGCCGCGTCCTCTTCGGATATTTCAAGTATTTCCCGCAGATCGCGAATTCTCAGCGCGACCTCCCGAATTGCGTTTGAACTGTCCATCTCCTTTTGCCGCCTCCCTTTTTCGTTTGTTGTCTCTACGTGAAATCACACGCACGCATATTCTATCACCAAACCTCGATCAAAGTCAACACGATAAAGGACGCGAATGATTATTTGGACGATTTATACAAATAATTGTTGCAATGGCGGCGCATGTGCGGTAGAATTTAATAAAGCAGTACGTGTCAGAAAAACAACAGCCCACACCGTCTGAAAGGAAGCAAATTTTAATGGAAAGCGAAAAAGATTTTACCGTACAGTATCCGTCGGCGCCGCCGGCAGAGCCGCCGATGCCCGAATTTCGCCGGCGCACCCCGCCCCCGCCGCCCGCCGCGGACGGGACGCAGACGCCGCCGCCAAAACCGCCCCGCCCCGATTTTTCAAAGCTCGGACTTTGGGGCGCTCACGACCCCGCCATCTACCGCGATCCCGCCTCCGGCAGCTATTTCGCGTTCTGCACGCATCAGAACGTATATAAGTCGGAGGACATGATAAGCTGGAGCCATATCGGTCACATAATTGAAGAAACGCCTGAGGAGGCGTTCGCGTGGACGAACAGCCGCGGGCTTTGGGCTCCGGACATAATCAAGGTGGGCGGCGAATATCGCATGTACTGTTCGAACTCCTCCTTCGGCGTCCGGCTTTCCTGCATCTATCTCGCCGTGTCTGGTAAACCGGAGGGTCCCTACACATACCGCGGCATCGTCGTCAAAACGAACTCGAACTCCCCCGTCAACGCCATAGACGCCAACCTCGTCACCGACGAGCAGACGGGCGAGCAGTACATGGCTTTCGGCTCATTCTGGGGCGGCATCAGGCTCATAAAGCTCGACCCCGAAACGGGACTCGCCGAAGACAAAACGGAAGCCGAGGACGGCAGGACTGCAGACAGCGCGCTCGGCGTCACTATCGCGTGCCGCCCGAAATGGTGCGACGGCGGAATAGAGGGCGCATATATAAGGTTCAACCCCGAAACTGGTTACTACTATCTCTTCGTTTCCTACGGCTCGCTTTCAAATGATTACAACATCCGCGTCGGCAGGAGCCGCACCATCAAGGGGCCGTATCTCGACTACAACGGCAGACCCATGACGGACACCGAGGACTACGAACTAAAAACGGGCACGATGATCGCGTGCGGATACAGATTTGAAAATTCGCGCGGCTGGATGGGGCCCGGACACAATTCCGTCATAAACGATAACGGCGACTGGTTCCTCATCTGCCACATCCGCCCCTATGCCGTATACGGATTCGTCAGCTCGACGATGCACGTCAGAAGGATCGCATGGGTCGACGGCTGGCCGTGCATCTCCCCCGAAAATTACGCCGGCGAGCGCCCGCAGCCGATCCCGCATGACGCGATCGCCGGACGTTACGAATGGCTGACGCTGTCGCCCACAATGCCGCAGTCCGTCATCGGCTCCGCCCCGGCGACGCTTACGCTCTCCGGCACGATGCACATTTCAAGCTATACGCGCTGCAAATGGGAGCTTTCGGGCGATGACGAGGTCTTCATCGACATGACTGGCGGGCACACGATCCGCGCCCGCGCGCTTCCGGCGTGGGACCACGAAAACTCGCGCCCGACGCTCGTTCTGACCGGACTCACAAATGACGGCGTCGCCGTCTGGGCAAAGCGCGTCGGCGACATTCCCGCCCGCCGCCTGCCGCCCGGAGGCGGAGGCCCTACCGTCTGATCCGTGTATTTGTAATATCATAGGCACCGGGGAAACCTTTTTTTCAGAAGGTTTCCCCGGCGCGTTTTTTCTTATAGGCTGTATCTTTTTCGAAAAGCTGCTTGACAACGCATAGTAGGTGTGATATAGTTATGTCGTAAGCTACTATGTGACACAAAGTAGGGGTAATGATCGTGGAGGAATCTCAGCTTTTGCGCGGCATACTTGAAGGCTGCGTGCTCGCACTCATTTCCGAGGGCGAGACATACGGATACGAGATAATGACGCGGCTCGAGGCGAGCGGATTTGAGAATCTGCTCGAAGGGACGCTTTATCCGGTGCTGACGCGGCTTGAGACGAAAAAGCTCATATCGTGCCGCCGCGAAAAATCCCCCTTCGGTCCCGTCCGCAAATACTATTCGATCACAGACTCCGGCAGGCTGGCGCTTGAAAAATTCAAGGAAAGCTACATCCGCGTCGTCAGCGCGGCGGATTCTATTTTGAAGGGTGAGAAGAAATGAAGGACAGCTACGTATTTTATAAAGACAGGCTGAGCGGAGAATATCTATCCGCATTTGAAGCGATCGAGATGTACGTCAGGACGCAGAATTTTGACGAGGCATCGAATGAAGAACGGCTTTCGATGCTGCTCGACGTGTTTCTGACGGCGCAAACGACCGGGCGCTCTGTCGAAAAGATCACAGGCGGCGACATTCCGCGCTTCTGTCGGACATTCTGTGCCGACCTCGGAATAAAGAACCGCGTTTTGTCCGTAGTCGATGATATCCGCCGGATCGTATTCATGCTCGTGTTCTTTTCCGCCGTCGACATTCTCCTTTTGCTGATCGGGCAGGACGAAGACACGATATCAAACGTCTGGTCAACGTATTCCGAGATCAATATCTCCGGGCTTATCATCGGCGCTGTCGCCGCGGGAATAGTCACCGCCGCCGTCGGCGCCGTTATCCGCCGCGTCATGTTCCGGCGCAAAACAGTCTCGATATCTGTTCTGAAAGCGGTGCAGTATGTCACGGCGTCGTCAACGTTTCTTATATTATTGGCGGCAATGTTGATGACAGAGACGGAATTTTTCCGCATCCCGTCCTGGGTCGTGATCGCCGCCGGTCTGCCGCTGCTGATCCTTTACCACATCCTTCGCGGAAGGCACATAAAGCGCGAGCGCGTGAAGATGTCAGAGCTTATGCCTGACAATATCGCCGCGACGATATCCGGGACAATGGAGAAAAAATATCTCCAAAAGAAAAAGCGCCGCGAGCGGCGCGGCGGGAGCTATACTATGGAGGAATTTCTCGATTATGAGGAGCGCGACTGCAAAATGACCGAGAAAGCGGCGTTTTTATATTATGTCCTGCCGCCCGTTATGTCCGTTATCTCCATATTCGGATCAGACTTTTCTTCGGTGAAGGACAAAGTCATTTTCTTTCTTCTGACTCTCACGTTCGAATACGCCATACTGCTCTGGCTCAAGAAAATGTCGGCCGATGCTGTCCGTGCGCGCCGCGCATGGATATGCGCAAAGCGGGAAGAGCTTTCAGATGAAGACGCTGCGGAGCGCCCGGAGGATCAATAAAAATTCCGGCGGCGGTCACGTTTTGCACCGTCGGAAATATTTGACCCGACCGCAAACTGTTCCGCTGATTTTTGGAATATATAATATTGACAGGGCGAAAACACCCCTCATATCAAGAAAACAGGCAGTGCATCCGAAAAAGAATGTACTGCCTGTTCGTATTGAGTTTTATTAACGATGAGGATTAGATGAAATCACCATAGCCGATGTACAGGTTGTAACGCGTGTACTCATCACCAAAAACATAATTGTCGTAGTCTGTCCACCAAACGCTGATAGTGGTTATTCCGTAGTATTTTGCATACTCATCAATTACGGATGTGATATAGTTTTCGAGAACACCATTAGAGGCATAGTGAGCGTCTGCAGGAATCGGCATGTCATATGAGGGAGCTTGTCTGAAATACACCTTCAGCCCGT
This sequence comes from uncultured Clostridia bacterium, assembly GCA_947630625.1. GTDB lineage: Bacteria > Bacillota > Clostridia > Oscillospirales > CAG-272 > DTU064. The sequence goes on from CANRIL010000043.1 coordinate 8,543, forward strand.
ATGTCTCAGTGGCGTAATCAACTATATACTGCTCCCAGTAGCTTTTGTCGAAGTTGTCAGGGACGAGTTCGACCTTCTCTTCCAGAAGCAATATTCCGCAATCCGCGCAGGTGGTTCTCCTCACACCTTCATAATCGGATATGCGGCTTGTCCATGCTACGCCGTGATGCTTTTTTTTTGGAATCGAGCTGTTGTACTTGTAACTGCATGATTTGCAGGTATACGAGAGAGTGCCGGTTGCGGTGCAGGTCGGGCTTTCAATAGTGTAGTCCACCTTTTTGCCGCAAGACACGCACGTTATCTCGCCGATGAACTTGTTTGTGAATATGTCGAGATAAACTTCAAGTCCGCATACGGAACAAGTATATCCGTTGTCATAGCAGTAAGTACAGCCGGGCTCAAGCGTGTGTCCGTTGGCGTTCGTGTACTCGGTGTAAGTGTCTCCGCAGCCGCTGCATGTATATTTAGTATATCCGCGCTCGGTGCAGGTCGGCTTAACTGTTTTTGTCTTGTATGTGTGCGTATGTCCCGCGGGCTCCGGTTTCGTGGTTTCGGGCGCTTTCGTCGTCTCCGGCGTCATCGTCGTTTCGGGCGTCTTCGTCGTCTCCGGCTCAGCCGAGGTTTCGGGCGTTTTTGTCGTTTCGGGCTCCGCCGTCTCAGGCTCCGTCGCGGTTTCGGGTTCCTTTTCGGTTCCGGCTATATCCGCCGACCCTGTCGCAGCATCCGCCGTTCCCGCCGAGGGATCAAGCGACGCCGCATCCGTGCCCGCCGCCGTTCCGTCTCCCGTCTCAGCCGGTGTATTGCCGCCGCATCCGATCACCGTCATGGCGGCGATCACAAGCGCGATCATCAGCGCCGCGCCGCGCGTAAATTTGCCGTAATACATAATTTTAAATGCAGCCCGCCTTTCTTTCGTCGATCATCCCCGCCATGTATGCCGAAATCGAGGACATTTTATATGTTTATTTTACACCTAAGAATCAGCGCCCGCAAGCGTTGATGCAGTACGCATTTGCCGCTTGCAGGCGCTGTTTGGAGCATACGGGACTCGAACCCGTGACCCCCACACTGCCAGTGTGAGTTTGTTAAATAAATAAACTCTCAATAATGGAGCGTTTACGATTTTTGCCGTGTAAAGGCTAAAAACGTAACTCTTCAAGATAGGGGAGGTTACAAAAAATCAAAACTCGCTCAAAGAGTGAGAAACCGAGTGAGAAAAAAACGACGGCAATCAGCTACAAAAAAGATGAAATAACCCCTCATAAGACTACACGCGAAGATGTGCTGTTTTATGAGAGATTATTTTTGTGGGCATATCAAAATGTATTACATTTATGTATGTAGATAATTAAGCAGCCAATCAATAATATATATTATCCCCCTCCGTTGACGGCGAACAATTCCCTCTTGTATTTATAGTAGGTATTTCTCGATATACCAATCAATTTTATACATTCGATATCGTTTAATGTTCCGTCAAAATCTTTCGAGTATTTTTTAATATCGTGTTTGGCTGCAATGCTCTTTTTCGTTATAAGCTTATTCCCCGGTCGCTGTCCGATTTGTTTACCATTTAACCGCGCTGTCTGTATACCTTCTTTGGTGCGCTGGTGCAAGTCTGAAACTTCTTTCTCCGCTTGCTGAAAAGCTATTATGATCTGCTCCTTCGCAAGTTCCATTAAATACCTATTTACGGCTTCAAGTATTATATCGGTTTTAGTGCCTGTCATTTCGATATTATTGCTTAAAGCTTTTTTGTATGTGGCGGTGTTGATATGAGGTTCCTTCAAAAAAACAAGCTCAATTCCATCATCAAATAATTTTTGATACAAGGCAAAACCTTCGTCGGCATTTCTGCTCATACGCGAAACGCTGTCATATACTATGGTGTCACCCGCTTTGACAACCTTTAAAAGCGCGTCAAACCTTTTGCGGTTTATCTCCGTGCCGGTATATACTTCCTGGTAGATTATAGATGTGGGATATTCTGAACGTATGTTGCGGATTTGACGCTCAATACTCTGTTTCGGAGTACTTATCCGAGCATATCCATATATCGCCATGATGCCCTCCTGTATAAAATTTGACGTTCGTTAAATTTAAAAGAATAACGCCTGCTTGTATGCTGTCAGTATTGCTACATTTTCGCGGGCGTTATTTTTGATACTGCTCATGCAAGCTCGTAGACAACCTTCTCGCCGGTATCGAAATAGACATCCATAACGGTTATTTCGTTGTCGCTGACGGCGTTTGTAGCCGCTCTGAGCGCTTTTAATGATGTGCGTAGTCCTTCGGCTGGTACGTGTATCCTGATCTCGTGTTCGTCTATGAGCGCGATAACGGGCAGTCCCAACTGTACTGTTTTCAACAGGTGGGCGAACACTACAGAGGCAGGCGTGCCGTCTCGTATCGCAATAACAACATATGTCTCCATTTTCGTTTTCTCGCTTTCTCCCCGTCAAGCCGTTAGGGCAGCTAATTGTGTTACACTATTGCAAAGCGTCTACTTGCCGACTGTTTGAGATATGCTTTATATATTTCTGGCAATGCTCTCTTAAATGCGGTCGTGTCAAAACGCTGTGTCAGAACCGCTGTCCATCTTATGATGTACTGTCCCGCTTCAAGCTCCTCCGTCCCTCTCCGCGTCATTTCGGATTTGATCTCGTCTCGGATTTCATCTGCGGCTTTCTGGGCTTCGGCGATGAGCGCCTCAAGCGCCTTTAGCTTTTCGATTTTGTTTGTCATCTCGAACGTACTCATTTCTTTTTTTCTCCATCTGTTTTTTGGAACCGAGCGGCGGGTGGCGTTAAGCATCTATGCTCTGTCCGGCAATCTCATTCTCCCTTATCCGTTCCCGCTCTTGTCTTACTTTCTTGGTCGTCCCGTCCGTCTTGGCTTGGCTCTCTCTTTCTTTCTGGCTCTATTATAGCACGGTTAACAGTACACGTCAATAGGCAAAGTGTACAATGTTTACCGTGTATTTTTGTGAAATATGTACGGTTGACAGTACTTGCGCTTTGTGATATAATAAGGACAATGGAGGAGTGGCGCACAAATATAGGTTAACAGTACATCATAGATGAACGGTTAACAGTACAAGAATAGGAGGTAAAAATGGCTCTATCAGACGCAAGAAAGAAAGCTAATGCAAAGTGGGACAGCGCGAATATGTCAACGCTTGGCTGCAAGGTCAAAAAAACGCAAGCCGAACGATTTAAAAAATATTGTGAAAGTATCGGCAAAACAAGCAATACAGTGTTACGCGAATACGTCCTATCGTGTATAAACGATGTAGACGAAGTATCAGAGCGCAATGGTTAACAGTACAGGAGGCTATAGCATGGGCAGCAAAGAATTTGACGAAAAAATGCGCGAAATAAAAAAAGAATATGAAGCGAAAAAGAAAGAAATTGCCGATGAGCTGGCAAAGCGTGAGGCGTTCGATCGTCAATTTCGGGCGCGTCACGGCGGCTTGGCATGCCCGCGATGTGGTCAGCCCGAACCACAATTGACCTGCACCAAGGGCTTTTTCGGCTCGTCTCCCGCTTATGAATGCCGAAAATGCGGCTACAAATGGAAGTTTAAAAATTAATGATTTCGAACCCCTCAATAATTGAGCGTTTATAATCTGTTAAATATTCATAAAATTTATGTTTTATTCACGCAAATATTCGTATAATTTGAGCATTGACTGATGATATTTTCACATGATATAATATATAAGAATCAGATGATATAGATTTGCTTGTAAATTATCTGATGACTGTTTTGGCAATGTATGGAATATGGTGATAGTGGTCGAGACGTTTAGTGCTAAGGCAGTCAACGCGGAGACAATAATTATTGGTCGCACATGCGCCCGTGGGCTATCCCGTAGTCCATAGGGCGCAAATTTTATTTTCTGGAGGTTTGTATGAAACTGATCGAACGATGCAACAATTTTTTGAACGAGCTGGGCGTGCCCGTGGCGGTATTTTGCCGAAAAGTAAATATAAGCCCAACGGCTTATTATATGTGGCGCGCGGGACAACTGCGATTGTCTGATGACACATTGCAACGAATTGACGATTATCTATCCAAATACAATATGATCTGAGCGAAATAGAGGACTAAAAAACGTGGCAAGAAAAAAACGGGACGACAAAAGCCTCCCGAAAAGGGAGAGAAAAATCGCCCGAAAAAGATGATCAGGCGGAGCGGAGAGCTGATTTACGAGAACGGATGAAATCGGGATTTTGGGT
>CANRIL010000044.1 GCA_947630625.1 uncultured Clostridia bacterium
GAGTCGCTCTTGGGTTCGTTGGCAACTACGCCCCTTGTGGACTTTCACCACAGACCGACGGCATGCCCGTCATACCTGAAAAGGGGTCTCCCTTTCGGGAAACCCCTCTTTGACCCGTGCGAGAATCGAACTCGCGTTACCGCCGTGAAAGGGCGGTGTCTTAGCCGCTTGACCAACGGGCCGTAGCGGAAATTGGACTTGAACCCATGACCTACCGGGTATGAACCGGTTGCTCTAGCCAACTGAGCTATTCCGCCATCTATATTCGCCCGATGACCACCGAGCTTGATTATTATATCAAAGAGTTCGCCGATTGTCAACACCTTTCAGCGAAAAATTTGCGGCGCATGAGTCAAAACCGGCAAATTTCAGAAAATGCGCGTTTTGCACCCATCACGCGCCTTTCGCAATTTTCTGCATACAAAGCAAAGAGCATCAATGCAAGGCCGCCCACGCTCGCCTTTTTCCGCACACAAAGCCGAGAGAGGCAATACAAATTCGCCCCGCCCGCCGCGCCTTCCCTGCACATAGCGCCGAAGCGGCAGGGCAAACCGCCCTGCCGCTCAATAACCGTTTTACGCCTGCCCGCCAAGTGATTCCACGTATTCCTCAAGGCACATTCCTGCCTTCCAAATTTTATACGCGTGATACCTTCCGACGAATCTATAATGCCACGGCTCGAACGTGATGCCCGTAATTTCCTCCTTATCCTCAGGGAAGCGGAGGATGAAGCCGAACTTCCACGCGTTATCGCGAAGCCACTCATACGCCTCCTGAGACGCAAACTTCTGATCTGCCGCCGGGAGATTGTGCATGTCGACGCAGAGCCCCGTCTGATGCTCGCTCGTGCCGGGACGCGCCGAATACGTCGCCGTGATCGCCTCCGCCTCTTCCCTCGTAAGCGCGGGATTGTCGTGCATCTCATTCTGCGTATAGATATTGAACAGATACTCCTGCTTGTCGTAGGACCTGTACGCGCTCATGACGGATACGGGATATCCCGAAGGCCCCTTCGCGTCATAGCCGTTCGCGTAAAGCTCGATAAACAGCGCTTCGAGCGCCTTTTCGGCGCACTCGCGCATGACTTCCTTTCTGCCGTCGGCGCGCGTATTCACGATGTCTACAAGGTCGTCCGGCGCGTAGTCGCGGTCGATCTTATGCGTCGAATTGACAAGAATAAGATACGCGTCCCTGTCCGCGGGGTTCATGTACTGTTCAAACGCCGACAGATCGGACGTGAACTCAGGCTCCGGCGGATCGTCCGAAACGGGCGGTTCGTCAGTCACGGGAGTGCTGCCATCCGGGATCGGGCCGAGCGTTTCCGCGCGCTTCATCGTGAAGCCGACGGAGCCGGACGACAAAAACGTGATCGTCATCTTTTCGTCGTCCTCGGTCACGTTGACGCCTGTCATACATTCACTGACGAACGAAAGCGGGACCCAGACCTTTCCGCTCTCGACGGCGGCGTTCCCCTTCATTCTGTAGACCTCGCCGTTCACGTAAGCCTCAGGCGAGCCGTCCGTGAAGACAGTCTCCTCTTCGGTCCCGGGGATCACGAATCTGTACGTGCCCGACCCGCCGACGACGGTCAGCGACAGATATTCGGCGAGCTTCGTATAGTCAACGTACCTGACGCCGCCGCGGTCGAGCTTTGCGCGCGCCACTTCCGTCTCAAGCCTGCCGTCGCCCTCTCCGAAATATACATCGTAGCTGTCGTTGTCGGGCAGTTCGATCGGTTTCATATGGAAGGATACGAACACGCAGAGCATGACGACGGTAAATATAATCAGGAAGCACACCACAAACAGCAGCACCCTGCCGGCGTACGCCCGGCGCTTTTTCTTCCGCATCATCGCCTCATGTCTGCGGCGGCGCTCCATTTTTTCGTTGTAACGGCGCTTCTGCTCCAGAAGCTCGCGGCGGCGGTTTTCCTCCGCGGCGCGGCGGGCTGCCTCCGCCCGCCTTTCCTCGGCGGCGCGCATTTCAGCATAATATCTGTCGCGCGGGTTCATCCTGTTGTTCATTCTTCATGCTCCTCTTTGCTTGTGTCGCTTCTCAATTATCGTGAAATACGGAGATGTCGGCGAATTAACTATGTGTATTTCGGTACAGCAGAGAATATGCCTGTCAAGCGTCTCATAAAACTGCCGCAGCTCCCTGCCCTCGGCGTCCCCCTCGGCGTGACCGGGATAGATCGCGACCGACAGTATCCCGCCGGGAGCGAGCATTCCGACGGCATCTTTCACAGCCGGCAGCGTCGTTTCCCGCATCGTCGTTTTAGTCTTGTCGCCGCCCGGCATAAAGCCGAGATTGAACATTCCGGCGTTTATCTCACCGGCGACATACTTCCGGACGTTTGAATGTGAATCGAGGATGAGCGTCACATTGTCGGGGCACATGTCCGCGGCGAGCGTCTTTTTCGTCGATTCGAGCGCCTCCGGCTGTATGTCGAACGCGTAAACGTGTCCCGCCGCCCCGACCGTGCGCGACAAAAACGACGTGTCGTGTCCGTTCCCCATCGTGAAATCGACGGCGACGCCTCCGGCGGTCAGGTGACGCAATATAAATTCCTTCTGCAATTCGAGCAGATCTATCATCTTCCCGAATCTGTCAAAATCGCGGCTTATCATTTCACAAAATCAAATTCGAAATCGTATATCGAAACGGTATCCCCGTTCTGGCAGCCGTGCTCCTCCAAAAGGTCGATCACGCCGTACTTTGTAAGCACGCGCCCGAAATACGCGAGCGATTCCCGGTCGGACAGGTTGACCTGACCGAGCAGATTGAAGAGCCACTGCCCCTCGACGACAAAGACATCGCCCTCGCGGCGAACCGTCGTCTCGACGCCCGTTTCAATCACGGGCTCCGGCTCCATCTCCGCCTCGTAAACGGTCACCGGCGGCAGCTCCGAGAGCCGCGCCCCGATCCTGTCGACGAGTTCCTTCATATTGTATCCCGTGGCGGCGGAAATATATATGAGCTCCCATCCGTGCTCCGCGACGTAATTTTCGAACCGCGCCCGGTCAAACGTCTCCTCGTCGACCGCGTCGAACTTGTTAGCCGCGATCATCATCGGACGCCCCCCAAACTCAGGGGAATACGCGGACAGCTCCTCGTTTATCGCCTCGATATCGTCTACCGGGTCGCGCCCCTCGACGGAGGCGATGTCAACGACATGTACGAGCAGGCGGCAGCGGTCGATGTGGCGCAGGAACTCGTGCCCAAGCCCCGCGCCGTCGGACGCGCCCTCGATAAGGCCGGGGATATCCGCCATGACGAATCCCCCCTCGCCGTATGCGACGACGCCGAGATTCGGAGACAGCGTCGTGAAGTGGTATTCGGCGATCTTCGGCCTCGCCGCCGAAACCGCGGCGAGTATCGACGATTTGCCGACGCTCGGCAGCCCCACAAGCCCCACGTCCGCGATCATCTTGAGTTCGAGCACAACATCGCGCTCCTCGCCCTTCGTGCCGTTCTTTGCGAAGCGCGGTATCTGCCTTGTCGGCGTCGCGAAATGGCGGTTGCCCCATCCGCCTCTGCCGCCGCGGCAGAGCGTGAAGGGCTCGCCGTCCGAAACGTCGTGTATGATGCGCCCCGTCTCGGCGTCGCGGATCAGCGTCCCCTCCGGGACGCGTATGATGAGGTCGTCGGCTGATTTGCCGTGCATCTTCCCCGCCTTGCCGCCCTCACCGTTTTCGGCGATGAACTTCTTTTTGTAGCGGAAGTCGAGCAGCGTGTTCAGCCCCTTGTCGGCGACGAATACGATGCTGCCGCCTCTGCCGCCGTCGCCGCCGTCGGGTCCGCCCTTGGCGACGTATTTTTCACGGTGAAACGAAATGCTCCCGTCCCCGCCGTCTCCCGCCTTGACGTGTATTTTTACCTTGTCTATGAACATGTTGCCCTCTCTTTGGGGGAATCCCCCATGACCCTTTCAAAACGTTATTTATATGCTCATCCAAGCGGCGAAAAAGCGCCGCCCAAACGGTTGAAAATTTCGCTCAAATTAATTGCGCAAAGCGCCTCACGAAACAATTATACGCTCCCGCTTTCAGCGCAAAAGTGCCGCCCCGAAACAGTTCCGCCACCCGCCGCAAACCATGCGCGGCGGACTGCGGGAAATTACTGCCTTACGCTTGTCGTGCCCGTCGCATTTTCCGCTTCGTGCCTTCGGCGCGAAAGCTCCTTTTCCTCGATCACGCGGCGCTCGACATAGTATTCGGTTATATTTTGATAGTCGCCGTTTTTCTTCGGGAACATGGCGCGGCACAAAAAACACGCCTTCGCTGTTTCAAGCCCGTCGTCCTCAATCTCGATGAGCGCATAGCCGACAATATGGCCGCCGTCCGTCAGCGTGACTGTCACGTAATCAAACGTCGCCCTGCCGCGCGCGCCGTCTTGAATTTGCGGATTTTCGCGGGTTTGAGGTCCTTCGTCAAAACCGTCCCCGACGAACCGCTTCGGGATATATGAAAACGTCGTAATTACCGAATCTGAAGGCAGACCAGCTGGCATATCCGGATCAAACTGCTCGAAAATGAACCCCGACTCAGCCTCAATATCGCATTCAACTTCCCCGACGACGGATACGACGATCTTCTCCCCGTCGGCGGAACTGAACGTGTCGTTCACAAGCGCTATCTTCGCCGACGGCTCCGCCGGAGACTCAACTATTCCGTAAATCTCGACCGCGCTCTTTTCCGGGTCAACGTTTTTGCGTTCGCACCCCGAAAGCGGGAAAAGCATGCACAAAATCAAAAGCAAGGAAAGCAACGCGACCACATTAAATGATTTCATCGAGCGCCCTCCCCGATAAGCTTACGGAACCGAGCCTCAACGTATTCCTCCGTGACCTGCTGCCGCCTCCCGGCGATCAGGCTGAAAAATCCCTCATACACGAACTCCGCCACACCGTCCGCGTCGATTTTATAGAGCGCCATGCCGATCATATATTCGCCGTCGTAGTATACGGCGCGGATGTAAACATCCCCGTCGCCGTCGGCGTCCTCACTTTGCGTCTCTCCCGTGTCGGATGATCCGGCGTTCGGCGTTCACGTGTCGTTTACGATCCTGCCGTCGTCCCCGTCCGTCCCGTCACGCGCGGTAAACGTCACACGGCTCTCCCCGGTCGAAGCGAAATTTCCCGACGACGCGGTCAGAGCGCAGCTCACACCCGCGTCCGCCAGAAGCGTAAAGGAGACGCCTGTCACGGAATTTTTTTCGACTTCCGGCTTTGCGAGCAGCGACGCTTCCGCGTCGCGCACGTTCTCGCCCAGCGAGAAGCGGGAAATTATGTCGTCCATGCAGCCGTCGACCTTTTCCCTATCAACGCCTCCCGGAAACTCATCCCCCAAAAATAGATACTGATAATGGCGCTCCGGCACGAGCTGCCATGGAGTCAAAATAATGTCGCTGCTTACCATAACCTCGGATACGGCAAATCCGATTATTTTCTCGCCCCGGTAAAAATACATCCGCACATATTTCGCCTCCGGCTCCGTGCCCGTAGCGATCCCGTCATGCAGGGGATCGAACGTGACGACAGCGCCTGTATCGGTCGTTTCGATCGACGCGCCCGGTGACTCAAATTCGCATCTCGTCCCGTCGTCGCCCGTAAACCTGTACGTGCAGCTGCTGTAAATGTTCATGTCCGGATAAGCCGTGATCACGGCGACGGTGTTGACCGGCGACTCTGTAACATTCGGCCCCGAAGGCTGCTTTTCCTCCTCTTCGCCGCACGCGGCAAGGAGCAGCGAAAGACAAAATATGAGCAGGATCGAAATCATCCTCCCGAGCTTCATCTTCATCCTCCCTGCCGCACCCCGCGCATGTCAAAGAAATACAGATTATATTATACTACAAACATTCCCGCGTGTCAAATAATTAAAAAGGCTAACGGCAAAATGACGGTTGATAATAAATATCAAAAAAAGACCGCTTGCTTTTTCACCGGGGAGCCGGCGTGCGTGCGGTCTGATTTTCAATATCCAGTTTTAACTGTCCGGCGATAAACAGGAATTTATTTCATTTTCGATTCTTGAACGGCTCTGATAATCGCGCATATCATGTTTCCAAGCAGTCCCACCCAAATTACAATCGCTGACGATGAAATAATGTCAGGATTCATATCTCCAAACACCGCCGCTGTTAATGGAACAGCCGCAAAAACCTGAACAATTAAAAATATGATCTGAAGCACATAAATTTTTTTCACTTTCTCGTTTTCTCCCTTGCAAATTAGATTTTCATTTCAGGCTTTCCCGACAGATAAAGACGCAAGGCGGGTTCGGCAATGTACTATTGACAGCCTCATCAGCGCTGCCGCGGGGTGCGGACCTCGGCTTTCGCCTCTGTCGGCGCTTTCCGCCGGACGCCGCGCCCCTTGACGGAAAACCGGCGGCAAGATGCTTGATGCTTCGGACATGCGGCTTTTTTTGCTGCCAGAGAGAAAGCCTCGCCGCGAACAGATAAATGGTCAAAAGACTATGTATCTGTGCGCCCATTAGTTCCTGAATTGTTTTTCACCGTAACTTAAAATGCTTCCTGATCCTGTCGGAACATATAACTTTACCTTTAACGGCAATGCTTTCAACATTTTCAATCACAATGTCATCAAGCGCGCTGTCGATGCCCAATAGTCCATAGCCCTTGATCTTTATCTTGATCCCGTTTTCTTTTGCTTTCAGCAGTTCTTCTTTTTCAAGAGACATCACACCGATAAACCATCTGAAATCAAGATTTCTTTGCTGCTGACTCATATCTTCGATGACCGATCTCTTCTCGTTGAGCGCTTGCCTTACAGACTGATTGATAAAATCGCTTCGGTTGGAATAATATCCTTTATCGACCAGCAGGTCAATTTGAGACAGTGTCGCGATGTTCATGTTGACGGACACCTTTTCGCTAGTTTCCATAAATATACCTTCTCATTTGTTATATGATCCATTCAGAGCATATATATAATATCATACGTTTTCACTTTTGTCAAGGGAACATATAAAAAATCTACGCTGAAACGAAAACGCTCCGGCGATTTTGTCCTCGTCAGGAGCGTTTTACTCCGCTGTCGCGGTTTATTCTAAGTCAATTGCGGGCAAATACTGTTTTATAAACAGACCTAAAATGCGACCGCCTATTTTTGGTATGAATTAAATTTGAGAAACTGCGATCCCCTTGCGGGATTTGCCGAACCGGAAGATCAAGCCCACCTCAAAAGCGCCGCTTATTCGTCTGCGTCGTCTATGCGCAAAACTACGTAGTCGTCGAAAATCACGATCGAGCCGTCGTCAGGATAGCGCGGCATGTCCGCGATTTCCGGTATCAGCCGCAGCGCGCGGGACTCCGCCTCCGTCGCGTAAACGGGGTCGAAGCCGAGATAATAATACATCCACTGAACGCGCGAATATATGTTTATCGGGTCGTACGGGATGCCGGAATAATGAAACGGCAGTTCTTCGTATACGAGATTCGTATACGAAGCGTCGTCAATTTCGTCGCCTACGATCGCAAATTTCAAATCGTCCCTGTATCCGGGAATCGACTTTACGCGCGTGACGACGGTCGAAAAATATTCCGTCGCCTGAACGTTTGAAAAATAGAGCGTCATGGCGCATCCGTTATTCTGCCAGATATAGTTGAGCGACGCGACGGACATTGACGCCGCGATCAGGACGGCTGCAGCCGCCGAAAGCGCCCGGTGCAGTCCCGCGGGGACCTTCGCCGACACCGAATCTTTTACCGCCCCGTACATCACGGCAGGCAGGAAAAACACTGCCGCGACAGCGTAGACCATCAGAAGGTGTACGTAGCTGTGGTACGAAAGCAGGACTATCGAGTTGACCGCAAGCGGGAACAGCGCGAACAGCAGCGCGGTCAATATCTTGTTTGACGCTTTCGATTTGCCGAACGCGAGATAATACAAAAGCATCGCGGCAGAAACATCGTATGAAATGCGGATCGCGAGCCGGACGGCTCCCGTGTCGTTGACGCCGTAAACGGGTCTGTTTGGTAAAAGGAAAAATTCGCCGTAAGCGCGCGCCAGCATGGCGGGCAGCTCGCGTATGTTGATCCCCATAGTGTCAACGCCCTGATATGACAGAAGCTCCGCGCCAAGGATAAATAGAGACAGCTTAAGGATGAGGAAATAGAGCACGAATCCGAAAATGAGCGTCAAAAGATAAACGGTCCCATCAAACACGAGCCCGCGCGCGCCTCGCCCGTCTTTGTCGTCGGAGGACGCTGCGCGGCTTATCAGGGCGAGCACAAAGAGCGACGCCGCAAGCGGCATATACGCCTGATAAATTCCCATCGAGCACGCGAAAAGAAGCGCCCCGGCGAATGCGCCGTATTTGTATCTGACCGTCACATATACGCCCGCGACAGCTAAAAGGACTGCAAACGCGTAAAAATGCGCCGTGAACGTATATATCATCGTACAGCCGACAGTCGGAAACGATATGAACACGGCTGACGCGAGCGCGGCGAGTGGTTTGCTTTTTATCGGGAGCAGCCTGTTTATGAGGCAGGCCGACAAAGACAGGAGCAGCACAGTGATCGCAATGGTGAGAAGCGGGGGCGTGTAATTTCCCCATATTCTGCCCCATAATTCCCCGATCAGCTGCAAAAGCCAGCGCCCGCTCTCGATCCCCGTGCCGTAACCGCCCGTCCACTCAACGATGCTGTCCCAGTTGTGCAGTATGTTGAACATGAAAAAGCCGTAGGAAAGCAGCCCGGACACGGCGGACGTGATAAACACGAGCCTGTTCTCCCGCCAAACCACGGCGGCCTTTTCTTTAGCTTTCAAATATATATCCATGCTGACCGCGCCCTCACTCTATTTTGTGACCTCTTAACTTTAGCACAAAAAGGATAATGTGTCAAGCCGCGCGCCGCGCTTCCGGGATATCATATCACAGCGCCGTCGGATGAGGTCTTTAATTCCGGTTTTGCCGTGGCACAAAGTCGTTCGCCGTCATATCATGGAAGTAGGCTGACAATAGCTTTACAAGCGAAAAGGAAAACAGAGAAATGAACAAAGACAATTTTGACAGGAGCAGACCGGAAGATGAGCTCGGCGCTCCGATATTCGGGGCGGGAACCGACGACTGCGGCATCACAAAGCATCACGCCGCGCGCCGCGACGACGATTGCCGCCGTCCGTGCTCATGCGGCGGCGACTCGGACGGCGACCGGAACTGCCCGCCGGGTGTGCAGGGACCGAGAGGCCCGATGGGTCCTATGGGACCTCGCGGCCCCGTCGGCAAACAGGGCGAGCCGGGACCGCAGGGCGAAAGGGGTCCTGCGGGAAGACCGGGACCGCAGGGGCCGAGGGGTCCCGAAGGCGAACAAGGTCAGAGGGGACCGGCAGGCCCGAGAGGTCCTATGGGCGAGCGCGGCATGCCGGGCGAAACGGGTCAACAGGGTCCGATGGGGCCGAGAGGCCCGCAGGGACCGCAAGGCGAGGTTGGTCAGCAAGGACCGGTAGGGCCGAGAGGTCCTCAGGGGCCGCAGGGACCTATTGGGTTGACGGGGCCTCAAGGCGAAGCCGGTCCCGCCGGACCTCAAGGTGAAACAGGTCCTCAAGGTCCTATCGGGCTGACTGGTCCTGCCGGGCCTCAAGGCATAGCCGGTCCCGCGGGGCCTCAAGGCGAAACAGGTCCTCAAGGTCCTATCGGGCTGACTGGTCCTACCGGGCCTCAAGGCATAGCCGGTCCCGCCGGACCGCAGGGTGAAGTTGGTCCCGCCGGACCGCAAGGCGAAGTTGGGCCTGCCGGGCCGCAAGGCGAAGTTGGGCCTGCCGGACCGCAAGGCGAAGTTGGGCCTGCTGGACCGCAGGGCGAAGTTGGGCCTGCCGGGCCGCAAGGCGAAGTTGGACCCGCCGGACCGCAGGGCGAAGTTGGGCCTGCCGGACCGCAAGGCGAAGTTGGACCCGCCGGACCGCAGGGCGAAGTTGGACCCGCCGGACCGCAAGGTGAAGTTGGACCCGCAGGGCCGCAAGGTGAAGTTGGACCCGCCGGACCGCAGGGCGAAGTTGGACCCGCCGGACCGCAGGGCGAAGTTGGACCCGCAGGGCCGCAAGGTGAAGTTGGACCCGCCGGGCCGCAAGGTGAAGTTGGGCCTGCCGGACCGCAAGGCGAAGTTGGACCCGCCGGGCCTCAGGGCGAAGTTGGGCCTGCCGGGCCGCAAGGTGAAGTTGGACCCGCCGGTCCGCAGGGCGAAGTTGGGCCTGCCGGTCCGCAAGGCGAAGTCGGACCCGTCGGGCCGCAGGGCGAGCCCGGGACGTTTACCGCTTACGCGGACTTTTACGCGCTCATGCCGCCTGACAATACCGCCACTGTCGCGCCGGGAGCGGATGTCGAATTTCCGAACGACGGCGCCGTTGGCGACGGGATCACGCGGCTCGGACCGTCATCCTTCAATCTCAGTGAACCGGGAGCATATCTCGTTTCATTCAGCGTCGGTGTCAACCAGCCGGGACAGCTCATCCTCACTCTCAACGGCGGCGACCTTCCCGCGACCGTTACAGGGCGCGCGACAGGCACATCCGCTATAGCGGAAACAACTATCATTACGACGACATCTGCCGACTCCGTCCTCACGGTGCAGAACCCGACGGGCAACCCCACCGCGCTGACGGTGACTCCGACCGCGGGCGGCACCCGTCCCATCTCGGCTCACCTCGTCATCATTCGGCTCACGTAACATTCGGTCATATCCCACCGAAAGCCGCAAAAATTCCGCCGGAGTCAGCTTTACCGGCTCCGGCGGAGGCTGTCGAAAAAGCGTGCCCGCGCGAGAAGCGGGGCACGCTTTTTTATCGATGGGATAAATTAAAAGAATATTTACATAATTATATTGTCATCAGATTTGTCATGATCAACAAAAGAACCGGCATCCATGCGAATCTATAAACAAGATAAGTCATATGATCCTTTGCCCATTCGACCCAGAAAAAATGAAGGTGAAAAACCTCGGAAACGGCTGTCAATATGCCAACAGCAACAATT
The DNA here is from genome assembly GCA_947630625.1 of uncultured Clostridia bacterium. Taxonomy (GTDB): domain Bacteria; phylum Bacillota; class Clostridia; order Oscillospirales; family CAG-272; genus DTU064. The sequence goes on from CANRIL010000044.1 coordinate 11,004, forward strand.
GCAATACATACTGCCGCCATAACAAAGTACACCACCGATTTATATATACTTTTTTCCGCCTTATCTTTACAAATAAAGTAACCGAGCGCACGGTATAAGGATATCTCCAGCGCTGCCGTCGGCAATATTCCGAACAAGGCATATATCGGCGCCGACGAGCCTATCAGCAGGTCGGGATCATGCGCCTCTTTTGTGACTATCAACAAAGCGTAGGCAAGAATAATTATTCCGGACAGCACGAAGACCGATATAGATACAATGTTAAACACAAGCGCTCTTTTTTTCATTATTCCTTGATCCCCTATAAAAATCGACGCTTTTCACGCGCCGACTTTGCCGATTCAGATCAGCCGCTCGATCACGTGGAGCCTGCTGCGGTCGGGCAGATATATGAAATACACGTGGCTGCCGTCGCTTTTTTTGAGCGTGAACCACATATACTCCCCTTCAAGATCATCGTCCGTATACCGTCCGTCGTCTCCGGCTGACAGAAGAATGCTCTTTACGTCCTCAAGTTTTTCATCCGGGAGCTTTGAGCGCGAAAATCCGCTCATGTCTTTATCGCCGGGCTCGCCGGTGTCAAAGCGTGCGATAAACTCATCTATCCCCGCGACGCCCTCCGTGTCGTAAACTGTATACGAGTCGCCGTCCCCGTGAAAACTAGGTCCCGTTGAAACGGAGTATAAAATTTTCATGTCCTCCGGAAATTTTACCGACCAGTGCAGCTCATATACATGCGTGTCGGAATAATATTCCCGCGCACGGTCCAAAAAATCCGCCGCCATGACGATGGACGCAACTCCCGCCGCAATAAGGATCAGCGACACCGCGGACACCGCGACGGCAAGAACGATCTTCCCCTTCTTTGTCATTTTCGTTTTTCCTTTCCGATTCAGCATAAATTAATTTCGTATTGCAGAATATATTTTACGATATACGATAATATTTGTCAATACCTCCGCGCAAATTTCTCAAAAAATATTTTTCGTTTTACAGATAAACTTTATCGCGAGCTTTTGAAAATCGAGTAGGCGCTAACAAGCAGCGCCTCTCACACCACCGTACGTGCCGTTCGGCATACGGCGGTTCAATTCAAATAATAATCCAAACAACAAAGGAGTCCTCGTTTTGCGAGGATTTCTTTGTTTATGAGGTGCAGTCCTGTGGTTTTTGCAACCGCTTGGTAATGGTCGCCGAACCCCGCCGACTGCTTTGCCATCC
>CANRIL010000045.1 GCA_947630625.1 uncultured Clostridia bacterium
AGCGTCGGCGACGTTGTTGCCGTCCCGATCTCGCACGGCGAGGGTCGGTTTATCGCGCCTGAGCCGCTTATAAGGCAGCTCGCCGAGAACGGGCAGATCGCGACGCAGTACGTCGATCTCTCCGGTCACGCGACCGGCAGCGTTCAGTATAACCCCAACGATTCGATGTTTGCCATCGAGGGCATCACCTCGCCCGACGGGCGCGTGTTCGGCAAAATGGGTCACGCCGAACGCGTAGGCGCGGGACTTTACAAAAACGTCCCCGGCTCCTATGACCTCCATATGTTCGAGTCCGCAGTGAGGTTCTTTAGGTGAGGGGCTCTTCTGCGGGGGGAGCTTTTTGAAAAAAGCTCCCCCCGCGCCCCCCGCAAAAACTTTTACTATGGGAGCTGTTTTGGGCGGCGGGGGCGGTTGATATCTTTCTTGGGAGAGAAAGATATGATTGCTGAGGATTTTCGATAAAAGACGGGTTCCGCCCCCCCGTATCAAAAGAGGGCGGGCGCGCGGCAGCGTATAATGTAATAAAAAGTTTGAAGGAGGGGTCCGGGGAGGGGACTTTTCAAAGTCCCCTCCCCGGCACAAGGCTATGAATTTCTTTGAAGATCTGTTGCAGTACGATCCGGAGGTCGCGGCGGCGTGCGAGGCGGAGCTGACGCGGCAGAGGCACAACATTGAGCTTATCGCGAGCGAGAATATTGTTTCGCGCGCCGTCCTTCTGGCTGCCGGCGGTGTTCTGACGAACAAGTACGCCGAGGGGCTGCCGGGGAAGCGGTATTACGGCGGCTGCGCGTGCGTCGACGTTGTTGAGGAGATCGCGCGCGAGCGCGCGTGCCGTCTGTTCGGCGCAGACCATGCGAACGTTCAGCCTCACAGCGGCGCAAACGCGAATCTGGCGGTGTTTTTCGCGCTGCTCCAGCCGGGCGACACGGTGATGGGCATGAATCTTTCCGAGGGCGGCCACCTTTCGCACGGCTCCCCGGTCAACATTTCGGGGAAATATTTCAACATCGTCCCCTACGGCGTCGACCCGGAGACGGGGTACATCGACTACGACAAGATGGAAGAGATCGCGGTCGGCTGCCGCCCGAAGATGATAATCGCGGGCGCGAGCGCGTATTCGCGCATCATAGATTTTGAGCGCTGCCGCAAAATCGCGGACCGCGTGGGCGCGTATTTGATGGTCGACATGGCGCACATCGCGGGGCTCGTCGCCGGAGGCGTTCATCCGTCGCCGGTGCCGTTTGCCGACGTGGTGACGACGACGACGCACAAGACGCTTCGCGGACCGCGCGGCGGGCTTATCCTCTGCCGCGAGGAGCTTGCAAAGGCGATCGACAAGGCCGTTTTCCCCGGCACGCAGGGAGGCCCTCTGATGCACATCATAGCCGCGAAGGCGGTCGCCCTCGGCGAGGCGCTGACGGACGAATTCAGGGTTTACGCGAAAAACGTCGTCGAAAACGCGTCCGTCCTCTCAGGCGAGCTGACGGCGCGCGGGATAAAGATAGTTTCCGGCGGCACTGACAATCACCTGATGAATCTTGATCTGCGCGACACCGGCATCACGGGCAAAGAGCTCGAACGCCGCCTCGACGAGGTGCACATCACGGCGAACAAGAACACGATCCCGAACGACCCGCAGAGCCCGTTCGTCACGAGCGGTCTGCGCATCGGCACGCCCGCCGTCACGACGCGCGGCTTCGGCCGCGGCGAGATGGTGAAGATCGCGGAGTTCATCGCCGATGTCATCCGCGATTTCGACGCCAGCCGCGACCGCGTTTCCGAGGAAGCACAAGCGCTCTGCGCGCGCTTCCCGATCTATTGATCGGTGACGGAAATTGAATAAAATGAGCCCGACACACGCGTGCCGGGCTTTTGCTTTTTGTGGGGGGGGGAAGGGGGATGGTGGGTGGTTTTGCGGGGAGGGGCTGCCGCGCGGGAGCGCGGTTTGCGCGGTCGGGATTTGCGGCGGGTTGCCGCACGGGAGCACGTGAATTTTTCTGGTCGGGATTTGCGGCGAGGTGCCGCGCGAGATTGCGTGATTTTATCCGCTCGGAGGGAGCGTTCTTGTGGGTGGTGCCGCGCGGGAAAGCCCCTTTTGCGTCTGGCTTTTCGGTGAGTTTATATTATCGGTGACATTTCAATATATTTTTCGGTGCAAATCGGCGACATTTCAATATATTTTTCGAGGTGAATCGGTGACATTTCAATATGCTATTCGGGGCAAATCGGTGACATTTCAAAGATGATTTAGTCAAGTACGATTCGGCAAATCGTAAATGACTGAATTTGAAGTCCGGGGAAGGGGGCGCAAAAGCCCCCGGGAGGCGGCTTTTGCGGGAAGCGCCTTCCGGGGGTGTGGTTGGGTTTGTTGGATTTTTGCCGACCGTGCGGGGTTGTGGTCGGTCTGGCTGTTGCCGCCCGTCGGGGTTGGTCGGACTGTTGCCGACCATGTGGGGGCTGCCGAGATAATGACGATCACATTATTGCCGGTCAGGCGGGGGGATCGAGTTCCTCAAGGCCTGCGGAGGTGTAGATGTATTTTACGGTCGTGACGTTGTTGTCTGATAAGATGTCGGCGCTGTGCTCGGCGAGGGAGACGGTGATGACTATATCGGAGCCGACGTATGTCGTTCCGCTGTAGTTGTCACGGAATTCGGCGGTGTAGCTGATACCGTTATATTCCGAATACCGCGGGTCAGCGTGTATCTCTTCAATGATATACGTGTGGAGCGGGACGTATTCCTCGATCTCCTCTCCGGGGACAGGCTCCTTGCCGGGGGCTGCCGCGTCCTCATGCCGGAGCATGACGACGTACATCAGCGGCATATTTAAATCGTCAGTGAGATTTCCCGTCGGGTTGCCGGCACATATCACGAGCGGGGCGGTCGTTTTTGCGCTGTACCACTTATCGGGCAGCGCGAGCGTGCACGACGACGGCGAGAGATCGAGCTCATCGAACACGCGCCTGAGTCCGGCGACGCTGTAACCGCTGCCGACATCGCAGATAAAGTATTCGCCGTTGACGTAAGTGAGCACATTTTTGCCGCCGAGCTCCCCGAACACATGGACATCGTCGTTGTCCGAATCACACGAGAGAGCCATGCCGTTTTGTGAATACATCGTGAGCGTCGCGTCGTAACCGTTGAGGCGGAAGCGAGCGGTGTCCTTCTCGAATTCGCCAAGGTCCCACAGCGCGACGTGCGAAAGGTCGTACGTCACATCGTCTAACGTGATAGTTTTATCGAACAAATTGTAGTTGATGTCGTGTTCATCTTCGGTGACATATGACTCGCCCGCCGCCTGGAGCGCCCTTATTTCCGGAGTCTGCAAGACGCCGATGCCGTCCTTTTTATTTTCCCAGATCAGATGCACGCCGTCGGGTGTCGTCAGCATGAACTCGGCAGACTCTATGCTGTTCGTCAAAGTTCCGCCGTCGAGCTCACCGGTGCGCGAGTTAAACGTCCACTCGCCGCAGAGAATTCCGTGCTGCGCGCCGTCAAACGTGCCGATCTCGGCTTCGAGGCCGATATACATGACGCCGCTCCAGCTTATGAAGGTGAGCTTCGGCGTATATTTTCCGTCGATCTTTTGTCTGATCTCGTCCGGGACGAGCTTTTCCGTGTCGAAATCGTCAAACCGCGTGACCTCGTTTGCCAAAAGATCGCAGACGACGTAACTTTCATCGTCGACGGCGAGCATGATATTTCTCGCACCGAGCGTTTTATACGGTATTCTGACCTCGTGCTCGGCTCCGTCCTCGCCGCGCGCATGCGCCTCCGTTACGGTCACGCATTCGCCGGCGTCTTTCGTTTCGTCATATTCCCAGCTGACCGTGACAGTGACGGCGCCGAGCTTGAATTCTGATTCGCCGGACTGCGGCATGAGCGGTTCCGTATCTTCGTAATCTTCGTTCAGGACCATAATCTCGCCCGTCGCCAGCATCGCCATGTATTCCGCCGTGCCGCCGGGGAATTCCGCTATCACAGTGGCGTATTTGCCTTCGCCTCTCGGGGGGGCGGCAAAGAGTTTCGTTTCAAAAACCAGTGTGCTGAAAGCATACGACGCCTCTTCCGCATAGGCCAAATAATTCGTCGGTTCGTCATTGTTCGAGGTAGCCTCCCGCCAGATCACCGCGGCCGACCTGCCGGGATCGCCCGCCGTGCCTTTGTCAAGCGGGAAGACGGTGAGGTTGCTGCCCGAATAATTGCTGAACGCGGACGCCATGCTGTCGTAGAGCTTGCCCTTTGACGTTTCAAACGCCCAGAGCTGCAAAAGGTCTGAATAAACGCGCGTTGATCCGTTCGTTTTGGTCGCGAGGGCGGCGAAGACGATGCCGGAGCCGTCGATCCTCCACGTGACTGTGCCGATTTCGGAGATATCGAAGTCCGACTCGTTTGTTTTCAGCGCCTCGCGCATGAAGTCGTTGACCTCGCCCGTTTTTATGTTGCAGAGGATCGCAAATTCCACGCCGTCGATCTTCATCTCTACCATCATTACATCGGCGTAAACTCCCGCGGTGTCAACGAATTCCGCCTCGCACCCGGGGGCGGCGCTGATTATTTTGACGCTTCCGATCTCGTTTCCCGCCTCCGCGCGTTCCGTATATTCGAGCGTGAAGCGGTTGCCGTCGACTTCAAAATCCGTCCTGACGCTTTTGACTTCGAGGCCGTCCTGCGCCGAAGCAGTTGCCGCCGGGGTGATCGGCGGCGTTGTCCTGCCAGCCGCAAAGATCGCGAATATTGCTCCGAGGCAGATGATGACGAACGAAGCCGCTGCCGTCGTGATCCGGCGGATGATGCTGTTTTTCAGCTCGCCGCTGCCTGGCGCGGCTTCCGTTATGAGCCTGTCGGAGATGTCGTTCATGGCGCTGTTCATTATGTCGAAATCTATTCTCATATGATGTAACCCTCCTTCTTTAAAAATGCGGCGAACCGCTTTTTCATCCGGTGAAGCGACATTCTCACCGTCGCCTCCGGCACGTGCAGGAGCTTTGCGATCTCCCGCGTTTTGTCCATGTAAAAATAACGTCTGACAAACATGATCCGGCGCTCCGGCCGCTCGGACGAGAGAAATCTCGTGATCGAGGCGGACAGCGCCGCCACATCACCGAGGTCGGAATCGTTTGACGGGATGCTGTCAAGCAGCTCGTCCGTGATCTCCGCCGCGTGCGCGCGCTTTTCGGCGCCCGCCGCCTTGACGCGGTTCAGCGCCGCGTTTCGCGCGATCCGGCAGCCATAAGCGCCGAGGTCTGTCGGGTCGGCGGGAGGAATTGACTGCCAGAGGCGCATTAACGTGTCGTTGACGCATTCTTCCGCGTCTTCGTGCGAGCGCACGATGTTGTAGGCGACGGAATAAAACAGCCGGCCGTATTTTTTCTCCGTCTCATCGACCGCGTTCTCGCTTCTTTGCCGGAAAAGCTCTATGATCTGTCCGTCTGTCATCTGCCGTTCTCCTTTCGGATCTTAGTTGTTGCGCGCGCTTCTATATATTAAGACAATTTTTTTCGTCAAAATGTAACGGGGGCGAAAAAATTTTTACCGGCTAAATTTTATCATGCGCGGCGGGGCTTGTCAATGCGCGCGCGGAAGGGAGGGGGACAAAGACGTTACGGGGGGGAGAGGGGGTGCCAATGCGAGAGGGCGGCGGGGTGAGGGAGTGTCGATGTGAGGACGGCGCGAAGACGTTCCGCACGGCGGGTGTGAGGGGTGTCGATGCGAGAGAGGCGCGAAGGTGTTACGGGCGGCGGGGGTGAGGGGCTGTCGATGCGAGAACGGCGCGAAGGTGCTCCGGGCGGGCATAAGGAGCTGCCTATCCGCGGGAAACGGCGAAAATATTGTTGACAAGCGAAAGTTATTATTGTATAATCAGTATAGAATAGCCGATTTGTCGGCATGACTTTTTGTGCAAAGGTGTAACATGGCAGAGAATAGCTTTTTCAGATTCGGGAACCCGGTGCTGCCGGGCGAATTTGCCGACCCAGATCTTCATAAATTCGGCGATACATATTATATTTATCCGACGACGGACGGCTTTCCCGGCTGGAGCGGGTGGCAGTTTCACTGCTTTTCCTCGCCCGACCTCGTTTCATGGCGCGACGAGGGCGTGATCCTCGACGTGAAAAACGACGACGTTTCCGGCGCGGGAAACGAAAACGGCGTGCCCGGCGTCCCGTGGGCGGTCGGCTCGGCGTGGGCTCCAACGTGTGCCTTCTGCGGCGGGAAATATTATTTTTACTTCTGCGCCAAGCGTCCGGACGGAGTATCCTGCATCGGCGCCGCCGTCGCGGATTCGCCGACGGGTCCCTTCCGCGCGCTGCCGGAGCCGCTGCTGTCGCCTGAAATCTGCATGCGCGAGGCGGGAATTCGCGGCGGGCAGACGATAGACCCGTCCGTTTACGAGGAGGACGGCAGATTTTATCTTTTGTTCGGCAACGGATACGGCGCGATCGTCCGGCTCGCCGCCGACATGACATCTATTCTGCCGGGGACGATGCACAAATATGAGGGCACGTTCGATCTCCGCGAGTCGCTGATACTCGTGAAGCGCGGCGGCGTTTACCATTTCACGTGGTCGTGCGACGACACGGGCAGCGAAAATTATCACATCAACTACGGCGTCGCCGACAGCCTCTACGGCGAGATCGAATTCGTTGACACGATCCTAAAAAAGCGCCCGGACGAGGGAATTCTCGGAACGGGACACCATTCGATTTTGCATTTGCCCGATTCGGACGAATATTATATTGCCTACCACAGATTCAGAACGCCGCTCGGCATGTACAACGGCGGCTTCGGCTTCCATCGCGAGACGTGCATCGACAGGCTCACGTTCAATCCGTATTCGGGGCTGATCGAAGAGGTCACGCCGACGAATGAGGGGCTCCGCCGGGAGGCGTGAGCCGCGCGGCGGCTATATAATATAAAGGTAGATTCGGCGGCTGGCGGAATAGGAAATTGACGCGGCGCATGATGGACGCACCCCCGCCAAACAAACCTGACACGACGCGGCGCTTCACGGCGTCGCCGACATAAACGACACAAAATGAAAGGACATTGTTTATGAGCAGGAAAACGTTTGTAAAATTGCTTTCGCTCATCCTCGCGGCGGCGATGCTTTTGCCGATGCTCGGATGCAGCAATGACAAGAACACCGACGAAACGGGCGAAGGTTCGGGCACGTCCGCCGGAACGCAGGGCGAAGAACCCGCGACCGACGGCAAGCTCCCAGAGCTTGACGACTGGCAGGGCGTCACGATAAAGAGCTCCGGCAAAAAAGACGGGGCGGCGACGATCCTTGAGCGCGGGCTCACCGTCGTTTACGACGAGGACGAGGGCAAAAACGTGCTTTCGTTCGCGTCCGGGGACGGCTTCCTTGAGCTGCCCGCCTCGATCTGGGAGGGCGTATCCGACGGATTTGCCGTCGCGCTGCGCGTCCGTCCGGACGGGGGCGCTGACGCCGCCGCGAAGCTCTTCCAGGCGAACATTCCCGGCTACGATGTCGGCGATACGCAGTGGCACGACGCGCCGGAGATGAGCCTTTCCCTCGGTGGAGAGCTGCGCATGTACATCGGCGGGCGCACGATCAACGGTACCTACAACCCGGCGGCCACGTACAACAACGGCGTCGGCAACGACGACCGCGCATACGCGGAGCCGAACGGACACAAGACGAGATACAGCGCGAAATCGGATTTGACGCCGGCGTCCGACGAATGGAGCGACGTTGTGATCTCCGTTTCAAATGACGAGGTCGCCGTCTACGTGAACGGCGCGGCGGTGTCGCTTACGGACACGACCGAGGGCGGCGGCTCCGATCTCGTTTCCTCGCTCGAATATCTGTTCGGCAACTATGACGGCGGCGAGAGCCTGATCGACAAATACATCTACTCCTCGATCGGCAACGGCGTTTACGGCGAGACTCCGAATTTCAGGGGGCTCGTGTCGAAAATCTGCGTTTTCAGCCGCACGCTGTCGGCGGGCGACGCTGAGACGCTGCCCGACGATGCCGATTTCGTCTGGGATTTCGACACGGAAGATATCGTCGTCGACGCGGGAGGATCGACCTCCGACCTCACGAAATATGACGGCAAGACGGATGTTGAAGCCGTCGGCGGGCTTGAGGTTTCATCCCCGAACGGCAAAAACAAAGTCGTCGTCGTCAAGGACGCGGACGGCGGATTTTACTATTCCGTGACGGCGGGGGACACCGTCGTTATCGAAAATTCAAAGCTCGGAATGCAGCTGAAAGAGGGCGACCTTTCGAAAGGGCTTTCGCTCAAGGACGGGTCGATCAAGAAAGACAACATCGCCGAGACGTTCCAGATCATCACGGGACCCACGCTCGATCCGAACTGCAAATGCTCCGAGCTGCGCTTCACGCTTGAGAACGGCGACGGCAGCTTTGATTTCGTGATCCGCGCGTTCGACGACGGCGTGGCGTACAAATATGAAAACGTCTCCGCGGGCGGGGCTGACACGGTCACGGTCACGGATGAGAAATCCGAATATATGCTCCCCGAAAATACGACGACGTGGGGGTATGACCCGACCGGCACGTACGAGGGCGAATATGTGAAGCGTTCGTATACGCTGCTCGAAAAGACAGACCGCAAGCTTTCGACTCCGATGCTCGCGAACAAGGGCAAATTCTGGATGGTATTCACCGAGGCGGGCGTCTTCAACAACAACGGCGACTTCTGCGCGAGCGCGCTTGTGACGCCGGCGGGCTCCGCGTCTCTCGGCTGGCACTTCGGCGTCGACCGCGACAACAACAATAAGGCTGTCCTCGGCGAGCTCGGCAGACCCGGACACTTCGACATAACGAGCATCAAAACGAGAAACGGCTTCGCGACGCCGTGGCGCGTCGCCATCATATCGGACGACCTCGAAACGCTGGCGCTCTCGACGATCGTTCCCGCGCTCAATCCCGATCCCGACCCCGAGCTTTATTCCGATATTTCATGGATAAAACCGGGTCGCGTCGCGTGGTCGTGGTGGGCTGAAGGCGACGATCAGGGCAAATACGATAAGCACAAGGAATATGTCGATTTCGCCGCCGAAAACGGCTGGGAATACGTCTGCATGGATGCGGGATGGCGGGAGTTTGAAAACAGGCTCCCCGAAATTTGTTCCTATGCGAAGGACAAGGGCGTCGGCATCTTCGTCTGGGTCAACTACCTTGACATGGTCGACGAGGACAAGATGGACGAACTGTTCAGCAGGTGGAGCGCGGCGGGCGCCGTCGGACTTAAGACGGACTATTTCGAATCCGACGCGCAGAACGTCTTGAACGTCATGGAAAACGCGGCGAAGTGCGCGGCGAAATACAAGCTGATGATACTGTATCACGGCTGCGTGATCCCTTACGGCGAATCAAGGACGTATCCGAACATCCTCACGACGGAGGCCGTTCAGGGCGAGGAAAACCACAAGTGGTCAGATAAGCCGACGATAACGAACAGCCTGCTTTATCCGTTCGTCCGCAACGTCTGCGGCTCGATGGATTATACGCCGATCGCGACGCGCATCACGGCGAACGATTCGACAACGGCGTTCGGACTCGCGATGACGGTCGTCTATGAGTCGGGGCTTCAGCATCTGGCATACGCGGCTTCCGCGTATAAGACGTATACGGGGCTGTCGTTCCTCAATAATCTGAAGGTCAAGTGGCATGAAAGCAAGCTCATCGAAGGATATCCGGGCGAATATGTGACGTTCGCGCGGCGTTCCGGCGAGGAGTGGTTCATCGGCGCGATGACGGCGGAATCCCGCGAATGCAAGGTCCCGCTCGATTTCCTTGACGGCGGCGAATATAACGCCTACATCTACGCCGACAACGAGGACGGAACAGACCTCGTGGTGACGGAGCAGAAGGTGACAAAGAGGGACACGCTCGACCTCGGAACGCTGCTTGACCGCGGCGGCGCCGCCGTGCTCATAACGAGGCGCACGGTCGAGACAGCCGTCGAGGGCGCTGAAGAAAATAACGACCCGAACTTCACATATTATGAGGCGGAGGATAAATCGTTCAAGCTGGCGGGCGCTGCGAACATCCAGAGCTCGGCGCTCTGCTCCGGCGGGCAGAAGGTCGGCTATATCGGAAGCGGCGCTGGCAATACGCTGACTGTCACCGTCACGGTCGAGAAGGGCGGGACGCATACGCTGCGCGTGTGGTACTGCTGCAACGAGATGAGAAACATCTTCCTCACGATAAACGGGGAGGAAAAGGTGACGATGAAGGGTCTGAACAGCAACAGCTGGACGGCTCCGGCGATGAGCGAGATCGAGATCGAGCTTGAGGAAGGCGAAAACACGATCGTCTTCTCGAACCCGTCCGCATACGCTCCGGACATTGACCGCTTCGCGATCTCTAAGTAAGAAATATCTCTTTGCGGGGGGAAAGGCTTTGAAAAACGCCTTCCCCCCGCGCCCCCCGTAAAAGGGGGGGGCGATTTGGGAATGATTTTGAAAAAAAGAGGTTGACACGCGGGGGGCTGATGTGGTAGAATAGGGGAGCAGGCGAAAAATTTGCGGGTGTATTTCAATGGTAGAAAGCCGGCTTCCCAAGCCGAGAACGCGGGTTCGATTCCCGTCACCCGCTTCACGAACGAAAAGGTGAGCTGATCGGGGTGTGGCCCAGTTGGTAGGGCACTTGGTTTGGGACCAAGACGCCGCGAGTTCGAGTCTCGCCACTCCGACACGGGGGCGTAGCTCAGTTGGGAGAGCGGTGCGTTCGCAACGCACAGGTCAAGGGTTCGAGCCCCTCCGTCTCCAAAAAGAAATAGGTGGGCGCAGCCCACCTATTTTTTTTGGAGAAAGTTTGGGTGAAAACCCTTCTCGAGTTTGCGCAAATGAAATTTGCGCAAACTCGAATGCCTCGGCAAGGCGCGCTGCGCGCGCCTCTTTGCGCGAAGCGCATGCCGAGGCATACGGGTTCGAGTATGGAGCCGGAAGCGCCGCGCGGAGGTGGGCGCAGCCCACCTATTTTTTTTGGAGAATGCTTGGGTGAGTACCCTTCTCGAGTTTGCGCAAATGAAATTTGCGCAAACTCGAATGCCTCGGCAAGGCGCGCGATGCGCGCCTCTTTGCGCGAAGCGCATGCCGAGGCATACGGGTTCGAGTATGGAGCCGGAAGCGCCGCGCGGAGGTGGG
>CANRIL010000046.1 GCA_947630625.1 uncultured Clostridia bacterium
GGCAAGGAAGATGAAGCGGAATATGACGAAGAACTTTTTATGTCGTATCTTTCCGAGATGCGCCTTGTCGTGATCCCGGTGACGACGAATCTTCTGACGCAGCCGTCGCGCGCGCTCGACGTTGTGTATAAGTTCGCACAGGAGCGCCATATTCCGGTGCTCACATTTATGCAGGAGGACGGGCTCGATGAGCTTTACAGCCGCGTATTCGGCGATCTGCAGTATCTTGACAAGCACGCGAAGGACGACACAGCGATACCGTTTGAAAAGAAGCTTGCGGATTATCTTTCGTCCGTGCTCGTCGGGGACGAGCTCGCCGAAAAGGTGAGGGCGGCATTTGACGCGTATATATTCCTAAGCTACAGAAAGAAAGATCGCGTCTACGCGCAGGAGCTGATGAGGCTTATACATAAAAACGAATTCTGCCGCGATATCGCAATATGGTACGATGAATTCCTGACGCCCGGTGAGGGATTCAACAGCGCAATAAAAGATGCTCTTGAAAAAAGCAGCCTCTTCACGCTCGCGGTTACGCCTAATCTGCTTGAAGAAGGCAATTACGTCATGAAAGATGAATATCCTGCAGCGGTGAAATCCGGCAAACCTATACTTCCGGCTGAGGTGGTCAGAACGGACAGAAAAGAACTGGAAGCGAAATACGACGGCATACCCGAATGTACGGACGCGCATGACGCGCCGAGGCTGACGGAATCGCTTCTGACTGTGCTTGAGGGGATCGCGAAGCGTGAGAACGACAAAGAGCCAGCGCACAATTTCATGATAGGGCTTGCATACCTCACCGGCATCGATGCTGAGGTAGACGTTGACCGCGCGCTCTCGCTGATAACGGGCGCGGCGGAAGCGGGCGTCGTCGAGGCGATGAAAAAACTTGTCGACATGTACCGGAGCGGCGACGGTGTGGAGATAGACTATCTACGCGCGATAGAGTGGCAAAAAAAGATCGTGGCACTCTGGGAAGGAATCTATAACGAAAGCGGCCTCGATTATGTCTGGGCGCAATGCTCGATCGAGCTTCTGAGATTGGGCGACTATTGGCGTGAGCTCGGCAGGCTGTCGGAAGCAAAGACATGCTGCGAAAAAGCGCTCGGAATTTCTGAAACAATCGCCGCAAGGACAGGCGAAGCATATGCGATAAGAAATGTGTCTGCCACTTATAACAGACTTGGCGACATAGCGAAAGCGGAAGGCCGGCTCGATGACGCACGCGAATATTATGAGAAGCTGCTTCTAATATCTGTTGCACTTGCGGAAGAGACGAAAACGGTAGAATCGCGCAGCGATTTGTCCATAAGCTATAATAAACTCGGCGACATAGCCCAAGCGGAAGGACAACTCGATGACGCGCGCGAATATTATGAGAAATCGCTTGAGATAAGGCAAAAGCTTACGGAAGAGACGAAAACGGTAGAATCACGCCGTTATTTGGTGGTAAGTTATATCGATCTCGGCGATATAGCCCAAGCGGAAGGACAGCTCGATGATGCGCGCGAATATTATGAGAAGCTGCTTCTAATATCTGTTGCACTTGCGGAAGAGACGAAAACGGCAGAATCCCGTCGTGATTTGTCAATAAGCTATGAAAGGCTCGGCGACATAGCGAAAGCGGAGGGACGGCTCGCCGACGCACGCGAATATTATGAGAAGTCGTTCGGGATAAGGCAGAGGCTTTTTGAAGAGACAAAAACGGTAAAATCTCGCCACGATTTGTCCGTAAGCTATAACAGACTCGGCGACATAGTGAAAGCGGAAGGACAGCTCGCCGACGCACGCGAATATTATGAGAAGTCGCTGAGAATAAAGCAGGAGCTTGCGGAAGAGACAAAAACGTTAGAATCACGCCGCGATTTGTCTCTATGCTATAACAAACTCGGCGACATAGCGAAAGCGGAAGGACGGCTCGATGACGCGCGCGAATATTATGATAAGTCGCTGCAAATAGATGCCGCGCTTGCGGAAGAGACGAAAACGGTAGAATCACGCCGCGCTTTGTCTGTAAGCTATAACAAACTCGGCGACATAGCCCAAGCGGAAGGACGGCTCGATGACGCGCGCGAATATTATGAGAAGTTACTTGAGATAAGGTTACAACTTGCAGAAGAGACGAAAACGGTAGAATCACGCCGTTATTTGGTGGTAAGTTATATCGATCTCGGCGACATAGCGAAAGCGGAAGGCCGGCTCGATGACGCGCGCGAATATTATGAGAAGTCGTTCGAGATAGCGGTTGCACTTGCGGAAGAGACGAAAACGGTAGAATCGCGCCGCGATTTGTCCATAAGCTATAATAAACTCGGCGACATAGCGAAAGCGGAAGGCCGGCCCGGCAACGCACGCGAATATTATGAGAAGTCGCTGCAGATAGATTTCGCGCTTGCGGAAGAGACGAAAACGGTAGAATCGCGCCGCGATTTGTCCATAAGCTATAATAAACTCGGCGGCATAGCCCAAGCGGAAGGACGGCTCGATGACGCGCGCGAATATTATGAGAAGCTGCTTCTAATATCTGTTGCACTTGCGGAAGAGACGAAAACTGTAGAATCACGTCGCGATTTGTCAATAAGCTATGAAAGGCTCGGCGACATAGCCCAAGCCGAAAGACGGCTCGCCGGCGCGCGCGAATATTATGAGAAGTCGTTCGAGATAGCGGTTGCGCTTGCGGAAGAGACGAAAACGGCAGAATCCCGTCGTGATTTGTCAATAAGCTGTGAAAGGCTCGGCGACATAGCGAAAGCGGAGGGACGGCTCGCCGACGCACGCGAATATTATGAGAAGTTGCTCGGGATAAGGCAGAAGCTTTTTGAAGAGACAAAAACGGTAGAAACACGCCACGATTTGTCCGTAAGCTATAACAGACTCGGCGACATAGCGAGAGCGGAAGGACAGCTCAGCGACGCGCGCGAATATTATGAGAGGTCGTTCGAGATAAAGCAAAAACTCGCGGAGGATACGAAAACGGTTGAAAGCTATGACGATTTAGCTGTCTCGTACTATAAGTTAGGAATAGTAAATTATCCGAGTGTTGACAGAGACTATCTTTTCAAGGCGCTTGAGATTTGGGAAAAACTTGCGAAGGCTTGTCCCGGAGTCAGTGAATATAAGAGACGGTGCGATATCGTCAAAAGACTTCTCAATTTGTAACGGCAAGAAGCACCGACAGATGCGGCGCGCTGCGCGCGCATGCGCGATATCTTCGTTAAATATAGGAGGGCAGATCATGTTCAAATTATCGTATAAAACGCGCGGGAGCGCGGAACCTACGGGGAAGCAGAGAGTATTTTTCACATGCCATCCGGACGATTTTGACAGATACTTTGACGAGATATCGGATGACATCCTCGCGTCGCAGAATTGCGCGATTTACTATATCGGCAAGGAAGATGAAGCGGAATATGACGAAGAACTTTTTATGTCGTATCTTCCCGAGATGCGCCTTGTCGTGATCCCGGTGACGACGAATCTTCTGACACATCCGTCACGCGCGCTCGATGTTGTGTATAACTTCGCACAGGAGCGCCATATTCCGGTGCTCACATTTATGCAGGAGGACGGACTCGATGCGCTTTACAGCCGCGTATTCGGCGACCTGCAGTATCTTGACAAGCACGCGAAGGACGACACAGCGATACCGTTTGAAAAGAAGCTCACGGACTATCTCTCATCCGTGCTCGTCGGGGACGAGCTCGCCGAAAAGGTGAGGGCGGCATTTGACGCGTATATATTCCTCAGCTACAGAAAAAAGGATCGCGTCTACGCGCAGGAGCTGATGAGGCTTATACATAAAAACGAATTCTGCCGCGATATCGCAATATGGTACGATGAATTTCTTGTCCCCGGCGAAGGGTTCAACGGCGCTATCAAAGCCGCGCTTGAAAAGAGCAGTCTTTTCGCGCTCGCGGTGACACCGAATCTGCTTGAAAAAGATAACTACGTCATGAAGGAAGAATATCCTATGGCGAGAGATTCCGGCAAACCTATACTTCCGGCTGAAGTAGTCAGAACGGACAGAAAAGAACTGGAAGCGAAATACGACGGCATACCCAAATGTACGGACGCGCATGACGCGCCGAGGCTGACGGAATCGCTTCTGACTGTGCTTGAGGGGATCGCGAAGCGCGAGAACGATTCCGATCATGAGCACAACTTCATGATAGGACTTGCCTACCTCACCGGCATTGATGTTGAGGTAGACGTTGACCGCGCGCTTGCTTTAATTACCGGCGCGGCAGAGGCTGGCGGCATTGAGGCAATCAAAAAACTCGTCGATATGTATCGCAGCGGCGACGGCGTGGAGATAGACTATCTACGCGCGATAGAGTGGCAAAAAAAGATCGTGGCACTCTGGGAAGGAATCTATAACGAAAGCGGCTTCGATTACGTCTGGTCGCAATGCTCGATCGAGCTTCAAAAATTGAGCGGATATTGGCTTGAGCTTGGCAGACTGCATGAAGCGAAAGAATGTTGTGAAAAAAATCTCGAAATTTATAAAACAATTGCCATGAGGACAGGTGACGCGAATGCGAGAGTAAATGTATCTGTTTGTTATGGCGACCTCGGCAGCATAGCGAAAGCGGAAGGACGGCTCGATGACGCACGTGAATATTATGAGAAGGCGTGTGGTATAGTTGCTGAGTTAGCGGAGGAGATGAAAACGGTAGAGGTGCTCCGAAATCTGTCCATAAGCTATGATAACCTCGGAAATATAGCCTGGTTGGAAGGACGGTTGACAGATGCGCGCGGATACTGTGAAAAGGCGCTTGAGATAAGGTTAAAGCTTGCAGAGAAGGCAAAAACGACATCGTCGCGCCGCGATTTGTTTTTAAGCTATAATAATCTCGGCAACATATTCAAAACGGAAGGGCTGCTTACCGAAGCACGTGAATATTATGAGAAGTCGCTTCTAATAGCTGCCGCGATTGCGGAAGAGACGAAAACGGCAGATTCGCGCCGCAACTTGTTCATAACGTATGATAATCTCGGCGACATAGCCAAAGAGGAAGAACGGCTCGACGATGCACGCGAATATTATGAGAAATCGTTTGAGATAGCCGCAGCGCTTGCTGAGGAAAGAAAAACGGTAGATTCTCGACGCAATTTGGCTATAAGCTGCAGCAATCTCGGCGAAATAGCCCAGGCGGCGGGCAGGATCGATGACGCACGTGAATATTATGAGAGGGCGGTTGATATATTTGCCGCACTTGCAGCCGAGACAAAAACGGCAGACTCGCGTTACGATTTGTCCATAGGCTATGTATGCCTCGGCGAAATAGCCCAGGCGGATGACCGACTCGACGATGCGCGCGCATATTATGAAAAGGCGTTTGAGATAACAGCTGTGCTTGCTGAGAAGACGAAAACGGCAGCATCGCGCCGCGAGTTGTCTATATGCTGTGAAAGACTCGGCTGCATAGCAAAATCTGAGGAACGGTTCGACGATGCACGCAAATATTATGAGAAAGCGCTTGAGATAAGATTAAAGCTTGCGGAAGAGACGAAAACGGCAGCATCGCGCCGCGATCTGGCAGCAAGCTGCTATATGCTCGGAGATATAGCCGAAGAGGAAGACCGGCTCGATGATGCACGTGAATATTATGAAAGGTCGGCGGAGACACTTGCCGCTGTTGCAGAAGAGACGAAAACGATAGAATCTCGCCGCGATTTGTCCCTATGCTATGACAGGCTTTGCTGCATAGCCGAAACAGAAGAGCGTCTCGCCGACGCACGGGAATATTGTTTGAGGTCGCTTGAGTTAAGGCTGAAAATTGCGGCTGAGACGCAAACTGTTCAAAGTTATGAGGATTTAGCCGCCTCATATTTTAATTTGGGAGTAATGGACTATCCGAAAATCGACAGAGATTATCTTCTCATGGCGCTTGAAATCTGTAAAGCGCTTGTGAGGACTTGTCCTGACGTTATTGAATACAAGGAACGGTGCGATTTTATGGAAGAACTGCTCAGGCAGTAATATTAAATAACAGCACGGCGAAAAAAAGGTCACGCATCTGAATCGGACGCGGACTGTCCGAAAGCACAGATATGATATCTTAACTAAATTAAAGGAGGCGTATATCATGTTCACATTATCGCATAAGCCGGACGGAGGGGCTGAACTGACAGGAATGCAGAGGGTGTTTTTCACTTGCCATCCGGACGATTTTGACAGATATTTCGAGGAGATAACGGAAGATATCCGCGCCTCGCAGAATTGCGTAATTTACTATATCGGCAAGGAAGATGAAGCGGAATATGACGAGAAGCAGTTTTTGTCATATCTTGCCGACATGCGCCTTGTCGTCATACCGGTGACGACGAATCTTCTGACAAGCCCGTCGCGCGCGCTCGATGTTGTATACAAATTCGCACAGGGACATCATATCCCGGTGCTTACGCTTATGCAGGAGGATGGGCTCGATGAGCTTTACAGCCGCGTATTCGGAGACCTGCAATATCTAAATAAGCATTCGAAGAACGAAACGGCGATACCGTTTGAAAAGAAGCTGTCGGACTTTCTTTCGTCCGTGCTCGTCGGGGACGAGCTCGCCAAAAAGGTCAGGGCGGCGTTCGATGCTTACATATTCCTCAGCTATAGGAAGGATGACAGCGTTTACGCGCAGGAGCTGATGCGGCTCATACATAAAAACGGGTTTTGCCGCGATATCGCGATATGGTACGACGAATATCTTGTCCCCGGAGAGAGCTTCAACAGCGCGATAAAAGCCGCGATCGAAAAAAGCAGTCTGTTCACGCTCGCGGTGACGCCGAATCTGCTCGAAGACGGAAATTACGTCATGACGAAAGAATATCCGATGGCGAAGGGATCCGGAAAAGCAATACTCCCCGCGCAGGTCGTAGAAACAGACAGAAAAGAGCTCGAGGCGAAATACAAGGGCATTCCCGAATGTACGGATGCGTACGATGCGCCGAAGCTGTCGTCATCGCTACTTGCCGCGCTTGAGGGGATCGCGAAGCGTGAAAACGATTCCGATCAGGAGCACAATTTTATGATAGGTCTCGCATACCTCACCGGCATTGATGTTGAGGTGAACGTTGACCGTGCGCTCGGTTTGATAATGGGCGCGGCTGAGAACGGACTCGTCGAGGCGATGAAGAAGCTCGTCGACATGTACCGCAGAGGCGACGGCGTGGAGAGGGACCGCCTTCGCGCGATAGAATGGCAGGGTAAGCTCGCGGCAGCATGGGAGACGCGCTACAGCGAGAGCGGCAGCGATCATGACGGGACGCAGTGCGCGGAGGAGCTTCAGAGGCTGGGCGACTATTGGCTTGAGCTCGGCAGACTGCCGGAAGCGAAGGCGTGCTATGAAAAAGCGCTCGGGATCGATGAAATTATTGCCTTGAGGACAGGTTCTGTTCATGCGAGGAGAAATGTGTCTCTCGACTATAATAAGCTCGGCGATATAGCAAAAGCTGAAAGAAGGCTTGCCGACGCGCGGAAATATTATGAGAAGTCGTTTCAGATGTTTGCCGCGCTTGCATCTGAGACTAACACGGCAGACGCCCGCCGCGACTTGTCTATAGGCTATGAAAGGCTTGGAAGCATAGTACAGGCAGAAGGCGGCATGCTCCGTGACGCGCAAAAATATTATGAGGCGTCGCTGCAGATTGATGAGAAGCTTGCAAAAGAGACAAAAACGGCGGATGCGCGCCGCGATTTGTCCAGAAGCTATGTTCATCTCGGCGACATAGTCCAGGCGGAAGGAAGTCTCGATGATGCGCGCGGATATTATGAGCATGCGCTGCAGATATCCACTGCACTTGCCGAAGAAACGAGAACGGCAGATGCGCGCCGCAGTGTGTCGGTATGCTGCAGCAGGCTCGGCGGAACGGCAATGGCATCAGGACGTTTCGACGACGCATGCAAATATTATGAGGCGTCGCTTAATATAGATGCCGCACTTGCAGCCGAAACAAAAACGGTAGAATCGCGCCGCGACATGGTCATAAGCTATAAATGCCTCGGCGACATCGCTCAGGTGGAAGACAAACCGGACGATGCGCGAATATATTATGAGAACGCGCTGAAGATCGCCGCCGTGCTTGCGGAAGAGACGAAAACGCTGGATTCGTACCGCGATTTGTCCGTATGCTATGACAGGCTCGGCAATATGGCCGAAGCAGAAGAACGGCTAGACGATGCGCAGGAATACTACGGGAAGTCGCTGAAGATAAGTTCAATGCTTGCAGATAAGACAAAAACGACGGAAGCCTGCCGCGATCTGTCTTTAAGCTATAACAATCTCGGCAGAATAGCAGAAGCGAAAAGACTGCTCGCCGACGCACGGGAATATTATGGAAAGGCGCTTAGTTTAGGTATAAAGCTTGCGGAGAAAACGCAAACGGCTGAGAGCTATGACGATTTGGCAGTCTCATATTATAATTTGGGCGTGATCGATTATCCGAAGATCGACGGGGAATATCTTCAGAGGGCGCTTGAAATATGGGAAACACTTGCGAGAGCCTGCCCCGGCGTCAGCGAATACAGAAGACGGTGCGGCATTGTAAAAAGGCTGCTTGGCGGCGACGGTGACTGACGATTTGGCGGAACGGGCGCGGGCAAACAAAAAAGGGATCAGCGGGGGAGATGATCGCGCTTTTAGGGGAGCGGATTTTGACGAAATCGCCGCGAAGACGGCACATGTGCGGAAATTCGCTCCCGATTTGTTCGAAGACCTCTTGACTTTTTCCGAATGCTGTGGCATAATAATACGGCACGGAGGGTTATCGAAGCGGTCATAACGAGGCGGTCTTGAAAACCTCTCACGATGCTGCAAGTCTTCTCCGCGCAAATCCTTGCGGCGCTTGACTTATTTTCTGTTCGAAGCGTGCGGGAAAACGCGAATTCTAACGCGAGTTCTAATATTTTTTATCGGGTCGATTTCGTCCTTTCGGACGTTATCATATACTCGGAGAGTTATCGAAGCGGTCATAACGAGGTGGTCTT
Organism: uncultured Clostridia bacterium; assembly: GCA_947630625.1. Classification (GTDB taxonomy): domain Bacteria; phylum Bacillota; class Clostridia; order Oscillospirales; family CAG-272; genus DTU064. Next base: position 8,978 of record CANRIL010000046.1, read on the forward strand.
GAAAACCTCTGCGTCTGTTGGAAAGAAATTTCTGACATTTCCTTACATTGCTTGGGTTTCCGGCTCTGCAATATGTGTCGAAAACCTCGAGTTCTAATCAAAGTTCTAATATCTTTTTTCAGCGTTGATTCCGTCTTTTTTGACGGGTTGACATATACGGAGAGTTATCGAAGCGGTCATAACGAGGTGGTCTTGAAAACCTCTGCGTCTGTCGGAACGATATTTCTGACATTTCCTTACAATGCTTGGGTTTCCGGCTCTGCAAAATGCGTCGAAAGCCTCGAGTTCTAATCAAAGTTCTAATATTTTTTTCGGTGATGATTTCGTCTTTTGACGAGTTCACATATACGGAGGGTTATCGAAGCGGTCACAACGAGGTGCTCTTGAAAAGCATTTGGGACTGAAATCCCACGTGGGTTCGAATCCCACACCCTCCGAAGTATAAGAGGTTTCAGTCAATGAAACCTCTTATGTTTTAAATGGATTAACATCGGAATATTATTTGAGTAAAGTTAGATGATTAAGTGGATATTCTTCGATTTAGGATCAACATTGATAGATGAAAGTGAATGCGCAGAATATAGAATACAAGCATTACTAAAGCAATCTAACGCACCTGACCGAGAAACATTAGAACACCGTATGGTGGAGCTTGCTGCACAAAATCGTTTGCCGTATAAAGATGCTGCTAAAGAATTTGGATTGCAAACGATTAAATGGCCTAAGCACTTAGAGAAATTATATAAAGATGTTCCGAAATTGCTGGAAAAGCTGAGAAACAAGTACCACTTGGGCATTATTGCTAATCAAAGCATGGGTACAGAACAGCGGCTTTTGGAATACGGTATCCATCAATATTTTGATATCATTATATCTTCCTCTGAAGTTGGAATAAGTAAGCCCGATTTAGAGATATTCAAGATGGCGTTGGAAAAGTCAAAATGTGTTCCGGCAGAAACCTATATGGTTGGTGATAGATTAGACAATGATATAGAGCCCGCAGCACTGATTGGAATGCATACAATATGGGTGAGACAAGGCCAATTTGCACATGGCAATTTAAGTCTGATTCAACATCAGCCAGAATACATAGTAGATAGAATTACAGATATAATAGACTACTTATAATTCCATTTAATCCTTGTATGATATAGTTACCCCCATATCATACCCTTTCATGAGATTTACGCTCACTTCGGCATATAGCACGGAAAAAGTTGAAGGAGCGTAGCGACTGAG
>CANRIL010000047.1 GCA_947630625.1 uncultured Clostridia bacterium
TAGATTGTTCCCCACTGCCTTTGCCCACACAAAGGTATATTTGTTTGCATTTGCTTCGATTTTTGTCCCGTCAACAAACACATTACGATAGGACACCTCGCCCATCTCGATCAGTTTTTCTGCCAGTTGGTAAAACAAATCTTCAATCACGGGCGTCAACCGCTCGTTTTGAAATCTGGCGATCGTGCTGTGATCCGGCACAGATTCGTTTTGCAGAATCCACATGAAACGAATATCCGTCCGGCAGGCGTTTTCAATCTCGCGTGCGGAGAACAGTCGGCACATATATCCGAACACTATCAGCATAAACAGTGTTTCCGGGTTGTGCTGCCGTCTTTTGCGCAGGTATTCATTCTGTAATTTTGTGTAATCTAATCCCTCGCATATCTCCACCACTTTGCGTACCGGATCATTCTCAGATATTTTTATCCCCAAATCCAACGGTAATACTACTTGATTTCTGCACTTTCTCATGTTACAATATACCTGCTTTCCGGTGTGTTTTGACTGCAACTTAATTATACCATGAAAGCACAAAACGGGCTACCCTTTTTCGGGCACCCGTTTTGTTTTTGCCTGTCCTTATTGCGACAGCCCCATTTTTCTTTGAAATTTGTGCGACCTGTCATGGTGGAGGGTCGACAGAATTGGTACAAAAGCGCCGATTGCAGCGTGGCGACAGCGAGGTTTTATCGCGATTTTTTGTCTGCGGTTCTTGTACATAGCAATTGCACTCCTTAAACTCCGGTTTTAGCTTAAACGCACCTCTAATAAAAATATCGCTGTCCTTTATTTTGGGCAACGGTTTTTTATTGTGCCGTACACGTTCTGACTTTACTTTTCATTGAACTTTACATTCATTTTACAAATGCCCGATAACGGATTTGATTTTTCGGGACTATCATATAGCCGTACCCGAAAAGGGGACAAAAAGCAAAGGAGAAATCAAAAATGAAGGGAATTAAGAAAATTTTACCTGTTATTCTCGCCGCAGTATTGACGGCAGCAGCGCTTTCGGGCTGCTCGTCGAATAATGGCGGCACGGTCAACACGGATGGATCGACCTCCATGGCGGACGTAATTGGGGCGCTGACTGAGGCGTTTCGCGAAAAGGAACCGAACATAACCGTCAACTACTCCGGCACGGGATCGGGCTCCGGCATAAGCGGCGTTTTGGACGGGACATGCGACATCGGACTTTCCAGCCGCGCGCTCAAACCGGAAGAGGAAGAAAAGGGCGCCGTCGCTCATGTGATCGCGCTTGACGGCGTTGCCGTTGTCGTGAATCCCAAAAATACCGTGACCGATCTGACGACACAGCAGATCGCGGACATTTTCACCGGGAAGATCACAAACTGGTCCGAGCTTGGCGGCGCGGACGCGCCAATCGCCGTATACGGACGAGAGGACGGATCAGGGACGCGCAGCGCGTTTGAGGAAATCGTCGGCGTTGAGGGCGCCTGCGCTTACACAAACGAGTACGGTTCCACCGGCGACGTTATCGGCAATGTCGCCTCAAATGAAAATGCCGTCGGATACGCCTCTCTCTCCGCCGTAGGCAGCAGCGTCACCGCCGTCAAGGTAAACGGCGTCGCGCCGAGCGAGGAGACGGTCAAGGACGGGAGCTACACTATCCAGCGCCCGTTCGTGATGGTCACAAAGAAAGGCGTGGAGCTTTCGGACGCGGCGCAGGCATTCCTCGATTTTGCAATGAGCGCGGAGGCGGCGGAGTACATAACCGCGGCGGGAGCGGTATATCCGAACTGACATGAATAAGGCGAAATTAAAAGTGGCGGAGAGGGTCATGCAGGTCTTCTTTACACTGTGCGGTCTTGTCGCGGTTGGATTTGTACTGCTGATAACCGTTTATCTCGTCATTTCGGGGATTCCCGCAATCAGAAAGATCGGTCTTTTCGATTTCCTCTTCGGGAAGACCTGGGCGGCGGGGCAGGACAGGTACGGCATCTTACCACTTATCCTTACGTCCGTTTACGGCACGGCAGGAGCCGTCGTGATAGGCGTGCCGATAGGCTTTTTCACGGCGGTGTTTCTCGCAAAGGTCGCGCCTAAAAGAGTGGCGGATATAATTCGCCCGGTCGTGAGCCTTTTGGCGGGGATCCCGTCGGTCGTCTACGGGCTTGTCGGTATGTGCGTCCTTGTCCCGGCGCTGCGCGAATGGCTTCGCCTGCCTGCCGGTGACAGCCTGCTCGCCGCTATAATCGTGCTTTCCGTGATGATCCTGCCCTCAATAATCTCTCTTTCCGAAACGGCGTTGGAAGCGGTGCCGAAAGAGTATGAGGAAGCGTCCCTTGCCCTCGGCGCGACGAAGCTTGAAACGTATTTCCGCGTCTCCGCACCCGCCGCAAAGAGCGGCATCGCGGCTGCGGTCGTGCTTGGTATCGGTCGGGCGATAGGCGAGGCGATGGCGATCATGATGGTGGCGGGAAATGTGGCGAATATGCCCGCTCTTACACGTTCGGTGCGTTTTCTCACTACCGGCATTTCAATTGAGCTGAACTATTCTCAGGACGGGAGCCTGCAAAGGCAGGCGCTGTTTTCGGTCGGTCTTGTCCTGTTCCTGTTTATAATGATGATAAACGCATTTTTGAATCTCGTTCTGAAAAGGGAGCGTGAGAACTGACATGAGGCGAAAGCTATACGAGATCACGGGCCGCGTGCTTTTATACGGGTGTGCGGCGATAACGGTCGGACTGCTCCTGTTTCTTGTCGGATATATCCTTTTTCGCGGTATCGGCGGCATCAATTGGCAGTTTTTATCGACTTCCGAAAGCGTCATAAACGGCACGGTCGGCATTCTTCCGGCGATCAAAAATACGCTTTTTGTGATCGTCGTTTCACTGATCGTATCGCTTCCCTTAGGGGTGGGCGCCGCGGTCTATCTCACAGAGTACGCACGGAATCGGCGGTTTGTGGCTGTCGTCGAGTTCGCTTCCGAAACTTTGGCGGGAATACCGTCTATTATATACGCCCTTGTCGGCGTCATTATCTTCTGCACGACGCTAAAGCTGCAAAAGACGCTGCTTGCCGGTTCTCTGACGCTGGCGATCATGATCCTGCCGACGATTATCCGCTCGACCCAGGAAAGCCTGAAAACGGTTCCGCGTTCATATCGCGAGGGCGCTCTCGGTCTTGGGAGCGGAAAATGGCACATGATCCGCACGGTCGTGCTTCCGTCCTCCGTCGACGGCATCGTCACGGGATGTATTTTAGCAGTGGGACGCGTTGTTGGCGAAAGCGCGGTTTTGATGTATACCGCAGGGATGAGCATGGCGATGCAAAACTTCTCCATAGACCGCATAGCCGGCGCATCCGGCGCGACGCTGACCGTCGCGCTTTACCATTATGCCAAAGAAAACGCGGATTTTGCGGTCGCATTCTCGATCGCGACTATTCTCTTGATACTCACCGTGATCATCAATTTTTCCGCAAGTTTTCTCGGCAGGAAACTGAAAAGGAGCTGACATATGGCAATTGCTGAACCGATCATTTCCGCAAAAAATCTCGACTTTTATTACGGCGAAACGCACGCACTTAAAGGAATCTGCCTTGATATTTTCGAACACAGCATCACGGCGCTGATCGGTCCGTCCGGCTGCGGGAAATCCACATTTCTGCGGACGGTCAATCGGATGAACGATCTGATCGAAGGCGCGAAAGTGACAGGGGCTTTGACATATCGGGGCGAGGACATCTACGCCCCCGGCAGGGATGTGACGGAGCTTCGCAAGAATATCGGCATGGTGTTCCAGAAGCCGAACCCGTTTCCCATGTCGGTCTATGACAACATCGCCTACGGTCCGCGCACGCACGGGATCAGAGCTAAAGCAAAACTCGACGATATTGTAGAGCGATCCCTTCGTGACGCGGCGATCTGGGACGAAGTAAAAGACAGGCTGAAAAAGAACGCGCTGGGGCTTTCCGGCGGACAGCAGCAGCGCCTTTGCATCGCCCGCGCGCTGGCGGTCGAGCCGGAAGTCCTTTTAATGGACGAACCAACCTCGGCGCTCGATCCGATCTCGACCTCTAAAATCGAAGAGCTGGCAATGACGCTGAAAGAGAAATACACAATCGTCATAGTCACCCATAATATGCAGCAGGCGGTCCGCATCTCGGATCGGACGGCGTTCTTCCTTTTGGGCGAACTTGTGGAGTACGGGGACACGGAAAAAATTTTTTCAAATCCCACGGATAAACGCACCGAGGATTACATTACGGGGAGGTTTGGATAATGAGGACGCGATTTGACGAGCAGCTTAATATTTTGGGGCAGGAGCTTATTAAGATGGGGGCGCTGTGCGAAGAGGTGATATCCCTTGCGGCGTCTGCCCTCATTAAAAAAGACGACGCACTGGCGGCGAAGATCGCCCCGCTCGACCATGAGATTGATGAAAAGGAACGGCAGATCGAATCTATGTGCCTGCGGCTGCTGCTCCAGCAGCAGCCGGTGGCGCGGGACTTGCGGCAGATATCGACCGCGCTGAAAATGGTGACGGATATGGAGCGGATCGGAGATCAGGCGGAGGATGTTGCGGAGATCCTGCCTTTTCTGAATGACAGAACGCTGCCCGAACATATCAAAATTCGGGAAATGGCAAAGGCGACTATCAAAATGGTAACGGACAGCGTGGATGCCTATGTGAAGCAGGATACAGCCCTTGCCGAAGCGGTCATTGCTTCCGACGACATTGTGGACGATTACTTCATTGACATTAAAAGCAGTCTGATCTCACTGATCGCGCAAAATCCCACCGAGGGAGAATATGCCCTTGACCTTTTGATGGTGGCAAAATATTTTGAGCGCATCGGAGATCACGCCACGAATATTGCCGGCTGGGTGTTGTTTTCTGTCACCGGCGAGAAAAGCACTCGTCCTCCGACAGATTGAAAGATGGGCGTAAATGTGCTATAATTTCGTGGGTTTTTGTAGGCCGTCCTTTACTTGACTGTCCTGCATTTCCCGTCCAAAGGAAGGTGAATTTCTTGATTTACTGTGTAGAAGATGATAACGGTATCCGTGATTTAATGATATATACCTTGAACGCCGCGGGCTTTGATGCCGTGGGTTTTTCGGACGGAACTTCCTTCTGGGAGGCATTTCGAAATGAGACTCCGGAGCTGGTGCTTCTCGACATCATGCTTCCCGGCGAGGACGGCATCAGTATTTTAAAACGGCTGCGTTCGGACGGAAGCCCTGTGCCGGTCATCATGGCTACCGCGAAAGGGACAGAATATGACAAAGTGATCGGGCTCGATCTCGGCGCGGACGATTATCTGTCTAAGCCGTTCGGCATGATGGAGATGGTGTCCCGTGTAAAAGCGGTGCTTCGCCGTGCCGCACCGCCGTCAAAAGACGAAGTTTTGTCGATTGGCGGCATCAGCATGGACACATCGCAGCACATCGTTCTTGTTGGCGGGGAGCGCGCGGAGCTCACGTATAAGGAATATGAGCTATTGCGAAAATTTATGGAAAATCCCGGGCGGGTGTTCACGCGCGATCAGCTTCTCACAAGCATATGGGGCGAGTCGTATATAGGCGAGACACGCACGGTAGACGTTCACATCGGCACGCTTCGGACAAAGCTCGGACGCTGCGGCGACTTCATTGAAACCGTGCGCGGCGTCGGGTATAGGTTGGGGGCAAACAAATGACAAAAAGGATCTTCCGCTCGATCTGCGCCGTTGCGATCGCAGTTTTCCTTGCCTCCGTGGTGCTTTTTCTCTTTATACTTTATGATTATTTCGGAAACGTCCAGCAAAACGGGTTAAAGATAGAGACGGAGCTTGCGGCGCAGGGCGTCGAGGCAGTGGGCGCGGAATATTTTGAGGGACTTGTTCCCCAAGGGTACCGCGTCTCATGGATCAGCGCGGACGGAAAGGTGCTTTACGACAGTGAAGCGGACTTTTCCGAAATGGAAAATCACCTTGAGCGTGAGGAGATCAAGGAGGCGCTCAGCTCCGGCTACGGAGAAAGCTCGCGCTATTCCGCAACGCTTATGGAACGCACGCTTTACAGCGCAAAAAGGCTGTCCGACGGAACGGTAGTCCGGCTTTCCGTCGCACAAAGCACGCTTTTGACGCTGCTTCTTGGAATGACGCAGCCCATCATCATTATCATTGTGATCGCCGTCGTGATTTCCTTTCTTTTGGCGCACCGCCTTTCAAAAAAGATCACAGCTCCCTTAAATCGGCTCAATTTGGACGATCCGCTGAATAATGAAGGATACGACGAGTTATCTCCGCTGCTCAGGCGAATCGACGCGCAGCAGCGCCGGATCAGAGGACAGGAAAAGGAACTGCGGCAAAAGCAGGAGGAATTTGAAGCCGTCACCGAAAATATGGCCGAGGGCATCATTCTTCTGAACACGAAGGGCGTAATTTTGGGGGTCAACCGAGCCGCAAGCACCCTTTTCGGAACGACCCGTAATTCCATAGGCAAATACATTTTATCGGTCAATCGCAATCTTGAAATATCGGAGCTTCTTTCGGGAATAGAAAGCGGTGTAAGGAAAGAAAAAATCATAGACTTGAACGGCGGGAAATATCAGCTTGCGCTGAATCCGGTCAGAGAGAGCGGCAACATCTCCGGCGCTGTGTTTCTTATGCTTGACGTTACGGAGAAAGAACAGGCGGAGCAGATGCGCCGGGAGTTTACGGCGAATGTGTCCCATGAACTCAAAACGCCGCTGCATACGATCGCGGGGTGCGCGGAGCTTTTGGAAAACGGCATGGTGCGCCCCGAAGATACGGCGAGGTTTTATTCTCAGATTCGCGGCGAAGCCGGACGCATGATCGTTCTGGTGGAAGATATTATTCGCCTTTCCCATTTGGACGAGGGTGCGGAGGACATGAAGCGGGAGCGCGTCGATCTTTATGAGCTGACTGCCGAAACAGTGAAGTCGCTTTCCCGCGAGGCAGAAAGCGCCGGTGTCTCCGTCAGCTTTGAGGGCGAAAGCGCCGTTGTATACGGTATTCCGCAGCTCCTTGAGAGCATCGTTTATAATCTTACGGACAACGCGATCAAGTATAACCGGCAGGGCGGAACGGTAAAAGTATCGGTAGAGCCCCTTTCGGACGGTGTCCGCCTTTCGGTAGCTGATACGGGGATCGGTATTCCGCCGGAGGACAGAGATCGCATTTTCGAGCGCTTTTACCGAGTAGACAAGAGCCGGTCAAAAGAGCTTGGCGGTACCGGTTTAGGATTATCTATCGTCAAACACGCAGCAAGACTTCATAACGCGAAAATAGAACTGCAAAGCACAGAGGATAAAGGCACAACAATTACGGTTGTTTTCCCGGAGGCAGAAGAATAATTTTAAATTCAATAATGATTAAGGTAAGACCGCGGCAATCGTCCGCGGCCTTTGCATCGTATTTTGCAGGCGTGGATTGTTGGCGCAGTATAGTGCGGTTTTTGGTATTAAGGACATATCGACTGAATATAAAACTGCTTATATATTTTTCACATCTCAAACCCGTCCGTGATGCCATTCAGCCTCGACGTATCTTTCCTCACATAATACGTCTCCGTGATTTGCGACGTACTGTGTCCGAGCAAATCCGCGACCTGTTTCGGCGATAGCGCCTTTATAGTTCCGTCCGGCTGCCTGATCCCGTTGACGAGCGTCGACGCGAACGTATGGCGGAGGCTGTGCAGACCGCGTTTTTCCAACCCCGCTCCTTCGAGGATGCGGTAGTACCGTTTGCGGAAGTTCATCGGGCGGGTGAAACCGCCTGTTTCGTCGCAGACCAACGGCGTGTTCTCGCCGAAGTATGCCTCGCTGCGCAGCTCCTCTATCATGGCAATTGCGGTCGAATTCAGCGGCACATCACGCTTGCTCGACGCGGATTTGAGCTTGCCGATTCTCATCTCCGAGCCTTGGTGGAGATTTTCAAGCCCGTCGCGTGAAACGACCTCTTTTGTTCCGCGCTGTATGTGCATGACGCGTTTGTCCAGGTCGATGTCGCTGTTCAAAAGTCCGAGCGCCTCACCTGTGCGCAGTCCCGTGTTCAGCATGAGGATAAATGCCGCAGATTGGCGGTACATCCGCTTGCCCGTTCCCCAGCGCTTGAACGCCTCGGCTTTGAATCGCTCGATTTCGTCGGGGGTGAAGATCGTCACAGTTTCGGGAATCGGCAGATTCTCTTTGTCCTGAGCTGCGAAGAAGTTCGCCTTCTTTATCATCGGCGCGCTCTGCATCGGGTTCTTTTGTATCTCCTCCTGCTGCATCAGGTATTTGAAATACTCGTTCAGAAGGGAATACACTTTCTTCACGGTTGTATACGCATAGCCCTCACTCATTTTCTGATTCAGTAAGCTCTTTATGTCGGCGGCGGTAATGTCGCCGACTGTTTTGTTTCCGAGTACGGGATAAATTTGATTCTCTGCCGTGCATTCGTATCGATCGTAAGTTGTTCGCTCGATAGACGGGAATTTGAACACGCGCAGCCACGTTCGCATGCTGTCCGCGAGCTTTTTCTTTGCCTCGTCAGATTCTTCTATCGCTGTGTTGAAATCGGCGATATAGTCCGTGATCTTCTTGTTTACGGACGTCTTCGTCTTGCCGGAAAAGCTCCGACGTTTGCGCTCGCCTTGCTCATCCCGATACCACACGACGCCGACCCATCGTCCCGTGGCGAGCTGATTTATGTTTCCGTTGGTCAACAGCTTTTTTTGCATATGTCTTCCGTTATTCTTTCTTTGTAACTTCGATCATGATTTGCGCCGCGAGTCTGAATCCGTTGGCGAATGCGTTTACTTCGCCGATGCTGCACATTTCGTCATAGCAGTCGATGAGCTTTTGCAGCACTTCGTTCTGGCGTTCGGTTAGAGTAGCCCGCAGAACAGATTCGTGTCTGTCTGAATATCCAAGCATGATGTTGTATTCTTTCTCGTATTCACGTGTTCCTTTCTGTGGGTCGATGTTGCCGAGGTAAAATTCTTCGAGTATGTTCATAGGGTGCCTCCCGTTTGTGGCAGTCGTTATCGCAGCACAA
>CANRIL010000048.1 GCA_947630625.1 uncultured Clostridia bacterium
CCTCGAATTCGAGGGGTGATGAAAGCGAGATGTGACTTCTTTCTATACAATTTTGCGAAAAATCCTTGACAGTACCGAAACTTCCGTCCCCGTTCTCGATAACATCAAGCTCATTCCGCTAGTTTGATGCTTTTGCAGCAGATACCCATATCGAAGAAAGCCCAACCCAAAAAGCGTGCCCCGCCTCCCGCGTGAGCACGCTTTTTTAGATAGACTGAGCCTCCCGCCGAGCGGGAGGCATTGCATTTTTGCGCTCGTGGATCAGCCCCGTTTTTGATGCGCATTTTTAAGCGCCTGAAAATTCAGCCCAGATTCGCAATTATGCTGACGGTTTTTTGCGCGGTGCCGGATAAATATTCGCCCCGCTTTTGTTCAGGTACTCCGTGAACACAAAGGAAAATTGGGATAAGATTTACCCTTCCCTTATAAATGCGGATAAATCCCGTTCACTTTGAATACCAGACGTTTTTGCCGTCGGTCGAAATAACTACGGTGCCGTTTTTGTCCGTTCTGTAGACCTCGATATCAAGCTCATCGAGCTTGCCGAGAGTTTCCCTGTGCGGATGGCCGTATTCGTTGTCCTTGCCACACGATATGACCGCGATCTCCGGCGTCGTCGCCGCGAGCAGCTGCTCGGATGTCGAAGTATACGAGCCGTGATGACCGATCTTTATCACGTCGCAGTCGAACGCGGAGCTGCCCAGCTTGTCGATAGCGTCAAGCTCCGCTTCTTCCTCGCAGTCGCCCATAAACAAAAACTTAGTCTCGCCGTATTCGATCATGACGACGGCGGAATCGAGATTCGCGTCGTCGTATTCGCGCACCGGCGACAGCACCGTCAGCGTTACATCGCCGAATTCATATACTTCGCCGGGCGTCGCGTCATATACGGGGCAGCCTTCCTCGTCAACGCATTCCATCATCGACGCATACGTGACCGTGTCCGTCGAAAGCTCCGGCATTATCACGGATTTTACCGTAAACGCTTCGAGCACGTAATCCGCGCCGCCGATATGATCCTCGTGCGGGTGCGTGAACACCGCGCAGTCTATAACGTCAACGTCGAGGTCTTCAATGTAATCGACGAGCTCACGCTGGCTCGCGTTCGTTCCGGCGTCAATGAGGATCGCGCCCTCATCCCAAAGAAACATCGCGGAGTCTCCCTGACCGACATCAAAGAATCTCGCCTCCGCGCTCCCGCCGCCGTAAGGCTCCCGCATCGTCTTCTGACCGCCGAAGAACGGCAGCGAAGCTAAAAGCGCGAGAGCGACGGCGACGACAGGTATCAGAACCGCGTTTTTTCCTCTGTAAACGCGCCCCTTACCTGAGAGATTCGACATACTGCTTTATCACGAGCGCGGCGCCTTTGGCGTCGATCTTCGTCGTGTCGATTATCAGATCGTAAAGGTCGGCTCTTCCCCACTTCTGCCCTGTATAGTGGCTGTAATATGACGCGCGCCTGCGGTCTGTCTTGACGCACATGTCCTGCGCCTCCGAAAGCGAGATGTTGTGTCTCTCCGCGATCCTCTCAGCTCTCACCGGCAGATCAGCCTTAAGGAACACCGCGACGAGGTTGTCATTCTCGTGGAGCACATGGTCGGCGCAGCGCCCGACTATGATACATGGCGACTTTTCAGCCAGCTCGCGGATGATGTTTGACTGCATGATGTAGAGCTTGTCGCTCATCGGCATGTGGTACGCCAGCGGGACCGGCGTCCCGTAATCGACGGAACCGACGGCGAGCGTGTATAGCAGGCTCGACTGCGCTTTTTCGTCATACGTTTCAACGATGCCTTCGTCGAAACCGCTCTTTGCGGCCGTCATGGTGATGAGCTCTCTGTCATAGTACGGGATACCCATCATTTCCGACAAGATCTCGCCCGTGAATCTCCCCGATGCACCATACTGTCTTGCGATTGTAATTACCGTGTTTGCCATCTCTCTCCTCCTTGCGGTGTTTTTAAAAAATTTTGATTATCGGAACATTTTTTGTTTCTGCCGCGCGCTCGCCGGTGCAGACCGTGAACGCATATTCCCCGGCAGGACCCTGAATGACGCGGCTGTCAAATCTCACGCCGCCGACAAGCGCTGTGTCAAGCTCCCCCAAGGGCGACGTGATACCGGTGCCGAGATACTTGAGATACGCTTCCTTCATCGTCCAGATGAGGTAAAACGCCAGCGCCCCGTCGTCTGCCGCACCGATCTCGGCGCGCTCCCTTTCGGTGAAGAACCGCTCAGCTATCCGCTCCCGCCGTCTTTCTCTGTCAATAAATTCGACATCTACGCCGACCTCGCCCATGTTTTCGGTCAAAATCGCGCCGACGCAAAGTCCGCGGCTGTGGCTGATATTGAACGAGATATCGCGTCTTGACGGCGAAAACGGCTTGCCGTGCCGCCCGACCTCAGTTTCCGCGGGCACGCCGCACGACGCCAGCATATGCGATATGAGTCTCTCTCCGGCATCGTGGTCAGCCCGTTTGCCGGGAGCATACGGGGAATCGCCGTATTCCGTCGAATAAAGCGCCAGCATGCGGATTATTTTTCGCTCATGTATGGGTATGTGACCGCGCGCGTCGGGACGAACGTCTCCTTGATGCAGCGCGGGCTTATCCAGCGGTACAGATTGAGCACGCTGCCCGCCTTGTCGTTCGTGCCGGAAGCGCGGGAACCGCCGAACGGCTGCTGACCGACAACAGCACCGGTCGGCTTGTCGTTGATGTAGAAATTCCCGGCAGCACCCGAAAGTGCCGACTCCATGTGCGCGATCGCGGCGCGGTCGTTTGCGAAGATCGCGCCCGTCAGCCCGTAGGGGGATGACTTGTCGCAGAGGCTGAGCGTTTCGTCGAGCTTTTCATCGTCATAGACGTAGACGGTGAGCACCGGCCCGAATATTTCCTTCACCATCAGTTCGTAATCGGGCTTCATGGCGCGGATGAGCGTCGGCTTTACGAAATAGCCGACCGAACCGTCATAGCCGCCGAATATGACCTCGGCGTCCGGAGACGATTTTGCACGCTCGATATACGAAACGATATTGTCAAATGATTTTTTGTCTATCACTGCGCCCATGAAATTCGAAAAATCAGCGACATCGCCGACCTTCAGCGTTTCGACAAGCGCTTCGACCTTCGTCTTCACGCTTTCCCACAGCGACGCGGGGATGTAGGCGCGCGACGCCGCCGAGCATTTCTGCCCCTGATATTCATACGCGCCCCGCACCATTGCCGCCGCGAGCGCGTCCGCATCGGCGCTTTTGTGGGCAAATATGAAGTCCTTGCCGCCCGTCTCGCCGACGAGGCGCGGATACGATTCGTAATTGCCGATATTCTCACCGACCGTGCGCCACACGCCGGAGAACACCTCGGTCGAGCCCGTGAAGTGGAAGCCCGCCAGCTTCGGGTGCGTCAGCACGACGCGGCTGACATCAGTCCCGCGGGACGGGACAAAGTTGATGACGCCCGCCGGGAGCCCGGCCTCCATCATGATCTTCATCAATACATAGTTTGAATGAACGGCGGTCGAGGACGGCTTCCACACGACCGTGTTCCCCATCAGCGCCGGAGCGGACGGAAGATTTCCCGCAATTGAGGTGAAGTTGAACGGCGTGATCGCCGCGACAAATCCGTCAAGAGGTCTATATTCGACCCTGTTCCAGATGCCGGTCGAATTGTTCGGCTGCTGACCGTAGATCGTCTCGGCGTTCTGGACGTTGAATCTGAAGAAATCAGCGAGCTCGCACGCGGAATCTATTTCCGCCTGAAATACGGTCTTTGACTGACCGAGCATCGTCGCCGCGTTTATTTTGTCGCGGTAAACGGTCGTCAGAAGCTCCGCCGTCCTGAGGAATATCGCCGCGCGGTGCTCCCACGCCATCGACTGCCACCCTGCCTTCGCGTCGAGCGCGGCATTGACGGCGGCCTTGAGCTCTTCTTCCCCGGCAACGCAGCAGCGCGCGATAACGTGATGATGATCGTGCGGCATGACGACATCCATCGTCGTGTCCGTGTAAACCTCGCGCCCGCCGATTATGAGCGGGATCACGGCGACCTCCGACGACTGGCGGGCGAGCTCCGCCTTAAGCGTTTCTCTCTCGGCCGATCCGGGCAAATAGCTGTGTATCGGCTCGTTGTATGCCCTCGGTACTGAAAAGGCAGCGTTTGACATTGTTTGTTCCTCCGAATTTTATTATATGCTTTTTTATCTAAAACGGCAGCGCCGCGCCGGAATAGCATCCGAACACCATCGCCGCGAGTCCGAGCAGAATGAACAGTATCGGCGCGCCGCGAAATGCGCGCGGGAGCCTGTATTCCTTTATGTCAAGCCTCCACGCCGAGAGCGCGGCATACATAATAACGACAGCTGCCGAAAACGCGGCGCAGTATATTATGCTTTTGCCGAAATTTGTCGACGCGGCGCGAGACAGAAGCACGATCCCCGCGACGGCAGAATTATATCCGACGGTAAACATGTTCCCGCCGAAAAGATCATCAAGCTTCGGCAGCAACTTGTTCGCTGCCGCTTCAAGTGCTGTGGAGGAGGCGATCGTCGAGAAGACGATGACGGTCCCGTCGAGCAGCGTCGACGGCGAAACGCCGAACGCGGGCATCATAAGGTTGAGCACTGCGAACGAGATCAGATGTGATACAAATGCCGAAAATACGATCACGACGGCGCGCGGCAAAAACGGCGACTTTCCGCGCGAAAATCTTTCAGCCGAATCAAGCCCCGCCGAACGCGACAGCAGCGCGTTCGAGGCGAAGAACGCCAAAAACAGCGCGCCGAGAATATCAGTTCCGGTCCCCATGCGTCAGCACCTCCGAATCTGTTTCTCCGTCATGCTCAGCGCCCGCCGCCGGGTTATTTATCTGCGGATGGCGCACCGCGCGCGGCCGCCGTATACGGCGTTCGGAAACGCCTGCATCGCCGCCCTCGCCCTCCGGGTCATGTCGGTCGCGGTAGAGATGCAGCGACATATTTATGAGCGCGGCGAGCGCGCCGATTATCAAAAGCGCGCCGGCGGGCGTTCCCGCGAGCGGAAAATATCCGAGGATCTGCCGTATCGCCGCAACTATAACGAGCGCCCCGCCATACCCAAGCATAAGCCGGAGCACGCCCGATTCGCGCCGCGAAAGCGAAAGCCCGCCCCGCCGCTCCGTCACGATCGCAAGGCTGCCGACCGGAAAGAGCGGGTAGCACGCGCCGATCTTATCCCATATGCCGGGCAGCGCCGCTTTAGTCGCCGCTCCGACAATTGCCGTAACCGCGGCGGCGACGGAGAAAAATACGATATTTGCGCCCGTCCTGCCGAAAAATTGCCGGAACACGTGCTCCGCCGCGGCGGAGGCCGCAAGGACGGCGAGCGCCGTCACCGCCGCCGTGAGCGCGCAGAAAATATCGCGCGTGAACACAACGGCGCCGGAAAGTCCGAGAACTGACACGAACAGCGGATTTTCCGTTATCAGCGCCAGCCAGCCCTTTGCCGCGGCTTTTGAAGCTTCATCGGATTTCGTTGCCGCATCGGATTTTGCTGTCACATCAGCTTTTGCAGCAGCATCAGCTGCTTCGGCCGCCGACGCTTTGACCGCTTCGTCTGCTCTGGCAGTTTCGGCAATTCTGACCGCTTCGGCTTCGGCTGAAGCGGCGTCGACCGCTTTATCGCCTGTGCTTTCGCTCTCCCTCATGCGCACGCGCTCCTTTCTTCAAGATTTTTATTGCTTCAAAATCCGCGCCCGCGCTTCAACTAAGCGCGTGCGGGATCGTTCACCGCCGGTTCCGCCGGCGGCGGTTCGGGGTTTGAGATCGTTGTCTCGTCCGACGAGTCATCGCCCGGAGAGGTTGCAGGCGGCATCGTAACTGGTGCGTCGGGATCTGTCGTCTCCCCGCCCTCAGAAGTCGTTTCGCCTTCATCCGGTTCCGGCGGCGCAGGCTCCGTCTCGCTGTCCTCCGGTTCGGTCACTGTCGTCGCCGGGATCACGGTCGTCCATGTTTCAAGCGTTGTTTCCGGCGGTGCGGCGTCCTGACCGAGCCCGCCGAGTGCGCCTCCCGCGCCCTTGTCAGTCTCCGGCTCCCCCGTCTCGTCGTTCACATCGCCCGTGGGCGTCTCATCCGTGCCGACAGGCTCCTGTTCCGTGCCGGATACTGTCTCAGGGGCCGACGTTCCGGGCACCGCCTCTGTGTTTTTTATGTCCGTTCCGTCATCGGTCGGAGCGTCCGTGCGCTCGTCGGCGTACGTCTCAGTCCGGCTCTCAGCCACATCGGCGTCAGTCGGCGTCGCCGGGATATATGCGTCGCCGCCGCCAGAAAACGAGGCGGTCACGATCGCCGTCGCCGTCATGATCAAAGCGACGACCGCCGACGCAACAGCACATATAAGCTTATCTCTGTTCATTTTTACCGCCTGCCCTGTTCTTCGGCGGGAAGAAGATCCTATCGATCAGCCCGGCGAAAAGATTCATCGTCAAAACGGCGTAAACGACGCCTTCCGTGTCACGCCCGTAATATCGCAGAAGCACCGTGAGGCCTCCGCAGAGAATTCCGTATATGAGCCTGCCGCCCTTCGTCACGGGCGAGGTCACCGGATCTGTCGCCATGAAGATCGCGACGAGCATGAGCGAGCCCGAAAACAGCTCATACCCCATGAAGCCGAGGCCGTTTATATTCTGCGGCAGCAAAAGCGTTATCGCGGCGACTGTCCCTAAGAACGAAAGCGGCACGCGCCAATCGGCGACGCCGCGCATTATGATATACACGCCTCCGGCGAACAGCAAAAGCGCGGACACCTCGCCGATCCCGCCGGGAATGTTGCCGACGATCATATCAAACAGCGGAATATCGGGTATATCGCCCAACTTGAGCGCCGCGAGCGGGTCGCCCGCGACGACAAATTTATCGGGAAAACAGAATTCAGCGAACACAAATCCCGCGAGCGCCGGATTCAGTATATTGCATCCGAGCCCGCCGAAGGCGCACTTCACGATCAGTATCGCGAACACGGAGGCGATGATGACGACGTAGAGCGGCACGCCCGCCGGCATAAGGAACGCGAGCAGCACGCCAGTCACGACGGAGGATAGATCGTCGATCGCGACGCGCCTTTTAGCCGCCAACTCAAATAAAACCTCGGCCGCGACCGCCGTCAGGACTGACACGAGCAGGATCAGCACCGCGTCAAACCCGAACGAGTAAACGCCCCAGATAAACGCGGGCAAAAGCGCCGTCAGCATGTCGAGCATCATCGAGCGGACGGAATCGGGATGTGTCATATGCGGGGCGCGCCCGGCGGCGAGCTCCATCAGCTTCCGGTCAGTCACTTTGACACCTCCGTATCCTCCGGCAAAGCCGCACGCTCCGCGCGCGCATGCCTGAATTCGGCGATAAGCTCCGCGACCGGCGCTTTGCCGGGGCAGATATATGAGCAGATGCCGCAGCCGACGCACCGGAGCGCACCGGCAGAGATCGCGGCGTTCGCCTTGTTGTCGCGGATGTAATTATATATGTAGTTCGGCATCAGCCGTTCCGGGCAGAGCGACACGCACCTGCCGCACTTGACGCAGACGGGATCGGTGTCCGCGTCCTGCCGTCCGGCCTCTTTTGACGAAAACAGGAGCAGCGCCCGCGTCGTCTTTGTGACGGTGTCGTCAAGCGTGCATTTCCGACCGCGCAGCGGTCCCCCGTCAAGGATCAGCGCCGGCTCGGACACGACGCCGCCCGCGAATTTCACAAGATCGGCAAAGCTCGTCCCGAGCGGAACGTTCACGTCGACGCGCTCCTTCACGCAGTCGCCGCCGACAGACACAACGCGGCTGACGAGCGGGGAACCCGTCACAAAAGCGTCGTAAACAGCGGCGCACGTCTGGACGTTGAAAACGACGCAGCCGAACGATGTCGGGTCAGCTCCCGGAGGGAGTTCCCTGCCCGTGTACGAGTAAACGACGCGGCGCTCGTCACCGGCGGGATATTTTGAGCTCGTCGTCATGACCGAAACCATCCCGCTCTTCTTCGTCAGCTCCGAAAGCTTCTTTATCGTCTCCGTCCCAACGTCCGGCACGGCGATGACGCCGCGGCGGATGCCGAGGGCGCGAAGGAAAATTTTAAGTCCGTTTATGACGGCGTTTGGTCTTGATGTCACTGTCGTCAGATCGCACGTGACGTAAGGCTCGCGCTCGGCGCAGTTTATGATGCAGGTGTCCGCCTTCCCCCTTGCGTGCGCGAGCTTGTCAGCCGTGGGATCGCCGTCCGCGCCCATGTCGCAGATGCCGCAGTCCCTGATCCTCGCGATTATCTCCTCCGGCGTGCAGTCGGCGAGCTTCTTGTGCACCTTTACAGCGTCGGGGCTGATCTCGTCCTCCGCATCCGCCGCGATCTTCACCGCCGCGCCGCCGGAGATAGGGACGACCTCCGTCACCTTGCCCGAAACGGGAGAATGAACGCCCGGCGCGAGCATCTGTCCGCGCAGAACGCGCCTGCCACCAAGACCTGCGGCGAGCGCCGCGACGTTGAGCTCGCCATGCTTTATATGTAGTGTAACGGCGTCCGGGCGATAACTCGCCAACGTATCCCGCTCGTTTTTCAATTTTTCGTCTTTGAAGAGGATGCCTCCCCGAAAAGCATACGCCATGCGGCATCACCTCCGTCCCGGCTTGTTTTTGTTATCTATAAATATAATTATACTGTATGTCGCGCCTTTTTTCAAGCATTTCAATAAAAAGAGCTCAAAATAAATAGCCGCCCGGCGTGCCGGGCGTGCCCGTCCGCCGCCGGGCGACCGGCGGCATGTTCACGTGCAATTTCAAGAGGATCGATCTTACACTATTATCTTCCGATGCTGTCCTGTCGGCGCAACGCGCGCGCGATTTCAAGCGAGCGGACGCATAATCGAGTAGGCGCTAACAAGCAGCGCCTCTCACACCACCGTACGTGCCGTTCGGCATACGGCGGTTCAATTCAAAT
>CANRIL010000049.1 GCA_947630625.1 uncultured Clostridia bacterium
CAGGTTCCCCTCTGTTCTGAGTTTCTGCCTGATCGGAAGTATCTTATTCACTTTTACACAAATTTCGGCGCGGTCTCGGACATTTCTTTATTGCTTTTTTGCGATACCTCGTCTATATACACCGAAAAAATATACAGCGCGCTTTGACCGTATAATCCGGTTTCGGGGTCGTTAAGCGATTTTGCTGTCTCTGACGTATAGAAACATTCCATCGCTTCGAATTCTGTCATGCCGTATTTCTCGGCGATCAATCCTATTATTACCGGGATCACAGTCGAGTTGTAAAGTGCCTTTGACATATTATCACCTGCAATCTTCAAAGCCGATATATTTTAGATAACTCAGCGCTTTTTCTGTGTTGAAGCATATCTGATTATTTATCTCTTCAAATCTTAATCTTTCAACAGCGTCTTCTTTGCGCATGATACCTTGAACAACGTATGAGATCGTTTCTCCGACATTGTCATCTGCAATTTTCCCGACAACGATATCAAATTCATGATGGAATGATATATCGCTCCTACAGGCGCAAACCAAATTCAGCCATTCGGTGTCCGGCTGATCAAAACGTTTACAGTTAAGTTCATCAAATGCTGTCTCATCAAATTCATATATTGAAATATACGGAGTGTATATTCCACCGTTTCTCAGAGATAGTTTAGCCCGTCGTCTTGCCCATCGGACTGCCTGATCCTTTATGTCTGTGGTGTAAAAACCGAATCCGAAGTCGCGGCCGTATTCTGATGTAATTATCTTAGGATGCTCAACTATCACGTTTGAGCCGTGATACAGGATCATTGTTTTCCTCCGGACAGATATTCGTCAAAGTATTGCATAAGATACTCCATAGACATACCGTGCAGATCGTCATAATCATTTTCAAGTAAAGACAGCAGGCCTTCTCGCTTAAAAATATCATACACTTCCGTACTGTCTCTGTGTATGTGCTCAGCATATAATTCGATGCAGAACGTGATAAAAGAAATTTTACTCATTGTACATCACCAATTTATATTATATCGAGTAAATAAGCGTTGATGATGAACAAAAGCCGCAAGGGAAACCTTGCGGCTTTGATTGCGCGGACAAAGCCGCGTTTCTCGGAGCGGGTGGGATTCGAACCCACGTGCGCTTGCACGCAAACTGATTTCGAGTCAGCCCCGTTATGACCTCTTCGATACCGCTCCGTATATGTCAACCCGCCGAAAGGCGGAATCAACGCTTATTAAATTTATTAGAAATGGTTATTAGAAATCGCAATCCGAAAGAAACGACGAACCGAAAAAAGTCAAGCGTTTCAACGGTTTGAAGGCACAAGCATTCCGACCGACGCACAACATTTCGAGTCAGCCCCGTTATGACCTCTTCGATACCGCTCCGTATATGTTCAGCCTGCTGCTCTCAACGAAACGCGATTAAATGTGCTTCGGAGAGCGTGGTGTGAACTCTGAAAATATTAAATTTTGCGAGCCGATAAGGCGATAATCGGTTAATCCTGATTTCGCCGATCCGCTTCAGCGAAACCGACACAGAACAGCGCTCGGCGCCTATATCGTTGCCGTATTATTATCGCACATGAGGGGAGAATTGTCAAGAGCATTTTTGAAAACTTTGAAGCTCAATTTTTTTATTCTCAACTCTCCCATGCGACGGGTGCGCCGACGAGGGAAAGAGACGTGGATTTTACCTCAGACGGGCGCTGTGCGGCGGATCATGCGGCGCGCGAGCATAGGCGCGCCGAGGTTCATGACGGCGCGCGTGCCGTCAGCTTCAAAGCCGCGGCGCTCAAAAAATTCGATCGCGCGCTCGTTTCCCTCAAGCACCCGGACGGCAACGGAATTATATTCCCGCAGTTCCCGAAGCGCCGCTTCCATCATCGCCTTGCCGATCCCGAAGTCGTGAAACTCTTTCAAAAGATAGATCGCGTATATCTCGCCCGTGTCGGGCAGCGCATCATCACGATATGCGCCGAAGCATACGAAGCCGACGACGCGCATTTGCACCTTCACGACGAGGACGCTGCCGCCGTCAGATTCGGCAATTCTTTCGCATTTAGCGAGCGTATGCGTGCGGAGGTATTCCGGGGCGATGAGGCCGCTGTATGTCTCGCGCCACGACTTATAGTGTACATATGCTTTGCCCAAAACATCCGACTTCGTCGTCATCGGCGAGACTGTAAAGTCATATGTCAGGTGCAGCATTGCGGGTCACTCGTTGTCCTTGCTGCCGCCCTTTTTTGATGTGAGCCGGTCAAGCAGCATCGTCACGAGTATGATTATGCCCATGACAACGAATATGCCGAGCATGCCGAGCCCCATATAGTACAGATTCGAAACAAAATTCATCGGTGTGAAGTTCATGTCAGACCTCCTGCCAATTTAATAGCTATATATTTATAATTAATGAAGGAAAAAGCTGAGGATCAGTCCGCCCGCGATGACGGATGCGATCTGGCCGGATGCGTTTACACCCATTGCCTGCATTAAAATGAAGTTCGACGGGTCTTCCTTCAGCGCCATCTTGTGTACGACTCTGCCGGACATCGGGAACGCCGATATGCCTGCCGCGCCTATCATCGGATTTATCTTGTGTCCTTCCTTGAGGAAGAGGTTCATGATCTTCGCAAATATTACGCCGCCGGCGGTGTCAACGATAAATGCCACAAGGCCGAGGCCGATTATGAGCAGCGTGTTTGGCGAGAGAAATTCAGCCGCCTGCATGCGGAGCGCTATCGTGATCCCAAGGAAGATAGTCACAAGGTTTGCAAGCGTGTTCTGCGCGGTGCTTGAAAGTGAATTCAGCACGCCGCATTCGCGGATCAGGTTGCCGAACATCAGAAAACCTACGAGCGCCGCCGAATCCGGAGCGATAATTCCTGCGATCACGGTGATCACGATGGGGAACATGATCTTTGTGAGCTTTGAAACTTCATGCTCGACATACGGCATCCTTATCATGCGTTCCTTTTTCGTCGTAAGCAGCTTTATGACGGGCGGCTGTATGATCGGAACGAGGGACATATACGAATACGCGGCGACCATTATCGCGCCGAGATATTTCGAACCGAGCTTCTGCGCCACAACGATCGATGTGGGACCGTCTGCGGCGCCTATGATCGCAATCGAGGCGGCGTCGTTTATGTCAAAAAACATCGACGCGGTGCACAGCGTGAAGAATATTCCGAACTGCGCCGCGGCGCCGAACAGCATAAGCTTTGGATTTGACAGGATCGGCGAAAAGTCGCACATCGCGCCGATGCCGATGAAAAGGATCAGCGGAAACAGCTCGTTCGCGATCCCGGCATTGAAGAGCGTCTCAAGCGGCTCAAGCGCACCGGACATCGGCAGATTGACGAGGATCGCGCCGAAGCCGATCGGCAGAAGCAGCGTCGGCTCCATGTCTTTGGCGATTGCCAAATAAATCAGAACGCCGCCGATTATCCACATGACGACCATCTGCCATGTGATGTTCAACAGGTTTTCGTAAAGGATCTCCATAGTTTTTCCGTTCCTTACTGCTTATTCGGGGAAAATAAAAAGACTGCTGCACAAAGGACTCCGTGTCCTAAAGCAACAGTCTTGCTGTCGCGGCACGATAAGTACCGCTTAGACCTGGGCGGGTGAAGTCACCGTATTGACGCCCGGGGGTCACGTTTCCGCCAGCTACTCCCTGTGAACTTATTATATAATGAAATTTTGCGTTTGTCAATAATTTCATTTAAAATATTCTGGAAGTAAAGCTGCATTTAAGCTGCGGAGAGGGAAAACTGAAGAGAAAAATTTACATTCAAAAATTTTCGAAAAAATATTTGAAAGGTATTGCAAAGAGGAGGTGAACGTGGTATAATACAACAAACCGGGCTTGAACGTCGAATTTTCATTCTCTTGATTCGATATGTCCGGTGCGGATGTTACACTCGCATAATTTCTGTGTGTGGGTGTTATAAATATGCAAGGAGCGCGATTAAGAGCAGTCATATAAAAATGGACAGACAAGAAAACTCCGAAGAATATTCTACTATAGATTTACTGCAAATCTTAAAATCATTATGGCATAACGCATGGATAATAGTTTTGTCAGGCATACTTGCCGCCGCAGCCGGTTTTTCAATTGCGGCATTCCTTATAGCGCCGACATATTCATCCTCAATCATGCTTTATGTTAACAACAAATCGCTTTCTGTGGGAAGTGCGAGCTTCAGTATTTCATCTTCCGATATTACTGCGGCACAGAGCCTTGTAAAGACATACGGTGAGATTCTTAACAACAGAACGACGCTTGAGGAAATAATTGACGCTGCATCTGTTCCTTATACTTTTGAGGAACTGTCAAAAATGATAACTTCAGAGCCTTCGAACAACACGGAGATCATGAAGGTGACCGTTGTTTCCGAAGACCCTAATGAGGCTGCCAGAATAGCCAACTGTATTGCGGAGCTGCTGCCGGAAAGAATTAAGAAAATCATCGAAGGCGCTTCAATGGTAGTAGTTGACTCTGCAGTTCCGAACCCTGAAAAGATCGCTCCCAGCATAACAAAGTATACGGCAGTCGGGCTTCTGCTTGGCGTGGTCGCTTCTGTTCTCGCATTATCCGCTGCGGCTGTCATGGACGATACGATCCACGACGAAGAGTACGTGCTCAGAACATTTGATTATCCTATTCTCGCAAAGATTCCGTCTCTGCTGAATGCAAACTCGCGGCATTACGGCGGCTACTACTATGAGAGCTCGCATAGATCGAGCAAGTAACAAAAGACGGGTGATACAATATGGGGCTTTCTGATAAGAAAAAGAAAAAATCGCCGTTTTCGGTAGTCGAAGATCCGAAGACGCTGCATAAAAATCTCGAATTTACCGCGACTGAGCAGTATAAGCTGCTCAGGACAAACCTCGATTTTACTTTACCGGAAGGCGAGAAGTGCCCGGTCATCGGCGTCACAAGCTCGGTCAGGTCGGAGGGGAAGAGTACAACGTCGGTAAATCTCGCTTACGTGCTTGCTGAAAGAGGCAGCCGCGTACTTCTGATCGACGGAGACCTTCGTATTCCTTCGATAGCGAGAAAGATGCAGATAGACAATTCGCCCGGTCTTACCGATCTTTTGATGGGCAGGGGCTCTCAGATGGGCGAGTTCCAATCTTCGATCCTTAAAAATTGGTTCATACTTCCTTCAGGAAATATACCTCCGAACCCTTCGGAACTGCTCGGCTCCCGCCGAATGGAAACAGTCCTCAAGGGACTAAAGGAAGTGTTCAATTACATTATTATTGATCTTCCGCCGGTCAATATTGTTTCGGATGCTCTCAGTGTCGCGAGCATGATCTCAGGCATGATCGTCGTGATACGAGAAGATTATACTGAAAAGAAAGATGTCGAACGTTGTTTCAGGCAGCTCAGTCTTTCAAATGTAAAGATTCTGGGGTGCGTGATAAACGGCGCAAAGCTTGAGGGCGGTTCATACGGAAAGTATAAGAAATATAAGTATTATAAGTACTATAGGTATGAACGCGATTCAGGTGACAAGAGGAGCAGAAAATAGTGATTGACTGGCACAGTCACATCCTCCCGGGGATGGATGACGGGAGCCGGGATACGGCGGAAAGCCTGTCTCTTTTGGAGATGCAGGCACAACAGGGAATCGACACAGTTGCAGCGACGCCTCACTTCTACGCGAATGATGAATCTGTTGACACGTTCCTTGAACGGCGCGCGATCGCCAAAGAAACTCTTGACGAGGCGCTGCCGCCGGACGCACCGGAAATTTTACTCGGTGCTGAGGTCAGATATTATCAGGGAATAAGCCGTCTCAATGATTTAAAGCGGCTGTGCCTGCAGAACAGTAAACTGCTTCTGCTCGAAATGCACATAGCAAGGTGGACCGAATATACGATCCGCGAGATAATTGAGCTTGCGAGCGCCGGTGACATAACCGTCATGATGGCGCATATAGAGCGATACATGAAGGTTCAGAACGATCGCACATGGGAACGGCTCTATGAACGCGGCATACTGATGCAGGTGAACGCAAACTTCTTTATCGACATAGGTACACGCAGAAGGGCGCTTTCCCTTTTGCAGGATGGGGGAATCCACTTTATCGGTTCCGACTGTCACAGCGTGAATCAGAGACCCCCGAAGATCGGCAGAGCTTACGAGATAATTGAAAAAAAGCTCGGCCCAAATTACTTAGATCAATTTTGTGGGTTTGGATATTCCATGCTCACATATTGATAAAAAACATATAGGAAAGGATGTATTCCGAAATGAAAAAAGTACTGGTACTTTGCATGGCAGCAATCATGGTTCTCAGCTTAAGCGTTATGGCTTTTGCTGCGGACGGTGGATTTGTTTCCAGCCCGACAGCTCAGCCCGCTCCCGATCTGGAAGGCGCTAAGAACGAAGATGGCGAAAACGTTAAACTCGTTCTCACACCTTATTCCGGACACGATGGGCTTCCCACTGAGCTTAACCAAGAGATGCAGGCAGCTTATGATGACATCGCAGAAAACAAGGATGTCACAAAGCTTAGCAAGGATTTAGGTCCTGCTGCAACCGCAGCCGGCGTTGATCCTGCTAATCTTGCAGTAAGCGATCTGTTCGACCTCCACTTCACTGATGAAGAGAATCACGGCACAGTTACGGTTACGCTTAAGAGCGAGTCCTTCAAGAACTTTGTAGCTCTTCTCCACTACACCGGCAGTGCTTGGGAAGTCGTAAAGGACGCTAAGGTTGATGGAACGACTCTTACGTTCTCGACGGGCAGCTTCTCACCGTTCGCAGTTGTTGTCAGCACGACAACTCAGAGGCCTCCGCAGACCGGTGACACGATGGTTGTTGGCATCTGCGCTGCAATCATGACTGTTTCGGCTATCGGCATGGCTGTTGCTTTCAAGAAGTCGAAGAAGTCTGTTTAAGTTCCTTTTAGTGTAGGAATATGTTATGAGGGACGAAAACAATGATAAAGGGAAGGTCTATCGGGCAGTCGCTTTAGTATTGTTGTTTGTCTTTCTCGTATCCGCTGCCTTGCTGCTTTTGAAAATGTGGGAAAAGCGGCAAGGCAGTTTTGTTATCTCGGACAGTGAGGGAACATCTGTTGAATACAACGGCAAAAAGTATGAACTCAAAGAAGATATCGAGTCTTTCCTTGTGATTGGGCTTGATAAATATGAGGATCAAACTACCGTTGATTCCTACAACAATGATCAGCAATCTGACTTTTTGATGCTTTTTGTGTTCGATGACGTGGCGAAAACTTGTACCGCCATTCATATCAATCGCGATTCGATGGCAAAGATCAATGTTCTTGGCGTTGCCGGAAACACGATCGATACCGTGACAAAGCAGATCGCTCTGTCTCATACATACGGGAACGGTGGAAACATAAGCTGTATCAATACGGCTGACGCTGTGTCGGATCTATTGCTCGGAGTAAAGGTTGATCATTATATCTCCTTTACGCTCGATTCTGTCGCGATACTTAATGATCTTGTCGGCGGTGTTGAGGTCACTGTTCTTGATGATTTTACCGGGATCGACGACACACTTATTAAGGGCGAGACTGTCACGCTTCACGGCGATCATGCGCTTCACTATGTTCGCACCCGTTACGGGCTTGAGGACAGCAGCAACAATGCGAGAATGGAGCGCCAGCAGCAGTATATCAATGCGCTGTATGCGAAGACAAAAGAGTGCATCGAGAATGATGATGAATTCGCGATAAAAGCATCGCTTGAAATGTCCGATTATATTATTTCCGACAGGTCAGTAAGTCAGCTTCAGGAGCTTTCAACCAAGTTCACTGAATATGATTTTAAGGGCATCAGCAGTTTTGAAGGTGAAACTCGCCGCGGAGAGAAATTCATGGAATTCTATCCGGACGAGGATTCAGTCCGCGAAATTGTCATGTCGCTGTTCTACACTCCTGTAGAATAATTGCTGATCGAAGGCACTTTTGACCGACGTTTTTAAATCTTTCCTTCTTAGAATTTACCGTACCAGAGAAGGTACGGCGGCTTCGTACTTTTTATATCACTGATATTTTTAAGGATGCTATTGCTCCGATTTAGCTTGCTTTGTCGGTCATAAGTGTTTGCTTAATGTCATTGATATAATCAGTATATGCCATATGATCAGTGTCATACACAAATTAACAGTCGGATCGCAGAGGTCCGGCTGTTTTTTTCGGTATATATAATTCTGTTTTTAGGTACTGTCAAGGATTTTTCGCAAAATTGTATAGAAAGAAGTCACATCTCGCTTTCATCACCCCTCGAATTCGAGGG
>CANRIL010000050.1 GCA_947630625.1 uncultured Clostridia bacterium
CCCCCATCCCCCTCCCCCTCCCCCCAAAAAATATATTTTCAACTATCGACCCACCACCGCATAAATATATTGTAAACGCCGCTTCAAATCGGGAGCGCGCGTCTCAGCCAAAAAAAACAAACGGCGTCAATTTCCGCGAAATACCGAAAAAATATCTCAATAAATGTGGAAAAATGCGCGGTTTTGTGATATAATAATTTTGTGTATGTGCACATCGTTTTGCAAAAAAAAACTTTTTTGACGATGCTTTTGCGCGCTTTCAAATTCAGGAGGTAATTATGCCGGGACTTGCAATACTTGCCCTCGCGATCTTCGCCGCGGCGCTTTCGGGAATGTTCAAAAGAGTCAAAAATCAAAAAACCGCGACCGGCTCCGTCGTGTCGCTCGAATGTAAAAACGAATCGGGCGAACCCTCCAAATATTATGCTTACGTGGAATTTGAAGTCAATTCCGTCGTCTATACAGTCAAAAGCCGGAACAGGTCAACGTCGTTTTATACAGGCCAGAAATTCAAAGTCGCATACAACAGCAAAGACCCGAACGACGCTTTTATAAAACCAAAGCCTGACAGCTATATTGTTGTGGCAATTCTGCTCATTATAGGAATAATCGTTACCGTAAAGACAATATAAAGGGAGACGTGGAAAATGAAGCACCTCAAGCGAATCCTCTCGGTAGTCCTCGTATTGGCAATATTCGCCGGTTCATTTATCGGGAGCCTGTTTTTGTTCAGGCAGGGAACGTACGCGTTTGACAACAAAGAACTCGCCGTCTTCGACGAGGACGGTTCGGAATATTATCTGCGCAAAGTCAGCAAGGACATAATTTTCCGCGTCTGCTGCAATGAAAACGCCTCTTTCGGATTCATGCTCACCGATGAAAACGGCGACGCCGTAGAGACAAAGACGCAAAAAGCGTTAAATAACTGCTACGATATCCTTCCCCCGACGGACGGATATAAGGAGGGCGAAAGATATACGCTTTCGCTGGCTGAGGGAGTCTCGTTTCTGAACGAAGGCCTCAGGGACGCGAGAATTTTAGTTTTCAGCATCGCCAAGGAAACGACCGAAACGTATGAGTTTACGGACGCGGTCGTAAAAACGGACGCGGTCGTCGGAGATGTGACCGACGGCAGGCTTGACTTAAACGGCCTGAACGTAAACGCAGGCGACATCATCTTCGGCAAGGACAAAGACGACGAGTATGTCATTTACAAGGTCACGGAGCTCAACGGCGACGGCAGCGCAAACGTGACCGATCCCGCGCTCGACGAAATTTATTCCGACCTTGAAGTGTACGGCGAATACGTCTGGGACGTTGACGACATAGTCGCAAACCCCGACCTTGAGATCGAGATCATAGAAAATGTAAAGCGCAGCGATTTTTTCAAGTCGCTGATGATCACCGCGTACGCGGAGGACGACGAAGCGGACGCGGAATTTGAGGTCAATATTACCCCCGACAGCAAGAAAAACTCGTTGAAGCTCGAGATCAAAATAATGCTGCTGCCGGGCGAGAACGGCCTTTTCGGCATAAGCAAGCTGAGGCATCAGAAGGTCAGCATCACCCTGACCGCCGAGGTCGGTCTGACCGTCAAATGCAATATACATAATGTAACGAACTGGGACGTTTCCGCCTCGCTTTCAAGCGGCTACTCATGGAACGTCGACTTTTCGTTCTATAACAAGGACGACCTGAACTTAGATTCGGAGCTCGAAGATCTGTTCTCCGAAAAAAACAAATTTGCAGACCTGATCGACTACCATAAGCACGCAAGGCAGATCACCGAGAAGCTCAACGACCTCGCCGCGGACGCGACGGGCGGCGAGCTCAAGCTGTTTGACTGGAAGCTTCCGATCCCGTCCGTACCGGGCTTATATTTCAGCGCCGTCATCAAGCTGTTTGCGAAGATCGACCTCGCCGCCGATATTACGGTCGGTCAGTCGAGCTCGACGATCTACACGGTCGGCCTGTGCTTCACAAGGGGCTCGTTCCAGCCGTATTCAAATACTTACAACAGCAGCAAGGATGTTTCGCTTTCGCTGAGCGGAAAGGCGAACGCGAAAGCCGGAATAAAACTTGAGATCAAGGCAACGCTCATAAACGATAAAGTGGCAAATATCAAGCTCGTCCCGAGCGCCGGACTGTATGCCGATCTGTACGTGACCTTCCCGATCTCAGAGCTTAAAGAAATAAACGACAATAATTTCATATACAGTTATTTTGAACCCGGCGTTTATTTCGGGGCGAATATCGAAGGAATGCTGAACGTCCTGTTCAAGAAGTTCAAGATATCAAATGAACTCGTCGAAGTGAAATTCCCGATCGACATATTCACATTCGGCAACGAAAAGATCGCCATGGGACTGACCGTAAACGCGGCGACCGTACGGGCTGTCGATAAGGTCGTTTCCGTCCCTGATATATTATTTGAATATTTCGATGTAAAGCGCGGGATCAAGGCCGTCGAAAAGCTGTCGCTCGACCAGGTCAAATTTGTCACGAACAACAATACAAAGCTCGAAGTCAAAAACGGAAAGATCACGCTGCCCGACGATTCGGCGTCGGACGGGACCTACATCACGGCAACTTACCTGCATACGGACGGCAAAACGTACAGCACCACGTTCAAAGTGCTGATCACCGGCAGCGTCATCGAAGGAAAAGTATCGGCATACAACACGGACGCCTCGACGAAGGAGCTGGGCGGCGCGACCGTCAAGCTTTATTCCGGAGTGAATTCGACGACGCCGATAAACACGGTCAAAACGGACGAAAGCGGCAAATTCAGCTTCAACGTCTCAAAGGGCAGCTATATTCTGGAAATAAGCGCCGACGGATACAGAACGCTCACGTCAAATCAGACAGTCGGAGCCGACGAGATCAAATATACGGAGCATATCCTCCTGATGGACAGCGCCCAGACAGGCAGCGGAAGCGCGGGCGGGAAAGTGTCAAACGCGCTTGACGGCAAGGGACTTGACGACGTGACGATCAAGCTGCGCCAGAACTGGAACAACACGACCGGCGGATACTTCAACTTCGAGACAAAAACGAATTCCTCCGGACAATATATGATCGAAAACGTTCCGGTCGGATATTACACGGTCGAGGCGTCAAAGCAGGGATACGTGACAGGTTATACGAATATCATCGTCGTGTCGGCGGCAGAGCGAAACGATTTCGATTTCACGATCACCCCCGTTTTAAACAGCGACGAGATCAGGATCGTCCTGACATGGGGCGCCTCCCCCTCCGACCTCGACTCCCACCTGATCGGCAAGACGCCCTC
Organism: uncultured Clostridia bacterium; assembly: GCA_947630625.1. Taxonomy (GTDB): domain Bacteria; phylum Bacillota; class Clostridia; order Oscillospirales; family CAG-272; genus DTU064. The sequence continues at coordinate 3,293 of CANRIL010000050.1, forward strand.
GGGCGGCTCGTTCAACGTCTTCTACAACGATAAGGTGTATACGTATAACGGCACGGAAATGGCAAATCTCGACGTGGACGACACAACGAGCTACGGCCCCGAAACGATCACGATTTTGGAGAACATCTACGGGTCATACATCTATGCGGTGCATGATTATTCACACAGAGGCTCGACAAATTCAAAGGCGCTGAGCTCCTCCGGAGCCGTCGTAAGGGTGTTTATCGGAAGCAGCCAGGTCGCGGAATATAACGTGCCGACAGATCAGGTCGGCACATACTGGACAGTATTTGAGATCGCCGGAAACGGACGGATACTTCCGGTCAACTCGATCTCGAATACAAAGCCTTCGGCATAAGAAAAGGGGTGAAAAAATTGAAGTGCCCGTATTGCAATATGGAGATCGCGGAAGAATCTTTGTTCTGCTGCCATTGCGGCAAGAAAGTCCCGCGGACTCCCCCGGATAATGTTCCCCCCGCCGCAGGCGAAACGCCGCCCCCGACGCAGGGATACACCGGCTACCACGCCCCCGCCGCAGGCGAAACCGCGCCTCCGGCGCAGACAAACGCCAACGACCACACCCCCGCCGCGGGCGAAACGCCGCCCCCGACACAGGGATACCCCGGCGACCACGCCCCCGCCGCAGGCGAAACACCGCCCCCGACGCAGGGATACGAAAACGAACACTCCCCCGTCGCGGGCGAAACGCCGCCCCCGACACAGGGATACACCGGCGACCACACCCCCGCCGCGGGCGAAAACCCGCCCCCGACGCAGGGATACGCCGGCTACCACGCCCCTGCCGCAGGCGAAAACCCGCCCCCGACGCAGACAAACACCGGCGACCACGCCGCCGCAGGCGAAACCGCGCCTCCGGCGCAGACAAACGCCAACGAACACACCTCCCCCGCCGCAGGCGAAACCGCGCCTCCGACGCAGACAAACGCCAACGACCACACCCCCGCCGTGGGCGAAACCGCGCCCCCGGCTCAGACAAGCACCGGCGAACAGACTCCCCCTGCCCCGCCGTCCGGCAAGAAGCCCCAAAAGCCCAAAAAGAAGCGGACAGCATTGATCGTACTGCTCGTGTTCGTCCTGATCGCATTGATCAGCGGCGTTACGCTCGGATTTTTGACCGTGAGAGGCATTCTCCCGCTTGATTTTCTTGACCCCAACGGCGATTTCAAGTGGACGGACTTTTCGGAAGGCGTCGCCCAGACGACCGGGACGGACGAGACCGCCGAAGACGAAAAGGGCGAAAAGCCGGAAACCTCCGCCCCCGCGGGCGATGAAACGGAGCTTCCCCCCGAAACGGAAACCGAAAGCGCGCCGCCTGAAACGACCCCTCCGGAAACGATCCCACCGGAAGAAACCCGACCGGACACAGGCGACACGCCGCCCGAATCGGCTCCACCGGAAGAGACGCTGCCGGAGACAGGCGACACGCCGCCCGAATCGGCTCCTCCGGAAGAGACGCTGCCGACGACCGGTATCGACTACCATTATCTAACGTTCATCGGCAGGGACTCGGTCGCCATCGTCGACGACAAAGCTCATATCTGGGATAAGGATACGTCGACCGGTATATTCGGGAACGCGATGTCGATGGCAGAGCGTTCGGGATATTCAATTATGATAGTCGCAAGCAAAGATCTGTTCGGCATGTCGATGCAGGATTTTGCGGAAAACTATTTCAAGGCTCAGGTCGAGGCAAACCATGTCGATCCCGAAAGGGCGGGCAACGGCTATCTGCTGCTGCTGGACGTTTACAAAAATGAATATTATTTTGCAGCCTTCGGCAGAGCAAACGATTATTATTACGGGATGGCGCTGTATGATCTGTTTGAAGAGCTCGACCGATTCATGGCGGAAGCGGATTATGCGGGAGCGGCAAACAGAGTGATCGAAAAGACGATATATTAAATTGACAATATGATCAAAACCGGCGGGGACCGGGGAGCGGCACAAGCTTTTCCGGCATCAGCGCGCCGGAACCGGCGCATCAGCACCGAAGGTACCGGAGCGCCGGCGCCTTCGGTGCCGGCGTCCCCGACAGCGCAACGTCAGCCGACGAAATCAATGCCCCGCCCCGGAGCTTTCGCCGGGATGAGGACCCCTTTCACAATTTGCAAACAAATTAAAAGACAATATATCAGGTCAAGGAGGATGACAAAATGATAACATGTCCGAAGTGCCACAAGCAGCATAGCGACGGCACAAAATTCTGCGACAGCTGCGGCACAAGGCTCAGCGAAATGACAACTTGCCCGAAATGCGGCAAAGAGACGCCCGCCGAGTTCGCTTTCTGCCAGAACTGCGGCTCCCCGATGCCCAAGGTTCAAAAGGAAGAGACCCCGACACCCCAGCAAACGCCGACGAACCAGACCCCGACGAACCAGACGCCGACAGATCAGACGCCGACAAACCAGACGCCGACAAACCAGACGCCGACAAACCAGACAACGACAAATCAGACGCCGACAAACCAGACGCCGACAAACCAGGCGCCGACAGATCAGACGCCGACGAACCGTCCCGCAGCGGGACAGCATCCGGCTTCAAACAACGCAGGCAAGAAGAAATTCCCCGTTATGGCAGCCGTGCTCGGCGGCGTCGGAGCCGTCGTGCTCGTCGCCGTGCTCGTCATCGTGATCGTGCTCGTTTCGCGCGGCGGCGCAAAGACCGCCGACAAATACGTCTTCTACGTGAAGGACAACGAAATTTTCTACACCGACCTGAAGAAGGACAGCAAAGCGCAGCAGCTTACGACGCGTCTTTTCGACAGCGGGAGCTTCACCAACCAGGAGATCGCCGAAACCGCTTACACCCTTGGTATGTTTACCCGCATAAGCAACGACGGAAAGTATATCTTCTTCGCCGATAAGCTGAACAAGAACGACACCGGCTTCAGCCTGTATTTCAGAGAGCTCGCCAAGCCGGAAGCAGACCCCATAAAGGTCGACTCGAACATTTACAGCTATTCCTTAAACAAGTCCTCAACGATAGTCACATATCAAAAGGGCATGGGGGATGTGTATCAATATAAGATCGGCGAAGATAAAAAGGAAAAGATCTCGTCCGATGTCCGCGATGTCCGCGTCTCCGACGACGGAGAGAAGCTTTTCTATCTCACGACAGACGGCGGCCTCTATTATAAGGACGCTGACAACGAAAAGGAAAAGCTTTCGAGCGACGTTACGAATTTCTATTACGTGACAAAAGATTTCAAGACCGTATTTTACGGCAAAGACGACGGACTTTATAAGCAGGCTGCGGGCGAGGATAAGGTAAAGATCGCGTCCGAGGTCAATTCCATCATCAATATATACGATTCCGGCGAAATATACTATACAAAACGTGAAAGCGGCGAGGACTCCCTCACGAATTATGTGACGGACGATCTGAAGGATGCAGACGCCGCATTGACGGAGCCGACATATCCCGATTACCCGGACGCGCCGCAAAGCCCTTACTGGTGGGAATATAATACAAACGAAGAGTACGACGCGGCATACGAAAATTACGTGCACCAGAAGGAAGAATACGACGCGGAATGCGAACGGCTGGATAAAGAATACATGGACGCACGCGAAGCGTACAATGCAAAAGAGAACCGCGACAGAATAAGGCTCCAGCTTGAGGATGAAACGCTCAGCCAGTCCTCATTCTCGCTTTACTACTTCGACGGGACCGAATCGGTCGTGCTGACTGACGCCCTCGTCGAGGACTACGTCCTTTTCGACAGCGTATACGCGCCAAACGCGGCCGTCACCGTGTATGAAGCATACAACCAGTCGGAAATTGAAAAAGTAAAGCTCTCCGAGATCGAAAGCGTTTACGACGTTAAGAGCATGGTCGAGGCAGCGTTGTTCTCTTCTACAGAGAAATATATCGCGGTCAAGGGCTCCGCAACCGTCGTTGAACAGGAAAAGGAAGCGACCTCGTTCGATATCAATGAATCCGGCACAGTTGTCTACTATATCGACGACATTCCGGAGGAAAAGGATTACGGAGAACTCTACCGGATCACGATTTCAAACGGAGCCGTCGGAAAACCCGAAAAATACGACAGCGATGTCCGTTCCGGCTACTTTATAAACGAAAACGATTATCTGTACTTCAAGGACTGCAAAGACATCAGGGGCGATATGTACGTCAATAAGAACAGGATCGACTACGATGTCTATATGTACAATGTAGAAACAAATTCCGATTCCGGCAAGATATACTACTACACAGATTGGAATCAGGAAAAGCGAAACGGCACATTGAAGGTTTACGACGGCAAGGAAGCCGTAAAGGTCGCCGACGAAGTGCATGACTACGCGACTCTCCCCGACGGCAGGATACTTTACCTCTATGATTACAGCATGACATATTATAGAGGCGAACTTCACGAATGGTCATCCGGCGAAAACAGAAAACTCGACGACGACGTAGTCTGCATCCTCTATAGAGGCTGACCCAACCAATTTAAAAAAAGCACAGAGACCGCTTACCGCCCCGTAAGCGGTCTTTTTCTGCCCTCCGCGCCCCGCTATCGCAAACCGCCCCCACCGCCGCAAACCGCACCCGCATCCGCAAGTCACCCCCCACCGCCGCGCGCCACCCCCGCATCCGCAAGCAACACCCGCCGCCGCAAGCCGCACCGCTACCGCGAGCCGCACCGCTACCGCGAGCCACCCCCGCATCCGCAAGCCACACCCGCCGCCGCAAACCGCACCGCTACCGCGAGCCACACCCCCGCGTCGCAAGCCGCACCCGCCGCCGCAAACCGCACCGCTACCGCGAGCCACCCCCGCATCCGCAAACCGCACCCACCGCAGCGAGCCACACCCACCGCCGCGAGCCAACCCCGCATCCGCAAGCCGCAC
>CANRIL010000051.1 GCA_947630625.1 uncultured Clostridia bacterium
TCCGGCGCTGGGGAACGCCGGACGGGAACGGCAAAATTTTTTACACTTCTATTGCTTCTTTATCTCACACAAGCTAAATGCGAAGGCGGGGAACAGGAATAATGTATCAGGCGGGGCGTTTTTCGCCCCGCTTCGTTTTTTTTGTGCGCCGTTCGGTAAAACGCGATGAGGGCGGGTAGGTTTACCCGCGTGACTTTCCGTTTCGGTAAAACGTCGGGAGCTGCCGTTTTTTCGTCCGGTTTGTTTGCGGGTGCGTTTTTCTTCTTGCCTTATGCGGGAAGACGTGTTAAAATATAATGACTCCGCGGTCGAAAAAGGCTTTGAAAGGAATTTGACTTAAAGATGAAATATATAGTCCTGCTCGGCGACGGGATGGCGGACGAGCAGATAATGTCGCTCGGCGGCGGCACGCCGCTTGAAGCCGCTAAAAAGCCGAATATGGACGCGATAGCGGGGATGGGCGAGATGGGGCTTGTCCGTACGATCCCGCGCGGGATGGAGCCGGATGGCATTGTTGCGGCTTTTGCCGTCCTCGGCTTTGACCCCGAAAAATATTATACCGGCCGCGCCCCGCTCGAGGCGCTGTCGCTCGGCATCGAACTCGCCGATACCGATGTCTGCTTTCGCGCGAATTTCGTCTCACTGTCGGGTGAGCAGCGCTTTTACGACAAAAAGCTCGTCGGCACATTCGCCGGTATGACCATGGCGGACGAGATCAAGGCGGGAGAGGAAAGCTGTGATTATCCGGACGGAGGTGCTTCGCTCGCCAAGGATGAGGTAAAGGTGGGAGAGGTACGGTGCGATTCTCCTGACGGTTGTGCCATGCTCACGGCGGAGGAAATCAAGGCGCTGACGGACGCGGTGCGGGAAAAGCTCGGGGACGGCAGATTCAGCCTTTATTCGTGCGGCGCGGGCGGGCTGGTGCTCGTCTGGCACAGGGGACGGCAAATCAAGGCGGAGACGCCGCAAGATCACATCGGCGAGGCGATAAGGGACTGTCTTCCTCGCGACGACGAGCTTTGCCGCATAATGGAGACGAGCTTTGACATTCTGAGATCACACCCCATAAACGCGCGCCGCGCGTCGTCGGGGCTGATGACCGCCGACGCGCTCTGGGTCTATGACGGCGGGAAAATGCCGCCGCTTGAGAATTTCAAAGACAGGGCGGGGCTGCGCGGAGCCATGATCTCGGCTGACAGCGCTCTGAATGGGCTCGCCGCCGGGATCGGTATGCGCGTCATAAGCGCCCGCGGCGCGGACGGGACGCTTCAAACGAATTATGAAGACCGGGCGCGTGCCGCCGTCCGGGCGCTGCTTGAGGACGGCGACGACTTTGTGTTTTTACATGTCAGCGCGGCGGACGAGATGGCGCTCCGCGGCGATATTGACGGGAAGATCAATGCTATTGAAAGCATTGACGAGAAAGTTCTCGGCGTCGTTTTAAGTCTGATGCGGCAGTCCGGCGAGCCGTTCCGCCTCTTGCTTCTGCCCGGCGTCGCGACGCCGGTCGAGTTGAAGGCGCACACGGACGCGCCCGTTCCTTATGTCATATACGACTGCACGCGCGAGCGGCGGCGGGTCGGATTTTATGCCGAGCTTGACGCCTCGGACGAGGACTTCTTTATACCGCGCGGCGAGATGCTGTTCAACAGATTTATCGGAAGGTGAAAACAGACATGGAAAGAGAACAAATATACTACATCAGCACGCGCGGACACGGCGGCGAGCTCACCGCGTCCCGGGCGATACTTTCAGGGCTTGCGCCAGACGGCGGGCTTTACGTTCCGTCGCGCGTGCCGCGCCTCGATTTTTCGATGCGCGAGGCGGCGGAGCTCGATTATCGCGAGCTCGCGTACCGCGTGCTGCGGCTGTATCTGACGGATTTTACAGAAGATGAGCTTCGTGACGCCGTCAACGGTGCTTACGACTCTAAATTCGACACGGAAGAGATCGTCTCGCTGCGTGAGGCGGCGGGCGCGCATTATCTCGAACTGTACCACGGCAAAACGATCGCGTTCAAGGACATGGCGCTCTCGATCTTGCCGCATCTTTTGACCGTATCTGCGCGCAAAAACGGGGTCGACGACGAAATCGTCATCCTGACGGCGACATCGGGCGACACGGGGAAGGCGGCGCTTGCCGGATTTGCCGACGTTCCTGGGACGCGCATCATCGTTTTCTACCCGAAGGACGGCGTTTCACGCGTTCAGGAGCTTCAGATGCTGACGGAGCGCGGGGGAAACACCGCCGTTGTCGGCGTGCGCGGCAATTTCGACGACGCGCAGAATGGCGTCAAGACGATGTTTGCCGACAGGGAGCTCGGCGCGCGCATGAATGCGGCGGGATTCCGGTTCTCGTCCGCGAATTCGATCAATATCGGGCGGCTCGTGCCGCAGATCGTTTATTACGTGTACGCGTATTCGCGCATGCTGCGGCGCGGCATCGTCAAAGACGGCGAGTTTATCAACATCGCCGTGCCGACGGGCAACTTCGGCAACATCCTCGCCGCGCACTATGCGGGGCTCATGGGCGTGCCGGTGGGGAAGCTCATCTGCGCCTCAAACGACAACCGCGTTCTGACCGACTTTTTTGAGACGGGCGTTTACGACAGACGCCGCCCGTTCTATACGACGAGCTCCCCCTCGATGGACATACTCATTTCGAGCAATCTTGAGCGGCTGATATACGAGCTGACCGGCGGCAGGGCGGACGAAAACAACGCCTATATGCAGGCGCTTTCGACCGAAGGAAAATACGCGCTCGGCGGCGGCGAGCGGGAGATGCTCGCCGGATTTTACGGCGGCAGCGCGAGGGAAGCGGAGGTCGCGGAGGAAATTTCGCGGCTGTGGAAAGAGGCCGGTTACGTTATCGACACGCACACGGCCGTGGCGTCGCGCGTCTGCCGGAAATATAGGGATTTGACGGGCGACGGCACGCCGACCGTTATTGCCTCGACCGCGAGCCCGTACAAGTTCGCGCGCAGCGTCATGACGGCGATCGACGAAAAATACGGCGAGATGGGCGATTTTGAGCTGATAGACGAGCTTTGCGCGCTTTCCGGCGTCCCGATACCGCCGGCGATATCGGAGATAAGGACGGCGGCGATCCGCCACACGCGCGTGACCGACAAGGGCGGAATGAAGGCGGCGGTCGAGGACATTCTCGGACTGTGACGCGGACGGACGCATTGAATATATCAAATTTTCGGGCGGGGAGCGGTCGTTTTGTTCCCCGCCTGCGCTGTTTGTCGGGAAGGCGATGACGGTTTGAGGCAGCCGATGACGCTAAGGATGGCAGCCGAAAGTTTTTATATGTCCTGATTTTTGATTTATTCGTGATGTCAAAGGGCATAGCCGAAGGATTTTATATGTTTCGTTTTATCCGATGACGCCAAAGGGCATAGCCTCAGAATTTTATATGTCCGTGACGCCAAAGCCCAAAGGGATCGCCCGAAAGCCGCGGCACCTGATCAACTTCCGCGCTCGGCGTCGCCGACGGGGCGCACGCGGGACGGAAAAATTAAATAATTATGCCGGAACGCACGGATGGGGGTTGATTTTTGCGGCCGGATTTGGTAATATTAAACCGTAAACACCTCTTCATTTTACGAAAGGCTCTGGCATGAAAAAATTATTATGCGCGATCCTCGCGGTGCTGGCGGCGGTCCTGCTTGTCACGGCGGCGCTGGCGGCTGACAAATTCGCGAACAAAGTGACGGTAAATTTTGAAAAAGTCGAATGCTCGATCTCGACGGACAAAACCGAATACGCGGTCGGCGACCGGATAGTGATCCGCCTTGCCGCGAAGTATAACGGGGTAGGCACGCTGAATAACGTTTCGGTGAAGCTTTCAGGTCTTCCCGACAGCGTGAAGCCGGAGGACGGGGACACCGCCGAGATCGGCAAACTCGCGCCGGGCGAGGAAAGGCACGCGGACTTGACTGCCGCTGTGGTCGGCGGCGCGCCGTGGGGGATCATAATCGGGATAATCGCCGGTGTATGCGCCGTTGCGGGCGGCGTCACGGCGATAGTCATAAAGAAAAAGAAGAAGGGCGGGGCTGCCGCAGCGATCGCGTTGGCGCTCCTCGCCGTGCCGCTTCTGGCGCTCAGCGGCGCCGTCGCGGTGCGCGCGGCAAGCCAGCCGCCGTTTTCACCGGAGGTGAAGGTTATGATAGCCGGAAAAGAAGAAACGCTGCGCGCGGAGTTTACGTTTGAAGAGGACACCTCGGGCGCACAGCTTCCTGACGCGGTGGGGCTGACCCATTTTGCGATGGACGAGGTCAAAATCGAGGACGATTACTGTGCGAACGCGTTCTCGCTCGAAGTCGAATACCTTGAATCGTTCGATGTCGACCGGCTGCTCGCCGGTTTCCGCGAGACGGCGGGGCTCGACATGAAGGGAAAGACGCGCTATGACGGCTGGGAAAACATGCTTATCGGCGGCCACTCTGTCGGCCATTATCTCTCCGCCGTTTCCCAGGCGGTTGCAAACGGCTCGATCTCCGACGGCGACAGGGACGCGCTCAAATCGATCCTTGACGAGCTCGTCGAGGGCCTTTACGAGTGCCAGCAGAATTCGCGCGGCGAGCCCGGATTTATCTTCGGCGCGACGATCGTGAACAAGAATAACGTCGAGGCGCAGTTCGACAACGTTGAAGCCGGGCGCGCGAACATAAATACCGAGGCGTGGGTGCCGTGGTATACGATGCACAAAATCGTTGCGGGCCTGCTCGACGCATACGAATTCGCGGGGAGCGAGCGCGCGCTTGAGGTCGCGAAAGGGATAGGCGACTGGACGTTTGAACGCGTTTCCCGCTGGGACAAGGCGAAGCAGAACACAGTTCTTTCGATCGAGTACGGCGGGATGAACGACTGCCTTTACAGGCTCTATTCGTTCACGGGCGAGGACAGATACGCCGAGGCGGCGCACATGTTCGACGAGGAGGCGCTTTTCACCCGTGTCGCATCGGGCAAACCGGACGTTTTGAACGACCTGCACGCGAACACGACGATACCGAAATTCCTCGGAGCGCTCAACCGCTATATCGCCGCCGACGGCAAAACGGTCGGCGGGGAGACGATAGACGCGTCCGCTTATCTTGAATACGCAGAGGCGTTCTGGGATATGGTCGTCGAACGGCACACGTACATAACGGGCGGAAACAGCGAATGGGAGCATTTCGGGCGCGACAACATACTTGACGGCGAGCGCACGAACTGCAACTGCGAGACGTGCAACGTATACAATATGCTGAAGCTTTCACGCGAGCTCTTTGAGATCACGGGCGATAAAAAATACGCCGACTACTACGAAAACGCGTTTTATAACGCGATTTTGTCCTCGCAAAACCCGAAGACGGGCATGACGATGTATTTCCAGCCGATGGCGACCGGATATTTCAAGGTTTACAGCGAGCCGTTCACGAAATTCTGGTGCTGCACCGGCTCCGGAATGGAGAACTTCACAAAGCTCGGCGACAGCATCTATTTTAAAAAGGACAACGTCGTTTTCGTCAACATGTATTTTAGCTCGACCGTTTCCGACAAGACGGGCAACTATACGGTAACGCAGCGCTCCGATATTCCGGAGGCGGACACCTCGACGTTCACCGTGAAGGCGGACGGCGCTGCCGTCTCGCTCGCGCTCCGCATCCCGGACTGGACAGCGGGCGAGCCGACGGTCACGCTTGACGGCGAGAAATACGATTACAAGGATATTGGCGGCTACGCATACGTGACCGGGCTTTCGGGCGAGCACGAGATAAAGATAACGCTCCCGATGACGGTGACGGCGCACCCGCTGCCGGACAATGACAAGGTGATCGGCTTCAAGTACGGACCCATAGTTCTCTCCGCCGGACTCGGCAAGGAGAACATGACCTCGACGACGACGGGCGTCATCGTGACGATACCGGCGGCGAAGGTCGTCAAGGATGAAACGATCGTTTTGCCGGAGGGCGTTTCCCGTGCCGATTTCGTCAAAAACATCGCCGATTACATGAAGCGCGACGGCGACGGGCTGACGTTCACGCTCGCCGGGTGCGAGTACGAATTCGGTCCGCACTATCAGAAATACGATGAGCGCTACGGAATTTACTGGAGCTTCATGACGGCGGAGGAAAAAGAGATCGCCGAGGGCGGCACGAAGCTCTCCGAGGAGACTGTCATCGACACGGTTCAGCCCGGCTACGGTCAGTACGAGGTCGACGAATTGCACGCGATGGAGGAGAGCGGCAGCTTCAGCGTGACAAACGACGGAACGTACCGTTACACCGAGGCGGGCGGGCACTTCACGTACCGCGTCGCGGTCAAAAAAGACGGGAACAATTACCTCACGTTCAGCCTGCGCCGCGACGACAACGGCAAAACGCTGCTCGTCAAATCGGGCGACACCGTGCTCTTCAGCGGCACGCTCGATTATTCGGGTACCGAGGACTTATACGAGGTTCGCGTCCGCATCCCGGATAATGTGGCGCTCGGCGCCGAGTCCGTCAGCGCGAACGGGGAGAAATACGACGTTATCCCCGTGACGTTCTCCGGGGTTGACGGCGGCGGCTCTGCGCGCGTCTGCGAGTTCATATACGTGAAGGATGTGAAGCTGCTTTACGATGTGGACGGCGATATCGCGTATTTCGTCGACTGCGGCGACCACAACGTCTATACGACATCGGACGGAGATCTGCGCGGCGTTTACAACAGCGTCACCGAGCAGCTTTACGGCTTTGACAAGGTGACGGGGAAGAAGTGGGGACTTATCGACGACCCGACCGACAGGTACGGCGGGAGCGCCGTCAGCGACGCGCTCTACACTTCGAACACGTGGGCATACGAATTTGATCCGAAGGACGGACAGCCAAAGACATCGACGAACCGCTACACGAAAAATCAGTACGAGAACGGCATCGCGACACGGTATCTCGATTACGCGTTTGAGCTTGAAAACGGGCGCTACGAGGTCGAGATCGGCTTCTCCGACCCGTGGGGCTGCTCGAATCTGCACGACGTTTGGGCGAACATCGACAAGGACGGCGCGGTTCAGCTTGCGGCAGGGTATAACGTTTCGTCGGGCGCGCTGCGCGCCGAGGTCGAGGTGACCGACGGCGAGCTGACGCTCAATTTCAGAAACGGCACGCCGTCCGGGCTCGCGATAAACGTCACGTATATAATCATCCGCTTTGTAAAATAAAAGCGCCGCCCGAACGGGGGGAGTAAGAGGATCATCTCTGCGGAAGAAAAACGTCGTCCGGATGGGGAGCGGGAGGATCGTTTTCGTCGTCCGGACGTGGCAGCGAGAGGATTATTTCCGCAAAAAAACGTCGTCCGGATGGAACAGCGGGAGGATCATTTTCGCGAAATAAAAGCACTGCCCGACGGGGAAGCGACAGAAAAGCGCCGCCCGAACGGTGGCACAATAAAAAAGCGTGGGCGCGGTCTTTTGAAAAAGACCGCGCCCTGTCTTTATGCGCTTACTTTTTCCCGAACAGTCCGCCGAGGGCGCCGGAAACTTTATCAAGGCTGACCTTAGCCTTGATGCCTTCGACGATCTTTTCAACCTGACCGTCCGGCAAATCGACGCCGACAAGCTCCTCGACCGTCTTTATCGGGTCGGACTTGAACTTTTCGCCGATCTCCTTGTCGTTTTTGACCTTGTCGGTCAGCTCTTCGATCTTCGCTTTGATATCCATTTTTTTCTTCTCCTGTTACAATAAATTTGCCGGGTAGAGCGCGCCAACCGGGCGCGCTTTATTCGTTCACATTTCTAAGCTAAA
>CANRIL010000052.1 GCA_947630625.1 uncultured Clostridia bacterium
CGCACAAATGACGGGGCAAATCGCGGGCGCATATGTCGATTGTATTTGTTATACGCTGCAAAAAGGGATTTCAGCGGAACGATATGTACGTTGCCGTAGTTCTTGCTCAAAGCCCAATAGCTGTCCGGGACGCGATTCACTGTGCAGATGATATATTCATTCTCGTAAAACGGTCTCTGCTTTGTCGTGCTGTTTTCGATTTCTTTCCAAAGTTTTTGCGTCAGTTTTCCTCCGGGTGTTGCATCGTAATACGCATATACTGCCTGCTTCTTTTCGTAGGCAAAATCGAATGTTACCTCACCGATCTTGATATTGTGACAGCTCGGATCATTAGTATCTATGCGCTCGGATGAAATTGAGCCGATATTCTTTTTCAGCCAATATGCGCACATTTCTTTGTAAAATGCCGTGAGGACTTCCCCGTTGAAATATTCCATAAACCCATCATAGGCAGCTTCGCCGAAGTTTCCGTCCGCATCCGGAACGGCGGTCAAAACCGTTTTATACCACAGAGCAATATAGCTGTTTGCCGGAAAATATTTTGAATGACCGTTTTTCTCCGGCGTTTTTCGGACGAGTCCGAATTCGCACAGAGCTTTGATATATTTATCGCATTTGTTTTTCGGATAACCCGAAAACGATGACAGCTCGCTGATCCGATTGTAACCATTCACCATCGCATAGAGCAGCGTGTTGTAGCTCTCGGGCGTTCGGAAGTATTCGCGCATTTCGCTGTTCATTAAGCGGCAGAACGGCGAGTTGACGTTGAGTGCTGCTTTCACATTTTCTTCAAAAGAGATGCCCGCGTCGTATGCTGACAAAAGCGCCGGTATGCCTGCCGTCAGTGAAAAAATGTTTACCGCTTCTCTGTCGCTTACGGAAAGTGTTTCGGCGATCTCCTGTGTCGAATACGGCTCTATTGATACAATTTTGCAGCGGATGTTCATCTCATCCCACGGTCTGCCTATCAGGACAACAACGGCATCGCGACTGTCTTCCAAAAATAAATTCAGCGCGGCAAAAAACTCATCTTTATCGTTTCGTTCGCCCGCACCGTCAAAAAATACGGTGGGGCTTTTTTCTTTGCCGCAGCTCCGCAGGCAATCAAAAAATGCCTTCCAATCTGAACAATTCCTGAAAACGTCGGGATAAAGCTCCGTGAATGTTTTCAGCGCAAGGTCGGAGCTGATATTCCGAAATGAAAAATACAGACTGTCCCCGTTTTCTGCGCAATAGGATAACGCCGCATATGTTTTCCCCATTTCCGGATATGCCGAGAAGAACAGCGCCTCTTTATACGGCTCAACAGAATTTTTATAGGAAGATCGGAACGTCTCGATCTCCGTCTTCAGCTTATCGGGTATTCTTTGTAATATCATATGCGCCCCATCATATCGTAAGTTGACTTTTCTCTATTATAGCAGATCTCCGCCCGCTTTTCATACCGTTCCCGCAAAATTTCAAAAAAATTTTTCAGCCGAAAATTCCTTTAAATAAAGGGATTCCGGCTTTTTTTATTATCGACAGAAAAAATTTTTTTCGCGGAAGACTTAACAAAACCCCGCCCCCGCTCCTTACAAGTGGAGGGAAAAACAGAATTTTTTCTCCGTTACAACTGAATGACCGTCCGAACAGGATATGTTTTTCGGCGAAGCATGCCAAGACCTTCCGACGAAGCGAGCGTACCTAGAAAGACAAAACGCTCCGGTGAGACTCCGGGGCAGGAACGATGTTCGGGTAGAACGGCAAAGGCAGTCACCGCAAAAGCTGCATTTTTACTCAGCCGTAAAGGAGGTTTTAAACGCCGTGAAAAATGCAAAGATCAAGGCACTGTACAAGCTGATTGGAGGCGGCTGTACGAGGCTATTTTATCCGTAAGTATAGCGAGCATAGGTTTTGTATAGCCACAAAACCGGAGGCGCTGAAAGCGCGCAAGGGGCTCCGCCCCTATGACCCCCTATGCCCCCGCGGAGAGGAGGTGAAACGCGATGAGGGAAAGAAACAGGCAGATCAACATTCGAGTTTATCAAACTGAAAAGGACAAAATTCACAGCAAAGCCAAGAGATGCGGGATGACCGACGCCGAGTATATCCGAAGCTGCGCATTGAACAAGCCGGTCAGGGAAATGCCGCGCGAGGAATTGAAGACAGCGTATGTAAAGCTCAGCTCTCTGATCCGGTCTCTGGAACAGTACACAGACGACTTTACGAAAAAAGAAGTAGGGACGCTGAAATCGGTGCAGGACATCCTGCTCGGTATCTATCACGGAAAGGAGGTCGATGCCGATGGCTGTGACGAAGATATGGGCGGTAAAAGGATAGCGTCGCACGCGTGATCGACTATTGCAGCGATCCCGAAAAAACGGACCTCGCCGATCTGGAACACGTTATCGAATACGCTTCAAACGATGAAAAGGTGATGTCTGAGGGCGAACGGTTCTACGCCGTCACCGGCGTCAACTGCAAGGTCGAGACCGCGTTTGAAGAAATGCGGGATGTGCAGGAGCGGTTCGGCAAGACCGGCGGCAACGTCGCGTATCACGCATACCAGAGCTTCAAAACGGGCGAGGTCACGCCGGAACAGTGCCACAGGCTCGGCGTTGAGCTTGCAAGGAAGATGTGGGGCGATAAGTATCAGGTGCTTGTCACGACGCACTTCAACACCGGAACGTATCACAATCACTTTGTCGTCAACGCCGTCGGTATGTGGGATGGAAAGAAATACGATTGCAGCAAGCGGGAGTATTACCGTATGCGTCGGCTGTCGGACGAGATGTGCGCCCGCGAGAAGCTGACCGTTATTCAGCATCCGGAAAAGAAAACGCCGCGTCCGATCTATATCGCGGAGAAGAACGGCGAGCCGACAAAGTACAACCTGATGCGCGAAGCGATAGACAAAGCGCTCTCGATGAGCTGGAATCAGAACACCTTTCTGAGCGCCATGAAATCGCAGGGATATCTCGTCTATCTGAATCCGAATTACAAATACGCCACGATCAGGTCGGTCAACGCCAAACGCGGGACGCGCCTTTATCATCTCGGAGAGGCTTACGACCGCCCGGCGATATTTGCGCGTCTGGATGAAAACTACGAATACGACAGGCAAAGAGTCATGTGGAAATATGACGTTTTCATGAAGCCTTACACTTATGAATGGGTGCGGCGCAACCCTCCGGACAAAGAGTACGAACACCGCAAGAAGTTCTACGATATCAACATATACAAAGCAAGCCTTGTCGAGATCTATCTGTCGCTGTTCGTTCTGCTCCTCGGCATCGCGGTCGAGGTGGTCATGCTCGCTTATGAGCTCTTGCGGGATCAAACGATGGCCCCCGAAAATGTGCTCGCCGCAAGGATGAAACCGATGTCTCCCGAAATGAAAGAGGCGAAGCGGTCTATTGATCGGCGCACCTCGCAGATGATGCTGATGTCCGAAGCGAAGTTCAAAACGGAGGATGATGTGCGGGAGTATATCGCACAGCACGAGCTTGACATCGTGAAATTGAAAAAGATCCGCGAGCATTGGAGGAACATGCTCCGCAGCGCAAATGACCCGAAGCAGATCGCCGAATACAGGCGAAAGCGCGACAGTTGCACCGATCTTCTCTCGCGGCTCCGCTTTCAGAAAGATACGGCACAGACGATACTCAACGACATCCCAAAGGTGCGTGAGCTGCTCCGCGCAGAACAGAATGTTCAGCGCGGACTCGATCCATACGAATACGCCAAAGGATACAGAATGATCGACGCAAAAGAATCCGGACGTTCGTTCTGACAACAGCGTCCGATTGAAAACAGCACAAATAAAAATTACGGAGGTATTGACCCTGAAAAACGAAAAAGTTATCGAAACCAAAACCGAAGCCGCTTCCCAGAAAGCGAAATCGCTCATCATCAAGATCGAAGACCTTGTTCCGTTCAAGGATCATCCGTACAAGGTGATCGAGAACGAAAGCATGATCGAGCTGACCGACAGCATCAGCGAGCATGGCATACTCAATTCCCTGCTCGTCCGTCCGCTTGAGGGCGAAGACGGCAAGTATGAGATCATATCCGGACACCGTCGCTTTTTCGCGGCGCAGAAGCTCGGAATGAAGAAGCTCCCCTGCACCGTCCACTTTATCGACCGCGACGCCGCCACGGTGATGATGGTCGATTCAAACTGCCAGCGCACGGAATTGCTCCCGTCTGAGAAAGCAAAGGCGTATAAGATGAAGATGGACGCGATCAAACGTATGCCCGGAAGAAAGCCCGCCGAAAATGGGGACCCAGTGGGACCCAATTTAAAGTCGACGGAAAAACTGTCTGAAGAAAGCGATGATAGCTCAACCCAAATCAAGAGATATATCCGCCTCACCTATCTTATCCCCGAACTGCTCCAATACGTCGACGAGGGCAAAATCGGGCTGCGCCCCGCCGTCGAAATGTCGTATCTTGACGAAGAAATTCAGCGCGACATCGTTGACCGAATCGACGAAAGCGGCGGCGAGGTGTTCCCTTCCCATGCACAAACGCGGCGCATACGCGAGCGAGCCGCAGACGGCAAGATAACATATGACGAGGTCAAGGCGATCATGGACGAGCAAAAACCGAATCAAACGGAAAAAGTCACGATCAGACGCTCAGATCTGACGAAATATTTTCCGCCGTCCTATACGCCCGAACAGATCATCCGATCCATCCTGAGCATTCTCGAGATTCAAAAACAGAAGGAAGAACAAAGAAAGGAGCGCAGGCGCGACGACGGCGTGAGCCGATAATCGCACATTTGCAAGCGTGAAAAAATATGCGTAAAATTTTATCGAATGATCCCGATCTCGTCTTCGCGGCGCTTAAGCTGATCGAGCAGTTGAACCGCGACGGGCATGTCCCGGCGTATATGTTCCGCAACATCCTGAACGACTGCGAGGGGATCGCAGATCTGTCAAAATTCACGGTCAGTGAGAACGAAAAGAAAAAGGAGGAAAACGCTTGATAGAACACGAACTGAAAAAACGGCGCGTAGTCATATACGCCCGCGTCTCGACCGAACACGAAGCGCAGTTGTCGGCGCTGGAAAATCAGGTCGACTGGTACAAGCCGATACTGGCGGCACATCCCGAATGGGAGCTTGTCGATCAGTATATCGACGAAGGCATCACGGGAACGTCGGCATACAAGCGGGCGCAGTTCATGCGAATGATCGCGGCGGCGAAGCGGCGCGAATTTGACATGATCATCACCCGCGAGGTGTCGCGATTCGCCCGGAACACGGTGGACACGCTTCAGTACACGCGCGACCTGAAGCGCTGGAACGTCGAGGTTTTCTTTATCAACGACAACATCAAGACATTCGACGGTGACGGTGAGCTTCGGCTCACCATCATGGCGACTCTGGCACAGGACGAGAGCCGCAAAACATCCGTCCGCGTGAAAGCCGGACAGCAAACGTCAATGAACAACGGCGTCTACTACGGCAACGGCAACATTCTCGGCTACGACCGCAGGGAGACGATCACCGAGGAAAACAAGAAAAAGGTCGATTTCAATATCAATCCCGAGCAGGCGAAAACCGTGCGGCTGATATTCGAAATGTATCTTGACGGGAACGGGCTGACCCGCATCAAGAATGAGTTGGAAAGGCGCGGAATGCACACCTCAACGGGAAAGGAACGGTGGCACGAAAGCTGTATTTCTCACATCCTGAAAAACTCTTTTTACTGTGGGATCATCACCTATCACAAGGAATTCGTCCCGGACTATCTGGAACAGAAGAAGATCAAGAACTACGGAGAGCTGGAGTTGACGCGCACAAAAGGCCGCCACGAGCCTATTATAACCGTGGAAGAATATGAAAGGGTGCAGAAAATTATGGAATCGAAAACAAACCCGCCGAAGATCACCCCGGAAGGAAGACAGCACAAGGGCAAAACACCGTCGAAGGACATATGGGTCAAGCTCCTCGTTTGCTCGTGCGGACACGGCGTCTGCCGCACGCACTGGTCGGGAGCCGGCAGCAAACACAAGGTCGCCTACCGCTGCCGCGAGGTCTTGCGCAACGGCACGCCGGAAAATCGCAGGAAACGGGGACTTCCGTATGAGGGCTATTGCAGCTCGCCGTTTGTTCCCCAGTGGAAGCTGGCGCTGATGGCAAAGTACGTTTTCACGAAGTATCTGAACCGCAAGGATCAGGTGCTTGCGCTTGCGAACGCGATGCTCGAACAGCATATAAGCGACACGCCCGATTACGAGGATAATGCGGAGCTGTTAATATCCAAGCAGACCGAACTCGAAAAGCTTGACAAGCGGTTTGAAAAGCTGCTCAACATGCGAATGGACGGCGAGATCACGGCGGACGTTTTCATCTCGGGCAGCAACGAGATACGCGAGAAGATCGACAAACTCAAATCCGAGATCGCCGCGTTGACGGCGGACGCACCGGAAGAAACAACGACCGATTACGAGGACAAGCTCACGTTTCTCAAATTCGCGCTTGAGCAGTACACGCACTTCGACGAGGACAGAGAGATACCGGACAGCGTTCTTGAAGCGTTCGTCGAGAAGATCGTCGTCTTCGAGGATCATTTTGAGTGGTATCTGCGCTTCGGCAGCCCGGACGGACCGACGAAGTGCGGTGTCAACGGCAAAGCGAATGAAAATCCGACGGTTTGGGGAGAGGGAGACCCCCCTCTCCCGCCGGATCGACGCAGGACAGGCAGCGCTCAGGTAAGGCAGGAGATAGCTCCCCCGCCCTTCAAATTCGCCGAATTTACGCTCACAAAAGAGGACGCACAGAAATATCTGTACGCCGATTCCAAAAGGCACCGCGTGCACAAATGGACTGACGTAAAAGTGACGCTGTATATTTGAAAAGAATCCCTCTGCCGAGCAATCGGCGGAGGGATTTTTGTCGTTAAACGCAGTTTTTTCAAATTATCTCCCCTGCGGTACAATGAGACCGCAAAGGAGGTATTGCACTATGAAAGACGAATTTATAACCAGCGTCGGCGTTTGGGGACAACGCCACTATGACTACCTGAAGAAACACAGCCCCACCGTTATCAACGTCATGCGTATGAGAGGCACTCTCCTTCCCTATCTGCAAAGCGTTGACGATCAAGCGAACGAAATGTTTTCTCAGCTTGTGAAGCAGTTTGCCGAGAAAGAGGGCGTCACCGAAGAACTGAAATGCCGCGATCAAATGGCATGGGTCTGTGCCATGAACAACATCCGCGACCGGGCGAATGAGATCATCCTGAACGAGGTGATTTTCGTATGACTGTGCTTGAGGAACTTTGGTACGGCAACATCTACCCGCAAGGAGCGATCTTGCATGAAAACCTGCAATTCAAGCACTTGCTCTCACTCATGGGGAGAAACCGCGATAAGCTCGCCGGCACATTGACTGATCAGCAAAAGGATTTGCTTGAGAAATACGATGATGTAATCAATGAGATACACGCCCTCGCCGAGCAAGCGGCATTTCAATATGGCGTTTCTCTTGGGATTCGTTTGATGATGGAGTGCTTGGAGATTCGGATCACAAAAGAAGAATCGAGTAGGCGCTAACAAGCAGCGCCTCTCACACCACCGTACGTGCCGTTCGGCATACGGCGGTTCAATTCAAATAATAATCCAAACAACAAAGGAGTCCTCGTTTTGCGAGGATTTCTTTGTTTATGAGAGACCGCGCCGAAATTTGTGTAAAAGTGAATAAGATACTTCCGATCAGGCAGAAACTCAGAACAGAGGGGAAC
>CANRIL010000053.1 GCA_947630625.1 uncultured Clostridia bacterium
GAGTCGCTCTTGGGTTCGTTGGCAACTACGCCCCTTGTGGACTTTCACCACAGACCGACGGCATGCCCGTCATACCTAAAAAACGCGGAGGCAGACTAAAGTCTGCCTCCACGGCGGATTTTATGCGGTGTGAGAAAACATCACATTATATATTTACGCTTTCAGAGAGATCACACGAACGCGAAGTACGCCCTCTATCTGACATATTTTTTCAACTATATCCGGCGTCGACGGGCTGTCGATATCGATCATCGTATATGAATAGTTGTCCTTGCTGCGGTTTATCATGTCGGAAATATTTATCCCCTCGTTTGAAAGCACAGCCGTAAAGCGCGTTATCATATTGGGAATATTTTCGTGAAGTACCGTGATGCGCCCAGCCTTTGAACATACGCCCATGTCGCAGGACGGATAATTGACGGAGTTTTTGATGTTGCCGTTCTCGATGTAGTCCATCAGCTCGCGGACTGCCATCGCGGCGCAGTTGTCCTCCGCCTCCTCCGTCGATGCTCCGAGATGAGGTATCGCGATGACGCCTTTCATCCCTGCCGTTTTATCATTCGGAAAATCGGTCACATAGCGGCGCACCTTGCCGGACTCGAGCGCCGCCTCAATCGCGTCGTCGTCGACAAGAGCATCGCGGGCGAAATTAAGGATGATGACGCCGTCCTTCATCATAGACAGTGTGGACGCGTTTATCATGTGGCGCGTATCGTCGACGAGAGGCGTGTGAACGGTGATAATGTCGCACTCGGCGAATATTTCCTCGCGCGTCTTGACGTGTTTGATGTGACTGTCGAGGCGCCACGCGGCATCAACGGAGAGGAACGGATCGCAGCCGTATACCTCCATGCCGAGCGCGACTGCCGCGTTCGCGAGCGGTCCGCCGATCGCGCCGAGCCCGATGACACCGAGCTTTTTGCCCTTGATCTCCGTACCGGCAAACGCTTTCTTTCCCTTTTCGACTGTCTTTGCGACTTCTCCCGCGTCCTTTACCGTCTGCACCCAGTTGACGCCGCCGACGATATCACGACAGGCGAGGAGCATTCCGCAGATCGCGAGTTCCTTGACGCCGTTCGCGTTCGCACCGGGCGTGTTGAATACGACGACGCCGGCTTTCGTGCATCTGTCTATCGGGATATTGTTGACGCCTGCGCCGGCGCGCGCGATCGCGAGCAGCCGATCGGGAAGCTCGGCTTCATGCAGCGACGCGGAGCGCACGAGCACGGCGTCGGCGTCGGCAAGCGTTTCCGCTTTTTCGTATTCCGATGTGAGAAGCGACGTTCCGACCTCGGATATGGGGTTGCAGTAATATATCTTGCGCATTGTTTCCTCCGTTATATATTCAGCGGTTGTCCGCCTCGAATTTTGCCATGAATTCGACGAGCTTCCGCACGCCTTCGACAGGCATGGCGTTGTAGATGCTCGCTCTCATGCCGCCAACCGTTCTGTGGCCCTTGAGATTGACGAATCCCGCCGCAGACGCCTCTTTGACGAATTTGGCATCGAGCTCGTCGCTTCCCGTGACGAACGGGACGTTCATTATCGAGCGGTCAGCAGGCACGACGGTGCCGTGAAACATCTTGCTGTTGTCAAGATAATCGTATATTATCGCGGCTTTCTTTTCGTTGTGCTCCTTCATCGCCTCAAGACCGCCGCGGGACTTCAGCCATTTGAACACCTTCCCGCAAATGTAGATGCCGTATGCGGGCGGCGTGTTATACAGGGATTTATTGTCGGCGTGCGTCTTATAGCGGAGCATCGTCGGCGTGCCGGGAAGCACGTCCTCGGTCACGAGGTCGTCGCGGATTATGACGATGACCGTACCGGCGGGACCGATATTTTTCTGTACGCCGCCGTAAACGAGCGCGTACTTTGACACATCCATCGGCTCGGAGAGGAAGCACGAAGACACGTCCGCGACGAGGTCCTTCCCCTTCGTGTTCGGCAGTGTGTGGAACTTCGTGCCGTAGATCGTGTTGTTTTCGCAGATGTAGACATAGTCGGCATTTTCACTTATCGGCAGATCGGAACAGTCCGGAATATAGGAGAACGTCTTGTCTGCGCTCGACGCGACCGCGTTCGCGGTTCCATACAGCTTCGCCTCCGAGTACGCCTTTTTCGCCCACTGACCTGTGATTATGTAGTCAGCGACGCGGTTCTTCATCAGGTTCATCGGTATCATCGCAAACTGCTGCGACGCACCGCCCTGTAAAAACAACACGCGGTAGTTGTCCGGTATCGAAAGGAGCTCGCGGATATCGGCCTCTGCTGTCTCTATTATTTCAGCGAACGCTGACGAACGGTGGCTCATCTCCATCACTGACATTCCGGTGCCGTTGTAGTCGAGCATCTCTGCCGCTGCTTCACGCAGCACCTCCTCCGGCAAAACTGCCGGACCGGCGGAAAAGTTGTAAACTCTGCTCATATTTTGTTCTCCTTTAGTCTGTTGTTCTATATCTGATATTTACGAGTCAGCCTTCATGTGCGGGCAAAAGCGTGCTCCTCCCGCTGTGTTTTTGAAATAAGCGGCACAAAAATCCGCAAACGCCCGAGCTATTTCTCTATTTCATGGATCAGCAGCCCGGAGCGCAGTTTCGGTTCGAACCACGTCGATTTGGGCGGCATAAGAAGCCCGGCGTCCGCGACCGCAAACAGTTCGGAGATCGTCGTCGGATACATGGCGAATGCGACGCCGTGAGTTTCTTTAGCCCTCTTTTCCAGCTCACCCAAACCGCGTATCCCGCCGACAAACTCGATCCTCCCGTTTGTCTTCGGGTCCGATATGCCTAAAATCGGAGCGAGCACCTCGTTCTGCAGAAGCGAAACGTCGAGAGCGCTTACCGGATCGTTTTTTTGATCACATATTTTTGACTCCAGCTTGTACCAGCCGCCGTCAAGAAACATGCCAATCTCCCCTTTTTTTCGGGGTCTGTACGGTTCGCTGCCGCAATATTCAACGTCAAACCCTGCGGACAATCTGTTTAAAAATGACTCGACAGTAAGACCGTTCAGGTCCTTTACGACGCGGTTATAGTCCATGATCATCAATTCATCGTCCGGAAACAGCACCGAGAGGAAATAATTATATTCCTCATCGCCGGAATAATCGGGATGCTCCGCTCTGCGTTTGAGCGCCACAGCAACGGCGCTCGCCGCCCGATGATGCCCGTCCGCTATGTAAAAATGATCCGCATGCGAGAGGCTTTCCGTTACGGCGGCAATGTCGCCGCCGTTATCTATCGCCCAGACGGCATGACGTATCCCGTCGTCCGAGGTGAAATCGTAAAGCGGGATATTATTCCTGACACGCGAGATCAGCTCGCCTATCTCTTTCACCGCACGGTAAGCGAGAAAAACAAGACCGGTCTGCGCGCTCAGCTCGTCTATATGGCGGAAGCGGTCGGCTTCCTTGTCGGCGCGGGTGTTCTCATGCTTCAATATCGTACCGTTTATGTAATCGTCGACAGATGCGCACAGCACAAGACCGGTCTGGGTACGATCTCCCATCGTCAGCGAATATACATAGTATTGGGGTTTTTCTTCTTTGATCAGGTATCCGCGCTCTTTCAGGTCACGGAAAAGCTCCCCGGCTTTTTTGTATACTCTGTCGTCGTATGTGTCAACGGTACTGTCAAACGCGGTCTCGGCACGGTCTATGCGCAGAAACGAGAGCGGTTTATTTTTCACTTCCTCGCAGGCTTCGCTCCTGCTGTAGACATCATACGGAAGCGAAGCGATCTTTTCCGCATACCCGTCTGCGGGTCTCCATGCGGTAAACGGTCTGACGTTTGCCATCGACGTTATTCCTTTCGTTCAAATCAGCGCAGACGCGCAGTTTATTGTTCAGTCTCGGGCAATAATATCCGATAATATGACGTGCCCTCTTTCGTTCGGGTCAAACTCAGTGCTGAGCGCTGAGCTTTCTTTTTATAAGATTTGAAACGCCCTTTATGAGGACATTGACAACGAATATTATTATCGACACAAACGCCGCGCTCTCCATCAGGAGCTGCGCTTCAAACTGATTTATCATAAGCGCAACGGGCTTCGGCGCGGGCGGCGCAAGAAACGACACCGCCGAGATCGTCATCATCGAGTTCACGAAAAAGTATGTGAACATTTCAACGAGCGTGCCTCTGACCTTTGGGATAATGACATCCTTTATGATAAATAATCTGTGTATCCCGAGGCTTTGCCCAACTGCCTCAAGATTCGGATTTACCTTGCCGAGCGTATTGTACATCATGAGATACGGCGAGGCGAAGAAATGGATCGAGTTGACGAGTATGACTATAAGGAGCGTCCCGTATATGGGAGATCCGTTGAAAAATATCACATACGATAAGCCCAGAACGATGCCCGGTATCGCCATCGATGTGATCGAGATCAGATGAAGCCCCTTGCTGAATTTATCGTTGAGCCTCGATGTCATATATGAGCATATGAACGCAAGCAGCGTTCCGAGCAGTGCGGTCGCCGCAGAATAGAGCATTGAATTGAGCAGATATTCATCGGCACCCCGACTGATCGTTTTTTGGATATGATACAGCGTCGGGACAGGATCGACCGGATATTTTGTCTCAAATACCATTATGCAGAATGAGGCGATCGGCGCAAATACGCATACGCATATCAAAAGGCAGAATATATATGAAAGTACCCTTTGCCATTTTGATTTTTTCGGCTCGACCTTTTCCGACACAAAGCTGCTCTGGGAGTTCTCCGGATTGAGCAGGTCGACTATAAACGCCGCGACGGCGGGTATCAGCAAAAAGGCTCCGATAACGCTTCCGCTGTCGTAATCTATCATGCCGACAGCCTTGTTGTACATCAGAACGGACAGCGTCGTCGTCTTCCCGCCGATCATGAGCGGCACGCCGTAGTCGGTCACTATCATCGTAAACACGGCAAAGAACGCAGATATGATCGTCTTTTTGAGGTAAGGCAGCGTTATGCCCGTAAATCTGCTGAACGCCGGTATGCCCAGCACCTCCGCAGCCTTGTACGTCATGCCGTCCTCATATTCAAGTATACTTGAAAACATTAAAAACGCGACGGGGAAGGAATAGAGGACCGAACCGACGACGATGCCCCAAAAGCCGTAGATGTTCCCGTCAAGGTGCAGAAGATTTGTTATGAGGCCGTTCGCACCGAAAAGCGCCACCAACCCGAAAGCGTGGGAAATTGACGGTATAAGCATCGGCACGACGAATATCATGCTGAACAGTGCTTTCAGCTTTATGTCCGTTCTGCGTATGCACCATGCGGAAATGATCGCAAGCAGAAGCGATATGACAGTCGCGATCAGCGCCGTGGACACCGAATTTATGACCGCGGGCAAAAACTGCGGGGAGCCGACGACAGACATAAAGCCGTCCGGCGTGATGCGGCAAAGCATCGAGACTATCGGGGATATGACGCATACGATAAAGAACAGCGCTATAGAGATGCTGATTATCAGCTTTGATATATTCTTTCTTCTCATATCAGCCACCGCGTCTGCCGTTGATGAACTTAGAAAGCGAGTCGACTTTTGCCTGCAGATTGTCGATGACAAACGTCTGTACGTACTCGCCCGCGGGCTCGCGTATGATATTTTCGGGCGTGTCGATCTGGCATATCTCGCCCTGATCCATTATCATGATCCTGTCGGACAGCGCAAACGCCTCCTCCTGGTCATGGGTGACGTATATCATCGTCGTGCCGAACTGAGCCTGAAGTCCTTTGAGCTCTTTTCTCATCGAAAGGCGCGTCGCGACATCGAGGGCGGACATCGGTTCATCCAATAAGACAATGTCGGGATTCAAAGCGAGCGTTCTCGCGATAGCGACCCGCTGCTGCTGCCCGCCGGAGAGATTTTTCGGGTATTTCTTTATGTGATCGGCAAGCCCGACTGCCTTTATCATGTCAAGCGCCTTTTTTTCGGCTTCAGCCTTCGGTATGCCGTGAAATTTCAATGCGTATTTGACATTTTGAAGGACGGTCATATTCTCAAAAAGAGCGTAATTCTGAAAGACGATGCCCATGCCGCGCTTGTCCGGCGCGGCGTGGGTTATGTCCGATCCGTCTTTTGTGATCTTTCCGGTATCCGGCTCCAAAAGCCCGATCAGTATTCTGAGAAGCGTCGTCTTTCCGCAGCCGGATGCTCCGAGTATTGACAGGAACTCCCCGTCCTTTACATCAAAGCTGACGCTTTTCAGTATGCCCGTCTCCCGATAGCTTTTGGAGACGTTTTCAATTACAAGTTTTTCGGTCATGAGAATGTCCACTTGGCAAGAAGCCTGTCTTTTTCGTCAAGCGTATCGTTCGACATATTGCCGTAGTCAACGTCTTTCGGGAATCCCTCAACGTCGGGGATATAGTCCTTGAATATCTGATCCGGGAAATAACGCTCGTTGTCTCCCTTGCAAAGATCCGTCGCAAGGTAATTGAAAACTTCCATCACGCACTCGCGGTCAGCGCTCGAAGCGAGGACCGCATTGCCGTACATGCTGTAAGGAGCGCCCTCTTCAAAGAAAACTATTTCAAGGTCAACGCCTTCTTTGATCTCATTCACTGCCTGAGAGATCATTCCGAGACCTATGCCAGCCTCGCCCTGAACGAGAGCGTTCACGGGTCCGGAGCCTGAAGAGGTGTACTGCAGAACGTTCTTTGAGAAGTCCTCAAAATACTTGAACGCTTCTTCCTCGCCCCATTCGTTCGTCAGCTGTCTTAAAAACATATATCCCGTTCCGGATGACGTGGGGCTCGGCATCGAGATAAGTCCCTCATATTTCGGGTCAAGAAGATCCTCATATGACTGCGGCTTTTCAACGCCCTTTGATTCAAGGACTTTGGGATTGAGGATAACGCATCCGCCGTTCTTGACTTCGGGGGTGAATTTGTGGTTCGCGGGTACTATGTCGTCAAGGAACAGGGAGAAATCGAAATCCTTGAGCTCGGCAAGATATTCCTCGCACTTGTAGAGGTATCCGTATTCTTCGGACAAAATGATGTCGCATGAGCAGTTTTCGCCTTCTTCCATGACCTTCGCGGCGATCGTCGAGCTGTTCATGTACTCGAGGGTGAAGTCATAGTCCGGGAACTTCTTTTCAAGTTCTTCGAGGTAGTACTGATTTTTGTAATCTTCTCCGCTCGTCCAGATGACGATGCTTTTGTCCGATCCGGATTTGTCCGGATTGCTGCATCCGGCAAATACTCCGAGGCAGATGACTGCTGCCAGAACGAGCGCAAATGTTCTTTTGATGAAATTCATGTTTGTTCTCCTGTTACAATAAATTTGCCGGGTAGAGCGCGCCAACCGGGCGCGCTTTATTCGTTCACATTTCTAAGCTAAA
>CANRIL010000054.1 GCA_947630625.1 uncultured Clostridia bacterium
CTAAAGAAGAAAAAAAGAACTGCGATGAAGCTTACGATATCGTCATCCCCGACTCATACATGGGCGCAGCAGTTACAACAATAGAAAATTATGCTTTTGACGGCTGCCGCGGAGTTAAAAGCATAGTTATTCCTCCAAGCATACACACGATCAAGCCTGGCGCTTTTCAAGGCATAAAAACTAATATTATTCAGCTGAGCCCACAAAATCGGCATTTCAGGATCGAAGGGGACTGCCTGATCGAAAACGGAGCGGAAAGATTGATCCACGGTGACGAAACAAGCCGTATCCCCTGTGGCGTAAAAATAATCGGTGAATGGGCGTTTGCCCAGTGTTATTACTTGGTGAGTATCAGGCTGCCCGATGGCGTGTTGACAATTGAGGATGATGCGTTTTACGATTGTACTCGCTTAAATGATATAAACATACCGGACAGCGTCAGGCGCATCTGCAGCGGCGCATTTTATGAGTGTAACAGATTGGAAAACATAACTTTGCCTGACAGCATAGTTGAAATCGGATCAATGGCATTCAGGATAGCGCCAACTTCCAGCCTAAGGGCATTGCCGCGCAAATTAGAATATCTGGGCAGTTTAGCTTTTAACTACGACAACTGGGAAGAGATCGTTATTCCTTCTACTGTCAAAAAGATCGAAGACTCCGGATTTTTCCACGATAATTTTGTCAAACTGAAAATAAGCGATTCGCATCCATATTACGAACTCAAAAATAATTGCTTAATAGAGAAACAGACCGGCAGGTTGATCGGCGAGGGCAGCGGTACCGAAATCGTTATCCCCGATGGAGTAACAACCATTGGCAAGTCGGCTTTTTGTTACCACTCCGAGCTTCAGAGCATTGTCATGCCGAGAAGCGTAAAAGTAATCGAGGAGGGCGCGTTTACTGACACCTATATCTCAAACATAGAATATGGCGGGACCCGTGACGAATGGGAGCTATTGACCGAAAATGTTCCGGCATTGTTAAATGCAAAAGTGAACTGCTTATCTTTATCGGACATAAAAAATGAAGAGATTTTTGAATTCAAAAAGAGAGAAGAACAAGATCCATACTTGAAACTGCGCTGCACCTACATTGTAAGCCTGAAGAAAGGCATCGTTTGCCCGCCGCAAATAACTATTCCGTCAAAATATAAGGGAAAGAAAGTAAAAGGGATCGGTCCCGGAGCGTTCAAGAATTGTGTGAGCGTTGAAAGCATCGATATCCCCGATGGCATTGAATATATAGATTTCGAAGCATTCAGCGGATGTATTAATCTATCGTCAATATCCATACCGCAAAGTGTCAGAGAGATTGGGTATGCGTTCGAAGGCTGTCAAAATTTAACGTCAATTTTTTATGCCGGGACGAAAGATGAATGGGAAGAAATCAAAAAGTATACGAACAGCAGAACGCTCAAGGTAGGTCGCGCCTGGAAAGAAGGAAGCGGCAAATTCGTTGTGTATTGTAAGGATAAAAAGATACCGAAATTCCTTGCATGACAAACTCTTGACAGCTCAATTCCGATCTTGACGGGTCGAGTTATACGGCTCTTTTTGATAAATGCAAAATATATCTCGCCGCCTTGCCAGATGTGCTCTTCCCCGTGCAAGGCGGTCAGCAAACAATAATTCCCGTCTCTGCGTCTTCAAAAATCCGGATTATGTATCTGTCATCTCTTAAAACGGGCGATCCTCTTGCAGGATCGCCCGTTCGGTCATTATATGCGTGCAGGCGAGCATCAATAAAGACGCCCTGATACGGTGCGGCTGCCGAGCCGTCACCCATGCTGTGATCGCCGCATGCGCGCCGCGGCGTCGACGGTGCGGCTGTCATATCACCTGGAAAATGTAAAATTTCAGATACTCCGTTTCCGGAACGTTCCACAAAATTGGGTGATCCGGCGACTGCTTGCGTACCTCGATCTCCTTGAGCTCCCGTCCGGCGTCGTGGGCGGCGGCGCGGAGCATCCGTTCAAAGTCCGCGCAGGGCATGAAATGGCTGCATGATGCCGTTGCAAGATAACCGCCGCGGGGGAGAAGCCCCATGGCGCGGTAGTTTATCTCCTTATACCCCCGGTAGGCGTTGTCCGCGGTTTTTCGCGATTTCGTGAACGCCGGCGGGTCCAATATGATGAGGTCGTAATCCCGCTTCCCCGAATCTGCGAGCCGCGGAAGCAGATCGAATACGTTGGCGACAACGAAGTCCATCCTGTCCTCCACACCGTTGAGGCGGGCGTTAAAGCGTGCCATCCCGATCGCTTCATCGGATACATCCACCGCCGTGACATGTGCCGCCCCGCCTAAGACGGCGCTCAATGCGAATGAGCCCGTGTGGGTGAAGCAGTCGAGCACGCGCTTTCCGCGGGAAAGCCGCGCCACCGCGAGGCGGTTATATTTCTGATCAAGGAAAAATCCGGTCTTCTGGCCGTTTTCGACATCGACCCGGTATTTTACGCCGTTTTCGTTGATCTCCGTCACGGCGCTGTCAGGCACGTCTTCCCCCGGAATTGCAAACCACCCCTTGCCCTGCGGCAGTCCCTCGAGCGCCCGACCGGCAAGGTCGTCCCGGAGATAGACGCCCCGTATGTTCTGACCGTCCTCACGGAGCACCCGTACAATGAGCGGCAAAATGACCGACTTTCTGCGTTCCATGCCGAAGGACATCGTCTGCACGGAGAGAATATCCGAAAACCTGTCTACAGTCAGTCCCGGAAAGCCGTCGGACTCCCCGAAAATCACCCGGCAGCAATCTATGTCAGCCCCCATCACCGTCTTGCGGTACTCCCAGGCGTAGCGGACACGCCGCTCCCAGAAGGCGGAGTCAAATTTATCGTTCGCGTTGCGGGAGACGATGCGCAGGCGTATCTTGCTCTCCCGGCTCACTATACCGGTGCCAAGATAACTTCCCTTTTGCGTCAGCACATCGGCAAGACCGCCGTTTTCGCACTCACCGCGTTCCTCCGTGACCTCGGCGGCGTAGACCCAAGGGTGCCCCGATTCCACCCACCGCTGTCCTTTCGGAGTTATAACAAATACGGGATACCCCCTGCCTTCCTTCATCTGTGTACCTCTGAATCAAAAAGCTTTCAATCGTTCCGCATAAGAATTTTTCGTTAATGTCGTAATGGCTCTCTTCATTTGGCTGTTCCCTCTCCGATATAGATCGAACACGCCGTACAATACTGACGTATAATGATTCCCCGCTTCCAATCGTTTAAAAAAATTACATCCAACTGTCCCACACCCCGGCTCCGGAACCGGTCGGATCATCTTCTGACGAATCATTGTTTGAATGATCCATCAGATACAGCAGCCTGTCATTCCAGTGTTTTCCGCTCAATTCCTGCGGTGGCGGGCAATACTCAGGCAGCTCGATCGGGATCGGCTCAATTCCGTCGATTCCCTTTTGAGCATATGCGTATCTCCACTCCTTGTCGACCCATTCGGAATTTTTGGCAAAATGCGACCAGCACAAATAGAGAATATCTCTTTTTTCTATCTCATTAAAGAGAGTCTTCTCCCAGTTTTCCCCGCTTCTGAGGCTTTCAACATCAAAGAACAGGTCCATATCCGGACGGGCTTTCTGCATACCCTGAACGATCGCCGCGACCTTTTTTCTGTCCTGGCTCGCATATGATATGAAAGCGGTCAGCACATCCTTGCGCGTAATATGGATCTTCTGCTCAAACAGCGAAGAGCATCTCGCCGCGAATGTAAGTCTTGTGGCGATAACGTCATTAATAAAAACCTTGGCAATAAACAGAACCTGCTTTTTTGAATAATCCTCCGGCAGAAAGATCGGAAATGAAAAATCCAGATATGAGCCCTGCCATACGCCGGTCATTTCATTATCTTCGATTTCGATATCGCTTGAATTCAAGACGACTTTGATATTTGCCTCAGCCTGAACATTTATCTTTCCCGATTTCTTTTCCTGAGTCTCCGTTTCAGATTGGCTTCGAATTTCATCAACAATATGTCTGAATGAATCTTCATACATAACAATATCTATGATAGAATATTCGCCTTTTACAAGGTGTTTCGGCGCGATCGCGGAGAACTCGACCGAAGACATCCGGACGGTCGAGTTTTCGGCTGCAGATTTCCCCTGAGCCGCAGAGAACTCAGCCTGTTTCGGTGGGACCACGGAAAACGCGGTCTGAGGCGGCTTAGCAGACGGCTTCCCGATCACAGTTTTATCCGGAGGCATCAAAGCAGCCGACCTTTCACCTCCGACGTTGCTTCCGCAATACATGCAGAACGATGCGCCGGCAGGTATTGCGCTGCCGCAGACCCGACATCTTGTCAAAGCGACGCCGGCTCTCCCGCCTTGTTCTTCAGCTTCTCCATATCCAAAAACAGATTGGGAATTGACGAGACCCGATATTCCGTGTTTATTTAGCTGTTGGCAATTTTGGGCGTCATCTTCGCCTCGGTCATGTTCATCCGCGGAAACAATCATTGAGTTGGCAGGCGAATCGGGATTCCATGTATCACCCCGTTCCGACTCGTCGTCAGCATTGTCTTCGGATAGCCAAGGGGCAATAGAGTATGCAATATTATCCGCGTCCCATATCTCCTCGTTCCAACCGTCATTCAGCGATTCTGTCGTTTCGCTTGATTTTTGCGAGAAACCGCTCGCCATCGAAGCAGATACATCTACAGCGAAAATAATGCTTATTTGCGCGTGAATATCTTCGGCCCTGATAATGCCTTCCGCAGTGCCGCAAAAATTTGTCAATGCGGATAAATTCACATCGCTGCCGATCGTGATGCAGAATTTCCTTGAAATATTAAACCACTTATTCTTTTTTATTGCCTCAAGTTCTTTTTCCCAGCCATCCTCATAATTCCCGTCGGTAACATTAATAATAACGGGCGTATAATACCCGAAGGAGCCGTCAAAAAGAGCATTTCTTGAAAGATTTGCATCAAGCTCTCTGATTGCCAAGCCGAAATCAGTTCTTCCTCCGCCGCTTACATCTTCCCACTTAAAATCATCGACTCCGACAAGACCGTCCGTTGCCCATTCGCAACGATTTGAATATTGCAGAACCGCAATTCCGGTCTCGCGGTCAACTGATTCCCTCGCCGTTTCTCTCAGCATATCCAAAGCATCGCGCATCACATTATTAAGCGTGCAAATGCGCGTTCCGGACATGTTTTCCGAAACGTCGACCATAAATATTACCGGTAAAACTTTTTTTGGATCAAAACGGTTTATCGATACGGCCTCGACGGAGCTTTCGATTTGCCGCAAAATATCACAAAGTCCTGACCTCAGATCCGAAATACTCTTCGTTCGGTTTTCTGATTTGTAAGCGCACGCAGCTTTTATGAGCGAATTGATCTCGTTTTCGAGAAACGGTTCGCTGAACGAAATCGGCGGCAGCTCCGTGCCGGCAAGGCGCTTATATGCCGCGAGCTTTCTTTGTTTTGTATCATTTATATCTTCCACAAACGGCAAACGCCGCCCGTTGAACAAATAATATAAAATCAGCCCGATCGAATAAATTTCCGACTGCTCGCCGCAGCGATGTTCCTGATACACCTCCGGAGCCATATATTCGAGCGTGCCTCTCACGGACTTATTCTTTGATAAATCGTCCGCCGTCAGCGCCGACCCAAAATCACCGAGTATTATCTTGTTTTCGTCGGAAAGAAAAATGTTTTTGGGCTTAAGATCAAGATGGAATACTCCGCGCTCGATTATCTCACCGACCGCATCGCAAAGGTCTATTGCGATTTTCAGGATTTCCATCGGCCGGAAGCTGTTTAAAGAAGCAAAGCTCTCAAGCGAAGTATAATACTTTTCAAGTATATATACGGTTTTTTCGCCGTCCACGGACTCCGCAGCGTCAAAATCAAGTATGGATATTACCCGGTCGCTTTGACCTATAACATCAACTATGTTTTTTTCGTTTAAAGCGTTCTCGTACTTCTTTTTATCCGAACCGCAGCGGATCACTTTGAGAACAAGCGGAGAATCCGAAGAAATTTTATATACATGACACGTCGAGCCCCTGTCAAGGCGAACAAAATTCCCTAAATTTCTGTATTTTTCGGGCACATCAGTTAACTCATCATCGCTTAAACAGTAGGGGCACTTGTCGCCGACATAAAAATGACCGTTCCCGCAATTTTTTATTTTCATCATATCCCCCTCTTGTAAATGTTATTGCAAATTAAATGAGGACAACATTCCGTGCTGCGCCATCTGTGAGTGCGCAGCATTTCTGCGTCGGATTTTAAAAACATTCTGTATCTGTCGGATTTTTGTGAGCCATCGAAAAGATGATCAAACGCCGCGTATCCCAGACTTACATCCACATGATAGAAACTGCCGCCAATTTCTGCGATATTCCAAATATGACGGGCAACGCCGTCGATCGTCCCGTCAGCCAATGTACAAAACACTCCAAGCCTTGATAACATGTACTGATATGCCTTGGAAAGCCCTTTGCAGACCGCTTTTCTTTCAATAAACGCATTATGTATGTTCTGTCCGCCGTTCTCTGTCGAATAAATAACCTTCTCCAAAAGCCAGTCATACGATGTTTTTGCCTTATCATAATCGCTTGCTGCTTTGCAGCAATTGAGCTCAGGCAAAATATTTTCGATCTGCTGACCAGCTGTTTCTATTTCAGAATGGTCATACAGATAGTGCGGCATGATGAAAAAACTGTCTTCCTCTTTCCTTGCGGACACCCTGCCTTCAAACCAGAAAAACTGAGGGTTGTCCGTCAAAACCGCGCGGATGATATTCGAGATTTTTTCTTTGGACGCGTCATATATTCTTATATAAGAAGACAAACCGGCAATACCGTCGCTGATCTGCTTATATATTTTTTGCTCATTTTCATTCAATAGCGAAAAACAGTATCTGTTCATTTTGTAAGTTAAAAGATATATTGACGGTTTTTGCTGTGTCTCTGCTTAAAAATCGATAACATATGCACTTATATCAATAGTGTAGGGTACTGTCAAGGATTTTTCGCAAAATTGTATAGAAAGAAGTCACATCTCGCTTTCATCACCCCTCGAATTCGAGG
>CANRIL010000055.1 GCA_947630625.1 uncultured Clostridia bacterium
CTCGTTCTCCCTACAAAAAGGCTGCGGGGCTGCCGCTACTTGCGTTTTTCACGCTCGTGCGACAGCCCCATTTAATCTCAAAATTATATCATCTCATAAGGCTCGGCGTCGCCGGCGAAGACGGGGGTGACGTTGACCTCGAATGTGAAGTGTTCCTCCGCGAGGCGCAGGTCTTCGCGCAGCTCGGGGCCGCACGAATTCGATCCGATGCCGGACTGGCGATAGTCGATATTGACTGTCGTCTCGGGCTCGGCCTTCAGCTCGTGATGGTGGCGCGCCGTCGTGAGCTGCTCCTTGCTGAAGTGCGAGGCTCCGAAGTGGAAGGGTTTCTCCGTCTCGGTGAAGAGCAGACCGTGACCGGCGACGGAATATACCATCGCCCATTTCGTGTTCTCGTGGCTTGAATTCTCCTGCGGGAAGACGTAGGGCTCATAGCTCTCCGTGACCGTCGAGGCGAATTCTCCCATGCGGGAGGCGAGATGTTTGTCTGCGTAGCTTTCATAGGGACCCATGCCGAAATAGCGAAGCTGCTCAGTGCCCTCGGGCATTTTCAGCTCGATGCCGAAGCGCGGCAGGAACGTCTTTCTCTTCACGTCGTCCTTCGTGCGCGTGATTATGTCCGCGTCTACGTCGAAGCGAACGGTCAGCGTGCCGGTGTCGTGCACGGTGTATGTAACGTTCGCGTGCAAAAACGGCAGGTCGCTCTTCTGCGCGAGAGAGATTTTCGCCGTCACGGCGACTTCGTTTTCACGCTCTTCGAGCGAGCATTCGTAGCACTTGAGGTCGGGACGGTAGAAGCCGCGATGGAACCACGAGTGCTGAACGTTGCGGTCGTTGTCCGTCGGCGCGCGCCACACTGTCGGCAGCACGGGGGCGACGAGCATTTCATGGCCGTTGTCGACGATGGAGCTGATCATGCCGATGACGCGGTCGAACGTGTAGACCGTTTCGCCGACGGTCACGGTATATGCGCGCTCCGCCTCGCTGACTTCAAGCGCATGCCTGACGGCGGGTTCGCAGGTTCTATATTCCACCGCCGGAACTTTTATCTGCGCAGAGCCGAGCTCGTGACCGGCGGGCGCCCACGGAAGCGGCGTTCTGGTGCGGACGGAAATGTTCAGATAAAGCTCGCCGTAAAGCGCCGCGCCTGAAATGTCGGCGGTGTATGTGCGGGAGCGCTGCGGCTCGATGTTGAGAGAATCGACCACGCCGGACGCAACGGAAACTCCGTTGCGCTCGAGCGACCAGAAGAGCGCCGCGTCGGAGAGATTTTTAAAGTAACGAAGGTTTTTGACGCGGAATTTTCCCGCCGCCGCGTCAACGACCTCGACGCGGAAGGGCTTTATCGCCTGCTTCAGCTCGAAAAGTCCCGTGTGAGGACGCCTGTCGGGGTAAACAAGTCCGTCGACGCAGAAGTTTTCATCGTTCGGATGATCGTTGAAGTCGCCGCCGTATGTGAAGCTCGGACTGCCGTATTTGTCGCCGACAGCTACGCTGTGATCCGTAAATTCCCAGACACAGCCGCCGAAAAATTCATCGTGAGAATAGATCGCGTCCCAATATTCGGATAGGTCGCCGGGGCCGTTGCCCATCGCGTGGCTGTATTCGCAGAGGAAGAAGGGGAGCTTGTATTTTTTGTTGCGGCAGTAGTCGATGCAGCCCTGCGGGGACGTGTACATGTGGCTTTCAACGTCCATGAGATCGACGGGCTGTTCACCCTTCATCGCGCCGAGATTCGCGCCCTCGTAGTGAACGAGGCGGCTGTTGTCGCGCGAGTGCATATAGCGGGACATCGCATAATGGTTGCAGCCGACGCCGCTCTCGTTGCCGAGCGACCAGAAGATGATCGAGGCGTGGTTCTTGTCGCGTTCTACCATGCGGCGTGCGCGGTCGACGAAGGCGTCTTCCCATTCGGGATTATTGGAGATACCGTTCCACGGCCTCATGCCGTGCGTCTCAATGTCCGTTTCGTCGCAGACGTAGAGGCCGAGCTCATCACAGAAGCCGACAAAGCGCGGGTCGTTCGGATAGTGGCTCGTGCGGACCATGTTGACGTTGTGAGCCTTCATTATATAAAGGTCGCGCATCATGTGTTCGACCGGCGTCGCGTGGCCGAGCAGGTGATGGCTGTCGTGGCGGTTGACGCCTTTGACCTTGACCTTTTTCCCGTTTATGTATACGACCTTGTCCTTCACTTCGATCTTGCGGAAGCCGACGCGGAAGCGGATATATTCGCCGCCCGCGTGCAGGTAAAGCGTATAGAGAGCCGGAATTTCGTCGCACCACAGCTCCGCCCGCTCAAGCTCGACGCTGAACGTGCCGCATCCGTCGGCGGTGCCGGAGGCGACGGTATCCCCGGCGGGGGAGAGAAGCTCGTATTCGACATTAAGCGGGGATGTGGAGGTGAGCTCCGCCGTCAGAGTTGCGCCGACAAAATCCTCGTGCGGCACCGGATGAAGGAACACGTCGACGATATGGGCGCGCTCGCGGAAGAGGATATAGACCTCGCGGAATATGCCCGACATGCGCCACATATCCTGGTCTTCCATATACGAGCCGTCGCACCACTTCAAAACGAGCACCTTGACGGTGTTTTTGCCCGCCTTGAGGTAATCGTTCACGCGGAACTCGCTTATCATGTGCGAAACCTGGCTGTAACCGACAAAGCGGTCGTTCACCCAGACGTAAAAGCACGAATCGACGCCCTCAAACGTGAGATAGCAGTCGTAGGCGAGGCGGTCTTCCGTCACCGTAAAGTCGCGGACATAAAGCCCGCACGGGTTTTCGTCCGGCGTGTGCGGCGGGTCACAGGGGTAGGGGTAATTTGTGTTCGTGTAGTTCGGAACGTCATATCCGCGGTCAAGCGCCATCTGCCAGTTCATCGGAACTGTCAGCCGGTCGAATCCCTCAGTCGAGAAATCCGGCGTCGTAAAGTCGCGGACATCGTGGACGGAAGAGTAAAATCTGAAGCTCCATTCTCCGGTCAGAGGGAGAAAAAAGCTGCTCTTGCCGCGAAGGTCGCGCTCCGCCGAGGCGCGGGAGGGGTAGGGGATGAAGTACGCGTGCGGCTCCTCACAGCCGACATGAAGCGTCTTCTGCGTTTTGTAGTAATCCGGAAAGAACATAAAACTGTCTCCTTATGGTTGTCCCATATTTTCCACAAGAATTATGACATAAACGCACCTTAAAGTCAACCGGAAAACGCGTTTTTTTAAAAAGAGTTTTTCGCGGCTTCTTTAAATTTGCGCGGGGACGCTTTTTGCGCCCCCGCGGGTTTTTCAGTATTTGACGATATTGAACCTATCGTTTAAAATCAGCCAGAGCGGGGCGAAGAATTTCATGCCGTTCCAGATCCCCGCGCCTGAGAGGTCGGTGTCGTAGATGAGGGACGCCTTCGCGTCGATGCTGCGCGGGTCCTCGTACCAGACGATGTGCTCCTTGTTGTTCATGTAATATGTGTAATACGGAGACTGCGCCGCCTCGTCGAACATGATGCGCGCGCGCCGTTCGAAAGCGCGGCGCGGCGCTTCGACACTTGAAAGCGGTTCTGCCTCGCTCTCTCCCCGGACGTAGGGGAGCGTCCAGTCGTAGCCGTAGTTGGGGATGCCGAGCATGATTTTATCGGCAGGCGCTTCGGTCAGCGCGTAGTTGACGACGGCGCGAACCTCGTTTAACGGCGCTATCGCGAGCGGCGGACCGAACGCGTAGCCCCATTCGTATGTCATAAGGAGCACGCGGTCGGCGGCGTCCGCGAGCGCCGCGTAATCGTGCCCCGCATAGAGCAGACCGGGCTGATCCGCTTCGGTCTTGGGCGCGAGCGCGACCCATACGTCGTAGTCGCCGCGGGCAGAGAGCGCCGTCTTTACGTCGCGCACAAACTGCGCGTAAGCGGCGGCGTTGTCTCCCCCGAGGTATTCAAAATCAAGGTCGACCCCGGCGTAGCCTTTGGCGACGACTGTGTCGACGAGATTGTTGATGACGGTCTGCCTTACGGCAGGGTCGTTGAGGACGAAATCGGCGAGCTCGTTTGAAAACGTGCCGTCCTCGGTCAGAGTTGAAAGCATCAGGAGTGGACGCGTCCCGTAGTCGCGGGCGAGCTCGATAATTTCAGCCTCGCCCCTGTCGTCGCCGGGCGGGATAAGGGTCCCGTCGCGGCGGATGCCGTATGTGAAGACTGTTATGTACGATAGATACGGGAGCGTCTGCCGGAGCGTGCCCGTGTTTATGAACGGGTACACGTATGCGCTCGTGATCAGGTCGCCGTATTGCGGCGGGGACGTGCGGATGACGAGCACCTCGCCGGGGGATAACCTTTCCATGCCGCCGAGCGTCGGATTCTGCCGCCAGAGCTCGCCCGGTGTGACGCCGAACCGTTCGGCGATCGAGGCGAGCGTGTCGCCGGAGGCGACCGTATACGTCTCGGTCGGCTGTCGGATCAGGAGCGACTGTCCGATCGCAAGCTGCGTCGGGGCTGAAAGCTCGTTGTCGCTGATGATGAGCGACGGGGCGACGCCGAACATGCGGGCTATCGAATATACGCTGTCGCCGGGGGCGACGGTATAGATCTGCATTTTTGCCACCTTGCCTTTTTTCGGAGTTGTTCTTATACTATGCCGAAATGAATGGCGCGGACACAAAAACGCGCCGCCGCGTGAATATCGCGGCGGCTGCGGCGGCAAAATAAGGATACAGATCCGGCTATAAAGCCCGAATGAAAGGAAGAAAATTTAATGATCGAAATGAGAACGCTGCCGAAAATAGCCTCCGTCACGGCGACGGAAATACTCGATTCGCGCGGAACGCCGACCGTGAGGGCGTATGTGACGCTGGCGGACGGCTCGCAGGGCAGAGGAGACGCGCCCTCCGGCGCGTCGACGGGAAAATACGAGGCGCACGAGCGCCGCGACGGCGAGGCGGAACGGTATCACGGGCGCGGCGTCCGCGAAGCGGTGAACGCGGTGAATACGATCATCGCCGACACGATGACCGGAACGGAGCGGCGCGGGCAGCGCGCTATCGACTCGCTGCTCTGCGACCTTGACGGGACGGAATCGAAGGGCAGACTTGGCGCGAACGCGATATTGCCCGTGTCTATCGCGTATACGCGCGCGTGCGCGGCGCATTATAAGATTCCGCTTTACACTTATATAGGCGGCATTTTCGCATCCGGCGAGCGTATGCCGTGCCCGATGATGAATATCCTGAACGGCGGCGCGCATTCAAGGAACAATATCGACATACAGGAGTTCATGCTTGTGCCGACCGGAGCGTCCTCGGTCGCCGAGGCGGTGCGGATCGGGTCGGAGGTTTACGGCGAACTTGGGAGAGCGCTGACGGAGCGCGGACATTCGACGGGCGTCGGCGACGAGGGCGGATTTGCCCCTTCGCTTGATACGGACGAGGAAGCGCTCGATCTGATCCTTGAGGCCGTCGTCGCCGCCGGGCATATGGACAGGGCATCTCTTGCGCTCGACGTTGCCGCGAGCGAATGGGCAGAGGGCGTCGGGCTCTATAAGCTGCCGAAGCGCGGCGGCGTCTATACGACCGAGGAGCTTATACTTTATTATAACGGGCTCTGCCGCAAGTATCCGATAATATCTATCGAGGACGGACTCGGCGAGGACGACGGCGACGGCTGGGTGTCGCTGACGGGAACTCTCGGAGAGCAGATGATGCTCGTCGGAGATGATCTGTTCGTGACAAACAGGGAAAGGATCGAGGACGGGATCGAGCACGGCAGGGCGAACGCGGTGCTCATAAAGCCGAATCAGGCGGGCAGCGTCACCGAAACGCTTGAGGCAATCTCGACCGCGCGCGGCGCCGGTTACCGCGTCATTGTCTCGCACCGTTCGGGCGAGACGGAGGACACGTTCATAGCCGACCTCGCCGTCGGCGTCGGCGCCGAATTTATCAAGACCGGCGCCCCCTGCCGCGCCGAACGAACGGCCAAATACAATCGCCTGATCGAAATCGAATCTGAAATGCGCCGCGGGATGTATTGATATATCAAAGGCGCGGGGGAGGATATTTTATCGCTGCATGCAACGGCGACAAAAATCCTCCCCCCTGCGGTTTTTTCATATTATTATTTATCGCGTTCAAAATTGCGGACTCTGCTGCCCTGCCATGTAAGATATCCGGTGTCGCCAACTGCAAGACCGCTCTGCGCTTTTACGTTCAGCCGCATTATTTGTCTGTGCCGTTTTTTATTTTATAGCACGTAATGTAATCATATGAACGTTCTAACGACATCGAAACAACATTTTTATTGTAATAAAGAAATTCAGCAGCCGCAGATGCAATGGATGAACCATCATACTCGGGTGCATAAACAAATCTGCTTGAATTCCAGCCGACAAAACCTCCGTCTACTACGGTAGCATAGCATATCAGATCGCTTGATCCCGTCAAACCTTCGTCGAAAGCTGTTAAATAAGAGACAGAACTTTTTAGCCTGAAAAGTTCTTTTATATCGTGACCTTGCAAATTTACCACGTAGCAATAACCGTAGGTGTCGTTATAATATACGCCGGTGGGATAGTGGTTTTCCGGTTCACTTTCGCAGCCGATAAATCCTGACATGAAAATGACACATATTAATGTGCAAGTATACTTGATGAACTTATTCATTATTTATCTCTCTTTCAAAATTTCGCACGCGACTCCCCTGCCATGGATAAGGTACAATATCTTTCGCAAAAATGTGCGGGCAAAAATATAGACATGCCCCCGCACTTCTGATAGAATGAAGT
>CANRIL010000056.1 GCA_947630625.1 uncultured Clostridia bacterium
CGGAGGTCACGGTCGTGTATTCATACAGGCGGGAATTTTATGAAGGGATCGGCGACGCGTGCGCGTTTGCAGGCGGACGCGGGAATAAGCCGACGGCGGGGAAGGATGTTCCGAGCGGCGCGGGGGGACGTTTTTGCGCGCATATCTCGCGCCGCGGCGTCGCGGCGACGGTATTATCGCTGCTTTTATGTTCCGCGTCGTCGCTGACGGCGGGATATATAATCGACGGGGGAGCGCTCGCGGCTGCCGGCGCACAGTCTCCGGCGGGCGTGGAGTCCCCGGCGGGGGAGAAAAAAGACGATCTTGAGGCGTCGTTTGTAATGTCGTGGGTGTTTGACGATGAACCGGGAGATGAAGACGACGCGGCAAACGATATAGCGGGAAGCGATGTCGAAAGCAGCGGCGCGAACGCAGGCGGCGAGGGCAGAAACGGTGAACTCGCAGGCGATGCGAACGGAGAAGACGCGGACGGAGACGGCGAATGCGCAGGCGATGCGAACGGAGAGGGCGCGGACGGAAGCGGCGCGAACGCAGACGGCGCGAACGACGAAGACGAACGCTTTGAAAGCGAGGACGATCCCGGACGTATCTCACGGCTGGCTGAGGAATACATAGCGGCGCATACGCCGGGAGGCGCGGGCTGAACGTGCCGCCCGCGGCGGCTCTGGCGCTGACGCTTTTGATACATGAGGCGGGACACGCGCTGTCGGCGCGCGCGTGCGGCGCGCCCGTTTTCGGGATGAGGGTGCGGCCGGGCGGGCTCTCGATGCTCTGCCGGACATCGGCTCTGCCGTACAGTCGCGCCGCGTTCGTTTACGCGGGCGGCGCGCTCGCGAATCTTTTGACGGCGGCGGTGTTTTTTCGCGTGCGCCCGCTCGCGTCATATTCGGTCGGCGCAGCCGTTTTCAATCTGCTGCCGCTGCCGGGCTCGGACGGGGCGGGGATCGTGTCCGCGCTCGTCGCGCTTGCCGTTGACGACGGCGCGCGTGCGGACAAAATCGTCGGCGCTGTGTCGGACGCGTGTTTGATCTTGTTCTGGCTGCTCGCCGTTTATCTTGCCGTTACGGGGCAGGGCGGCGGGGCGGCGCTCGTATTCGCGGTCCTTTTGCTGATGGAGAGATTTTCGGGGAATTAGTGCAGATTTCATAAATATGAGCCGACAAATTTCCGTCTTTTTTTCAAAAAAGATATTGCATTCGCGGGGTATATCTGCTACAATAAATCGAAAGCATGAGGGGGCGCGCAAAGGGCGCAAAGCCTATCATGACAAGGCCGAATTGAATAAAAAAACCGCCCGATATGACGGGCTGCTGTGAGGTAATTGCGTGCGGTCCCGGATATCATGGGCGGTTTTCTATGTCTTGGCAAACGGAAGAAGGGGAGTCCCGAAAATTTTGTTTCGGGCACAGGGTCAATCAATGAACCGGAAAAAACTGATCGAACTGCGCGGCATCACAAAGTCGTTTGACGGCGAAGTGGTGCTCGACAACATCTCCCTCGATATTTACGAGGACGAATTTATCACCCTGCTCGGGCCGTCGGGCTGCGGCAAGACGACGACACTGCGAATTATAGGCGGATTTGAAACGCCGGACTCCGGCGATGTCATTTTCGACGGCGCGCGTATCAACGATACTCCTCCGTATAAACGCCATATAAATACGGTGTTTCAGCGATATGCCCTTTTTCCGCATCTGAACGTATACGAAAACATTGCCTTCGGGCTTCGCGTCGCGCGGATACGCGACGAGGAAGAAATATCGCGCCGCGTCCGTGAAATGCTTGAAATGGTCAATCTCAAGGGCTTTGAGCGCCGCCATGTGACGACGCTTTCCGGCGGACAGCAGCAGCGCGTGGCGATTGCGCGCGCGCTCATAAACAAGCCGCGCGTCCTGCTTCTGGACGAGCCTCTCGGCGCGCTCGATCTCAAGCTGCGCAAGGATATGCAGAACGAGCTCAAGTCCATGCAGAAGCGCACGGGGATCACGTTCATTTATGTCACGCACGACCAGGAAGAGGCGCTTTCGATGTCGGATACAGTCGTCGTCATGAACAACGGCTCCATCATGCAGATCGGAACGCCGACAGATATTTATAACGAGCCGAAAAACGCATATGTAGCCGACTTTATCGGCGAATCAAACATCGTTGACGGCGTGATGATCGACGACTACAGCGTTAAAATGTCGGGGCACACGTTTGTCTGCGTCGACGCAGGCTTCGGAAAGAACACGCCGGTAGATGTCGTCGTCCGTCCGGAGGACGTTGACGTTGTCGCGCCCGAATCCGGAATGCTGCGTGGGAAGGTCACGTCGGTGACGTTCAAGGGCGTACATTACGAGGTCATAGTCGACATCGGCGGCTTCAAGTGGATGATACAGACGACAGATTACGTCGCGCCGGACGCCGAGATCGGCGTCGATATCGAGCCCGACGCGATACACATCATGAACAAATCGGAGTATTCCGGTATGTTTGGCGACTATTCATCGTTCTCTGACGAGCTCGACGCGCTTTCCGAGAACACGGAGGAGGAAGAGGATTGAAAAAGAGCTTTATCGAGCGGGCAGCCGCCTACCCTCACATAGTCTGGAGCGTACTGTTCATAATCGCGCCGCTCATTTTTGTCGTATATTACACGTTCACAGACGCCGACGGCGCGTTCACGACGGAAAACGTTGAGCGTATGTTCACGTCGAACTACGTTCTGATATTCATCAACTCCGTCTGCCTCGCGCTGATCGCGACGGTGATCTGTCTTCTCATCGCGTATCCGCTCGCTTACATTTTCTCCCGCATGAAGGAAAAATGGCAGCGCATAATGATACTTCTCATCATGATACCTCTCTGGATGAACTTCCTCATCACAACGTATTCGTGGATGACGATCCTTGAGGATACGGGCATCATCAATTCGATTTTGTCTTTGTTCGGGCTGTCGGCGCACATGATAAACACGCCGGGCGCCGTCGTCATCGGGATGGTATTCTGTTTTCTGCCGTATATGATCCTGCCGATTTATACGGTCATGTCCGGCATTGATGAGCGGCTGCTCGAAGCGTCCGCCGACCTCGGCTGCTCCGGCTGGCAGAGGCTGACGAAGGTCGTCATGCCGATGTCGCTTTCCGGCGTCATTTCCGGGATAACGATGGTGTTCGTCCCGTCGATCTCGACATTCTATATTTCACAGAAGCTCGGCGGCGGCACGTTCCAGCTTATAGGCGACACGATAGAGAGCTATTTCGTCGGCACGGCGATAAACTACCACTTCGGCGCCGCGCTGTCGCTCGTCCTCATGATCCTTATCCTCATTTCAATGGCGATAATGAATCACTATACGGATTCCGAGCAGG
This sequence comes from uncultured Clostridia bacterium, assembly GCA_947630625.1. Taxonomy (GTDB): domain Bacteria; phylum Bacillota; class Clostridia; order Oscillospirales; family CAG-272; genus DTU064. The sequence goes on from CANRIL010000056.1 coordinate 3,354, forward strand.
CTGAGAGGAGGCGCATCAAATGAAAATACTGTCGCGCCTTTACCTCATTCTCGTATTCATATTCCTGTACGCGCCGATCGCGGTCATGGTTTTGATCTCGTTCAATTCGAGCGAATCAACGACCCAGTTCAGCGGGTTCTCCCTTTACTGGTACCGCGAAATGCTGCGCGATTCGGCGACGCTCGAGGCGCTCCGCAACACGCTCGTGCTCTCGATCAGCTCCGCCGTCGTCTCAACTGTCGTCGGAACGCTCGCCGCCGTCGGCATCGACCGCATGAGAAACCGCTTTATGCGCGGCGCCGTCATGTCCGTGACGAACATCCCGATGATGAATCCCGATATCGTGACAGGTATCTCGCTCATGCTGCTGTTCGTCTTCGTCGGCACGCTTTTGGGGCTTGAATCGTATCTCTCGTTCTGGACGCTTTTGATAGCGCATGTGACGTTCAATCTGCCCTATGTCATCCTTTCCGTTCTGCCGAAGCTGAAGCAGATGGACAAGAATATTCCCGAGGCGGCGCTCGACCTCGGCTGCACGCCGCTCAGATCGTTTTTCAAGGTTGAACTGCCGTTCATAATGCCCGGCGTTGTGACCGGATTCATCATGGCGTTCACGCTGTCGTTCGACGACTTTGTCATAAGCAATTTCACGAGCGGCTCAAGCTTTGAAACGCTGACGATACATATTTATTCGATGATAAAGAAGAGCGTCAAGCCTGATATATACGCGCTTTCGACGCTCATATTCGCGGCGGTGCTGCTGCTTCTCGTCGTCTACAACATGAGCGACAGAAGCGAGAGGGACGATGCGCGCGGAAAGAAGCGCCGCGAGCTCCGCTTCCGCGGCAAGGAAGGAGGGGCGGCGAAGTGAAAAGGTTTTGCGTTTCCGCTTTATTCGCCGTCTGCGTTCTGCTCCTCGCCCTGCTCACATCCTGCTCCGGCGGCGATCACGACGACCTTTACGTCTACAACTGGGGCGAATATATCTCCGACGGCTCTGAGGATTCCGTCAACGTGACGAAGGAGTTCGAGGCCTACTATAAGGAGCTGACCGGTCGGGACATAAAGGTACATTATACGACGTATCCCTCAAACGAGGATATGTATGCGAAGATCAGCAGCGGCACATCGAATTATGATATAATAATCCCGTCCGACTACATGATCGAGCGCATGATAGGGGAGGGACTGCTCGCCGAGATAGATATCGAATCCGTATGCGAGAAGTACGGCGCCGAATGCTACTATAAGTATATCGGGGACGATTACAGGGGACTTTATTACGACCCGGAAAATAAGTACTCTGTTCCGTATACGTACGGGCGCGTCGGCGTCATATACAACACGGAGATGGTCGACGAGGAGGACCTCGGCGGCTGGGAGCTTTTGTGGAACGAGAAGTACACGGGGAAGATACTCCAGTTCAACAACTCGCGCGACGGCTTTGCGACTGCGCAGTACATGCTCGACCTTGATGTAAACTCAACGGACGGCGACACATGGCGGCGCGCGCAGTCGGAGCTTTTAAGGCAGAAGCCGCTCATACAGAGCTACGTCATGGACGAGATCTACAATAAGATGGAGTCCGGCGAGGCGGCCGTCGCCGCGTATTACGCGGGCGACTATTTCACGATGCTCGACATAAATGAGGAGCTCGGCTTCTATTATCCCGAGCGGACGAACGTGTTCGTCGACGCGATGTGCGTCCCTGCCGGCAGCGCCAACAAGGAGATCGCGCAGCTCTTCATCAATTTCATGCTTTCCGAGGATATTGCGATAGCGAACGCGGAATATATATATTACGCGTCGCCGAACTCGCTTGTTTTCGAGAATGAGGGCTATATTGAGGACATGGGCGAGGAAGCGATGGAGATACTTTATCCCGAGGGCTTCAATTTCGCCGAGGAACTCAACAAATACGCATATCGCAACCTCGACGCCGGCACGCTTGAGCTTGTCAATTCACTTTGGGAGGACATGAAGATCACGGGCGGCCTGCCGAATCACGTATACGTTACCGCGGGCGTTCTTGCTGCCGCAATTGCGGTGGGCATCGCGGTGATCGTCATCAGGCGCAAGCGCCGCGAACGGTTTTATTAAATATTCATACCGTCAAACGGGGACAGCAGACCGATGCTGCCCCCGTTTTGAGGTATGACGGGCATGCCGTCGGTCTGTGGTGAAAGTCCACAAGGGGCGTAGTTGCCAACGAACCCAAGAGCGACTC
>CANRIL010000057.1 GCA_947630625.1 uncultured Clostridia bacterium
CCGAGATACGCCATATGAACGCGGATCTGATGCGTCCTGCCCGTATGAAGGCGGCACTCTATATATGAAAACGGCTCGTGCTCGCGCGACATCATATATGATATTACGCGGTAATCGGTCTGCGCCTCCCTGCCCCCGGCGACGACCGCCATCCGCTTTCTGTCGACGGGATGACGACCGATCGGGGCGTTGACCGTGCCCTCGGTGTCTCTCAGCCTTCCGACCGCGAGCGCGCGGTACGTCCGCCTCATCTCGTGCGTTTCGAGTTGGCGCGACAGCGCCTCATGCGCAGCGTCGTTTTTCGCGGCGGCGATGAGTCCCGTTGTGTCCTTGTCTATTCTGTGGACGATCCCCGGCCGCGTGACGCCGCCTATGCCCGAAAGCGAATCCCCGCAGTGAAACAGGAGCGCGTTTACGAGCGTTCCGTGCTCGTTCCCCGCCGCCGGGTGAACGACCATGCCGCGCGGTTTGTTGACAACGATGATGTCTTCATCCTCATATACCACATCGAGCGGGATATCCTCCGGCATCGCCTCCGAAGCTTCCGGCTCCGGCACCTCGACTTCGACCGCATCTCCGGCGCGCAGGATATAATTTTTCGGCTTTATCCTTCCGCACACAATAACCGCGCCGGAATCTATCAGCCTTTGTGCCGCCGACCGCGTTATCCCCGCGCTGTATGAGACAAAAACGTCGAGGCGCGCCCCGACGTTTTCATCAGCAACAAAATATATCTCTTTTTCAGCCATTGTCTTCTTCACCGTCTGCGCCGTCTGTGGACGGCACACCGTCTTCGTCTGCCGAGTCCCCGCCGTCGCCGTCCGCGGCTTTTTCCCCTTCGGGCTTCCCGCTGTCTGCGGTGTCGGACAGCGCCGATTCGCCGCATTCGTCCGATTTTTCGCCGGTCGAAATGTCCTCACCATCGTCACCGACAGACGCAGCGGCCGCCTTTTCCGCCTTCTCCCTTTTGCTCTCGCGTATCATCTCGGAGGCAAGATAGACGATGAGCAGCGCCGCGCCGACTGTCACAAACGAATCGGCGACGTTGAAGACAGCGAAATTGATGAGCCGGAAGTCAATGAAATCGACAACATATCCGATGCGTACCCGGTCGATCATATTGCCGATGCCGCCGCCGAGTATCATCGCGACCGCGACCGTCGCGAACCTGTACTTCTGCCCGAAGCGGAAAATTACGATCACCAGCGCCGCGATCGCCACAGCCGAGACTATCATGAACACCCACCGGCTGTTTTTCAGCATGCCGAATGCGGCGCCTTCGTTTTCAACGTATGTCAGATGAAGCACATCGTTTATAAGCGGGACGCTGAACTGCGGCTTCAGATACTGAACGGCAAACCATTTTGTGACCTGATCGAACAGGACGACGAACGCCGTTATAAGATAGTATAAAACTATCATTTTGCAACTATCTCGTGGCAGCGGCGGCAGAGCGTTCCCTCTCCGTCGTGTACGCAGTCGTCGGAATATTTCCAGCAGCGGTCGCAGCGTTCGCCGTCGGCAAGCGAGACGAGCACCGAGAGTCCCGGGGCTTCCTCGGACATATACGCGCCCTCCGGAGCCTCGCCGCTGTGCAGCTTCACGCCGGACGTGATGAACACGTCTTCAAGCTCCTCCTCGGTGAACGAGGCGAGCGTCATGAGCCGTTCTCCGTCCGTTGAATATATGTCGACCTTCGCGTCGAGCGACTTGCCTATCAGCTTTGCCGCCCTCGCGCATTCGAGCGCCGCCATCACAACATCGCGCTCGGAGAGCATATCTTCGTATCTCTCCCTTATATCCGCAAACTCAAGCTCCTCGGAATACTCAGGCAGCCTGTTGCAGAAGACGCTCTCGCGGACATCGTCCTTCCCGTGCGGCATCGCCTGCCAGATCTCCTCGCCTGTAAAGGCGATGAGCGGCGCCACCATGCGCACGAGCGAATGAAGGATCATGTACATCGCCGTCTGTGCCGAACGGCGCGCACGGCTCCCGGCGGCCTCGGTGTATACTCTGTCCTTCGTAATGTCGATATAAAGCTTCGACATATCTATTGTGCAGAAATTGTTGATCGAGTGATAAACGACATGGAACTCGTAGCTGTCATAAGCCTCGCGGACAGTCTTCGCGAGCGCGTTCATCTTCGAGAGCGCCCACTTGTCGATGTCGTAGAGCTCCTCGACCGGAACGGCGTCTTTATCGGGATCAAAGTCGCCGATGTTTGCCATCATGATGCGAGCCGTGTTCCTTATCTTGCGGTACGTCTCCGACAGCTGCTTGAATATGTTGTCGGATACACGCACGTCTACCCTGTAATCGCTCGATGCGACCCAGAGGCGGACGAGATCTCCGCCGTATTTCTTTATCACATCTTCGGGAGCGATGCTGTTGCCGAGCGACTTGTGCATCGCCTTGCCCTCGCCGTCGACAGTCCAGCCGTGCGTGAGCACAGTTTTATACGGAGCGTGCGCGCCCTCTCCGGCTCCGACGGAAGTCAGGAGCGAAGACTGGAACCAGCCGCGGTACTGGTCGGCGCCCTCAAGGTACATGTCCGCCGTGCCGTTCGCGTCCGGATAATCATCCATCACAACGAAATGGCTCGAACCGGAGTCAAACCAGCCGTCAAGCGTGTCCGTTTCCTTGGTGAAATGCTTGCCGCCGCAGTGCGGGCACACAAAGCCCTCAGGCAGAATCTCTTCAGCCTCGCGCTCGAACCACGCGTTCGAACCGCACTTTCCGAACAGGTCGGATGTGGCGTCTATCGTTTCTGGCGTGCAGACGACCGCGCCGCAGTCGGAGCAGTAGAATACCGGGATCGGCAAACCCCAGTGACGCTGGCGCGAAATACACCAGTCGGAGCGCTCGCTCATCATCGAGCGAATGCGGTCGCCGCCCCAAGCGGGCAGCCACTCGACCGCCTCGGTCGCCCGGACGGCTTCGTTCACAAACGCGTCGACCGAGCAGAACCACTGTGCGGTCGCGCGGAAGATGATCGGATGCTTGCAGCGCCAGCAGTGCGGATAGCTGTGGACGACCTCTTCCGAGGCGAAGAGCGCGCCCGATTCCTTCATATCCGAAAGGATCGCTGCGTTTGAATCCTCGTAATACATGCCGGCATATTTTCCGGCGTCCGCCGTCTGATATCCCCTGTCGTCGACGGGAACGATTATATCTATATTATATCTTTTGCACGTGATATAGTCGTCGGCGCCAAAGCCCGGAGCCGTGTGTACGCAGCCCGTGCCGCTGTCCATCGTGACGTAGTCGGCGTTGACTATAACCGAATCGCGGTCGAGGAACGGATGGCGCGCGACCATGTATTCAAACTCGACCCCGCGCAGCTTTTTAAGTACCTCGTAATGCTCGACGCCGCCCTCTCTCATTGTCTTTTCGCAGAGCGCCTCGGCGACGATGTAGCATTCGCCGTTGTCAGCCTTGACGGCGACATATTCTTCGACCGGCGAGAGCGCTATCGCAAGGTTGCCCGGCAGCGTCCACGTCGTCGTTGTCCATATAATAAAGTAGGTATTGTCGGCGGGGCAAACGTCAAAGAGCTTGCCCTTGTCGTCCGAAACTTTGAATTTAACGTAAATTGACGTACACTTGTCGTCCGCATATTCGATCTCCGCCTCGGCAAGCGCCGTTTCGTCGTGCGGGCACCAGTAAACGGGCTTGAGTCCGCGGTAAATATATCCGCGCTCAAACATCTTGCCGAACACCTTGACCTCGCGCGCCTCAAAAGACGGCGACATTGTCAGGTAAGGATGGCTCCAGTCGCCCGTGACGCCGAGCCGCTTGAAAGACTCGCGCTGTATATCAACATAGTCGCTCGCGAACTTTTCACACGCAGAGCGGAATTCCGGTATGCTCATGCGCTTTCTGTCGAGCTTGTTCTTCTTGATGATTGCAGACTCAATGGGCATTCCGTGGTTGTCCCAGCCGGGTCTGTACGGCGCATATCTGCCTTCCATCGACTTTGACTTGACGATAAAATCCTTGAGGATCTTGTTCATCGCCGTGCCCATGTGTATGTTGCCGTTCGAGAACGGAGGCCCGTCGTGGAGGATGAAGGGCTCGCCGTCCTTATTCACCGCGAGCATTTTATTATAAAGGTCGATCGAATCCCAATACTTCTGCATCTCGGGTTCGCGCTCAGGAAGGTTTGCCCTCATCGGAAATCTTGTTTTGGGAAGATTCAGCGTGCTTGTGTAGTCCTTTGCCATATGTGATACTGTGCAACTCCTCTTTTTGTCGGTTTATTTCTTTCCGTCACCGAAAAAATAATGGTACGTGTCGTATTCTGATTTCAGCGCCGCAAGGATATCGTCGTCCTCGCTGTCGCTCCCGTCCCCGTCGTCGTCCGGTTCATGTTTGTCCGGCTCTTCCGACTCCTTGCCGCCGTCGGGCTGACCGCCTTCGCCGTCGTCGGGCACGTTCTTTTTCGTGCGGGGCTTCTTTTTTATGTGGTATTTTTTCCGCTTGTACTGCGACGGTTTTTCTTCTTCTGTTCTCTGAACAGTCTCAGGCTCACCGTCTTCTTCAGGTTCGGTATCATGGAGTCCGTCCTCAAGCTGATCACTTTCCTCTGCCGCCCCTTCTTCATCGGACGGCTCTCCGAACCGAAAAATGTGGCTGAAATCCGGAACGGCGTCGCTGCCGTCGCTTTTTTCGTCGGACTCTTCGGCATCGTCACTTCCGGCGCCGTTCAAGCCGTAAAAAATTCTCTGAAGGTCGGAATAAATGTCCGCCGTTATGTCGCCGGAGCTGCCCGACGTGCCTGCTCCCTGACC
>CANRIL010000058.1 GCA_947630625.1 uncultured Clostridia bacterium
GCCGACTTTACATCCCTGTTTTTGCCCGGTATCTTTACCTTCGTCCGTGCCACGTTTGCCGCGCCGCTTGAAGTAGACCCGCTTCCCCGAATTTTGTCACTGTTCATCATATAATGTCACTTCCTTTCCTGCAAATACCTTTTCTGCTCTGAGCTCAGTCATGACTTCTCACATCTCTTTGTCTATATTATGTTTTAGCTCTTGTTTTCCGTTCGGTTTTTGCAAAAAAATTCAGGTACATCCCCAAAAATCAGCTTTCGTTCGGCGTTTTTTCGTTTAAAGGGCGTCAAAGCCGCAAAAAAAAGCACGCCCGGTGTCACCGGACGTGCCAAAGCCTAATTTCTGCTTATTATATCTCCGAGCAGGAGGAAATACGCGCAAAGCCCGATGAACAGTATAGATTTTTCATGTCATCTTCCTCCTTTGCAAATAGATTTTACGGTTTATGTTACAGCCGGAATTATATCATACGCCCGCCGCGCTGTCAAGCGGTTTTTCACGTGCCCGGCGCTATTTCCCGTCATCAACGACAAACCCCGCCGATTTCCCGGCGGGGTCGTCAATAATATATTCCGTCCGCGAGGTGACTCGAACACCCGACCTACCGCTTAGGAGGCGGTCGCTCTATCCAACTGAGCTACGCAGACATATATACACTATTCGATTTTTCAAAAACGGTCAAGCATCCGGCTGCCCGCCGCTTTGAAGGCACAGGCTCCACTCGGCAGAACCGCATAGACGCAAACCACAGATTTTTTGTCCGTGTGTTAGTATATCACACCGCGGCGCGATTTGCAAGTGGGCGCGCATTATTTTTTCCGGCAGGAACCCGCCGCCGCAGAGCGAGCAGCTTCCATTTAATTAAACGATTCGCCGCAGCTCCTATCCGGCGCGGTTTTTAATCGCGTCCATCTCACTGAAGGAGTTCCCGCAGCTTATCAAGAAACGCTTCCTCGCCTACTGTGTTGATCTTAAAAAACATCGCCTGGCTGCCGCCCGCCGTTATCGCCGAGAGCTGTATCGGACCGCCCGCGTTCTGAAACAGCGTCACCGACAAGCTCACGCGGTTTGAGCCAAAGTAGCTGTAACGCTCAAAAACGCGTACAGAACACTTAGCGTCGCCGCCTGAAAAATCGCTGCTGTCCTCAAGCGTCGCCGACATGCTGCCTTCGAGTATTCCGTTTTCGATCCTTCTGAGCAAATCGTTAAAATCGCCGCCCAGCGTGCGTTCAAGCTTCGCCATATCCGCCCCCGTATTCCGCCTTTAATATATTTCGGCTTAAAAATCCAAATCGAATTATATCATGACACACATATGCGTGTCAAGGAAAATATAACCTCTCCGTACTTGACAATCGGCTGTCGGTGAGTCTATAATATAGGTTGGAATTTTATACACCGTGAGGTCACTACTATGAATGAAAACACAAATGAAGCAAAACGCGGAGGCATCTCGGTAGAAACCGAGCATATCTTCCCGATCATTAAAAAATGGCTCTATTCCGAAAAGGAGATCTTCCTGCGCGAAATAGTCTCCAACGCATGCGACGCGATAACAAAGCTGCGCCGGCTCTCCTCTCTCGGCGAAATTTCGGGCATTGACGACTCCGAAGACGCGTTCCGCGTCGATGTAACGCTCGACCCGGACGAGGGAACGCTCACCGTAAGCGACAACGGCATCGGCATGACCGAGGACGAGCTCTCGCGCTATATCTGCCAGATAGCGCTGTCCGGCGCGCTTGAATTTATCGACAAATACGAAAGCTCCGAGAGCGGTCAGAACGACTCCGGCATAATCGGTCACTTCGGGCTCGGCTTTTACTCATCCTTCATGGTCAGCGATTCCGTTGAGATCGTGACGAAGTCATATACGGACGCCCCGGCAGTTCACTGGGTCTGCGGCGACGACGGCGAATATGAGATCACCCCCGCCGACGATGACACGCCGCGCGGCACCTCCGTCATAATGCACATCAGCGAGGACGAAAAGGAATTCCTTTCATCATACAAAATTCGCTCCATCCTTGAAAAATACTGCGCCTTCATGCCCACGGCCATATACTTTACCGACGTTAAGGAAGAAGCCGAACGGGCGGCGCATAAGGACGAACACGAGCACCATCACGAAGACGGCGAGGAGTGCGAATGCGAGGATGAACACGACGAGGAGCCGAAGCCCGTCAACGACACACATCCGCTCTGGCAGAAAAACCCGTCCGAATGTACAGATGAAGAATACCGCGAATTTTACCGCCGCGTCTTCTCCGATTACCGCGAACCGCTCTTCTGGATACACATCTCCGCCGACTACCCGCTCAACTTCAAGGGCATCCTCTTTTTCCCGCGCATAACGAACGAATATGAGAGCCTTGAAGGTCAGGTCAAGCTCTACTACAATCAGGTGTTCGTCGCCGACAATATCAAGGAGGTCATCCCCGAATACCTCCTCATGCTTCGCGGCGTCCTTGACTGCCCGGAGCTGCCGCTCAACGTCTCCCGCTCATACCTGCAGAACAACAGCTACGTGAACAAAATCTCACAGCATATCGTCAAAAAGGTGGCGGACAAGCTGTGTGGGATGTTCAATACGGAACGCGAGAGATACGAGGAGATCTGGAAGGATATAAAGACATTTGTCGAATACGGCTGCATCCGCGACCGCAAATTCTACGACAGAGTTAAATCCTCGATGCTGCTGCCGCTCACCGACGGCAAGCACGTCACGGTCGACGAATATCTTGAGGCCGCAAAGGAAAAGCACGAGGGCAAGATATATTACGCGAACGACAAGACCGCGGAGGCGCAGTACATTTCCGCCTACACTGCCGAGGGCATCAGCGTCGCACTGCTCGACACCGTGATCGACACGCAGTTTATGTCCGTCGTCGAGGAAGACAAGAAATGCAAGTTCATGCGCGTCGACGCCGACATTGCCGACGTGCTCAAGGGAGAGGGCGACGCGGCATCCGACGCGGGGCTCGAAGCGCTGTTCCGCCGCGCAAGCAAAGACGAAAAGCTGACGGTCAAATTCGAGCGCCTGCGCGACGCCTCCGTTCCCGCCGTCATAACCGAGAGCGAAGAATCCCGCCGCATGGGCGACATGATGCGCATATACGGCATGGGAGGCGATATGCCGCACGAGCTCACGCTGACGCTCAATCTTGAAAATTCCCTGATAAAATCGCTCGCCGCCGACCCACAGAGCGAGGCGTCAGACAAAATCGCAAAGCATATATGGTCGCTCGCTATGCTGACGCGTAAGCAGCTCACCCCGGAGAAGCTCCGCGACTTTTTGGCCGAGAGCTATGACATTCTCGGCTACGTAAAGTAAGCCTGTGCCGACGGACAAATCGTTTGCCGCGATCGCCTCAGCGCTCGCAGAGGCCGACGGCCACCGCCGCCGCGCCGACGTGATAGAGGCCAACTACTATAAGGAGCTGGCGAGGCTCGCGCTCGCCGCCTGCCCCGACCCGACGGCCGCATTTTTCCCCGCGCAGGACGGAGCGAGCGCCTCATCGGCGCTGCTCGACAAGGCGGGCGGCATATGTCAGCCGGGCGCGTCCGGCGCGCTGTTTGCCGGATACTGCGTCTCGATTCTTGAAAAGCGCGGCGCGCTGCCGCCGCTTTCCGCCATGTTGCCCCCCGCGTGGGAAGACGAGGTCACAAAAGTCGCCTACGTGACCGGCAGCGCCGCGGACGACACGTTTTCCGCTTTTGCGGACGAGTTCGCATCGCTTTATCCGCGCCGCACGCGTCTTCGCCCGCGCCATGCGGAGCACATCGCCGCCGCTTGCGACTGTGTGCTCGACGGGGAGGCAGACCTCGCCATAATCCCCGTGTGGAACAACAGGGACGGGCGTCTTCGCTCCTTTTACCGCATGATTTCGGGGTACGAGCTTAAAATCCTCTCCGTCGCCGAAACGTCGGCGGAGGACAACCGAACCGTTTACGCGCTTTGCGGCACGGAGCTGTGCGCCCTCTACCGCGCCCCCGCCGTGATGGAATTTTCAGTCCACGGTCAGGCGGGGCTTATACGCACGGTGACGGACGCCGTCGCAGCGCAGGGACACACGATATCGGAGGTTTCCTCGTACCCGACTCCGAAGGCGGAGAACGTCTTTCACTTCATACTGAAAGCGGGCGGAGATTTGCGGCAGACTGTCCTATATCTTTCGCTCTTTCACCCGGGCAGCACGGTTTTCGGCATATACGGGAACCGCGAATCAAACGCATGACGCGCCGCAGAAGCGGCAAAAAAATATAAGCATGATACGGGAGATGATCAAATGGAAAACTACATTTTGGAAAATTATGAAAAGTGGCTGTCCTCG
>CANRIL010000059.1 GCA_947630625.1 uncultured Clostridia bacterium
ACTCGGCGAGCTGACGCTTGAATGGTACGACGGGTGCGCGGCGTGCGTCATCGCCGCGTCGGACGGGTATCCCGTATCATATAAAAGCGGCTTTGAGCTGAAAATTCCCGACGACGTTGCCGAACACACATACGTTGCCGGAGCGGTGCTTGAAGACGGTGTGCTAAAGACGCACGGCGGCAGAGTTCTCGGCGTGACGGCGACGGCTCCGACGCTGCCGGAGGCGATCGAGAAGTCGTATTCGATGGTTGACAGGATCGAATTCGAAAACAAATACACGCGGCGCGACATCGGCGCACGCGCGCTGTCGGCGCTCCGGTGAGCATCATTTTAATGTAAAAGCTGACGATCGAGGTTTATTATATGGTATTTAGAGTTTACGTCGAAAAAAAGCCGGGGCTTGACCTTGAGGCGAAGGCGCTCGGCGCTGACATCAGAGATTTTCTCGGCATAACGTCGCTCTCGCGCGTTCGCGTCATCAACCGCTACGACGCCGAGAACATCACGCCGGAGCTGTTCGATTACGCGGTCGGGCGCGTGTTCTCCGAGCCGCAGCTCGATATCGTGTCGCAGACGCTCGACGCGCCTGACGGCGACGTTGTGTTCGCGGTCGAATATCTGCCCGGTCAGTTTGATCAGCGCGCCGATTCGGCGGCGCAGTGCATTCAGATCATCTCGCAGGGCGAGCGCCCCGTCGTTCGCTCGGCGAAGGTATACATTCTTTCGGGTCAGCTCACGCCCGACGAGGTGGGGGCTGTCAAAAAATACGTCATCAACCCGGTCGAGGCGCGCGAGGCGCAGCTTTCGCTGCCTGAAACGCTCGCCGCCGACTACGATATCCCGACGACGGTCAAAACGCTCGACGGCTTTACCGAGCTCGACCGCGAGGGGATGGCGCGGCTCGTATCCGAATTCGGGCTCGCGATGGACGTTGACGACGCCGAATTCTGCCGGGACTATTTTAAGAGCGAGCACCGTGACCCGACGATCACGGAGCTCCGCATGATAGACACGTACTGGTCGGATCACTGCCGCCACACGACGTTTCTGACCGTTATCGACGGGGTTAAATTCGAAGACCCGCTGCTTGAGCGCGCGTTCGAACATTACATGGACGTTCGCCGTCAGCTCGGGCGGACGAAAAACATCTGCCTTATGGACATCGCGACTGTCGCGGCGTCGTATCTCAAGCGCACGGGCAAGCTCGACCGCCTTGATGAATCCGAGGAGATCAACGCGTGCACGGTCAAAATCGACGCTACAATTGACGGGAAGCGCGAAGGGTGGCTGCTGCTCTTCAAAAACGAGACGCACAATCATCCGACCGAAATCGAGCCGTTCGGCGGCGCTGCGACGTGCATCGGCGGCGCGATCCGCGACCCGCTTTCCGGGCGCGCATACGTTTACGGCGCGATGCGCGTGACGGGCGCGGCAGACCCGACAGTTCCGGTGTCCGAAACGATACCGGGCAAGCTGCCGCAGCGAAAGCTCGTGACGACGGCAGCGGCCGGTTATTCGTCGTACGGCAACCAAATCGGGCTTGCGACGGGCATTGTTGACGAAATTTATCATCCCGGATATGCGGCGAAGCGCATGGAGATCGGCGCCGTCATCGCGGCGGCTCCCGAAAAAAACGTCCGCCGCGAGCGGCCTATACCGGGCGACGTTGTGATCCTGCTCGGTGGGGCGACCGGACGCGACGGCATAGGCGGCGCGACCGGTTCATCAAAGGCGCACAACGCGCATTCGGTCGAGACGTGCGGCGCGGAGGTCCAGAAGGGCAACGCGCCGGAGGAGCGCAAGCTTCAGCGTTTGTTCCGCCGCGGCGACGCGAGCCGCCTCATCAAGCGGTGCAACGATTTCGGTGCGGGCGGCGTTTCCGTCGCCATCGGCGAGCTTGCGGACGGGCTCGACATCGATCTTGACGCGGTGCCGAAAAAGTACGAAGGGCTTGACGGCACGGAGCTCGCGATCAGCGAATCGCAGGAGAGAATGGCTGTCGTCGTTGATTCGGCAGATGTCGAAAAATTTTTGTCACTTGCCGAAGAAGAGAATTTAAACGCGACTCCCGTCGCGGTCGTCAAGGCGGAGCCGAGGCTGACGATGAGGTGGCAGGGCAAGGTCATCGTCGACGTGAGCCGGGAATTTCTGAATTCAAACGGCGCGGAAAAGCACATCACGATCATGCCGGAGCCGCTGCGCGTTCCCGAAAAGCGTGTGACGGGCGGCTTTGCCGACAACATGCGCGCCGTCGCTTCCGACCTCAACGTCTGCTCGAAGCGCGGGCTTTCGGAGCGGTTTGATTCGACGATCGGCGCGGGCACGGTGCTCATGCCGTTCGGCGGGAAATATCAGCGGACGCCGATACAGGCGATGGTGCAGAAGCTCCCGCTCGAGGCGGGGCACACAGACGACTGCTCGTTTATGGCGTGGGGCTACGACCCGTTTGTGACCTCGATGAGCCCGTATCACGGCGCGTTCCGCGCGGTCGTCGAGTCCGTTTCAAAGCTTATCGCGTCAGGAGCCGAATTTTCTGACGTTTACCTTACATTCCAGGAATATTTTGAACATCCGGGCAAGGACGGACGCCGCTGGGGGCAGCCGCTTTCGGCGCTGCTCGGCGCGTTCGAGGCGCAGCTTGCGCTCGGCATCGGCGCGATCGGCGGCAAGGATTCGATGAGCGGCAGCTTTGAGGACCTTGACGTGCCGCCGACGCTCGTTTCCTTCGCGGTGACGATGGGGAAGACATATGACGTTGTGTCTCCCGAATTCAAGCGCGCCGGTGACGCGGTCGTGCTGATCTCGCCCGAATATGACGAAAACTCGCTTCCGAAGGCGGAGTCGCTGAAGTCCGTTTTCGCGGAGGTGACGCATCTTCTCCGTTCGGGCGATGCGGTTGCGGCGTACACGCCCGCGATGGGCGGCATTGCCGCCGCCGTCATGAAGATGGCGATGGGGAACGGGTTCGGATTTGAGTTTGGCGGCGCATTTGACATAGAGCGTTTGTTCGGGCTTTCGTGCGGCGAATTTATCCTTGAGCTGCGTGACGGCGACGCGCGCGGGCACGCGCTGCTCGGCCATGTCACGGACGACGGGAAATTCACGTTCGGCGGTGATTCCGTTTCGGCGGCGGAGGTCGACGGCTTATACGAGGGTCGTCTCGAATCCGTTTACGCGTGCAACATTAAAGGGGACGACGCCCCGGTTAAGGATTTCACGTTTGAGGGCGGCCAAAGTGTAGAGGCTCCTGCGGTGAAGACGTGCAGGCCGCGCGTTCTGATCCCGGCTTTCCCTGGGACGAACTGCGAATTTGATTCCGCGCGTGCCGTTCGCGACGCGGGCGGCGAGCCGGAGATCGCGGTCATAAACAATCTCACGTCCGACGGCATTCGCCGGAGCGTTGAAAATTTCTCGCGTTCGCTTGCCGCCTCGCAGATGGTATTCATCCCGGGCGGGTTCTCCGGCGGCGACGAGCCTGACGGCAGCGGCAAATTTATCACGGCGTTTTTCCGCTCGGCAGCCGTCCGCGAGGGCGTGTCCGACCTGCTTGACAGGCGCGGCGGTCTTATGTGCGGCATCTGCAACGGGTTCCAGGCGCTCATAAAGCTAGGACTTGTGCCTTACGGCAAGATCGTCGACACGGACGCGGATTCTGCGACCCTGACGTTCAACACTATCGCGCGCCACCAGTCGAAGGTCGTTTACACGCGCGTCTGCTCGAATCTTTCCCCGTGGCTCTCCGGCGTCAGCGTCGGCGACGTTGTTGCCGTCCCGATCTCGCACGGCGAGGGTCGGTTTATCGCGCCTGAGCCGCTTATAAGGCA
>CANRIL010000060.1 GCA_947630625.1 uncultured Clostridia bacterium
TCAAAAGACCTCTCGAAAGTCTGCAAACCCGCATAAATACTGGGTTTTTACGACTTCTCAACTTATTCCCACTCAATTGTAGCTGTCGGCTTCGGAGTCAGATCGAATAATACGCGATTGACGCCGGTGACTTCGTGAGTTATCCTGTCGCAAATATGCTGCAAAAGCTCGAACGGGACGTTTTCAACGGTGGCAGTCATCGCGTCCTTCGTGTTGACGGCACGGATGACGACAGACCACTCAAACGAGCGCTCGCCGTTCTTAATGCCGGTCGATCTGAAATCGGGGACGACCGTGAAATACTGCCATACTTTTCCCTCAAGGCCGTTCTTGACAAATTCCTCGCGCAGAATCGCGTCTGACTCGCGGACGGCTTCAAGTCTGTCGCGCGTGATAGCGCCGGGGCAGCGGACTCCAAGGCCGGGACCCGGGAACGGCTGACGATATACCATATTATCGGGAAGTCCGAGCGCCTTGCCTACGACGCGCACCTCATCCTTGAAAAGGATCTTGACCGGCTCGACAAGCTCAAATTTCAGATCGTCCGGAAGCCCGCCCGCGTTATGATGCGCCTTTATTCCCTTTTCACTTTCGAGTATGTCAGGCCAGATCGTGCCCTGAGCGAGGAATTCGACTCCGTCAAGCTTTCTCGCCTCTTCGGCAAATACTTCGATGAACTCGCCGCCGATGATCTTGCGCTTTTTCTCCGGATCGGTAACTCCGGCGAGCTTATCAAGAAAACGATCCGTCGCGTCGACATATATGAGGTTTGCGTTCATCTGGTTTCTGAACACCTCGATGACCTGCTCCGGCTCTCCCTTGCGTAAGAGTCCGTGATTCACATGGACGCACACGAGCTGTTCGCCTACCGCGCGGATAAGAAGCGCCGCCACGACTGACGAATCAACACCGCCGGAAAGCGCCAGGAGCACCTTCTTGTTTCCGATCTGCTCCCGCAGCGCCTCTATCTGCTCTTCAATGAATTTCTCCGCCAAAAGAGTCGTCGTGATCCGGACCATATCTTCCGGTCTTCTGTCGTTTGCCATTTAAATACCACCTTTTCAATGCTGCGCGCCGTAAGCCTTAAATTCGGCGCTTTCAATGATTATTTACGAATTAATGATATCATATTTTTCATGCTCTATCAAGCCATTCGAAAAAAATTTTCCAAATCGCCCGACAAAGCAATTAGACCGCTTTGAAAAACGGCACAGGGAGCGTTTTCGCTCCCTGTGCCCGTCTTATTTCCGGCAGCCGCTTTAAAGCGGAGATTTGCGTCTTGCGACTTTAGCCATGATCGATTCAGTTTTTGCGCGTTTTTGTCAAGCCCGCTTTTTTGCGGCTCACGATCAATGCAAGCATGCCGCAGAGAGACAACATCACGAGCATCAAAACGAAGCTGAGGTCGTCGTCGCCTGTCTGCGGGCAATCGACCTTCTCGTCGTCTTCTCCCGGTTTGACAGGCTGATGTGAAGCGGCTTTCACCGTCACGGTGAAACCGGTTTCGACGCCGCCGTAACTGACCTTTACTTCACGCTGACCGGAAACGCTGAAATCGTATTCGGCTGTCCAGCCTTCCGTGACCGTCTCAGTCGTGCCGTTGTCATAATAGAGCGTGATCTCCATTCCGGAGCCGTCGAACTCACCATTCTCAGTGTACTCCGTTTTTTCGGGCATCTTCGTGATCTCTATGCGTGTCAGGGTTTTAGCGATGACATTCACTGTCAGAACCGCATCATATCCCTGATATGATACAGTCACTTCGCTCTCGCCCGCGACATCGAAATTATACGCGAACTCCATGCCGTCAGTCAGAATCTCGGTCATACCGTTGTTATAGTAAACGGTTATCTCGATCCCCTTGGGGTCAAACTCCGTTCCCTCAACATATTCCGTCTTGTCGGGGCGGCGTGTTATTTCAATGCGTTCGATACCCTTAGCAAGGACCGTAACCTCCAGCGTCACTGTAAATCCGCCGTAGTTTACTGTGATCTCCGTCTTGCCGTGGGTGCTGAAATCGTATTCGCCGATCTCCCAGCCCGTCGTCACTGTTTCGGTCGTGCCGTTGTCGTAAAGCAGCGTCAACTCCATTCCAGCGTCGTCGAATTCCGTGCCCTCGATGTATTCCATTTTGGTCGGGTTCTTGCTGATTGAAATGGACGTGAGCGATTTTGCAACAACATTTACTTCAAGCGTCGTCGTGAAGCCCTGATAAGTGATCGTGACATTTGCTTTTCCGACTTTGCTGAAGTCATACTCTGTCGTCCAGCCAGTCGTTACAATCTCAGTCGTGCCGTTGTCATAGTGCAACGTCAGCTCCATTCCAGCGTCGTCGAATTCCGTTCCCTCGATGTATTCCATCTTGGTCGGGTTTTTGCTTACTGAAATTGATACAAGCGATTTTGCAATAACGTTCACTTCAAGCGTTGTCGTGAATCCCTTATAAGTGATTGTGACATGTGCCTTTCCGACGTTGCTGAAATCATATTCCGCTGTCCAACCATCCGTCACTGTCTCGGTCGTGCCGTTGTCGTAGTAAAGTGTCAGCTCCATGCCGGTGTCGTCGAACTCCATACCCTCGATGTATTCCATCTTGGTCGGGTTCTTGCTGATTGAAATGGAAGTGAGTGATTTTGCTATGACATCCACTTCAAGCGTTGTCGTGAAGCCCTGATAAGTGATTGTGACATTTGCTTTTCCGACCTTGCTGAAATCATAATCAACCGTCCAACCATCCGTCACCGTCTCGGTCGTGCCATTGTTGTAAAGCAACGTCAGCTCCATGCCGGTGTCGTCGAATTCCGTGCCCTCAATGTATTCCATCTTGGTCGGATTCTTGCTGACGGAAATGGACGTTAGAGATTTTGCTATGACGTTCACTTCAAGCGTTGTTGTGAAGCCCTTATAAGTGATCGTGACATTTGCTTTTCCGACCTTGCTGAAATCATACTCCGTCGTCCAGCCAGTCGTCACCGTCTCAGTCGTGCCGTTGTCATAGTGAAGTGTCAATTCCATTCCAGCGTCGTCGAACTCCGTGCCTTCGATGTATTCCATCTTATTCGGATTCTTGCTTACGGAAATTGATACAAGCGATTTTGCTATGACATCCACTTCAAGCGTCGTCGTGAATCCCTGATAAGTGATCGTGACGTTTGCCTTTCCGACTTTGCTGAAATCATAATCAGTCGTCCAGCCCGTCATCACTGTCTCGGTCGTGCCGTTGTTGTAATGCAGCGTCAATTCCATTCCAGTGTCGTCGAATTCCGTTCCTTCGATGTATTCCATCTTATTCGGATTCTTGCTTACCGAAATTGATACAAGCGATTTTGCAATGACGTTCACTTCAAGCGTTGTCGTGAATCCCTTATAAGTGATTGTGACATTCGTCTTTCCGACCTTGCTGAAATCATAATCAGTCGTCCAACCATCCGTTACCGTCTCGGTCGTGCCGTTATTGTAATGCAGCGTCAACTCCATGCCGGTATCGTCGAACTGCGTACCCTCGATGTACTCCATCTTGGCAGGATTCTTACTGACTGAAATGGACGTTAGAGATTTTGCAATGACGTTCACCCCAAGCGTCGTCGTGAATCCCTTATAAGTAATCGTGACATTTGCTTTTCCGACCTTGCTGAAGTCATATTCCGTCGTCCAGCCTGTCGTCACTGTTTCAGTCGTGCCGTTGTCGTAGTAAAGCGTCAGCTCCATGCCGGTGTCGTCGAATTCAGTGCCCTC
>CANRIL010000061.1 GCA_947630625.1 uncultured Clostridia bacterium
CGTGTCGACAGAGCCGTAAAAATTCCAATATCCGTCAATTATTAGCCCGTCGTCGTCAAATTCGAGATAGCTGTCGGGCAGCTCGTCGTAGAACGAGTCCAGCTCCGGCTCCGTGTCCCAGTCGGGGACGAGCGCCGAAAGCGCGATCAGATCGCCCTTGCGGTACGTCTCGACGCCGAGCGAAAACTGCGTTTTCGCCTGGTGCCGCCCCACAAGCTCGGGCGTGAAGTCGGCGATCACGACGGTGCGCGAGAACGAGAGCGAATCATGCCCGACCCAGTGCAGATACGCAAATCCGTCGTCGGATTCGCCCGCCAGCGTCTCGAACGTCACGTTCGGGACGGAGAAATCGCGGTCGGCGTCTGCGAAATCGAGCGTGCCGGTGTCCGGCGCGCCGTCGCCGCCGTCCACAGCCGGCTCCCCGACGCGGCCGCGCACCCCGCCCGTCAGCGTGAATGAAAACGTGCGCTCGCCGACGGTGATTTCGGCCGGTGCGTCGCCGTCGACGGCATTGTCAGCCGCGCGCGACGCGGCCGTCATGATTGTGCCGAACGGCACGTAACCGGAGCGCGCAAATTCCTCAGCAATCTCGGAATAGCCGAGCATCGACGGGGCAAGATCGTATTCGTAATCTTTGTCGTTTACGCTGTACGACCCGCCCGAGACGATCACGCCCTCGGCGTAAAGCCGCGCCGTCAACGTCATCGCGCGGCGATCGATTGTCACGGCGGCGGCGTAAACGACTCCGTTCTCGACCCCGTCGCCGGTAAACTCGATGCGCGCGATCTGGCCGTTCTCGATGCCGCAATCGCCCGCGCAAGATAGCAGCGTCGGGATCGCGGCCGAGTTCGTCTCATCGCCGCGGAGCGGCGCGGCGAATTCGCAAACATCATATTCGACGAGCGCGTCGCAGATGTCGGCGTACTCAAACTCGAGCCGCGTGTCAACCCCGTCGCGCAGAACGTAGACGAACTCGGGGATCAAATATCGATTCCACGCGTCGATCTCGCGCCGCAGCGCGAGGAATTCCGCCTCATCGAGGCCGTCGAATTCGAGCGTGAGCGGCTCGCCGGTCGAGAATTCCACGACGCCCGAGACGATCACAGAATATTTGCCGCCGTCGGAGAAATAATCCGCCGACAGCGCATCCGGCACCGTCACATACCGCGTGCGCTCGTGCGTCCATTCGTCGCCGGAATCGACACGCACGATGCAGAAGCCGCCGGAAACAAGCGACTGCGAGAGAAAATCGCCCTCCAAAACGTCGCCGAGTTCGGGGCGATCGCGGAACATTTCGACGCCGCCGTCTTTCACGACGACGAACGTGACGCCCGCGCCGAGCGAATACGTCTTAGGATGCGCGGCGCCCGAGCCGTCGACGGCGACGAAAACGGGATCGCAGCCGCCCGCGTTCGATCTCATGTTGCCCGATTCGGCGTTCGCGACGCAGTCAAATTTGCCGTGGTAGAGCTTCGCTGGCTCAACGTCGCACAGGCCGGATTCGTCGCGCGTTATGTTCACGATCGTCCACGCCTCCGCATCGCCGCGGCGAATGCTTATTCTATGCGTGACTGCGAATCCGTCCGACATAAACAGCGCCTCCGCAGTTTTTCCGCCCTCCTCGACGGAAACGATCACCGCCGTCTCCGTCTCGGTCGTGTGGCGCGCGGCGACATCGACGGCGAAACCGTCGTAGACGTAGAACGTGTACGAAACGCCCGCTTTCACGGAAACTTTCGACGGCGCGCCCTCGCATCCCGAAAACGGCGTCCGCAGTGTCGCGCCGCCGTCAAGCTCGATCACGCCGTCGACGAATGTTTTCACGACCCCCGTGACGGTCTCGAGCGCGACGGTTTCCCCGTCGGCATAGACGACGCATCCGTCCTCGTAAACAGGCACGTCCGCGATCGCGGCGATCGTGCCGTCGTGGAGCCGGAACCGCGTGACGCGCGCCATCGTGTACGCGTCGACGTCGGATTTATCGAGCGTTTTCCGCGACGCGGCGTCGTAGTAGATGTCCGCGTCGCAGTCCTCGTTGACGCGCTCGCATTCGACCTCGTCGAAGATGACGCGATCGAGCGCGTAGACGGTGCGGAACCCGTCATCGGTGCGAACATCCTCGATCGTGAGCTTCTTGTAATCGGCGAAATACTTGCGCCCCGTGTAGGTGAAGCTGCCGTCGCCGTGCGTGATGCCGGACAAAATCTTCATTAAATTATATAGCAGCTCGCAGACCTCGCCGCGGTTGAGCGCGTCGCCCCAGCCGACGCCGGAAATTCCGTCGCAGAGGCCGATCCGGCGCGCGCAGTTGATGTAGCTGTCGGGGTAATATTTATAAAAAAGGCCCACCGACCGGCAAATCATCGCGAGCGCTTCCTCGTATTTGATGCCGTCGTGGGGTGCGAAATGTGTTTCATCTTTGCCGTTGATGATGCCGTTCTCGTAGCAAAACTCGATAGCTCCGCCGTATTCGGCGACGAAGTCGGTGACGTCCTCGAACGGAATTTTTCCATCGGCGGTCTTCCATTCGGAGTCGTCGAGGCTGCCCGTCATCATCCGCGCAAGCAGCAGCGCCATTTGATAGCGCTCGACGGGATCATCCTCATGCAGCTCGCCGTCGTCGTAGCCCTTCAAAACGCCGGCGCTCGACATGATGCGGACAGCCTCCGCATGGGAACCGCGGCCGTCGGTCGCGATCGGGCGGGAAATAAAAAAGGCGGCCGCCACAATGAATGCGATCACGAGCGCCGCGCGTCTGTACAGCGGCCAATCGCGCCGCCGATTTGTTGAAGCTGTCATCGTTTTTAACCTCCCCATACGCTTCAAAACGTGATAAATTTGTTCAATATGACACTATTCGCCTCATATTGACTTAATAATACTATTCCACGGCACATTTTGCAAGCCTTTTCGAGGAAAAAATGTAAGTTTGTAGGGGTGGGGAATTTTGTAATAAGATGTGGGGGAGGGTGAATAAAGGATTAAGG
>CANRIL010000062.1 GCA_947630625.1 uncultured Clostridia bacterium
CGGTATCTCGGCGCCTACCCCGAGCAGAGCACCTATTCCTCTGCCGACTTCCTGCGTAAAGCGGCGGCTTGGTTCAAACGGCGCGGCGTGAAGGTGGAATGCGTTCAGACGGACAACGGCTTTGAGTTCACCAACCGTTTCGCCAGAGGGAGCGAGCATAAGCCCACGCTCTTTGAAGCGACTGCGGCCTCTCTCGGTATCCGTCACAAGCTCATCCGTCCGTATACCCCGCGGCATAACGGCAAGGTGGAGCGAAGTCACCGCGAAGACCAGAAGCTCCTCTACGACTCCCACCGTTTCTTCTCCCTGGCTGACTTTGGTGCGCAGCTAGCTGCGCACCAAAGCCGCACCAACAACCGTCCCATGCGTCCTCTTGGCTGGCTTTCTCCTCGTGACAAACTCCTCTCTTTCTTCTCTTCTTCTCCTTCCCTCACTGTCCAATATCATTGACAAACCTACACGCGCGCCGCTCGCCCACCGCCGCAAAGCCGCCCCTTTCGGGGCGGCCGGCGTTTTATTTCTAGAAAGATCATTCCGCGTCGATCACATACATGCGGAAGGTTTCCCTTCCTTCCTGTTTGATGACCTCCAGGATCATCTCTTCGGAATTGATCAAGCCGTTGTCCTCGAGATCCTCGGTGTCAATCCCGTAAATCTTTGTTCTCTGCGGGAACAAGCGAAGCTGGCATTCCTCCGGGCGGTCGATCCGAAGGTGCGCGATCTCTTCTCCGCTCGCGTCTTTGAGAAGAAATCCGTCCTCGACCGTTTCGGCAGTGATCTTTCCGATCTCACCGGGCTCCTCTCCCAGTTCCTCGCGAACCGGTCCAAAACCGGAAATAATAAGCTCGGTCCCAAAGAAGGGTAATTCGTTAAAATACGCAAGCCCCTCCACATCGCTGTCAAATGTTTTTCTCTCGACCGTTTCAAAATCATTGTCCAGCACTTCGACAACAACATCAAATTTTGGGGACTCTTCCTGTGCCCATACGAAGTCCGCAACAGCATCCCCATATTCCTGGTCAAATTCCGTCCTCGGCTCTGTCTCCCCTTCATCGCAGATAATCAGTTTTGCCCATCCACCGTTTTCCAAGGGTAAGAAATCCCAACATTCCGGCGCAGCCGCGAAGGGTATCTCGTAAAGCACCTCACCGTTAAGATCTCCGAAAAACGAGGCGAACTTGTCTTCGCCGTCCCAGTAGGCATACTTCGCAACGCCGCGCTCGGCGTAAAATTGACTGTATGTAACTTCTTCTTCACTTTCCGGGTTCACCGCCACGATCAGGTGTACCCGGTCGCCGAGGTCGTCGTCCGGCACATACGGGCCGGGTTCAGGGGTCGGTCCGGCGGCCGGCTCCGGCGTGGGGGTCGGCGCTTCGGTCTGCTCGGCGGTGGACGCCGCCGTGGACTCGGACTGCGATTCAGGCGCGCTGCTCTTGGCCGCGTCGCCGGACGCGGCGCTTTCCGTCCCGCCGCTGCACGCGGCAAGGCACGTCAGCGCGAACACCAATGCGAGAACCAGCGCCGCAATTTTTCTTGTTTTCATTGTCATCTGCCTCCAATGCTGCGGGTTTTCCCGCGAAATGAAAAAGGTGCGCAGCCAAAGCCGCACACCGAAAAAACGCATTGCTCCAACTGCTGCGGCACAATCCTTCCTTGGTGATGCCGCCTGATTCGGAACAATACAAGAAAGAAGAGCCTGCGTTTTTACCGGACGGCAAAAGCACTGCTCGGATGAGACTGCACAAAACGCCAAGGATGATTCGATTGTACTGCGACGCCAGTATACCACACTTCGGGCAAAAAGGCAAGCCCGTAAAGGAAACGAAACGATCAAACGAAAACATCCCCCCGGCAAAGCCGGGGGTTTTTCCGCATCCTGCGTTCCGTTTTGCCGGGCATTGTTTCTTGGCTCACACGTCGAGCTGCATGATGTAATCGTCCATCACGAAGCCGTTGCCGATGTCCGTCACCACCGCGTCGATCTGGTAGAACCCGAAGTGCCGGTACACCTCGATCGCGTGGAGGTTCCGCTTGTTCACCGTCAGGTAGATCGACGGCAATCCCTCCACCTTGCAGAGCGCTTTGAGGAACTCGATCACCGCGCGCGGGATGCCGATGCCCCGGTGCGGCTCCGAGATGTAGAGCTTCGAGAGGAACAGCTTGCCCTCCCTGTGCGGGACGACGCCCACGAACCCCGCCGGGACGCCGTTCACGAGCATCAGGTAGTACTGGTAGCCTTCCTGCTCGAGCTGCCTGTGGATCGCCGGGATCGACTGGAACTGTTCGATCATGTAATTCGTCGCGGGGACGCCGGTGATCCCGTCGTAGGTGGCGTGCCAGATCGGCGCGGCGATGCTCGCCACGAGCTCGATCTGCTCCTCGGTCTCCACCTTCTGAAACGCTGCTTCCGCCATGTTCGGTATGAACTCCCTTCGATTGATTTCCGCTTTTTGGCCGCTCAGATCTCTTTGTAGTTCCCGAGGAACGAGAAGCGCGGCATCTCCTCGGAGAGCGCGGCGATCAGCGAGAGCGTGTGCGCCTCGTGGATGTTCCCGCTGAAATCGAGATAAAAGTCGTACTCGAAATTCCGCTCCGGGATGGGCCTCGATTCGATCTTCGTCAGGTTCAGCCCGCTCACCGCGAACCGCTGCAGCGTCGCCGCGAGCGAACCGGTCACGTGCGGCAGTGAGAAACACAGGCTGATCTTCTCCGCGTCCTCCGGCAGT
>CANRIL010000063.1 GCA_947630625.1 uncultured Clostridia bacterium
ACAAAAACCGCCACTCGAAAGTGACGGTTCCGCTGTATTTGTATTGCATTATCGGATGAGCCATCCGTAGTCCTGCCGACAGTCCAGAACCGCATCGACGAAAACCGTGTCGTCTACGATCTGGAAGATCAGCATATAGCGCTTCTCGAAAAGGAGGAAGCGATAGGTGTGCCGCGGAATATACTCCCCGATGAGCCACGGACAGCGCTGCGGCATGACTTCCAGCGAGTTCGCGGCATTTTCAAATTCGGCGGTCAACCGCTCTGCGGCTGCCACGCTGACCCGTGCGAGGAACGCGGCGTGCGAGGTAAGCATCTGCGCCGCGCGATCCGAGACGACCACCCTGTATTTATTCTGCTGCTCCATGCTCCGCCGCCTCCTGAATTGCCCGGCGCATCATTGACGCGACCTCCCCGACCGAATAGCCGTGACTGCCGCGCATCCGGTCCTCCTCGACGGCGAGCAGGTCCTCGCGGAGCTTCAGCATCTTCTCCCGGCGGTTGAACGTCTCGATGTCCATGACGACGAGATCGCCCTCGCCGTTCTTCGTCAGGAACACCGGTTCCTCGGTCTTCCGGCACAACTCTGCGATCTCATTGTAGTTCTGGCGAATCGCCGCGGACGGACGTATATTCATAGCGGTTCCTCCCTGCCGTAGTAGTATTCTGTCCATATTATACTCGTTTGAGGCTACAATGTCAACCTTTGATGGTGGAATCGGCAGAACTTCCTATTACGGTGGGCTTTCTGTCTTGCTACCCAATCGCTTTCTTCCTTTCCCGGCGAATCGCCGTCCGGATCTCGTCCTTGCACACGCACGTGTTTGCATGGCACTGCGTTTTGCCTTTGCGTTTGCCACCGTAATATAGGCAGTATTCGCAGGCGCAGTCTTTCAGGGAGTAGCTCCTGAATTTGTTGAAAGCTCTCGCGTTCTGTTTCATCCCCGGCATCTCCTCACAGCCCCATCATCTCGCGGACGATCCGATCCGCCATCTTCACCGTACCGACCAAGACGAGCATATTGAAGAGCAGCTCTCCGATATACGACCAGACATGCGTCACAGCGGCGGCGTCCGCATCCACGACGGGCGGGGAAGATGCAAACAGCGAAAAGATGATGCATCCCAGAACAATGACAGCGCCTTCGAGGCATACGGCGGCATAGCTACGGATAAAGCTCTTGCCCACGTTTTGGCTCGGCTCTCCGGCAAAGGTCGAGAGCGGGATGGGCGCGAGCGCGGTGTACATATAGAGCTTAAAAAAACGGCTGTACACGGTCATGATCATAATGAAGCTCATCACCGTGATGAACAGTCCGCCGATGAGCGTCACCGCCCAGAGCGGGATGGATTCAAAGAATCCGCAGTCCTCTATCGTCTGGATCATGGAATCCGGGAGCACCGTTTGCTCCGGCGAGCCGAACCCCGCCGTGTTCATGATCCGGGAAATCGTGCCCTGCACGATCTCAAACAGCGCGAGCATAAGTTCCATTCCATAGGTGACCGCGCCTTTCGCCAGCGCGAATCGGATAAAGAGCTTGAGCGCGTGCTCCGGCTTCTTGACCTCGGCAAAGCTGCCGCAAGTTTTCATGACGCCGATGACAAAGAACAGCACCAGCAGCGCAATGCCGATGGCCTGCACCGCGCCGTGGATGTTCCGGATGACGTTCCAGATCGTGCCGCCACGGAAGGTTTCCGGCGACTGTGTTACGAGCTGCCAGATCTCCGCCAGTTTTTCATTCCATGTGTTTAGGGCATTCTCCAAATTTTGGACTACCCAGTTGTCCGACAATTTCCGTCCCTCCTTTCGCGGAAATGGCGGCGGGAGTATCCCGCCGCGCTTCCGCTGTGTCTGTCAGCCCGTAATGAGCGTCAGAATTTCCTTCGCAAAAGTGATGACGATCCCGCCGGCCAGAGTGAGAAAGCCGTTGGAACGCTGGGAAGGGTCGTGGCTCTGGAGAGACAGGCCCACCTGCACAATGCCCCAGCCCAGCAGAATCAAACCAACCGCGCGGATCAGACCGAACACGAAATCAGACAGATTGTTGACAACAGTAAGCGGATCGGCGTTACCGCTTTCGGTTGCAAAAACGGTAACAGCGCAAGTGAACAGCACGGTCAAGGCAATTGCGATTGCACAGTACAGCCGGTACCCCTTCCGGACCTTGCCGCGCATGGACAGTCTTTCGGTTTCTCTGTGGGTGTTGAAAAGATTCTTGTTCATGTTAATACCTCCATATTTCTGTAAATTCGTCTGCTTCAAAGTCCTCTTCGGACAGAAGCTCATAGCTGGTTTCAGGCAGCTCCGTCTCGTCCGGCAAGGACGGCACGCCGTCAAACGAGATCGTCGCCACTTCGGAACGGGAGACGCCGTGCCGATACGGATCGGCTTTTCCGTCCGCCGTCAAAGCGAGATTGGGGTGTTTCAGGATGTCGTACTTTTCGTCTATGACGGCCCGCTCGCCTCGCAAAAAGAGGATCGCGTACCGGTTGTCCAGCATCCGCACCTCGGCGGCGTCCAGCAGCTCACGGCCTGTAAGCTGCCAGTTGGTGGAGTAGCTGCCGCTGTGTCCCCGCGA